>DATABS010000090.1:0-6228 GCA_036259475.1 Acidimicrobiia bacterium | reverse complement strand
GTCGATGAAGCTCCATACGCTTCTGCAATCGACTCCGGCGTCTGCCCCGCCTCGAGCAGACGCCACACTTCTGCACCCGTCCCACGCAGGCTGTAATACCGACCGCTGGTGAAGTTGACTACAACGATTTCGTCATCTAGGCGCTCAGCCGCTACCGACGTCTCATTCACGCGATAGCTTCGCCCCCACTGCATACCGTTTCTACCTCCCACTCGATGTTGCCGTTCATTGTGTGGCATACGGTCAGGAAGCGGCAACTCGTAAGCTAGGCCTACCCACGACTCCCCACCCAAAACGTCGCCGCCTCTAGCCCTGAGGAAGGTCAAGGAAGTTGTTGACCGTACATCGAGTGACAGACGAATCCATGGTGCTGGGCGAATCGCCCCTTTGGGACCATCGCTCCGGGACGCTCCGGTGGGTGGACATTGCTGGGCGTAAAATCCATTCGCTGGCCCCTGACGGTAAGCGGCTGGTTCGATCGGCGGGAAACGTGGTGGGATCCATTGCACTGTCCGGAGAGACTTCTCTGATCGCCGGACTCGGTCGACGGATAGTCGAGATGGATCTCGCGGGCGGCCAAAGGAAGCTGGCCAAACCGGCGCGAAGAGGCACACGGATGAATGACGGTGGAGTGGACCCGGCGGGTCGCCTGTGGATGGGGACCTGCCCCGTACGCGGAGACCGACCGCGTGGATCCCTATTCAGATTCGTTCTCGCCGAGGCCCCCACTGAGGTTTTGAGCGACGTGGGCATCAGCAATGGAATCGGATGGAGTCCCGATTCGTCACGGATGTACTACATCGATACGCCCACGGGTCGGGTCGACGTTATGGCGTTCGAGGAAGAGTCAGGTGCAATTCACGATCGCCGTCCGTTCACCCGGATATCCGACGACGTAGGGGTCCCAGATGGCTTGTGCGTCGACTCGGCCGGCAATGTTTGGGTGGCCGTGTGGGGAGGGGGACGCTTGCTCGTTTACTCTGAGGAAAGCACCTTGGTTGAACAGGTTCTAGTCCCAGTTCCGAACGTCACATCGGCGTGCTTCGGCGGACCTGGACTCTCCTCGGTTTTCATAACCACTGCCAGAGCCGACCCATCCTCGCCGGCCTCGGGAGGCGCGGTATACGTCGCTCAGTCACCGACGGTTGGCATGCCATCGAATGTTTTCACCACGACGTCTGGCGGAGATCTCGAGTAGTGGCTTTTCCTGACGACATCTTCTGTCACCCTGCGGGAGGCCCTACATTCCTCAGCCACGCCTCTGCCTCGATAGGCCGCCTGAACCGGTAGAGGGTCACCTGCGGATACTCTCGGACAAGTGCCTCGATTTCCCATCGTCGCCTGCGATGACTGCCGACGATCGACCTAAGGAGGGAATTCCTTCGGAGGAGACGCCGCCAACCTTCAGGCGGACCCGTCTCGGGCCAGAATCTCGGCGTTGCTCTTCGGCGGCGCAGTGTCCGGATGAAGTATCTGAGGAGCACCGTTGGCAGCGGATAGTCGAGCCAGAACACGGTATCGGCACGTTGCCATATCAGGTCTCGCACCGTCCTGCGGTCCCCGTCGATCATCCACACGTCTTGGGCGGTGACTTCCCGTACTCGGGCGACGAATATGTCATGAGAGTTCGGGACTCGGCCGTTCTCATGTCGGTACAGGGTATCAAGCTCAACATGAGGTAGAGATGCTTCTTCCGCCAGGATTCGCGCCAGAGTGGTCTTGCCCGAGCTGGAGGGACCGACGATGTTCACTCGCTGCATGCTTGGCGGTCCGACGGTCGCATGGCGCAGTCACTCATCTGAGCCGGAAGCGCCGCTTTTGTTTTGGTGGTTCATTCCACGGATCACGCAACCTCATGCCAGCATCGACGTGGAGAGTGGCGCCCGTCGTGAAAGGAGAACAGTGATCGCAAAGGAGGAACACGACGGCCCGGGCGACGGCGTCCGGCGAGATTGCTCGGCGTCCGAGCCGACTGGGAGGACTCGATACGTTCTGCACGTCGACGTGCCCAGGAGCCACTGAATTGACTCTGGAACCATGGTCGGCCGCGAGCGCTGCGAGCTCCGTCACCACGTTGCGTACGGCGCCCTTTGCAGCGCCGTACGACGGATCTCCGAAAACTGTTTCTTCATGTACCGATGAGATAAAGACACACGAAGCGGTCGCTCCCCGGTCGTGCAGAACGTCGAACATGCGCGCGGTGATCAACGCTGGAGCCACGACGTGCACTTGGAACAGCGAGCTCCATTCGGTCTCACTCGCCACTCGCTCCCGCCCGTCCTGGAGCTGCCACCCGGCAGCGTGGACTATGAATCTCGCGCCGGTCTCCGCCGCCAAGTCGAGAATTCGGTCAATAGCGTCCTCCTCTGTGACGTCGGCCTGCAACCAGTGCTGTTCCCCCGCTCCAATCCTTTTGATCCTCGAGTGACCGGCTGAGGACCGATCGACGCCCACTACCCGGCCTCCCAAAGCGATAACGCGGTTGGCAATCGCATTTCCGATGGTTCCACCGGCACCCGTTACGATCACCGACTCACCGGAGATGCGAGAATGACGGCCGAGGCTCTGCCTGTTGCTCCGTGGCATGCTCGTACGCTATCGCTCCAAAGAGCCTTGAAGGGTCCCTCGGATCAGGAGCGTATCTTGCAGTTCCTGCACAGTCGACATACCATCCGTCCTACGGGGTCAGGGAGGCCATCACGACTGCTGGTAGGGGAAAACGACTATTCGGCGTTGCGCTTGCGGTGGCGCTCGTCTTCTCGACGATCGGAGTAGTCAGCGGGGCCCCCCCAGCCGCGGCGCACGAAGGCCACACAGTGATTGTCTTCTGGGAGGCCGCTGGCTTCGTCCACCCGGAGATGCAGGCCCGGGCGACCGCGCTGACCCAACTCGCCGAGAGCGAGGGTTACCACGTCGTAACCACCAACGACTCCTCGATATTCAACGACGCCGACTTGGCCGACGTGGAAGCAGTGGTTTTCGTCGCATCGAGCGGCAGCATCATGACTACCGGCGAAAGGGCCGCGTTTCAACGATATATCGAGGCAGGCGGCGGTTTCGTGGGAGTGCATTCCCCCGGCGACGCCATGGAGGGCTGGCCGTTCTGGGTGAGTCTCATCGGAGCCAGCTTCGACAGTGACCCAGCCGGTCAACACTCCGGTACGGTTCTCGTCTCCGACACCAACCATCCCTCGACGGCTCATCTTCCAGATCGCTGGCCGGTCGTCGACTCGTTTGCCAACTACACCCCACATCCGCGGGGCAACGTCCACATCTTGGCCACCGCAGACCTGCGAACGCTGAAGGGCAACACGATGGGACCCGATCACCCCGTTGCCTGGTGCCACAACTTCGGTGCGGCGCGCTCCTGGACGACTCTCCTTGGGCACCCCGTCGAGCAATACAGCGACAGCAACTTCCTCGGGCACGTCGCGGGTGGCCTCAACTGGGCGACCGGTCGCGCCAGCGGCGATTGCCAGGCATCCATCGACTCCAACTACCAAAAGGTGACGCTCGACGACGTAACCACCAATCCGATGGAGTTAGCGGTCACCCAGAACGGGCGGGTCATATGGATCGAGCGCAAGGGCAAGGTCAAACTGTGGAACCCATCGACCTCCTCGACAGCGCTGATTGGCCAGATCCCCGTTCATAGCGACTTCGAAGACGGACTGCTGGGTTTGACACTCGATCCGAGTTTCGAGACCACCGGCTGGCTTTGGCTCTACTACTCGCCACTCCCAGCGGACGCCAACAAACAAGTGTTATCGCGGTTCACTCTCGCCGGCGGACAGCTGACCGATGAGGTCGTTTACTTGGAGGTACCGACGGATCGTGAGAACTGCTGCCATCACGCAGCTGGGTCGCTCGCCTTTGACAGTGCAGGACGCCTCTATATCTCTACGGGTGACAACACGTTGCACTCTTCATTCGCTCCGATCAACGAAGACGATCCGAAGAATGACGCTCAACGCTCATCGGCAAATACGAACGACTTGCGGGGGAAGGTGCTCCGCATAGACCCCAACTCGGACGGAACCTATGACATTCCTCCGGGTAATCTCTTCGAACCCGGTACGCCAGAAGCCCGGCCGGAAATCTATCTGATGGGTCTCCGGAATCCGTTCCGCCTCAGTATCGATCCAGCGACCGGATGGCTGTACACCGGTGATGTGGGACCTGACGCGAAGAATAACAATTTGACGAACGGCCCAGCCGGCCGCGACGAACTCATCCAAGCCCGGGCCCCCGCGAATCACGGCTGGCCGTACTGCATTGCCAACAACCTTCCGTATCGCGTGGATGGCGTTCCTTTCGACTGCTCGAACTTGGAAAATCACTCCATCAACAACACCGGGTTAGTGGATCTCCCGCCGGGCCAGCCTCCGCTGATTTGGTACTCCTTTTCGAACGCCCTGAATGTCGACTTCCCTGAGATCAAGGATCCGGAGTGTGAACCGCCGATTGAAAGCGCATGCGGCAACACGGTGATGGCCGGACCTGTTTATCACCGACCTAGCAGCCCTTCAGAAGACGCTTTCCCGCCGTTCTACGAGGGCCGGGTTTTCTTCTATGAGTGGACCCGGGATTGGATAAAGACGGCACGACTTGACGCGAGTGGGAAGGTGGTCGCAATAGAGCCGTTCCTACCCTCGTTCGACCTACGTTCTCCCATCGAGATGGAATTCGGACCCGACGGCGTGATGTATTTCCTGGAGTATGGGACTGGTTTCGGGAGCAACGACGATGCGAGCCTTTCGAAGATCGTCTACGAGGCGTCGAATCTTTCTCCGACAGCCGTCGTGACTGCCTCCGCAACGGCCGGCCCCACCCCTCTCGATGTCGACTTCTCAGGAGAAGACTCGACAGATCCCGAGGACGGCACAAATCTCGACTACGCCTGGGACTTCGACGGTGACGGCAATGTCGACGCTACGACGGCCGCAGGTAGCCATACTTACGACACGCCCGGTGACTACTTCGCCAGTTTGACCGTCACAGACACCCAAGGGGCGACGGGGACGGCCGTGGTGCAGATTTCAGCCGGAAATACGGCTCCCGAGGTGAGCTTTGGGACACCGCCCGACGGGGGCTTCTTCGACTGGGACAGACCGGTCCCATTCACGGCGCAGGCGGTCGACGCCGAGGACGGAACAACCGCTGACGGGTCCATCCCTTCCGACCGCGTATCCGTAGAAAGCCTGTTGGGCCATGACAGTCACGCTCACCCTCTCACCAGCGCAAGCGGTACGACGGGAACGTTCACATTCGATCGAGCCGGCCATACCGACGTGGAGAATGTGTTTGGCGTCCTGCAAGCCACCTATACCGACAATGGCACGGGGAGTACAGGTCCGCTCTCCGACACCGCGGAAGCCGTTCTGCATCCTTTCTTGAAACAGGCCGAGTTCAATTCGCAGAGCTCGGGTATCACAACGCAAGCCTCGACCGATGATCCTGACGGAGGCTTGGACGTGAGTGGCATCCAGCACGGCGATCACATCGCTTTCGATCGTGTTGCACTCGACGGCATTCACTCTGTCACTGTCCGAGTGGCTGCCGGCGGCGCTGGTGGCGACATCGTTTTGCGGGAGGGCTCCGTTGACGGGCCTGTCGTCGGTGAGGCGACCGTCCCTCCAGGAACGTCGTGGAATGACTACCTGTCGGTGACGACGCCAGTCACATCGAGTGGTAGCACAACGCTCTATTTGACGTTCGAGAACTCAGGCGCAGGCGGCAGCGAACTTTTCCGGCTCAACTGGCTGCACTTCAACGGAGATGGAATCGCCCAACCGGATACTTCACCTCCCTCAGTGAGTGGAGCCTCGTTCTCCAACTCCAAATTGCTCGTCACCTTCGACGAGGCGGTGGATCAAGCGACCGCCGAGGATCCGGGCAACTACTCGATCTCCGGCGGTATAGCGATCACTGCCGCCGAACTCTTGGGAGATCTCAGGACCGTCGAGCTCACGACGGCGGACATTCCATCGGGAACCCATACGGTGACGGTGGCCTCGGTCAAGGACCGATCCACAGCAGGCAACGAAGTCGGCGCCAACAACACGGCTTCGTTCACAGTGTCCGACACTTCGTCGGTGTTGTTGCGGGTGAATGTGGGTGGTCCGGCGGTGTCGGCGACGGATGGGGGTCCGGACTGGGTGGTGGACGACAACACGACGCCGCATCCGGCTCGGGTGGCGGGAGGCGGCAAAATATCTTCCTGGGATC
>DATABS010000089.1:0-5984 GCA_036259475.1 Acidimicrobiia bacterium | reverse complement strand
TGAGTGTGCTCATCTGATCTGGCCCCACCTGGGCCGGTAGTGCTCGTCTGATTTGGGCCCACCTCGGTGCCGCCGGTGCGGGTCCACCACGTTGTGTGTGGTGGTCGTGACTGTGGGCGGATGGCGCAGAGGTCGAAGGTGGAGCTGTTCGAGCAGATCCGCAAGGCTCATGAGCGGGAGGGGCTCTCGACGCGGGAGTTGGCCCGCCGGTTCAGGACGCATCGGCGCAATGTTCGGCAGGCTTTGGCGTCGGCGGTGCCACCGGCTCGGAAGGTGCCGGCGCGGAGTGCTCCGGTGTTGGGGCCTTGGAAGCCGTTGATTGACAGCTGGCTGGCGGCGGACGCCGCTGCGCCGAGGAAGCAGCGGCACACGGCTCGGCGGGTGTGGCAGCGGCTGGTCGAGGAGCACGGCGTGGTGGTGGGCGAGTCAACCGTTCGGCGTTACGTCGCTGAGGCGCGCGGTCGTTCGGTGGTTCCACTGGTGGAGGTGAAAGTGCCCCAGACCCATCCCTTGGGCGAGGAAGGCGAGGTCGATTTCGGCGAGGTCAGCTTTTACCTCAACGGGTTGCTGACCTCGGGCTGGATGTTCGTGATGCGCCTGTCAGCGTCGGGCAAGGGGTTCCACCGGATCTATGCGAACCAGGCGCAGGAGGTGTTCCTCGAGGGCCACGTCCTGGCCTTCGAGCATTTCGGCGGTGTCCCAGAGCGCATCCGTTACGACAACCTGAAACCGGCTGTGGTGCGGGTGATGAAGGGCCGTGATCGGCTGGAGAGCGACCGGTTCATCGCTTTGCGGTCCCACTACGGGTTCGACTCGTTCTTCTGCTTCCCAGGCAAGGATGGAGCCCACGAAAAGGGCGGGGTCGAAGGCGAGATCGGCCGGTTCCGCCGCCGGCACATGGTCCCCATGCCCCGAGTGGAGTCAATGGCGCAGCTCAACGAGTTGATGGCCAAAGCCGATGCCCGGGACGACCACCGCCGCATCAGTGGCCGGTTCCTCAGCGTCGGGGAACACTTCGCTGTTGAAGCCCATGAGCTCCGGCCACTACCCGACGAACGGTTCGACGCTCGCCGGGCCTCGACCAACAGGGTTGATGCCAAGGCCCGGGTGTGCGTTCGACAGTCCTTCTACTCTGTCCCCGCCCGCTTCGCCGGCAAGCGGCTCGACGTGATGCTCGGCGCCGAGACGGTCGAGATCTACGACCGCAGCCGCCTCGTTGCCCGCCACGCCCGGGCGGTGGCCCGCAGCAGCGAAGTGCTGGTTCTCGACCACTACCTCGAGGTCTTGGCCCGCAAGCCCGGAGCGCTCCCCGGGGCCACAGCGCTGGCACGGGCCCGAGCTTCAGGGGCGTTCACCGCCGCACACGAACAGTTCTGGGAGTTGGCCCGCCGCCGCCTCGGGGACACCGAAGGGACCCGGGTGCTGATCGATGTGCTGCTCGCTCACCGCCAACTTCCCCACGCCGCGGTGGTGACCGGCATCAGAGCAGCGATCACCGCCGGCAGCGTCGATCCCGAGATCGTCCTCGTCGAAGCCCGCCGCGCCGCCGACGACACCGACCCAGCACCAGTCGTTCCGATCGGTGCCCTGGCCCGCTTCGACCGCCCAAAGCCCACCCTCGCCGGCTACGACGACCTACTGGAGGCCAGTTCGTGACCAAGATGACCGACACCGCCGCCGCTGCCGCGATCGGCGCCGCCACCCGAGAACTCCGCCTCCCAGTCGTCCGATCCGAAGCCACCCGGCTGGCCGAGCTGGCCCAGCGGTCCCAGCTCTCCTATCTGTCCTATCTCGCAGAAGTGCTCTCCGCCGAGTGCGACGAACGAGCCGAACGTCGCCGCCAACGCCGCATCCACGAAGCCCGCTTCCCCCGCATGAAACGTCTCGCCGACTTCGACATCGCAGCTGCTCCGACCGTCAACCCCGCCACGATCTCCACCCTGGCCGGGGGCAGCTACCTCGACGCCGGAGAACCGGTCGTGCTCCTCGGTGACAGCGGCACCGGCAAGAGCCACCTGCTCATCGGCCTCGGGATCGCCGCCTGTGAACAAGGACGTCGAGTCCGCTACGTCACCACCGCCCAGCTCGTCAACGAACTCGTCGAAGCCGCCGACGACCGGCGCCTATCCCGGATCGTCGCTCGCTACGGCCGGCTCGACCTGCTCTGCCTCGACGAACTCGGCTACGTCCAACTCGACGGCCGAGGCGCCGAACTCCTCTTCCAAGTCATCACCGAACGAGAAGAGAAGGCCTCCATCGCCACCGCTTCGAACCTCCCGTTCAGCGAGTGGGGCCAGATCATCCCCGACCCCCGCCTCGTCGCTGCCATCGTCGACCGAGTCACCTTCCACGCCCACATCATCGAAACCGGCACCGAGAGCTACCGACTCCGCGTCACCCGAGCCAGCCGCTCCCGCAAGAAGACCGCCTAACCACCCGGGGCCAAATCAGACGAGCACAGTGGGGCCACTCCGGGTTGACATTCCCAAACGCCTCTCTGCGCTCGAGCCCGAGGTGATCATGCGCTACCGCGAGTGCCTCGCCGAGGGCCTGGACCCGGTCGACGCCATGGTCGAAGCGACCACGGTTGTCACCACGTCGCCGACCGACGCCAACGCTGCCGCCGCCGTTCGGACCATCGCCGATGACGAGCGGGGCGAAGCGCTCCAGGACTCCGCCGTACTCGACGTGGTCGCTAGCGCCTCGGTGGACGAGCACACTCAGGGCATCCACGCCGGCGCCACCCATGCCGCCGTCTCCGACTCCGCCGACGCCAGGGCTGCTCTTCTCGCGGCGCAGGCGTACCCCCAGCCGCTTCGGGTCCGGCCAAGCCGCGCCGTCTCCACCCGCGCCCGTCCGGTGCCTCGGTTCGAGCGGAATCTCTGGCGCTGATCACGGTGGGCTGTAAACGGACCGTGCGGGGCCCGGCTATGGAACGCGGGTTCTTCGCGATCCTCCCGGATTTAGCCGCCCCCGACCTGGCCGTGACCGTCTCGGTGGACGAGCACAGCCAAGAGATCTACGCCGGCGCCACCCAAGCAGTGTTTCCTGTGTCCAAGCACCGCAGCGGCCCCGACGGCAAGGTCCGGCAGTGTTTGACCTTGGCGGGAGACCGAGCCGCGTCTGCGCGCGCGTTGAACGAAGTCGATCAAGGCACTTCGCGCCGATGAAGAGTTGATTGCGGATCCACTGCTCTTGTGGCGACATAGCCGCCCAGGCCTCGTCCGCAATGCTGAACGTCCGAGCACCGGTTTGACCGGCAGCGTTGACCGTCCGGGAAATGCCCACTGAAGTCGCGGTCCGGTTGCGGCCGCGATACGGTTTGCCATCACGCGGTCGACACCCGAACGCTCATCGGGTTGGCACCGCCTCAGTTGCGACGACTCTCAGAGCGAGAGCCATCCCCTGAGGGTTGCCGCGAGCAGCCAGCCCGGGCGCGACCATCGGAGAGTGGCCCGGCGCCGAGGCGGTGAAGGTCATGAGATGTCCAGGCTGCGCAACTGACCCGCCTCGTCAAATGTGATCGTGACGGTGCCCTGTGGCGAGTCGACGGTCAGCGCACGACTCGCGTATTCTTCATCGATTGCTTCGGGCAACGGGCCGTCTACATCGAAGCGGATCTCGATAAACATCCCTCCCCGCCCCGGCAATGCATCGGTCTCACCCCGTGCGGTAAGCCAGTTTTGTATCTCCCGGATGTGAACCGATGCCATGTCAGCCTCCCGATCCGATGGGCACGAAGCGCCCGTTCGCGATGCCGTTCCGTAGCTGGGCTTCGCGGAGCCTGCCGACCGAGATGATTCGAAAGTCGTCCGCGGCAGTCGTCACCCGTAGCAGCACCCCGTCGATTTCTTGCATGACGTTGATGTAGCCGGTTGCTGTATCAAAGTACGGCTTAGCCGAAGGAGCATGGAGGAGTCCTTGGAGGTCGTCGGGGCCGAAGCGCCCGGCAAGCGGACCCAGACGCACGTCATCCAACTGCGCAATCACCCGACTATGGATAGAGAACCGACTCGCGCTCCCCACCGCTTGTGCCGCGTTACCCGAGAGGAAGGTCTTGCCGAGTTTTCCAGGCTTTCCGGCTGGCACGATGCTAACGCATTCGAATCGGGGGTCGAGGTGGCTGAGCCCTTCAACGCAATCGATGGGGTCGGTGACGATGCTCTTGCCGAATTCGACGGCAATGTTCCAGAGTCTGCTGCCGGTCCGGGGGGTTTTGCAGCTCTGCTCGGCGCAGCCATACATGTAGGCGGCGTATGCTCGCTCGGCTGGGGAGCCGTGTTCCCACTGCCAGGATGGGGTGATGTCCCTGCGGTCGATTCCTTGGCCTTTGGTGACGCGGTACGCGAACCCGTCTGGTTCGCGGTAGATGGTCGTGCCGCCTTTGGTTTCGAAGTAGCGGACGCCCCGACCGCCGCGTTCCTGGGATCTTGCGTTGACGCATTGGAGCTGAGCTTCTCGGGTCTCTTCCATGCGGCAGGCATCATGTCCGTCGGGGTCGATCAGGTTGACCGGGTCCCCGTTGACGTAGCTGTAGCTGTTGCGCGTCAGGGGGTCGACGCCGACCGAGAGATTCTGATCAGATCCCCCTGCACGGTAATGATCCGGCGTGAGGAAGCTGCTCGTCTTCGGGTCGTACGTGCGGGAACCGAGCTGGTAGCGGCCCGTGCTCTCGTCGCGTCGTCCACCTCGGTAGAAGGCCTTGCCCATCGTGGAGCCGCTGTGGCACGGGTTGTCGCCATTGATGAGCGTGCCGTTCTGGGGGTTGATTGGTTCGCCGAACGGGTTGTATCGGACAGCGCACTTGACATTGCCGTTCTGGGCGACGGTTGACAGGTTGCCGTAGCCGTCGTCGAACAGGAACTCGGTCCCCGGCGTACCGGTCTGACTCACCGCTTGCTTGCCACCCGCCGGGTCGATGAGGTAACTGAAGATGGTGGCGTCTCGCTTCTCGCCGGCGATGTTTGAGGCCCGTCCGTCGTAGCGGAAGGTGGTGGTCTTGTTGTCGACAGGTGTCTTGCGGCTACGTTGCCGGTCGAGAGCGTCGTATGAGTACTCAATGCTGTTGGGGAGGGGCGTGCCCTCGCATCCCGCCCGTCCGAGGTCCGAGTCCGCGGGGCGGATGCTGGTCAGCCGGTCGAAGCCGTCGTAGACATTGCACGCTCCGTCTCGGAGGACACCCCCGAAAGGCAGGTATTCGAACGTCGTCGTCGTTCCGTTGACGCTCGATTCGTGGATCGAGTCGTCGGCGTTGTACTTGGCAGTGATGTTGTTTCCGAAGGTCAGCCGGTTCCCGTCCGGGTCCCAGGTCAGGTTGTGGGTCGTCGTGCCGTCGTTGAACGCCTTGAGCTCGCCGGTGGGCCAGTAGGTGTATGTGAAGTTCTTGGTTGTCTGGACGTCGTTGGCGTTCTTCCCCGTGAAGTCCTGGGATTTTTGGCGGTAGAGCTCGTCGTGGTGGTAGGTCCAGTCGGCGAGGACTGTCTGAGCGTTGTTGACGAGCCGTTGGGTAGCCAGCGTGTCGTCTGCTCGCCACGTCTTGGTGACCTTGTATCCGTTCGGCGCGTTCTCCTCGAACGGGCGCCCGGCGGCGTCGTATTTCCAGGTCCAGGTGTTGGCGCCGCCGAGGTCGGAGGTGAGCTGGTCGAGTAGCCCGGCGTCGTTGTAGCGGTATGTAGTGTTGTGCGCCTGGGTGCCGCTTTCGGCGCGGGAGATTGGCAGTCCGACGCCGTTGTAGCCGTAGGCGGTGCTGTCGCCGGCGGAGCCGGTGAGGCCGCTGGTGACGGTTCGGGGGAGCCCGTCGAGGTAGTAGTCGCTGGTTACCGTGTGGTTGCTGGCGACGTCTCGGTCTTCGATCGGGTTGCCGGCTGCGTCGTATCGGTGGGCGATTTGCTCGTTGGCGTTGCGGCCGAACTCGTCTTTGAGACGATCGTTTGGATAGTGCGTGAAGCGCTGCGAGGTCGACCCGGTTGGCGGGGCGGCGCTGG
>DATABS010000088.1:0-31069 GCA_036259475.1 Acidimicrobiia bacterium | reverse complement strand
GGACCGGATGAACTGACGTGCAATAACCCGTCGTGGCGACGGAAAATTGTCCGTCAGTTGGGTATGTCTCTGTCTAGGGGCGGCGGAACTGGGACGACACACGAGCGATGAAGACGTCGCACGGAGCCTCCGCCGCCACCTCCTCGGCCACCGAGCCGAGCAGCACCATGCGGGTGGCGCCGGCCCCTCGGCTGGCGACCGACACCAGGTCGGCGCCGCGGCGACGAACCATCTCGCTGATGGCTTCCCGGGGCGGCCCGTCGGCCACCAGGGGACGGACCCGCCCGGGCCAGTTCTCCACGAACTCCTCCATCCGAAGCTCCGCCTCCTCCAGCCGCTGGGCACGGGAAGCGGTGAGCTCCTCATTGAACATGCCCGCCTCGCCGAGTAGGGCGTCGAAGCGCGACGGAAGGGAGAAGACGGCTGTGATCTCGGCTTCAGGGAACCGGCGCAGGACCGCTCCCACCGCGGCCTTGGAGGCTTCCGACATGTCGACGGCGGCCACCACCTTGCGATAGGGGACGCGGGGTTGACGTCGGACCAGGAGGACATCGGTCGAGGCCATGCGCGCCACCGAGGTGGCGACGGGACCGACCCGGCCCGAATCTACGGAAGAGGAGCCGATCAAGGTGACGTCGGCTTGTTTGGACAGCCGCACCATCTCCCAACTCGGAGAGCCCTTGGCGAGGTGCAATTCGACGGGCACGTCGGTCCGACCCCTGACCCATTCGGCCGTCTCCCGAACACTCTCCTGACGATGCCGGTCGGCGAGTTTGGCGAGAGAACCGGGAATCATGGCCTCGTTGAGGGATTCAAGAACGTGGACCAGATCGAGTGGCTGCCCCGACGCCTCGGCGACGATCCGGCCCCGGTCAGCCACCCGCCGGCCGATCGGTGACAGGTCGATGCCGGCGATTATTGAGGCGATTTCCAACCCTCCACGGCGGGACGCATCCTAACTACTCACCAATCCTGCTCGGTGTCCAGGCCTTCGAAGGGATCGGGAGCCGACACGGCCTTGGGCAGTCGAGTGAGATAGGCGTCCCGACCGATCACCTCGGCGCCCAACGACTCGAGGTGGGGCGTGAGCCATTGGACGTCGAGCATCATCCCACCCCGTTCAGACAGAATGCTCACGAGATGCACGAGAGCGACCTTCGACGCATCTCGGGCCCGGTGGAACATCGACTCACCGCAGAAGAGGCCCCCGATACCGACGCCGTAGAGACCGCCGACGAGATCGCCCTCGTCGTCCCACACCTCGAAGGAGTGCATCCAGCCGAGCCGGTGCAGCACCAGATACGCCTCCTTCATCTCGGGCGTGATCCACGCATGGGGGCGGCGAGGGTCGGCGCAACTCTCGACCACTCCAGTGGCGTCGGCGTCGATGGATACCGTGTAGCGGCGGCAGGAACGGCTGAGTGACCTGCTCACCCGGAGGTTGGAGAAAGGCAGGATGGCCCGTTCGATCGGTGACCACCAGCCGAGCGTTCCATTGTGCGTTGGCATGGGGAACAGCCCTCTCCGGTAGGCGGCGAGAACGGTCCCCGGTTCCAGGTCGGCACCGGTCCCGACGAGGTCGTCGTCTCCCCACGTATCGGCCGGGGGGAACTCAAACTGGCTGGAGGGCGGTTCGATCGCGGTCACGTGCCGCCAACCTACCCTGATCGCATGGCGACGCACACGGTCTTCAACCAGCCTCCTCCCCTCGAGGATCTGAATCTGTACACCGTGGACCCCGTCCTATCTCGCTTCGTCGAACTCGAGGGCGGCTCGGCGCACGACGAGCTCCTTCGCGGCTATGGGCGCAACATCGGCTCGGCTCGGGCCTATCGGTGGGGCGTCGACGCCAACCGCCACCCACCCACGCTCGTGACCCACGACCGTTTTGGCAACCGGGTCGACCAAGTCGAGTTCCATCCGTCGTGGCACGCGCTGATGGACCTGTCGGTCTCCCACCGGGTCCATTCCCTTCCCTGGGTGGCGGATGAAGGAGGATTCGTCGCCCGAGCAGCTCAAATGATGATGATGGCCGGGGTGGAGGCCGGCCACGGCTGTCCGATCTCTATGACAGCCGCGGTAGTTCCGGCATTGCGCCACTCCCCTGAGCTGGCAACCATCTGGGAGCCTCGTCTGACCTCGAGTATCTACGACCCCCGATTCGTCGCCGCCTCCGAGAAGGACGGCGCCCTGATGGGAATGGGGATGACCGAGAAGCAGGGAGGCTCTGACGTCCGTTCCAACACCACCACCGCCCGGGTGGAAGTGGGAGACTGGTACCGCATCACCGGGCACAAGTGGTTCACCTCGGCGCCGATGAGCGACGCCTTCCTCATTCTCGCCCAGGCACCCGGCGGGCTCAGCTGCTTCTTCCTCCCACGTATTCTCGATGACGGGACAGTCAACGCCATCTCCATCCAGCGCCTCAAGGACAAGCTAGGCAACCGATCGAACGCTTCGTCGGAGATGGAATTCAACGGAGCCCTCGCCCAGCTGGTCGGCGAGGAGGGGCGGGGCGTGCCCACGATCATCGAGATGGTCAACGGCACCCGCCTCGACTGTGTCTCGGGTTCGGTGGGGCTGATGCGACAAGCGGTGATGCAAGCCGCTCACCACGTCTCGTACCGCTCGGCATTCGGTTCGCTGCTCATCGACAAGCCGGCCATGCAGATGGTGCTGGCCGACCTCGAAGTCGAGGTGCAGGCGGCCACGGTGCTCATGGCCCGTCTGGCGGGCGCCTTCGATCGTGCCCGCGACGACACCACCGAGGAGGCGATCAAGCGGATCCTGACGCCGGTAGCCAAGTACTGGGTGACCAAGCGATGCACCCCCGTGGTCCGGGAGGCAATGGAGTGCCTGGGAGGCAACGGCTATGTCGAGGAGTCCTTACTCCCCCGGATCTTTCGGGAGTCGCCGCTCAACGCCATTTGGGAAGGCTCCGGGAACGTTATCGCCCTCGACGTCCTGAGGGTGGCGGCCAAGGAGCCCAAAGCGCTGGAAGCGCTGCGGTCCGAACTGGAGGAAGCCCGGGGAGCGGACGCCCGTCTGGACCGTTACCTCGAGGAGACGTTCCGCCTGGCCGAGCGCCCGGAGGATGCCGAGGCCCAGGCACGGCGGATAGTCGAGAAGCTGGCGATCGCCGCCCAGGCCGCCCTCCTCGTAGGACGGGGTGACCCGGACGTGGCACAGATGTTCCTGGCCAGCCGCGTGGCGGGCGACCACGGTGGTATGTTCGGCACACAGCCCCTGAGCGCTGGCGTCAAACGGGTAGCCGATATGGCGATTCCAGCGGCATGACGGATTTCGAGGTAGTCATCGTGGGCGGCGGCATGGCGGGTGTGTCCGCCGCCTACGAGCTCGCTCGGACCCATCGGGTGGTGGTGGTGGAGGCGGAGGCCCACCTAGCCTTCCACAGCACGGGCCGCTCGGCGGCGATGTTCTTCCAGAACTACGGCGAGGGACCGATCCGACCGCTGACGGTCGCCAGCCACCGATTCCTGACCGACCCGCCGGCACATCTCGTGGACGGTCCGCTCGTCAGGCCCCGGGGCGCCCTGTGGATCGCCCGGCCGGAACAGGCCGACAGCCTCCCGGCCATCGCCGATGCCGGCGCCGCCACCGGGACGACGGTCGTCGATCTGACACCTGATGAAGTTGTGAGCCGGGTGCCGATCCTGCGCCGCGACGTCCTCGCCGGCGGGCTGTGGGAGCCCGACCCCTTCGAGCTCGACGTCGCTGCCATCCATCAGACCTACCTACGAGGGCTCCGCCGGGCAGGAGGCACAGTGCTCACTTCTGTTCCTGTGAGTTCGATGGAGCATCGGCGGGGCGTATGGCGGGTGACCGCCGGCGACGAGACGATCATCGCCTCGAACGTGGTGAATGCCGCCGGCGCCTGGGGGGACGTGGTCGCGGCCAGAGCGGGAGTGGAACCCGTTGGTCTGCAACCGATGCGCCGAACCGCCTTCATGGTGTCAGGTGATCCCGGCTGGGCAACGTGGCCATTCGTCGTCAACGCCGACCACGACTTCTACTTCAAGCCCGATGGGTCCCAGATCCTCTGTTCGCCGGCCGACGAGACCCCCACCGAACCGGGCGATGTCCGACCGGACCCCGTGGATGTCGCCCTCGCGATCGAGCGAATCAACCAAGCCACGACGCTCGACATACGCTCCGTTCGATCTGAGTGGGCGGGCCTGCGCACATTCGCCGCCGATCGGTCGATGGTCATCGGGCCGGATCCGGCCGAGCCCAGCTTCATCTGGCTCGTCGGCCAAGGAGGGACCGGAATCCAGGCCGCTCCCGCCGCCGCCGAACTGGTCGCCGCCCTGGTACGAGGAGAAGGCACGCCGGCGCATCTCGAGGATGTCGGCGTCGTCCTCGAAGACCTCAGTCCCGCCCGGCCCGCCCTCGCTGCCACCCGACTAGGTTCCGTTTGATGCGTGCCCTCATCTGCTCGTCGCTGGACGGGGTCGAGTCCCTTCGAGTCGGGGAGCTGCCCGACCCGGAGCTGTCGGCCGGGTCGGTGCGTGTGACGGTCGAGTCGACGGGCGTCAACTTCCCCGACCTGCTGATCACCCGCGGCCTGTATCAGGACAAGCCGCCCCTCCCCTTCGCCCCCGGCATGGAGATCTCGGGCACCGTGGCCGAGGTCGCCGAAGACGTCGACGGCCTCAGTCCGGGCGACCGCGTCATGGGTTACATCGGGCACGGTGGCTACGCCGAACAGATCGTCGTTTCCGCCCACCATCTGCTTCCGCTACCGGCCGGGGCGCCGATGGATGAGGGCGCCGCCTTCCCCATCGTCTACGGCACCTCCTACCACGCCCTGGTAGATCGCGCCTCCCTACAGCAGGGCGAAAGCCTTCTCGTCCTCGGAGCGGCCGGCGGGGTGGGCTTGTCGGCGGTCCAGCTGGGGGCCGCCATCGGCGCACGGGTGATCGCCGCCGTTTCGTCGGACGAGAAGGAGAAGGCCGTGACCGACGCCGGAGCGAGCTCTGTCCTACGTTACGACCGGGAAGACATCCGGACACGACTCAAGGAGCTCGCCCCCGACGGAGTGGACGTAGTCTACGACCCGGTGGGCGGCGCGACGACGGAGCCAGCATTTCGTTCGCTCGCCTGGAAAGGCCGACACCTGGTCGTTGGATTCGCTGCCGGAGAGATCCCCGCCCTGCCCGTCAACCTGGCGTTGTTGAAGGGCGCCAGCCTCGTCGGGGTCTTCTGGGGCAGATTCACCGAGACGGAGCCCCGGCAGAGCCGAGCCAACTTCGACCGATTGATCGAGTGGTGGTCAGAGGGCCGCATCCGACCTGTGGTGTCGGATGTGTTTCCTCTCGAGCGCGCCGTCGAGGCGCTGCGTCGGATCCGCGATCGGGGCGCCATCGGCAAGCTCGTAGTGCGGCCCTGAACAGCCTCGACAGTACGAGTGTCGACCAGCCGAGTTCAGCGGCGGCGACCGGCCCGGCGGGAGAAGTCGGCCACGGTCTTCTTGCGGAAGGCGGCGGCCGACGGCTGGAAGGCGACCAGGTCCTCGAGCCGGGGATCATTCGAGTACATCTTGACGATCTCGCTGTTGAGACCGACCGAACGTTGCAGTCGCTCCACCTCGAGGGTCTCGTCCCATTCCACGAGGGTCACCACCAGACCCTCTTCGCCGGCCCGAGCCGTGCGCCCGGACCGATGGACGAATGTCTTGTAGTCGTCGGGAGGGTCGTAGTGGACCACGACGTCGACGTCGTCGATATGGAGGCCGCGAGCAGCGACGTTGGTAGCAACGAGCGCCTGCACCTTCCCATCGACGAACTGTTCCAGGCTCCTCTGGCGGTGATGCTGAGGTAGGTCGCCGTGGGTCTTGGCGACCCGGATCCCCTCGTCGGCCAGTTGGCCGGCCACCCGGTCGGCGCCCCGTTTGGTGCGGACGAACACCAGACTCCGTCGGGCGCCGTTGATGATCACAGCCGCCACTTTCGCCTTGTCCATCGGATGGACTCCGATGAATCGGTGTTCCTGGGCCGGCCCCACGACGGCCGACCCGTCGACCTCATGGGTCACCGGGTCGGTCATGTAGTCGCGTATCAAGCTGGTGACCTGACCGTCGAGTGTGGCCGAGAACAGCATCGTTTGATGGCCTCGGGGGATTGTGCGGAGGACATCGTGCACCTGAGGAAGGAATCCCATGTCGGCCATCTGGTCGGCCTCATCGATGACCACCGTCGTCACATCCTCTAGCGAGACCACCCGCCGCCGCTGGAGATCGAGCAGGCGTCCCGGGGTAGCCACCAAGACGTCGGCACCACGCTTGACGCTGGATATCTGTGATTTGATGGGCATCCCGCCGTAGACGGCTACGAGGTTTATGCCCCGAGTGGCGGCCGACAACTCCAGGGCTTCTGTCACCTGAGCGGCCAGTTCGCGGGTGGGAACCAGGACGATGGCAGTGGGACCACGCCGACCATTTCGCTCCAGCCGAACCAGGAGGGGCAGCCCGAAGGCAAGGGTCTTGCCCGAACCGGTCTCGGCTCGTCCGCACACGTCCCGGCCGGCAAGGACATCGGGTATGGCTCGAAGCTGTATCGGGGTGGGGACGGTGATGTTCTGGCGCGTCAGAACATCAACGATCTCGGTAGGCAGGCCGAGATCCTCGAAAGAGGTCTCGGCCTGCTGGATGAGGTTGGTTGGGAGAGCCTCTGCGGACGCCGTGTCAGCGACGACGATCGCCTCCGAAGCGTCCGCCGCCACCACCGCCGCCTCCGCGACGACCCCCGCCGCCACCGCCACCGCCGCCTGTACGCGGACGGGCCTCGTTGACGGTCAAGGAGCGGCCCTCAACGTCTCTGCCGTTGAGCTCTTCGATAGCGCGGCGACCCTCGTCGTCGGCCATCTCGACGAACCCGAATCCTCGGGATCTGCCGGTGTCACGATCGGTGATGACAGAGGCCGACTGCACGGCTCCGTACTGACTGAACAGGGACTCGAGGCTGCTCGAGTCATAGGTGAAGGGCAGGTTGCCCACGTAGATGTTGATGTGTGCTCCTCGTTCGACTGCTGTGCCATCGTTGGCACCCGGGATTAGATACCCCAGCACGAGGATCACTAATCCTGACCGGCGAGGTTCTCGCCGTCGACACCAGGTTAGCCGAAATCACGACCGAGCCTTAACATCATGGGTGCGGATGTCCCCGCTGATTCCCCGATCAGGACACCCATGACCCAACTCGCCTCAGGCGACGTCGTCTCTCAAGCTGCCCGGAGACGCACCTTCGCCATCATCTCGCATCCAGACGCCGGCAAGACGACTCTCACGGAGAAGCTACTGCTCTATGCCGGCGCGATCGAGGAAGCAGGGGCCGTCAAGGCGCGGGCCGGTCGCCAGCGCGACGTCACCTCGGATTGGATGGAGATCGAGCGCCAAAGAGGGATCTCCATCACCTCCACCGTGCTGCAGTTCGAGTACCGCGACCACGTGCTCAACTTGCTCGACACACCCGGGCACCGAGACTTCTCGGAAGACACCTATCGGGTCCTATCGGCGGTGGACGCGGCGATCATGGTCCTCGATGCCGCCAAGGGCATCGAGGACCAGACACTGAAGCTGTTCGAGGTTGCCCGCCGCCGGGGCATCCCGCTCTTGACGTTCGTCAACAAGGTGGATCGGCCGTCCCTCGGAGGCCTCGAACTGATCGACGATATCGAGGACCGGCTCGGCCTGTCGGTCACCCCGGTGACCTGGCCGCTCGGCACGGGGCCGGACTTCCGAGGAGTCGTCGACAGACGCGATCGGACGGCCTGGCTGTACGAGCGCACGACGCATGGAGCCAGCCGAAGTCAGGAAGAGGAACGCTCCGGCGTCGATCTGGAGGACCTGGGCGACCTAGGCGAGGCAGTCACCGGCGAGCTCGAGTTGTTGGATGCGGTGGGAGCCGATCACGATCAGAAGCGCTTCCTCGCCGGTGAGGCCACGCCCATGTTCTTCGGGTCGGCACTGTGGAACTTCGGGGTGCGCTTGTTGCTGGACGCCATCGTCGACGTCGCTCCGGCGCCGGCGCCGCTCGTCGACCGGGACGGAGTCACGCATTCGTTGACGGAGCCGTTCTCGGCGTTCGTGTTCAAGGTGCAGGCCAACCTCGACCCGCGTCACCGCGACCGCATCGCCTATGTCCGGGTCGCCTCTGGCGAATTCGATCGGGGGATGCAGGTCACCAACGTCCGCACAGACCGCAGCTTCACCACGAAATACGCCCATCAGGTTTTCGGACGCGACCGCGACACCGTGGACCGGGCCTATCCCGGTGATGTGGTCGGGCTGGTAAACGCGGGCGACCTCCACATCGGCGACACGGTCACGACCGGGACCTCGTTCCGCTATCCGCCGATTCCGACCTTCGCTCCGGAGCATTTCCGGGTCGGTCGCAACATGGACACCTCCCGCTACAAGCAGTTCCGGCGAGGGATCACGCAACTCGACGAGGAGGGCGTCATCCAGGTGCTGCGACATCCAGCGAGGGGCGAACAGGAGCCGATCCTGGCGGCGGTCGGCCCGATGCAGTACGACGTGGCGGTGTACCGCCTGGAGAACGAGTTCGGGGCGTCGATCGAGCTGACACCCACCCCGTACGTGCTCGCCCGGCGCACGGACAGGGAGGGTTCCGAGCGCCTCCGGGGACGACGCAACGTCGAGGTCGTCACCCGCTCCGACGAGGGACTTCTGGCTCTGTTCACCAGTCCGTACCACCTGGAGGCGGCGCAACGGGACCTGCAGGGCATAACCCTCGACCCGATCGTCGTCACCTGACGCGGAAACCCAACGCTCAACCGCTCGCGGACGTGAACATCGGTTTTCCGACCGCTCAAATGGAACCGTGTAGGCCGTCTGTCAGCGTCCGGAACGAGGCGGCCGGCGTCGTGGCTCCGGAGAGATCATGACGCCAATACTGGGGCTCCACTATCAATGCGGGACGCCGAGGAATGTCTCCATCTCGGGATGATGCTCTGGAAAGCCGACCGAGTCAGGATGGTCCGAGATCCGCTCCAGGCGGATGGTGGCCCGTTCCCTGAGCAGAGTGCCGAGCACCTCCGGCCTTCGGGGAGGTCTGTCGCGAGACCCTCGCATCCTTCCCCGACGTGCGGGGGCTGATGCTCACCTCGTACGCTGACGAGGAGGCGCTCATGGCATCGATCATGGCCGGGGGTCGGGGTACGTCCTCAAGCGGGTGACAGGCGTCGATCTCATCGAGGACATCCGCAAGGTCGCCGGGGCGAGTCACTGCTCGATCCGGCGATGGTCGACCTTCTCTTCGATCGGCTCCGCCACGGCACGGCGGAGGATCCCAAGCTGGCCCAGCTGACCGACCAGGAGAAGCTGATCGTCAACCACATCGCCGACGGTCTGACCAACCGCCAGATCGCCGGGACCATGTTCCTCGCCGAGAAGACGGTCAAGAACTACGTCTCCAACATCCTGGCCAAGATGGGCATGAGCAACCGCAGCGAGGCGGCCGCCTACGTGGCGCGACTCGAAGGCGAGCACGAGGCCGACCCCGAGGAGTGGTAGGTCGGTAATGTCGGCGCGATGAACGACCTCACCGCCGAGCGCTGCGAGCGATTGTTGTCGGAGGCCACCGTCGGGCATCTCGGCATCGTCTCCGACGGTGACCCCTACGTCTCGCCGATCTCTTATGTGATGCACGAACACTCCATCTGCATCCGGACCGGACCGGGCCGGAGGGTCGAGGCCATCCGACAGAACCCGCGTAGCTGTGTCGAGGTGAGCGCCTTCGACGACAGCACCGGCGACTGGGAGTCGGTCATCGTCTGGGGCAACGCCGAGATCGTCGACGACGACCGCGAAAGCCGGGAGATCGTCATGGCATTTCTCGAAAAGTACCGCGATGTGCTCGGCTCGCCCCTCAACCCGAGCAGCTTTTTCAGTGAGCCAGCCGTGATCATCCGCATCCCCATCGAGCAGGCGTCGGGGCGGAGCTCGGGCAGCTACTTCAGTGTCCGAAGCCGGCCAGGACGGCTCTGAGCCGACCCCCGACTCCGGACGCCATCGTGACCAGGTAAGGCTTGAGGGTGTCGACGACGGTCCCGGCGCCGTCGAAGATCTTCTGTTCGCTGTCGACCCGCAGGTTGACCGGTATCCGAACCAGCCGGGCGTACTCCCGGGGCCACTCCGAACCGGCGGCGGCCCCCAGGCGGTGGATGTCCCCGGTCAGCGCCATCTCGCAGGCCGAGGCCGGCCACCGTGGTCTCGGGGTCGAGACATTGCTGACGCTGTCCGAGGCCCTCGCCGTATCGCTCGACGACCTCTTCGGCCACTCCCCCGACACGGGCTATGTCCTGGCGCGGCGGGATCGGATTCCTCCCCGGCGGGGGATCGTCGCCTTGCTCGACGACCCGAGCGCGGGGCTTCGGGCGCACCTGATCACCCTGGGACCGGGCGAGGCCGGAGGTCCGCCGGTGGTCCACAAAGGAGCGGAACTGATCATGGTCAGCATCGGACTGGTCCAGATCGAGCTCAACGAAGAGGCACCCGTGATGCGGGCGGGCGACGCCCTTCTCGTCACGCGGGACGCGATCTCCGGCTGGCGTAACTTCCTTCCCGAACCGGCCCGTCTCTTCTGGATCGTGCGCGACTGAACTCCAATGCACCAAGCGACGTCGAGGCTCGCACTGGGGTGCGAAACCGATCGGGGGCGGATCGGCCCCCTTTAGGCTGGAGCGATGACGGATCGCGCTCTCCTCACCCTGAAGACCTCCGAGGGCAAATGGGTGGTGGCGACCACCGTGATGGGGTCCGGTGTGGCGATGCTCAACGGCACCGACGTCTCGGTGGCGCTTCCCGCGCTGGGTGCCGACCTGGGCGCCGGGGTGGCGGCTCTCCAGTGGGTGCTCAACGGCTACATGTTGACGTTGGCTGCCCTCATCCTCGTGGGGGGGTCGCTGGGTGACCGCTACGGCAGGAGACGCCTCTATCTGCTGGGAGTCGCCTGGTTCGCGGTCGCCTCGATCCTCTGCGCGGTCTCGCCGAACGTCGAGTTCCTCATCGGAGCCAGGGTGCTGCAGGGCGTGGGGGCGGCGCTACTCACGCCGGGGAGCCTGGCCATCATCCAGTCCTGCTTCGTCCCCGACGACCGGTCTACCGCAATCGGAGCCTGGTCCGGGCTCACGGGCATCGCCGCCGCCGTCGGTCCCCTGGTCGGCGGCCTGCTGATCGACGGGCTCGGGTGGCGATGGATCTTTCTCGTGCCCCTCCCGCTGGCGGCGGTCGTGATCTGGGTGGGCCTGCGCCACGTTCCCGAGTCCTTCGAACCCACGTCGGAGCCGCTCGACGTAACGGGCGCACTGTTGGCCGTGGTCGCCCTTGGTGCGATCAGCTACTCGATCATCGCTTACCCGGAGACCGGCTGGTCTCCGGCCTCAGTCGGGGTGGGCGCCACCGGCCTGGTCGCCCTGGCGGGGTTCTTCTTCTTCGAGCGGTCCAAGGCGGCACCGATGCTGCCGCTGAGCATCTTCGCCTCCCGCCAGTTCACCGCCGCCAACCTGCTGACCTTCGTTGTGTACGCCGCCCTGGGTGGGGTGTTCTTCCTGGTGGTGGTTCACCTCCAGACCGTGGTCGGGTACAACGCCACTGCCGCCGGGGCGTCCACCATCCCGATCATGGCGCTGCTTCTCGCCGGTTCTCCCGCCGCCGGCCGACTCGCCCAGCGCATCGGTCCGCGGGTGCCGCTGACCATCGGGCCGCTGTTGCTGGCCGGGGGCACCGTGATGATGGGCAACATCCGCGCCGACGCCGGGTACGTCACCGACATCCTTCCCTCGATGCTCGTCTACGGCGTCGGCTTGACGCTGACCGTGACGCCCGTGACCGCCACCGTCTTGGCGGCAGTCGAGGACCGTTACGCCGGCCTGGCGTCGGGGGTCAACAACGCCGTCGCCCGGACCGGTCAGCTACTGGCCGTCGCCGCCCTCCCCGTTCTGGGTGGACTCACCGGAGGCGACTTCGCAGACCCCGAGGCCTTCGCCGCCGGCTTCGGGATGGCGATGATGGTGGCAGCCGGCCTGTCGGTGGCAGGCGGCATCGTCGCCTGGACCATGATCGGGAGTCGGGTGTTGAGCGAGGCGGATGACACCGAGGTGCTGGAGAACTACCACTGCGGCGTCGAGGCTCCGCCCGTCGTTTCCCGTCGTCGGGAGGACTAGCCGGCTTCTTCTAAGGTTCCGGCGACGTGGAGTTGTTCGTCAACCGCCAGGCCGTCGCCTTCGAGGACGGCGATGACATCCTCACCGCCCTCGCCCGGACCGGTCGAGTACCGGCCGGCTGCCTGTGTATGGCCGGCGACTGCCCCAACTGCCTGGCCACGGTCGACGGAGTGGCCTACGTGCGGATGTGCCAGACACAGGCGACCGAGGGGATGTCCGTGGAGCCGTTTCCCGTCTCTCTCTACCCGGAGATGCCGCCCGGGTCGCAGCGGGACGAAGTCGCCCGCCGGATCCGACACGTCGACTCGGTCGTGGTTGGCGGGGGCTCGTCCGGGCGAGCCGAGGCGGATCGTCTCCGCCGGGAAGGGCTCGTCGTCGAGATGCTCGACGTCGCCTTCGGATCCGAAGCCTTGGCGGTGTATCCCGGCCCGGAGGTGGTAGCCCGCTGCGGTCAGGAGATCGTCCGGTACTTCGCCGACGAAATCGTAGTCGCAACAGGAGCCGCCCATGTCCAGCCGGTGGTTCCCGGCGCCCACCTGACTGGAATCCTCACCCGTCCGGCTGCTTCGCGATTGGCGAGCGCCGGCGTGGATCTCGGGCGGGTGGTCGCGGTGGGGCCCCCTCCCGACGACGTCGAATGCGAGTCGGTGACGGGGACTCTCGTGCGGTTCGATGGCCGCCAACGCGTCCACGCCGTAGTGGTCGAGGACTCCGCCGGTGTACGGACACGCCGCGAGTGCGACACGGTCACGGTGGATCTGGGCACGTACCCGCGGGACGTGCTGGCGCGGATGGGCGTTCCGGGAGAGGTGCGAGCTATCGGGGGCGCCGCCTCCTCGCCGACCATCCCTCCCTGCCCAGACGAGGGCGTGATCTGCCCCTGCTCGGAAGTGACTGTCGGAGACCTCGACTTCGTGTGGGACCGGGGCTTCCACGAGTTGGAATTGATCAAGCGAGCGACTCTCGCCGGGACCGGAAGCTGCCAGGGCGGAGTCTGCGCCCCCTATCTACGCTCGTTCGTCGCCGAGCGGGGCGGATCGCTCCAGCCTTCCTTCACGGCCCGACCGCTGGCCCGGCAGATGACGATGGGAGAGGCCGCCGCCGGGGTCCACCTCCCGTCGATCCACCGGACCGGGCTCGACTCCGTCCACCGCTCCCTCGGAGCCCGGATGGACCGGGTCGGCGGCTGGTGGCGGCCCTGGACATACGGTGACCCGGACGGCGAATACCACGCCGTTCGCGAGCGAGTGTCTCTGGGAGACGTGGGCACGTTGGGCAAGATGCTGGTGCGTGGCCCGGATGCCGTCGAGTTCCTCGAATATCTGTATCCGTGCCGGGTGGGCGACCTGGCGGCGGGCCGGTCGAGATACGCCCTACTGTTGGCCGAGTCGGGCGGACTGCTCGACGACGGCCTGATTTCCCGCCTCGACGATTCCACCTTCGCTCTCACGTTCACTTCAGGCGGAGCGTCGTTCGCCGAGGCGTGGGTGCGCGACTGGGCTCGTGGCTCCCAGGCGGATGTCCGCATCATGGACCGGACTCATTCGTTGGGGGCGATCAACGTCACGGGGCCCCACGCCTCGGAGTTGCTCGACCGGGCGGGCCTCTCCGAGGCGCTCCGCTTCATGCGGCACACCGAGGCCGTGATCGCTGGCGTCCCGTGCCGGATCTTCCGTCTCAGCTTCACCGGCGAGGTGTCGTACGAACTCCATCATCCCTACCCCCGCTCCGAGGAGCTCTGGTCCGAACTGATGCGCCTGGGAGCCGACTTGGGAGTTCGCCCCCACGGCCTACTCACGCTTCAGACGCTTCGTCTGGAGAAGGGCCACGTCATCGTGGGGATGGACACAGAACCCGACAGCACCCCCCGCCGCCTGGACATGGAATGGGCGGTGAGGATGGAAAAGGGCGACTTCGTCGGCCGCCAGGCTTTGGAGCGGACGGGTCGCTTACCGCTCGATCGGCGATTGGTGGGACTGACGATGGACCCCCCGGTGCCCGTTGACGGCTCTCCCATAGGCCACCCCGACGGCTTCCAGGCCGGCTATGTCACTTCAGCCGCCTGGTCGCATGTCCTCGACACCGTGGTGATGCTGGGATGGGTCGACCTGATCGGCGGCGAGGTGCCGGACACCGTCGTCATCGACGGCCGGGTCGCAAGCCATGCCCCGCACCCGTTCTACGATCCGGAGGGTGCCCGTGCCCGCGCCTGAGATCCTCCCCGGCGTGCGGGTGGTGGCATCGCCTTCATCCCTGGCCGCCGCCGCATGGCCGGATGGAATGCCGGTTCTCCCCCTCGCCGACGACGAGGTGCTGGTTCTCGGCGAGGCTTCGGTAGAAGTCGCCGATCCCGAGGCGCTGATCCTGCCCGAGGAGGGCTTCTGCGGCGTGACCATGGAGCGCGAGGTCCTGGAGGCGTGGATGGAACGAGAAGCGGAGTGGCCGCTCCCTACGACCAGGGCGTACTTCGCCCAAGGGATGGCGGCAGGGCTCCCGGTCAAGGTGTGGGTCGACGGTGGCCAGGCCCTGCTAGTGACACGAGCGTCTCTATCCCGCGACCTCGAGGATCGCCTGTGAATGAGTTCATCGAGAGCCGCGTCCGCCTCGAATGGCACGAGCTGAAACCCAGCTACGACGTGGTGATCATCGGCGGTGGCGGACACGGCCTTTCCACCGCCTATCACCTCGCCACCCGGCACGGCATCAGAAACGTTGCCGTGCTGGAGCGGGGCTACATCGGTTCGGGCAACACCGGTCGCAACACCACCGTCATCCGCGCCAACTACGGCATCCCCGAGGCGATCCGTTTCTACCAGCACAGCCTCGACCTGTACCGGCGACTGGAAGACGAGACCGGCCGGTGGATCATGCACACCGAGAAGGGCCTCATCTGGCTGGTCCACTCCGAGGCGGGGGTGCGCGGAGAGAAGAAGCGGGCGGTGATGAACACCGCCTCGGGGGCCGAGACCGTATTCATCACTCCTGAGGAGATAGAGGCGTTGGTTCCGGAGATCGACCTGACCGGAGGTGGCAGCGGATACCCCGTCCTGGGCGCCTCGTATCACCTCCGGGCCGCCACTGCCCGCCACGACCGGGTGGTGTGGGCATTGGCGGAAGGAGCGATGAGCGCCGGCGTCGGCGTCCAGCAGCGCACCGAGGTGACCGGCATCACGATGGCGCGGGGGCGGGTGACCGGGGTCGAGACGAACCGGGGACGGATCGCCGCCGACGTGGTGGTCAGTGCTGTCGGCGGTCACGCCAGCATCATCGCCGGAATGGTGGGGCTGCGGCTGCCCGTGGTGTCTCACCCACTGCAGGCCTACGTCACCAACCACTACCGCCAGTCTTTCCCGCTCATCGTCGGCTCCCTCGAGCTTCCTTTCTACGTGAGCCAGACCGCGCGGGGTGAGATGCTGATCGGCGCCGAGTACGAGAGGGCTCCCGGGTATTCCTACGGCACCACATTCGACCTCTTGGCGGGCTGCTCCGCCAAGGCCATCGCCTACCTTCCGTTCCTGGGGCGACTACGCATACTGCGCCAATGGGCGGGCGTCTGCGACATCTCACCGGACGCCTCGCCGATCATGGGAGTGACGCCGGTCGACGGGTTCCTGATCTCCACGGGCTGGGGCACCTGGGGATTCAAGGCGATACCGGCCGGCGGCGAGCAGCTGGCTGAGTTGATCGCCACCGGACAGACCCCCGACCTGATAGCCCCCTTCTCGTATGACCGCTTCACCCGGGATCGGATCATGTCGGATGCCGGATCGGCCGGGACTCACTGAGATGGCCCTGATGGTTCCCTGCTCGCATTGCGGCCGCCGCTCGGTAGAGGAGTTTCTCTACGGAGAAGTGCCGGGGGTGCCCGACTCGATCACAGACCCCGAGGAGCGTGACGTCGATAGGGTTTTCATGCGCTCCAACCCGGCGGGAGCGGCACAGGAGGCATGGTTCCATGCTTTCGGCTGTCGTCGCTGGACGTATCTCACCCGGGACCGCAGCACCGACGAGTGGGTGTGACCCCGGGCAGTCAGCCCCTGACGGCCCCTCGCTCCACCCTGGCGCTGACCGTGGTGGCCTGTGGCCTCTCCCTGGCGGCCCTCCCGGTGTTCCTCGTCGGTGGCCTCGCCGTTCAGATTCGCGACGAGCTCGGCTTCACCGAGACTGAGCTCGGTGCCGCCGTTACGGGAACCTTCCTCATCGGCGCCGCTCTCGGACCGTTGGGCGGAAGGCTTTCGGACCGGATGGGAGCCCGCGGCGCCATCCTCGTCGGCGGGATCCTGAGCTCTCTGGCACTGGCCGGGATCGCTCTGTTCGCCCGAGGCTGGGGAACCCTGGCCGCCTTCTTGGGCCTTGCCGGCGTCTCGTTCTCGTTCATGGATCCCGGGCTGGCCATCCTCATCACCCGCACCATTCCCTCACGGCGCCATGGTTTCGCGTTCGGGCTGAAGGAGGCGTCGGTGCCGGCCGCCACGCTCGCGGCCGGGGTGGCTGTCCCGGCCATCGCCCTCACGCTGGGCTGGAGGTGGGCTCTCTTGATCGGGGCGCTTCCTCTGGTGGGGTTGATCGTGCTGCTTCCCCGCGTCGACATGAAGGGGTCCGTCGACGGCCCGGCCCGGGAGCCGGTCACGCCGCCTCCGCGTCGGGCGGTTGTGACGGTGGCGGCCGCCGCCGCCCTGGGATCGACCGCGGCCAGCGGAATCGGCGTCTTCCTCACGGAGAGCGCGGTGGCGATGGGGATGGCTCCCGGCCCGGCCGGCCTTCTCCTCGCCGCCGGGAGTGTGGGGGGGATCCTCACCCGCCTCGGAACCGGCATTCGGGCCGACCGACGACCTGGCCCTCAACTCGGCACGATCGCCGGACTGATGGCGATCGGCGCCGCGACCATCGCCCTGGCGGCAACCGGTAGCACCCTGCTGCTCGTCGTCGGCACGCTGGGTGCCTTCTCGGGCGGATGGGGATGGTCGGGGCTCCTCTTCCTGTCGCTGGTCCGGGCCAGTCCCTCCTCCCCGGGAGCGGTGGCGGGAATCGGCCTGACCGGCCTGGCGATCGGCAACGCCGTCGGCCCGCTCGCCTTCGGGGCCGCCGCTCAGGGCGTGTCGTTCGAAGCGGCGTGGGCGGGCGCGGCCGCGCTGGCGGCAGCGGGCTCCTGGCTCATGGTGCGCGCCAAGCCTCACTTCGATCGCTAGCAATTCGGACGATTGGGGTCCTGGGGCCCAGGTCGAGTGCTTGGGAACCAGAAGAGACAAGTGTACGTTGCCCGGTCGATGTCGGTCCGGACCTCCCTCGCGCTGCTGGCGCTCATCGCCGTCGTCGTCGCCCCCGTCGGACCCGCAGGAGCGGCCTCCGGCACGTATGTCGACGACGATCGGAGTCGCTTCGAGGGCTTCATCGAGGCGGCGTCGGCCACCGGACTCGTCGCCGGATGCAATCCTCCAGAGAACGACCGCTTCTGCCCCCACCGGGTCGTCACGCGCGCCGAGATGGCGATCATGCTCGACCGGGTCACCGACCTACCCGCCTCCGACGTCGACCACTTCAAAGACGACGACGGTCTCACCGCCGAGCCGGCGATAAACAAACTGGCCGCGGCGGGGATCACCAATGGATGCGGAGCCAAGGAGTTCTGTCCTGACCATCCGATCCGACGGGGAGCGATGTCTGAGCTGATCGGACGCGCCCTCGGATGGCAGCCGCAGCAGCCGGGCAGCCGCTACGTCGACGTCGCCGAATCCCCCCACGGAGCGGCGATGAGGGCGCTCGCCGCCCATGGCGGTCTCGACGCCTGCGACCCACCCGAAGGACGACGCCTGTGCCCCGACGCTCCCGTCACCCGCGATGAAGCGGTATACGCCCTGACGACCGCCCTCGGCCTCGACGCCGCAGATCTGCAGACGAACGACTCCGGACCGGAGGTCGGCTTCTACGACGGCTTCGACGACTTGGGCCTGTGGGACGGGCGGTCCCCCGGGTCGCGCAACCGGGTCTCGCTGACCGACGGCGGGTATCGGGGCAAGGGCCTCAAAGTCGGCATTCCCCAAGGAACTCATTTCGGGGCCGACTTCAAGCTCGACCTCAGCGACGTGGTCGGAGAAGATCCGGAAAGTCTGTTCTTCCGCTACTACCTGCGGCTCAACCCCGGGTGGGAACCACAGGACAGCGGCAAGCTGCCCGGCTTCTCCGGCATCTACGGGCATACAGGCAAGGGCGGGCATCCCTCGCGTCCCACGGCTCCAGGCTGGTCGGCTCGGATGAAGTTCTCCGGTAGCCGGCCCGACGATGCCCGTGCCCGCCTGGGCTACTACGTGTACCACCTCGGGCAGGAGCGCCGCTACGGCGACGGGATGGACTGGAACGAGGCCGGCAAGCTGCGACCGGGCGAGTGGTACTGCATCGAGGGCCAGGTCCAGTTGAACACGCCGGGACTCGCCGACGGGGCGCTGCGCGCCTGGGTGGACGGGACGCCGGCCTTCAACGCCGCCGGGATCGCCTTCCGCCGCCCGGACGAACCCGAGATCCGGGTCGAGTCGTTCTGGTTCAACGTGTATTACGGAGGCAAGCCGGTGGCCCCGGCGGACATGGGAATGGTCGTCGACGAGGTGGCGGTGGACGGAAGCCGAATCGGGTGCGATTCAGGACCCGGGCTCGACCGGGCCGTCAGCGGCGATTTGACCGGTGACGGCTACGACGATCGCATGTGGTGGGGCGAATGCGCCGCCGGACCGTGCTTCTTGCTCAGCGAGACCACCGAGAAAGGTAGGTCCGGCGCCAGCCTCCTGGGCAACGGTGCCTGGTTCAGCCTCGAGACTCACCGGCTCGGGATACTCTCCGCCGACGTCGACGGTGACGGCGACGGTGACGTGATCTATCGGGGGCGATGCGGGCGGGGCGAGTCCATGCGTTGCTGGCGGGTCCACCGCGTTGACCGGTCGTCGGTCGGTCCGGGCGAGAGCTGGGGTGACGGAGCCCGGTTCTCCCCTTCCACCCGCCATTTGGTGGCGGGCGACTGGAACGGTGATGGGAGAACCGACATCGCCTACTCCGGGTTGTGCGGCTCCGCTCCCGCTCACGCCTGTTGGCGGGTGCATCTGAGCCAGGAGCGAGGAGGTTTCGCTCCACCCGAGGATTGGGGGGTGCCGCCCAAGGGCTTCGAAGGCCCTCCAACGGCCGCCGACATCACCGGGGATGGAAAGGACGAGATCGTGTACGCCGGCGCGTGCGGTGAGTCCTCGTGCTGGTTCGCTCAGAGCCCGGATGGAGCTACCTTCGCCGCGCCGACCGAACTCGGGACGGCCCGCGATAACGAGCTCGAGCTCAAGCAGCTCTTCGACTTCAACCGTGACGCCCGGGCGGACCTTCTCGCGGTCCAGCCGGGTGAGAACGGCGCGACCATCGAGATCCGAACCATGGCCGCTGATGGTTTCACCGAGCCTCGCCCGCTGGCATCGACGAGGTCCGCCGAGGTGACTGACCTGCTGCTGCGACGTCCCCAACACGGGCCGGTCGAGGCGCAAGCCATCACCACCTGCAAGTCGCGTCCCGCATGCTCGGAGACTTTCGTCGCTCTGTCCGGCGAACTGGCCACTCCGGAGAGATATGCCCGGGCGATGACGGTCAGGCTGATCCGAGCGCTGGCCCGTGCTCCCGCCCCGATGGAACGGGTCTATCACTAGTAGCCGTCGACCTGTCGCTTCTCCCTGTTGAGATCAGGGCGGATCCGCCTGCACCACTGTGGAGCCCATCGACATCGAGGTCGATGGGCTCTAAGGCGTCAGCCCGAAGTGGCGGTCGACGGTCTCCCGCCAGGTGGCGTCGGAGAAGGACGGCCAATTCTCCGGGTCGAAACCGGGGCTGTCGTCGAGCAGTTGCTCGTCCGCGTCCAGCGACAGCTGATGGTTGTCACCGTCGACGGTGAGCATTGCCCACGGCACGGCGAACAGCTTCTGACCCATGCCTCCGAATCCGCCGCGAGCCAATACCGCGTAGGCAACGCTGCCGTCGGACAGGTCGATCATGATCTCCTTGAGGGTGCCCAGCTTCTCGCCGTCGCGTCCCACGATCGGATCGGCCATCAGTGTGGAGGCCGACAGGACTGCCGGCGTCACAACCGCTCGTCCTCCGTCGCCACGTCGTTCGCCGGCTCGGTCACGATCTCATCGCGGGTCATGACCGATTCATGCTCAGCTGCGACGGCCGGGACGGTGCGGTCCGCCAGCGCCGCGTCCACCTTGCGGTGGTACATCTCGCCGATCTTCCCCCCGATGTAGCCACCGAGGAACATGGCCGCCACGCTCGCAATGGCGGCAATGATGCCGACCGTGGTTACTTCGTCGCTGCTCAGCTGCAACTGGGAGAACCAGTCGGGTAGTCCCGCCTGCTGAAAGGCGTTGTATTCGGACCCCACCCAGGCGCCCAAGGCGGCGAATATCGCCACCAGCAACAGCGCCCAGAGGGCGGCAGCGATGCCGTTGATCCCACCGTCATATCGCGCCATCCTCCCGGCGGCGATCCCGCCGACGAAGAAGGATCCCAATACGACCAGGACGGCAGTCACCACGCCGACTGTGCTCAGCTCCTGGGCGTTGCCCTCTAGATCGAAGGCGTTGAGCTGATACTCCAGACCTCCCGCCCCGGCGGCGATCAGCGCGCCGAGGAAAACCAGCACCCCCAAGGCAGTGAACATGCCCATGAGGGCGGCGGCGGTATCGATTCCCCCGAATCGCTCCCTCACCGAGCCCATGCTGGTCTCGGTCCCTCGAATTGTGTCTTGGGTTGTCATGTCTTGACCACTTTCGGTTGAAAGGATGTCGTATTCCCGTCGGTCAGGTCACCAGAAGAACGATCAGAATGATGAGAATCAAGGTTCCGATGCCGATATACATGGGTGCTCCTTTCGTGTGCCCGCTCGTGAGCTACCCCGTTTCATCTGTCCCAAACTCGGTATGGACACTCATCCCCGAAATCGATCGGGTAGATGGTTTGAGATTGCTGGCCGTGGGGTAGCGCTCCTCCACCTGATAGAGGAGGAATCGGTGACACAGGAAACCCTCACACTGCGAGCCACCCGCCTGGGAAGCAGCCGACGCCGTCCGCGAACGACGGACGGTCACCGTGTCTGCTCGAGCCCGGAATGCGACACGGTCTTGAGTCGCTACAACTCCAGCGACACGTGTCACTCCCACCGGCCCATCACCTTCCCCCGCGTCCGAGGAGCGGTGGCCGAGTCCTGAACCTGCTCTAGGGCTCGCCCGCCGGTTCGCCGCTGTCTTTGGGGACGAAGGCGAACTGACCATCGGTCTCGAGGATGGCCCATTCCAGTTCGGCCAGATTGGCGTAGCCGTGGATTCGGGCCGCCTCCTGCAATTCAGCCAGGGTCAGACGCTCCTGCTTCAGCCGCTCGTCGATCGGCTGGCCCGCCTCGAGGACGATCACCGGGGAGCCTCCCAGCCATTTCGAGGCGGCGGAAGAACGGCGCGACAGAAAGTCGGAGGCCGTCGTCCACACGACGAATACCGACACTGCGATCATCGCCCCCGTGATCGACATGTCCTCTTGGGTCACGCCCTGCTGAACGAAGTCGCCCAACACCACGATCATGAGCATCTCCAGCGGCGTCAGTTCGGCCAGTGAGCGTTTTCCCGTGCCGCGGACCACCAGCCACAGAAACCAGTAGATCACCGTCGCCCGGACGACTATCTCCATCGGATACTCCTCTCTGCTCGAGCGCTCATGGCATGATCCAGGTGGAGAAGTCGACTGTGACCACCTCCTCGTCTTCGATCAAGAGAGTCGCTGCCGCCGTTTCGCCCCACTGCGCCGCCGGTTCGATGCGGGCATCGAAGTCCACCTTCAGTTCGGTGCTATTGGGGGGGACGTCGAAAGTCCACGTGGTCCACTCCGAGTCGTTGAAGGAGCTCGCCGGCTGAGGATCCAGGCCGTTCTCGTCGAACATTTGGAAGAAGGCAGAGTCGACGCGGACCGTCACGGAACCGGGCAAGCTGGCCGCCTCTGCGACGACGCTCACTGAGAAGGGGGTCGCCAGGCCGGGACGGCTCACCGACGCGTGGTGTACCTCCAGGGTGTAGCCGTCGGCCGAACCGACCGAGGTGGTGGTCCGGACGCCGAGCACCCCGGTGGCGGCGAGCGCCGTGATGAGGAGGACGAAGCCGAAAGAGATGTAGTGGAGGCGCGTCTCCCGCCTGTTCCAGATCGGGTCGGGGTCCTCGGGGATGGTGGATATCCCACCCGAGGAGTCATCGTGCGAAGCCACCGGCTCGCCTTACCCCGGAGAAGCGGCTCTCAATCGGTCAACGGGAACCGCCGGCTAGAAGCGGACGTCACCTACCGAACCGACTGCGAGAGCCCAACCCCCCTTTGGTCGGCGTCGAGTACCCACACCTCTTCGGACAGGGCCGTGAGAATCTGCCATCTCAGGTCCGATTCGAGGTTCTCGGGCGGCCACGCCGCTCGCGGCGCCGCGACGTTCAACAGGGCCGTGAGCGACCCGCCGGCTGGGACGACCCGTTGGAGTCGCAGCGTCAGTTGCTGGGGCCGGGTCTCGAGGAGCAGGACCGCCGCCTCATCCACCGCGAGCGAGAAGTCCTCGATTCCGGCGTAGGTGAAACCACAGATCCGGGCGGCACGCCCGACCACTCCCCGCAGGATCTCGAGATAGCGATCTGCACCCGGTACCGTGATCTCGATCGCCTCATCCTCCGTGCGATCTGCCTGCTCGATATCCGGATCCATCCCGGCCCTTTCGGATCGCCACCAGGGACGGACAAGGACGCCATCACGTTCGAATGTCCGGGCGGTGGGCGAAAAGCTCCTAGTCCGCCGGGGATTGTAGACCCGACCCGAATTCCCCGACCCGGGTCTGACCCAATCGCCCCAGCCGGAGTCAGGCGTTGGAAAGCTCATTGCGAACCCGGCGAACTCCCGTGACGTGCTCGATCCGCTGCACGAGATCCTTCTCGGCCTCCAGATCGCGGCTCGCTCCCCTGAGAACGACCTCTCCGTCGTCGACGTGGATCTCGATGTCGCTGCTGGCGAATCTCGAGGGTCCGAGCGCCTCGCTTCTGACCTTCTGGAGGAGTTCGGCGTCGTCAGTCGGATAGTCCGTGTCGGCACCCATCTCGTGGAGGGCACCCTTGGCCCTCCCCATCTCGTAACGTGCCCTGGTTTGGGCCTCGTCGGCTGTACGCCGCGCTCCGGCAGCGGCCTGGTCACTGAGACGAGCCCGCCGGCTCCGACCGCTCACGGGGTCGAACAGGTAGGCAGCGGCGGCACCGGCCGTGGCGGCCAAAGCCATCTTCATGAATCCCGACACGTCAGAACTCCTCGCACCTCGGTCATTGCCGCCGCCATACCCGCGTCTGACAGGCTGAAACTTCGATGAACCGGACGACTACGCCGGCTCGGCCAGCTCGGTGGCAGCCTGGACTATCGACTCGGCGTCGATACCCGCCTGGCGTCGTTGCTCGGCCGGTTCAGCGGAGCCGGGAATCCCCTCCACGGCTAGGATCCGGTGGCGGCCCGAACCGTGGGCTGCAGCCTCGGCGGCGATGGCCTCGCCGATGCCTCCGGGTCGGCGATGATCCTCCACCGACAGGATGGCGCCGGTCTCGTCCAGGCAGCGCCGCACGGCGTCGACGTCGAGCGGTGACACCGAATACATGTCCAGGACCCGGGCACCGATGCCTTTTTGAGCCAGGCGTTCCGCCGCGTCGAGGGCTTCGAAGAGCGTCACCCCGGCGGCGGCGATCGTCACGCGATCCTCGTCGCCGGCGCGGTGGAGATGTGACCCCCCGACCGGAAAGGCGGTGGATGGTGGATAAAGCGAAGGCGTCGCTCCCCGCGTGGTGCGGAGATACGAGATGCCGTCAAAGTCCAGCGCCGCGTCCAGCAGCGCCACCGTGGCGTTCCCGTCGGCCGGGTAGAGGACCAGGCCCTCCGCGGCCCGCATCATGGCGATGTCGTCCAGGGCCATCTGCGACGGCCCGTCCTCTCCTATGGAGACGCCGGCGTGGGATCCGACGAGAGTCAGGCGGGCGCGGCCGATCTGGGCCATCCGGATGAAGTCGTGCGCCCGGCTGAAAAAAGCTCCGAAGGTGGCGGCCAGTGGATGGAGTCCGATCGCCTGGAGGCCGACCGCCATCCCGACCATGTTCTGTTCGGCGATGTAGGACTGGATGAAACGATCGTCCAGGACGTCCCCGGCAGCCTTGGCCCGGGTGGAGTCGGCCACCTCGGCGTCGATCACTACCAGCCTCGAGTCGACCGAGGCCCGGGCGGCGAGAGCGGCGCCAAAGGCATCCCGGGTCGAGGTCTCCTCGTCGAAGGTGGGACGCTCCCATTCCTTCGTAGGCGGGACGTCGTCGGGGACTTCCCCATCCGGTGCCGCCGGAAACTGCCAATCGGTACGTTCCGGCTCACCCAGTTCAGAGAGGGCTCTGGCCTTCTCTTCGTCATCGAAGGGTTTGCCATGCCGGTTCGGTTCGTCGGCTGCGAACGAAACGCCTTTGCCCTTCTGGGTGCGAGCGACCAGAAGCGACGGCACCTCCGCCTCCTGGGCTGCCGCGAGAGCGGCGTCGACTGCGTCGAGGTCGTGCCCGTCGAACTCGACGGCCGTCCATCCGAGGCTCTCCGCCCGATCGATGTGGGGAGAGGCGTCCCATTCGTGCATCGTCGGGCCTCTTTGCCCGAGGCGATTGAGATCGACGATCGCCACCAGGTTGTCGACCTGGAGGTGCCCGGCGAGCTCGACGGCCTCCCACACCGAGCCTTCTGCCATCTCGGAGTCCCCGAGCACCACCCAGGTTCGCGAAGAGAACCGTCGGATACGTTGGCCGAGAGCCATACCCAGCCCGTTGGACAATCCCTGGCCCAGAGAACCGGTTGCCACATCGACGAGGGGAAGCCCGGGCACCGGATGTCCCTCGAGCTGGCTGCCGGCTTCCCGCAGCGTGGGGATCAGGCCCCGGTCGATCAGCCCGAAAGCCGCCATCGCCGCATACAGCAAAGGTGCGGCGTGGCCCTTCGACAGGACGAAGCGGTCGTTGTCGGCCCTGAATGGATTGGCGGCATCGAACCGGAAGTGGCGCCCGAGCAGGGCGGCTGTCACATCGGCCGCCGACATGGCAGAAGTCGGATGGCCCGATCCGGCGGCGGTCGTGGCGATGATGCTGTCCCGCCGGAGCAGCCGGGCTAGATCCGCCAGCTCACGGGTTTCGGGCCGCGAGGTCGTGGTGGTCACGAAGCGTCCTGGCGAATCTTTCGGATGAGCAGCGTCCGCTCGTCGGGCGTCAACCCACCCCAGATCCCGTGGCGCTGTCTGGTCTGCAAGGCGTAGTTGAGGCACTCCCAGCGGACGGCGCAGCGATGGCAGACGGCCTTCGCCTCCCGTTCACGCCCGCCGTCGATGGCGAAGAAGAGCTCGAGGTCTTCGTTGCGGCAGGCCGCTTCCTCGAGGTCGACCCGCACGGCGCCACGACCGGCGATCTGGAAGTACGCCTCGGCCGACTCACTGATCGTCTGTCTGGTGGTGATACTCACGATGATCCACCGTTGCCCAATCATGGCCGTTGCGAAACTCGGGATTAGCTGGGTCGGGTTGGGGGTAGGCGTCAGCCATGGAGCCGGTCGTCATCATCGTCCTGGTGGTCGTGATCGGCCTGCTTGCCGGGGTGCTCGCATGGTTCGGTCCCCGGATGCGTCATTGGCGCGTCCACCGGGCCGACCCCGATGATGCGGAGCCGGATCGGAACGACGGTTCCTCCGGGTGAGTCGAACGGCGCTGTCGAACAGAAAGGCAACCACATGCCCAACCAAAGCGCCATCGGTCACCACCGATGGGCCGTTGCCGAGGGTTATATCCCGACTTCGAGTACCGGGCCGGAACCGGAGATGCTCAGCCACGAAACGGTGTGCTTGCTCAATGCGGGCCCGTCGCCGACCGAGGTGAGGATCACCGTCTACTTCAGCGACCGGGCCCCCGCCGGTCCTTACCTCGTGACGCTCCCGGCGCAACGGACCCGCCACGTGCGATTCAACGAGCTCACCGAACCCGAGCCGGTACCGACCGGCACCGACTACGCCTTCGTCGTCGACTCCGACCAACCGATCGTCGTGCAGCACACCCGACTCGACTCGCGGCAGGCCGAGAACGCCCTGATGAGCACGATGGCCTACCCGGTGCCAGACCGATGAGCGGCACCGGTCGCGCGGGCGGGATACCGAGCGGAACCGTCGTGGTGACGGGCGCGACGAGCGGCGTCGGTAGGGCAATCGTGCGTCGGTTCGCCGGTCCGGGGGTTCGGATCGCCCTCCTCGCCCGTGGCGAAGAGGGCCTCGAGGCAACCAGCACCGAGGTCGAGCGGCGGGGAGGCTCGGCGCTGGCTCTCCCGACCGACGTGTCGAGCTATCGAGAGGTTGACGAGGCGGCGAGCGAAGCCGAGTCCCAAATGGGTGAGATCGGTGTCTGGGTCAACGATGCCATGACCACCGTCTTCTCGCCCTTCATGGAGTACCAACCCGAAGAGTATGCCCGGGTCACCGAGGTGACCTACCTGGGCACGGTGTGGGGAACCCAGGTGGCGCTGCAACGCATGTTGCCCCGTGACCGGGGGGTGATCATCCAGGTCGGATCGGCCCTCGCCTACCGGGGGATTCCCTACCAGAGCGCCTACTGCGGGGCGAAACACGCCATGAAGGGCTTCACCGAGTCGGTGCGCAGCGAGCTGCTCCACCGCAAGTCGGGTGTCCACGTCGGCATGGTGCAGCTTCCGGCGGTTAACACGCCGCAGTTCTCCCACTGCCGTTCCAACTACGAGCGCCATCCCCAACCGGTGCCTCCGATCTACCAGCCGGAAGTGGCGGCCGACGCCGTCCATCTGGCTGTCCGAGAACGCCGTCGCGAGATCTATGTGGGCTTCCCGACGTGGAAGGCGATCGTCGGCAACAAGGTTTCCTCGGCATTGCTCGACCATCTTCTCGCCCGCAAGGGCGTCGAGCCCCAGCTCGCCGACCGCCCCCCGTCACCGCACAACGACGAGGGCAACCTGTTCAAGCCGGTGGCAGGCGATCCCGGCCCGTACGGGATCTTCGGACCACGGTCGAGACGGACGAGCCCACTTCTGTGGCTCAACGAGAATCGGGTCGGGGCCGGCGCCGCCGCCTTAAGCGCCGTCGTCGCCGGCTTTCTGACGCTGCGGGATTGACTCGTCGAGGTCGGCGAGAATCTTCTCGACCACCTCGTCGGGTCGGATGTGGGTGACATCGATCAGTGAATCGGCGAAGGGTCGGAGGGCCTCCGTGCGACGGTCCGTCAGCTCGGCATAGCTCTCGACACTCACCGGTCGACGGTGCGCTCCGGCTTCGGACCGCTGCGCCAGCACATCGGCGTCGCCCACCAACAGCACGACCGCCGCCCGGTCGCCTTGGAGGATGTCGCCGGCTCGGTCGAGGTCTCCGATGCTGGCGGCGGCGGCGACGATCGAGGGTTGCCGTCGCTCCAGTGCGGCGAGCAATGCGTGACCTTCCGCTTCGTGGAGCCACCCCACGCCCCTCTCATCCGCCAGGATCTTGGCATTGGACCCGTAGAGCGCCTCGATCTGAGCGTCGGAGTCGACGAACGGACGGCCTAGTCGCGCGGCCAGCAACCGCCCCACCGTGGTCTTACCTGATCCCATCGGGCCGGTGAGGACCACGTGCGAGGGGCGCCATCGATCTCGATCCATCCCGGTTCAGCCTAGAGAGGACTCCTGCCGCAACGGGAGTGTCGGGTTTGAACCGGATACACCCGGGTAGTGCTGCTCGACCGGTCACGAAAGGAGCACGCCGATGGACGGTCTGGAACTGTTGCGCAAGGATCACGACGAGGTGAGAGGACTCTTCAAGGAGTTCCGAAGCGCTTCGGAGGCGGAGGACGCCGGCCGGATGGGAGAGCTGTGTACTCAGATCTTCCAGGAGTTGGAGGTGCATACCGCCATCGAGGAGCAGGTCTTCTACCCGGCCATCCACGACGCCGGCGGCAAGGAGCTGGCGGAGACGACCGACGAGAGCTACGAGGAGCATCACGTTGTAGACGTGCTCATGGCGGAGATCGAGAAGCTCGACCCGGGCGAATCAGCGTTCGTGGCGAAGATGAAGGTCCTGATGGAGAATGTGGAGCATCACGCCAAGGAAGAAGAAGAGGAGATGTTCCCCGAGGTGCGCAAGTTGATGTCCGAGGACCAGCTGCAGACGCTCGGAGCCGATCTCGAAGCGGCCAAGAAGAGCCACAAGATGAAAGACGCCTCGAAAGAGGAGCTCCAGGAGAAGGCGAAGCAGATGGACATCGAAGGCCGTTCGTCCATGACGAAGGACGAGCTGGCCAAGGAGATCCAGCGGCAGTCCGCTTCCTGACGCCGACGGTCACACCCATACTGGGACAGAAGAGCGTGCCATCCGACGATGGCACGCTCTTCTTCTGTATCGGGGGATCGCCGCCGCCTCAGGGTGAGGGACCAGAGGAGAGGCGGTGACCGAGTTGCCGATTTGGGTCCGGATCGGGAGGCATGCCGGTCACCGCGTCTCTCCTTGCTGGTGAGCCCTCGCAGAGAAGACATGCAAGCCGTGAGGGTCTTCACCATCTGGTCGGCCGTTCTCTACCCGCCTCGACGCAACTCAAACCGTCGGAATTCGTTTGGCGAGCCGGTCAGGGGGTAGGGGCGACGCCATGGCTATCGAATACGGTTTGACACTGTCCAGCGAGGAGTTGGGGCCGGCCCGGTTGGTCGACGTCGCCCGCCAGGCGGAAGAGCACGGCTTCGACTTCGTGTCGATCTCCGACCACTTCCACCCGTGGATCACCGAACAGGGACACTCACCGTTCGTGTGGGCTGTGCTGGGGGCCATCGCCCAGGCCACGGAGAGTATCCAGGTAGGCGTCGGCGTGACCTGTCCCATCATGCGCATCCACCCCGCCATCTTGGCCCAGGCCACCGCCACGACGGCCAACCTGTTGCCCGACCGTTTCGTGTGGGGTGTCGGCAGCGGCGAGGCGCTCAACGAGCAGATCCTGGGCGACGCCTGGCCCCCCGCCGACATCCGGATCGAGATGTTGGAGGAAGCCATCGAAGTCGTCCGCCTCCTGTGGAAGGGCGAGAGCACCACACACCGGGGAACCTACTTCTGGGTCGAGGATGCCACCATCTTCGATCCGCCGCCCGGCGACGTCCCGATCGTTGTTTCGGCCTTCGGCACGTCTTCGGCTGAATTGGCGGCGCGGATCGGCGACGGGATGTGGACCACCGGAACGGGAGGCGAACCGGTGGAGGTGTTCAAGGAAAACGGCGGCGAGGGGCCGATATACGGTCAGCTCACCACCTGCTGGGCGGAGGACAAGGACGCCGCCGTCGATCTGGCCTACCGGCAATGGCCCAACACCGGAATCCCGGGCCAACTATCCCAGGACCTGCGGACCCCCAAGCACTTCGAGACTGCCAGCCAGCTGGTCACCAGGGACATGATCGCCCAGTCGGTCCCCTGCGGACCGGATCCTGAGCCGCTAATCGAGTCGGTGGAACAGGCGATCGACGGGGGGATCGACCACATCTACTTCCACCAGATCGGTGACGACCAGGAAGGCTTTCTGGCGTTCTGGGACAAGGAACTCAAGCCGGAACTCGACAAGCGCCGCTGACGGTTCCTTCGCCGTACTGCTGCGGGTTACCTGCCGCGGATGATGAGCGCGAACCTCATGAGGAGCGCAGGCGGACGCAGCAGTAGCCCTCTTCGGGTCCGAGACACGGCTGGCGGGGGTCGGCTGCGCCTTCGACCATGCCCTTCACCAGGGCGAGGTTGAGGTTGCAGGTGGTCTCACGGTCGTCCTCCACCATGGCGTGGAAGGGACAGTTGAGAAAGCGGACCTCACCCTCCTCTTCGGCAGGCTCGTATCCCATTTCGTCCAGGGCCGTTTCGAGGCCCTCCGACCCCATCTCCACGCCGATGGCATGCGCCGCCGAAGCCAGGTCCTCGCGGCCGATGGCGCCCGACCGGATCGCCTCCAGCATGATCCGGGCCGCTACCAGGTAACGGCGGGGTGGCACGGTGACGGAGTAGTCGCGCTCGGAGCGGGCGTAGGTCTTGGCCGGTCGGCCGGCCCCGGGACCGGTGCGGCCACTGAGACGGGCAAAGCCCACGTCGACGAGGCCCTCTTCTGCCAGGCGATCGAGGTGGTAGGCGGCGGTCTGACGGGCGATGCCGATCGCGTCGGCCACCTCGTCGCGGCCGACGGCCCGGCGGGCGTGGCTGACGAATTCGTAGACGGCCCGGCGGGTGGGGTCGGTGAGAGAGCCGACCGCGGTTAGATCCCTTTCTATATCAAACATGTCTTGACAATAGTAGCGGCTGTGGTGTAAAACATAGAGGTATAAGCAGTAGAAGCACACAGGAGGTGCCCTCATGACCACAGCCACAGTCGAACGAACCACCGACCAGGACACTCTCGCCTATCAGATTCTCCATCTCGGGTTCACGGTCGCGCCGATCCTCTTCGGCCTCGACAAGTTCTTCAACCTGATGACTGACTGGACCGAGTTCCTGCCCGGTTTCGTAACCGACATCGTGAGCGGAAGCGTGGTGATGGCCGTCGTCGGCATCATCGAAATCGCCGCCGGTATCGGAGTGTGGCTGCGGCCGCGGATCTTCGCCAACGTGGTGGCGGCCTGGCTGGGACTGATCATCATCACGCTGGCTCTGGCCGGCGGCTTCTGGGACATCGCGTTGCGCGACTTCGGTCTCCTCCTCGGAGCGCTCTCCCTCGGGCGCCTCGCCGAAACGCACGCCTGAATCCCACAGGCCGCCCGCCAAACCGGAAGAGCCG
>DATABS010000087.1:0-16555 GCA_036259475.1 Acidimicrobiia bacterium | reverse complement strand
CGCTCGACATCCCGGTCGTATGGGCCGGGAATGTCGCGCGACAACGGTGGCGGAGGGGGTGGGATTCGAACCCACGAAGAGGCTTCCGCCCCTTACGGCATTTCGAGTGCCGCGCACTAGACCGGACTATGCGACCCCTCCAAAGAATCGCTGCTATTCACTTGTACCAACCCACGAAGAGGCTTCACTCTGCCCAACGACGGCATCCCCGACTGCCGCCCACTAGACCGGGCAATGCGACCCTCCAAGAGCAGATAATTCAGCTTGGCGGAGGGAGAGGGATTTGAACCCTCGAGGGGGCGATAACCCCCAACGGCATTTCCAGTGCCGCGCACTAGACCAGACTATGCGATCCCTCCAAACCTATTCAGTTATCCCAACGGCGCTCCACCAATGGCCGCACACCTACGACCAGACTATGCGATCCCTCCGGGAGCTGCTCCGGCGAACGCCGGAAACGACCACAATTCTAATCGACGAGGAGACTGCGGCCGAATGGACGACCAAGCCCTGATGCAAGTTGCGCTGGACGAGGCCCGGCTGGCGCTCGGCCACGGCGATGTGCCCGTGGGAGCGGTTCTGGTCGACGCTGATGGCGCCGTGGTGGCGGTGGATAACAACCGTCGCGAGGAGTTGTCCGACCCCACTGCTCATGCCGAGACCATGGTGCTGTCGGCAGCCGCCCGTAAGACCGGGCCCTGGCGGCTCGAGGGGCACACGCTCGTCGTCACCCTGGAACCGTGCGCCATGTGCGCCGGGGCAGCTGTCAACGCCCGACTCGCCCGGCTGGTGTACGGGGCGGCCGACCTGAAGGGTGGGGCGTGTTGGAGCCTCTACAACATCCCCCAGGACCGCCGGCTGAACCACACGATGGAGATGGAGGCCGGGATACTGGAGGGTGAGTCCGCCTCTCTCCTCACAGCCTTTTTCGCCGGCCGTCGCTAGCCCGCGGGCTTTACCGAATTCCCCGTCCGGCCGGTACCCTTTATGTCGATCGTGCTAAGCGGGGCGCTAGGGGTGCCCTGTACCCGAAATCCTCTGCATGCGGGGCTGAAGTCCCCACCCGAGGAATGGCTCGGCCGGCTCAGGCCGGCGGACACGTGGCGTTGAAGGTCGGGTCCTGCGCGGCGGGATACCGCGAACCGGGTCAGGTCCGGAAGGAAGCAGCCCTAAGCGGAGCATCCCGGGTGCCGTAGGGTCGCCTGACCAGAGCCGGCGGCCGTCGCCACCGGCCGGGACCAGCCCGACGGTGGGGTGCACGATCACCTCTTGGCCAGTACCGCCCCATAGACGAAGCCGTTCATCCCCATCCGCCACACCCGCTCCAGCTCCAAGGGACCCTCACGGAACAGTTTCTCGGGAGGGGGCAGCGAATCGAGCGTCCGGTGGAGATATCGATACTCACCCGGAGCGCCGGCAAGCACTCCCCCTACCAGAGGGAGCATCACGGCCGTTCCCGCCTGATGGATCCTGCGGGCCAACGGTGAGAGGGGACGGGCCAGGTCGACCACGACCGCCTTGCCCTCGGGTCGCAGGACCCGACGGATCTCACTCAGAGTGAGGGTGATGGACGTCAGGTTACGGAAGACGTAGGCGGAAAAGACCCCGTCGAAGGTCGAGTCGGGAAATGGCAGTGCCTCCCCTACCGCCGCCACCCTGTCCCGGATGGGACTCAATTGCAGCATCTCGACCACCGGGTCGAGACCCACTACGTGGCGGTTTCCGAAGATCTCGCGGGCCGCCCCGGTTCCGCTCCCGAGATCCAGCACCGACCCCGGAGGCAGATGGGCGGCTCCCGCCCGGCGCCAGGACTGCTCCCTTCCGAGCGACAGAACCGTGTTGATCCTGTCGTAACGACGGGCAATCCGGGCGAACAGCGGATCGGACGCCTCGCTCATGTCCTCTTCTCGCGCGACTTTCCCGGCATAGAAGAAGGGAATGTCGCGCGAGAACGGTTCAATGGGGTGCGATCCGGTCGAAACCCGTGTAGGGACGCAGCGCCTGCGGAATGAGGACGGAGCCGTCTTCCTGCTGGTGGTTCTCGAGCAGCGCCAGGATCGTCCGTCCGACCGCGCAGGCGGTCCAATTGAGGGTGTGGACGATCTCGTTGGAGGCGTCGGCCCGGTAGCGCACACGAAGTCGGCGGGCCTGGTAATCGGTGGTGTTGGAGCAGGAGGTGATCTCCCGGTAACGCCCTTGGGACGGGAACCAAGCCTCGATGTCGTACTTCTTGGCGGCCGACGCTCCCAGGTCACCGGCGGCGATGTTGACTACCCGATAGGGCACCTCGAGTTCCTGCACCAGCGCCTCCTCGATGCCGAGCAGTCGCTCGTGCTCGGCGGCAGAGTCCTCCGGCCGGCAGAACACGAACATCTCGACTTTGTCGAACTGGTGGACCCGAAAGATCCCGGTCGTGTCCTTGCCGTAGGTTCCTGCTTCCCTACGGAAACAGGTCGAGTAGCCGGCGTACCGGGCGGGAAGGTCCTCGGCGTCGAAGATCTCGTCGCCGTGGTAGGCGGCCAGGGGCACTTCAGACGTCCCGACTAGATACAGGTCGTCCTCGGGGACGGCGTAGACCTGCTCCCGGTCGGCCGGGAAGAACCCCGTCCCGACCAGGGCCTCCTCGCGGACGAGCACCGGGGGCACCATGGGGACGTGACCCGCCGCCACCAGCCGATCCAGCGCCCAACGCACCAGGGCGAACTCCAAGATGACGGCCTCGCCCTTCAAGTAGCCGAATCGGCTACCAGACACCTTGGCGGCCCGATCGGTGTCGATCAGATCGAGCCGTTCACCCAGCGTGGCGTGGTCCGCGGGCTCGAAAGAGAAGCGGGTCTGCTCTCCGACCTCGCGCAACACCTCGGCGTCCTCTTCCTCGAAGCCTTCGGCCGCTGTCGGATCGACCAGATTCGGGACGGTGAGCCATCGGTGCTCGAAGTCGGCGCGCAACGCATCCGCCTCGGCGGTTAGTTCCTTCACCCGGTCGGCGAGTGACGAGACCTCGGCGATCGCCCTCTCTTTCTCCTCGCCGTCGAGCTGGGCGATCCGGCGGCCCGCTTCCTTCTGGGCGGCGCGGGCGCTCTCAGCTTCACCCTGCACCGTCCGGGCCTTCTCCTCCAAGGCGATCATGGCCTCGAGATCGATATCGGAGCCGCGCCGTTCCAGTGAGCGACGCACGGCTTCAGGGTCCTCGCGTAGTAGTCGGGGGTCGATCACGGGACAGCCATGGTACCGAGGCGATCCGGGGCAGCGTCAGCCGCCGGTGGTGGTGACGGTGGTCGGAGTCGCCTCGTTGACGGTGAAGCCGGTCGAGTGGCGGTTGTCATCGCCGAAGGCGTCCGGTCCCTGGGGGTCGAGGTCGACGACGAGCTCGTAGAAAGTGCCCGGCGTGACTGGAAGCTGGGCGAAGGCCACTGATGTGCTGGCTCCGGGCTCGATGGCCGGCACGGTTTCTCTCTGTTCGACCGGCTCTCCGTCGGCGGTGGACAAGGTCAGGTCGAGCACGCCGACATTCGTGACCGTGTTGCCGCTGTTTCCAACCACGACCACCACGTCGATCGTCTCGGAGACTGCCGGGACGACTATCGAACCGTCCGCGCTCTGGACCCATTCGGGGGTGGTGCTCACCTGCTCGATTCGCACGGACGGTCGCATCGCCAAACCTCCCGCCTCCGACCGGGCCGCGGACACCCAGGCCGGCGCCAGCACCGTGATGGGCGTGTCGACAGGCAACAGGCGCACCTCCGGCATCTCCGCCACCGGAGAAGGAACGTCGTCGCGAGCGAACTCCTCCAGCAAGGCGTGATAGATGTCGTCTCCGGCACGCACCGAAACCACCGCCGAGGCGAGATCGTCGACCACCGACTCGTCGGTCGGCTCGTCGGCTGCCTGGTAGATCGCCGTGGTGAAGCCGTCCATCCCGGCGCTCCAGGACTCGACCGCCAGACGGAACAGAGTCATCGCCCCAACCAGCTCCTCATCCGGAGCCTCCCGGTCCGCCACGTCGGCCGCCTCATCGAGAGCGGTGGTGACGCCGTTGACGACGGACTGGAACTCGCTGCGATCCACCCGGGAGAGGTCGCCCACGAGATCGTTCAAGTTGGCACCGGCCCGCGATATCTGGAGGGAGCTGAGCTGGACGTCTTCGAGATAGGAGATCGTCGAGCGGGCGTCACCACCGGCGGTGGCCACCACCACGCCCACCGCTACCAGGACCGTTACGAGCAACGGCCACAAGATCCGGCGACGACGGCGACGTGGGGAGTCGAACATGAGCTGGCTGGTTCCGGCCGCGGCACGACCGGCCGCGGCTAGGTGAGTGCCTAGAAACTACTAGCGATTGATCCCAACGGAACGGGACGACCCGTAATGGCCTGGCCAGACTCACCGCGAACCTATAACGCCAGAGGATCTAGTCAAGCGGGATGTCGCGGCGGGGTACGAAAGGGTCGTCCCCCTACGCACAGTCAGAACAGTGGCTCTAGCGAAACCATCCGCGGCCCAATAACGCCAGGGGACCTAGTCAAGCGGAATGTCGCGGCGGGGGTGCGAGGGGGTCGTCCGCCTATGCACAGTCAGAACAGTGGGCGAGGGGGGACTTGAACCCCCACGAGTGTTACCTCACAGGAACCTGAATCCTGCGCGTCTGCCAATTCCGCCACTCGCCCGGGACACGCCACGACATAGTACGGCGTCGAAGTGCGGAGAGATCATGGTACCACTGCCCCACGTACACTGACGCAGGTGAAGCTGGCGAGAGCGGTCGAAAGACGCCTCGAGCGGATGCTCGACGGGGTCGCAGGACGGGTGTTCGCCGGGTCGGTCCACCCCACCGAAATCGCCCAGCGGCTGGTGCGGGAAGCCGATCTGGCCGCCCTCGATCATCCCACCGGGACGATGGTCGCCAACCGACTCACCGTGACGATCAACCCCCAGGATTTGGATCTGCCGCCCGCTGCTCTGTCACGGGTCCTGGCGGAGGCGTACGAGGCGCATGCCGCCGAGGAAGGATGGCGGCTGCCGGGCCCCTCCTACGTCAACATCCGCCTCGATCCGGATCTCACCACAGGGACGATCGACTGCGACCTAGAGGTGGCGAAGGGGTCGCGTCATCCCTGGGGACGGCTGAGCGGGAATCCCGACAGAGACCTATCCAACAATCGCATGTGGGTGGGTCGGGCCGAGGACTGTGACGTCGTCCTGCCGTTCGAGGAGATCTCACGACGCCACGCCGAGATCGTCCGACGCCACGGGTCGGTCTGGCTACGTGACCTGGGCTCTTCCAACGGAACCCGGGTCGACGGGGTGCGGGTCGCCGACGACCCGGTGGAGTTTCGACCCGGCTCGGTCGTAACCTTCGCCGATCGCTCCTACCGCCTCGAAGTCGCCTGAATGCCGGACATCATCCTCGCCCTCCTCCGCCTGATCTTCCTGGGGCTGGTCTATCTGTTCGTCTGGCAGGTCGCCCGGGGAATCGCCACCCACCTGGGCATCCACGCCGAGCGGCGTAAACGGCGCGGCACCAAGGTGGTCGTAGTGCGCTCCGAGGGCCAAGCCGGGCTCGATTTCACCGTCACCGACGCCACCGTCCTCGGTCGGAGCGACGAGGCAGACATTGTCATCGACGATCCTTATGCTTCCGAGTTCCATCTGCGGCTGGTTGCCTCCGAAGACGGCCTGACCCTCCACGATCTAGGCAGCACGAACGGGACGTACTTGAATGGCAGACGCGTCACGGCTCCGACCGAGTTGCGCCGGGGCGACGCGGTGCAGGTGGGCAAGACGGTGATGGAGGTGCGTTGAACTACCAGTGGGCGTCCGCCACCCACACCGGGCTGGTGAGATCGAACAACGAGGACTCCGTCTATCCCCCGGTGTCGGGAGCCGGCGACGACGCCTCTCTGTTCATCGTCGCCGACGGCATGGGCGGTCATGTGGCCGGTGAGGTCGCCTCTCGCATCGCCGTCGAGACAGCCACTGACATCAAGGGCGCTCCCGGTCGCCGGGTGACCGGAGCAAATCACGCTCTCCTTCTCGAAGTTGCCGAACATCCCGAACTGGCCGGGATGGGCACGACGATGACGATCCTGGAGATCTCCGGCGGGGTCGCCCGACTCGCTCACGTTGGCGATAGCCGGGCCTATCTCCTGCGAGATTCCGAGCTGCGGCAGCTGACGGTCGACCACACGGTGGCGGCCGAGTACGTAGCGGCCGGTCGGATCAGCCCCGAGGAAGCTCAGACGCACCCGCAACGGAACATGATCACCCGTGCCCTGGGGCTGACACAGAACCTGCTAGTCGACGAGATCGAGGAACCGGTGGAGCCCGGGGATCGTTTCCTCCTCTGTTCCGACGGAGTCAATTCGATGCTCACCGACCAGGAGATCCGCGATCAGCTCACGGCAGACACACCCGAGGAGGCGGTCTGGGCCCTGGTCGAGGCGGCCAACGCCGCCGGTGGCCACGACAACATCTCGGCGGTGGTGGTGGATGTCGTTGAGTGACTCAGCCTGCGGGCGAGCCTATGGCACGACTTCCGACTTCCGACTTCCGACTTCCGACTCATAATGACTCGTACCGCTGAGGCGGTGCTCGTCGGCGTTGCCTCGGCGCTGGCCGCCTTCGGCGTGGCGCTGGTCGAGTTCGCCGGGGGTGAGACGATCGGGGCGCAGGTCGGCCTGACGTTCCTGGTGTTCGTGATCGCCTTCGGCGGCATCCACATGGCAATCCGGGCGTGGGCCCCGGACGCCACCCCGCTCCTCCTACCGCCGGTGAGCCTCCTGGCGGCGATCGGGTTCATGGAGGTCTATCGGCTGTCGCCCTACCGGGCCGGTCTCCAGCGATGGTGGATCCTCATCGCGGCGGCGGCCGCCTGCGCACTCCTCGCCGTCCTCTCCCGCAACGGCCTCGGGATCCTCCGCCGCTATCGCAACCTGATGCTGTTGACCGCCGTCGGGCTGTTGCTCCTGCCGTCGTTGCCCTCGGAGGGACCGCTGCCGATCCGGGGCTTGGCTCAGAACGGCAGCCGGCTGTGGGTGGTCTTCGACCTGGGCTTCACCGAACTCCACTTTCAGCCGGCGGAGATCGCCAAGATCCTCTTCGTGAGCTTCCTCGCCGCCTACCTCGCCGACCGTCAGGCCGCCCTCACCGGCGCCCACCGACGGTTGGGCCCGATCCGTATCCCCGAACCGCGCCAGCTGGTGCCGCTGGTCGTCGTCTGGGCGGGCAGTCTGCTGATCCTGATCTACCAGCGAGACCTCGGGGCGTCGTTGCTCCTGTTCTTGACCTTTGCCGCCCTGCTGTATGCCGCCACCGGAGCGGCCGGCTATCTCATCGCCGGCGGCCTTCTGGCGGTGGGCGGCGGAGTGGCCGCCTGGACCGTCTTCGACCATGTCCAGCGGCGGGTCACCGCCTGGCTGGACCCTTTCTCGGATTACGCCGACACCGGATTCCAGGTGGCCCAGGGTTTGTTCGCCCTCGGGACCGGCAGCCTCTCCGGTGCGGGACCTGGGCTGGGCCGTCCCGACCTCATCCCCAACGCGGAGACGGACTTCATCTTCGCTGCGGTGGGTGAGGAACTCGGGCTAGCCGGATCGATCGCCGTGCTGTGCTGTTTCGCCCTGTTCCTGGCGGCCGGGTTCGGCATCGCCCTCCGCTCCCGGGACCGATTCCGCTCCCTTTTCGCCGCCGGGCTCACTTTCGTCATCGGGCTCCAGACGTTCCTCATCATCGGCGGGGTGCTGCGGGTGCTGCCCCTCACCGGGATCACCCTCCCGTTCATGTCCTACGGAGGCTCGGCTCTCGTCGGCAACTTCCTCCTTCTCGCCCTTCTCGCCCGCGCAAGCCACGAGGAACGCTCGTGAACGGGCCCATCCGGCGCCTCGCCATCGGGCTGTTCCTGGGACTCGCCGTCCTGGTCGGAACGGTCAGCTGGATCCAGGCGATCGCCGCCGACACCTACCGGTCGGACCCCCGCAACGCCCGCCAGGCGATCGCCCAGGCCGGAAAGGAACGGGGACTGATCGTGGCCGCCGACGGCACGGTCCTCGCGGAGTCACTCCCCGACGAGGCCGACTCCCGACAGTTCATGCGCGTCTACCCCGAGGGACCGGTGTTCGCCCACACCGTCGGATACACCTCGTCGCTGGTCGGCGACGGCGGCCTGGAGGCGGCCTACGTAGACGAACTCCGCAGCCGGCGGGACCTGACGTTCTCGGACATCGTCGCCGCCATCCTCGGACGGGATCTGAGGCCGCGCAGTATCCGTCTCACCCTCGACGCCGATCTACAGCGTGCCGCCTTCGAAGCGCTGGGCGACCGGTCCGGGGCCATCGTCGCACTGGATCCGTCGACCGGGGCGGTGCTGGCGATGGTGTCCAGGCCCTCCTTCGACCCGGCGTCCCTCGAGGGCGCAGAGGCGGCCGAGAACTGGCAGGCGCTGCTCGACGATCCCGACCGGCCGCTGGCCGACCGGGCGACCCGCGAGCTGTATCCGCCGGGCTCGACCTTCAAGACGGTGGTGGCGGCGGCCGCCGTCGACGTGGGCGTGGCGACGTCCGACACCACGTTCGAAGACGTACGTGAGCTGCCCCTGCCGGGCTCGACCGCCACGATCTCTAACTACGGTGGAAGCCTGTGCGGCGACGGCACCGAGGTCACCCTCATGCGCGGCTTCATCCGCTCGTGCAACACCGTGTTCGCCAATCTGGCGATGCAGGTGGGTGCCGCCGATCTCGGGATCATGGCCGAAGCCCTGGGCTTCAACCGGGAGCTGGAGTTCCCGTGGGACGTGGCCGAGTCCAACTTCCCGGCCGAGGAGTTGGAGGAGGACGACGCCGCTCTCGCCCAGAGTGGGTTGGGTGAACGGGATGTGAGGGCGACACCACTCCAGATGGCCATGGTGGCCGCGGCCATCGCCAACGACGGGGTCGTGATGCAGCCGTATCTCGTTGATGAGATGTTCGATGCCGACGGCGACACAGTCGCCGAAACCCAACCGGAGGAGCTGGGCCGGGCGATGGAGCCTTCCACCGCCGAGACTCTCGAGCAGATGATGGAGCGGGTGGTGACGGAGGGCACCGGCACCGCCGCCACGGTCCCCGGGGTACGGGTCGCGGGAAAGACGGGAACTGCCCAGGCCGGGGAAGGAGCGTCGTATCCCTGGTTCGTGGCCTACGCTCCTATCGAGTCCCCCGCTATCGCTTTGGCGGTCATGTTCGAACCGGTCCCCGCCACCGGCGAGTCAGACACCGGAGGCCGGGTGGCAGCACCGGTGGCGGGCGAGCTCATCGCCGGTTGGCTGGAAAACCGACGGTGATCCCTATCATTCCCCACGCTCTCCCAGCATCCCATGGAAACTTCACGCCCGCTCACCGATAGATACCACCTGTCCTCGCATATCGCCCGGGGCGGGATGGCCGACGTCTACCAGGCCCAGGACACGCTGCTCGGGCGCCGGGTGGCGATCAAGATGCTCCACTCGCAGTATTCGTCCGACGACGCCTTCGTCAAGCGGTTCCGGCGGGAGGCGCAGGCCGCCGCCAACCTGAGCCATCCCAACATCGTCAGCATCTACGACTGGGGAGAGGCGGGCGACACCTACTTCATCGTGATGGAGCTGGTCGAGGGCCGCTCATTGCGCGAGGTCCTGCGCTCCGAGGGCGCGTTGCTCCCCCGGCGGGCCGTGGAGATCGCCTCCGAGGTGGCCGCCGCCCTGTCGGTGGCCCACCGAGCGGGACTGGTCCACCGCGACATCAAGCCCGGCAACATTCTCCTCTCGTCCGACGGCACGGTGAAAGTCACCGACTTCGGGATCGCCCGCGCATGGGACGACTCCCAGGAACTGACCCGCACCGGCTCGGTGATCGGCACGGCCACCTACTTCGCCCCCGAACAGGCCCAGGGGGCGGCGGCCGACGCCCGCTCCGACGTGTACTCGCTCGGCGTGGTGCTGTACGAGATGCTCACCGGACGTCCCCCCTTCCAGGGGGACAGCCCCATGTCGGTGGCGTTCCAGCATGTCTCGACCGATGCGGTCCCGCCTTCCACCCTCAATTCCGACGTCTCCCCGCAACTCGACGCCGTGGTGATGCGGGCGCTGCGCAAGGATCCTGCCGGCCGCTACCAGAGTGCCGAGGACATGCGGGCGGATCTGGTGGCGGTCCTGCGCGGGCAAACGCCTTCGGTACCTCCTCCGCTGCCGGTGGCGCCGGGAGGCTACGCCGATCCCGACGCCTCCACCCGGGTCATTCCCACCGCGGCAGCTCCTCCGGCGACCGCTCCGCCCGACGAGGTCTACCGGGACCTGGAGGAAGAGCCGCCCTCCCAGCTTCCGTTCATCCTCACCGCCTTCGGTCTGCTTGCCCTGCTCACCATCCTGGTCTTCGTGCTGTTCCAGGCCCTGGGAGGAGAGGGCGACCCCGAGGTGGTCACCGTTCCCAACGTCACCAATCTGCCGGAGGAGGAGGCCGTCGCCCGCCTGGAAGGGAACGGACTGCGAGTCACCATCACCCGCGAGCCCAGCGAAGAGATCGCCCAGGGCAACGCCATCCGCACCGACCCGCCCGCCGGGGCGGAAGTCGACGAGGATTCCCCGGTCGAGCTGTTCATCTCGGCCGGCCCCGAGGAGTTCGAGGTTCCCAACCTCATCGGTCAGGACGAGGCGACCGCCCGCCAGATCATCGAGGAGTCCGGATTTGTGGTCGGCAACATCACCTCGCGCCCCGATCCTCAGGACGAAGGGATCGTGATCGAGCAGACGCCGCCGTCTGGAGTGCGGGCCGGTTCCGAGTCGCCCATCGACCTGGTGCTGTCAGAAGGGCCCCAGACTGTGGAGCTGGAGGATCTCTCCGGCCTGACCGAGCGGGATGCAACCCAGCGCCTCAACGACGAGGGGCTTCGGGTCACGGTGGAGGAGCGATACGACCCCGAGGTGCCCCGCGGGGTCGTGATCACCACCGATCCGGAGCCGGGAGAGACCCTCGAAGTCGGCCAGACCGTGTTGTTGGTCGTCTCGCTCGGCCCCGAGCCGGTCGAGATCCCCGACCTATTCGGCATGTCCCCGGACGAAGCCCGAAGTGCACTGGACGAGCTGGGACTGGGGATGACCGTCTCCAACGCCAGCGAGACGGTCACCGATCCGAGTCTGGATGGGGCCGTCGTGTCCCAGTTCCCGACGGCCGGTACCACCGCCCTTCCCGGTGACGTGATCACGGTGACGCTGGGTAGAACGCCCCCGACGACCACCACCACGACGACCACGACCACCACCACTACGACCGTTCCGGAAACCACCACCACGACGGTCCAAGACACGACCCCGACAACTGGTGGCTGACCCGTTCCCGGGCCGGCGTCAAGACAGGAAGTTGGCCAGTAAGGCTTTTCCCTCCGTCGTCATCACCGACTCCGGATGGAACTGGACTCCGTGGACGTCGTAGGAGCGGTGGCGTACGCCCTGGACCACTCCTTCCTCCGACCAGGCGCATTCCTCCAGAGCCTCGGGGACCGTCACCGCCGCCAGGGAGTGGTAACGGGTGGCCTCGAAGGTCTCGCTCAGGCCGGCGAATAGGCCCCGTCCGTCATGTCGGATATGTGAGGTCTTGCCGTGGCGGGGTTCCGGTGCCAGGTCGATCGTTCCACCGAAAGCCGCCACCACCGCCTGGTGGCCGAGGCATACCCCGAGGATGGGCAGCCGGCCGGCGAAGTGCTCGACGAACTCGATGGAGTTGCCGGCCTCTTCCGGCCGGCCCGGGCCGGGAGAGATCACGACGCGTTCGTAGTGGCGCTCATCGGCCTCCTTGGGACCGATGGCGTCGGCCCGGATCACCTCCGGTTCGGCCCCCAGCTCCCCGAGATACTGCGCCAGGTTGTAGGTGAACGAGTCGTAGTTGTCGAGGACCAGGACCTTCACCGGTAGTTGGTCGTCATGATGAAACCGGCCGAGATCAGCACCAGTCCGACGAGGAGCAGCCACTCGTCGGTGCGGAGGAAGAATCGGACGAGTACGAGGACCACGCCCACTCCCATCAGTCCCGCCATCACCGCCACATACCAGCTCGGACTTTCCGGCTTGTCTTTCGGTACAGGCCGCTTGGATGGGGTCGGCCCGGCCGCTTTCGGCTTACGTCGCTTGGACTCAGGCATATTCCCTAGCGTAAACCGGCCGGAACACCCCCTCCACCGGCCGAGCTTGTGAATGACAAGCTTGTAGTTTTCCTCTGAATTGTCCCCACCCTGTGGACAATCACGGTCGCAGGTGGCGTCCGGGTCGCCATACCGGCACCATCTCCTCGCGGCAATGTTTGGGCGGTGAGGTCTCGACCAGATTGGCCACCCGCAACGTCACCTCCGTGCCGCAGACGGTGCAACGAAAGTCCTGGTCCTCCACTTCGACGACGTCGGCGGGGTCCACTTCGGGTGGCGGGGTCACCAGCATCCGCAGCACCTTCATACTGACTATCCAGACGGCGGCGCCGATGGCCAGGGCGATGAGGATCTGACCGAGCCCTATTTCCACCGGCTGTCCATCAGAGACGCTCGATGATCGTGCCGTTGGCCATGCCTCCGCCTTCGCACATGCTCTGGAGCCCATACCGGCCTCCTGTGCGGGCAAGCTCGTGCACGAGCGTGGTCAGGAGCCGGGCACCGGAGGCACCGAGAGGGTGTCCCAGGGCGATGGCACCGCCATTGACGTTGGTACGGTCCCACAGCGCGTCGGGGTCGCTCCCTCCGTGTTCGATCCGCCACGCTCCGACCACCGACGCGAACGCCTCGTTGATCTCGAAGAGGTCGATGTCGTCGATAGAGAGGCCCGCCCGCTCCAACGCCTTGGCGGTGGCGGGAATGGGACCGGTGAGCATGGTGATCGGGTCCACGCCCGCCAGCGAGAATGACACGAACCTAGCCATCGGCTCCAAACCCAGCTGCTCGGCCTTTTCCTCGGACATGATCAGGACGGCGGCCGCACCGTCGGAGATCTGAGACGAGTTGCCGGCGGTAACCACCCCGTCGCTCTTGAAGGCCGCCTGCAGAGAGGCGAGCTTTTCCATCGAGGTCTCCCAGCGAATGCCTTCGTCACGGGTCACCGTCTCCAAACCGTCGTCGCCTCTGATCTCGACTGGGATGATCTGTGATTCGAAACGCCCCTCTTCGGTGGCTGTTCCGGCGCGTCGGTGAGACTGGAGGGAGATCTCGTCGAGAACCTCCCGGCTGAGGCCCCACTTCTCGGCGATCATCTCGGCCGAGATCCCCTGAGGAACCAGACCCTGGCTGTAGCGTTCCAGCATCTTCGAGCCGAACGGCTTGCCCGGTCCCTGCTGGGCGGTGATCCCCATCGGCACTCGTGTCATGGATTCCACTCCGGCGGCGACGACTACGTCGTAGGCCCCGGCGATGACTCCCTGGGCGGCGAAATGAGCCGATTGCTGGGACGATCCGCATTGGCGGTCGATCGTGACTCCGACGACGTCTTCAGGGAAACCGGCGGCCAGGGCGGCGTTGCGGCCGACGTTGACCGCTTGCTCTCCGGTCTGCATGACCGTTCCCATGATCACGTCTTCGATCAAGCCCGGATCGAGGTCGTTTCGCTCGACCAGGGCGCGGAGCGGGATCGAGGCCAGATCGACGGGGTGGACGTCTTTGAGCTTTCCGTTGCGGCGACCTACGGGAGTGCGAACTGCGTCGACGATGACCGCATTGGGCATTGAGTTCCTTTCCGATCCTCTATTTCCCAACCTTATCCCGCTGTCACAGATTCCGATTGCTTGCCGAACGTGTGTTCGGTAGATTGGACTCTATGACGGAACTGCGCTGGACGGCGCCGGCCTCCGGCGGGTTGTTCGAATTGAGCCGCAGGGTGGTGGGGCGGGGGGAATATCGTGGCCTCACCTTCCATGAAGTGGAGGCCAAGTCCATCCTCAACCGGGTCCAAGGGGATCGGTTCGGTTTCGGATGGACGATCAACCCGTATAGGGGATGCAGCCATGCGTGCCGCTACTGCTTCGCCCGGCCCACCCACGATTATCTGGGGTTCGACATCGGTGAGGATTTCGACACTCAGATCGTTGTCAAGGTCAACGCAGTCGAGCTCGTCCGAGCGGAAACATCTCCTGGAAGATGGGCGGGGGAGCTCATCGCCATGGGAACCAACACCGATCCCTATCAGCCGGCGGAAGGCAAATACCGACTGACCCGCGGGGTGGTCGAGGTGCTTACCGAGCGAGCCAATCCCTTCTCCATACTGACCAAGTCGACTCTCGTGCTGCGCGATCTCGACCTCTTTCAGGAGGCCGCTCAGCGCGCCGATATCTCGGTCAACTTCTCGATCGGCACTCTCGATGCCGATGTGTGGCGCCAGAGCGAGCCCGGCACACCCCATCCTCAACGGCGTATCGAGGGTGTGGCGAAACTGACCGAAGCGGGCGTCCCTTGCCGAGTTCTCATCGCCCCCGTACTCCCCGGTCTCTCGGATCACCCTGACCAGATCGCCGAGGTGGAAGCCGCCTGCCGCCAAGCGGGGGCCGAGGCGGTGACGACCATCCGGCTCCATCTACGTCCCGGCGTGAAAGAGCACTACATGGGCTGGCTGGCGGACGCCCATCCGGAGCTGATCGACCAGTATGAAAAGCTCTACCGCAACCGGGCATATCTACCGGGATCCAGTCGACGCCGGGCGCCCTCGACCCGGACTCGGCCCAAGCCGGCTCAGGCTTCACTCCCCTTCGGTTGAGCCCGATAGGGAGTGCAAGAAAGCGGCGCCACGGGGCGAGAGGCGATAACCCACCTCCCGGCTCTCGGTGAGTCCCAACTCCTTGAGCCGCCGAACCCGCCGTTTGAAGTAGTCACGGGGGAGATCCATCTCGGCCGCCAGTTCGGTCGATACCCGCTCGGGATTGTCGGCGATCAGCCTCAGTGTGCGCCGGGTCCATGGCTCGGAGGCAGCTCTGTCCATCCTCGCCAGCCGCCGCGAGATCTCGTCGATCTGGTCTTGATCGAGTCGATCATCCTGTCGCAGAGCGACGCGGGGGTCGGGTCCTGCGGGTCGAACTTGGATCCTGAACAGCCGTCCCGGCGCGCCGTCGGCCCAGGACAGCATCTCGTTTCGGTCGCCGAATCCCCCGGCGGCCATGTCGTCATCGGAGAGGTCCGACGAGTCGGCCACGTCCGTCACGGCGATGACCTCCACCAAGCCGACGGGGCTACGCAGTTTGGTCCCGACGTTGACGCGTCGGCCATTCCAGCGGCGGAATACGACGGTGATCTTCCCGTCGCCGATACCGGCCAGCTCCCGGTTGGTGAAACGCACCCCGAGAAATCTAACGGGTGGAACCCGTGGCCCTCATGAGACCACCTCTCAACGCCGGAGGACCGAGGCACGCGGGATGTCGCGGCGGGGATGCGAAGGGATCGTCCCCCTATGCACAATCAAAAACAGCGGCCCGGTGAGCTCTCCCCGACCTCTAACGCCGGAAGACCGAGCCACGCGGGATGTCGCGGCGGGGGTGCGAGGGGGTCGTCCCCCTATCAATCAAAAGAGTGGAGCTGAGGGGATTTGAACCCCTGACCCCCTGCTTGCAAAGCAGGTGCTCTGCCGAACTGAGCTACAGCCCCCTGAGCCATTCACCTAGGCCCAGGCGCAATTCTACAGCCGCCAAGGGTGGCCCCGTTGCCGGTTCGGTGTTTACTCATCCGGGGCAGCGGGAAAACAAGGGTCGACGCTATCAAGGAGCTTGGCACATGCCTCCTGTCAGCAAGGAAGACCTTCCCGACACCATCAAACGCTCTCCCAAGAAGGCCCAGGAAACCTTCGCCAAGGCGCTCGAGTCGGCGCATGAGGAGTACGACTCGGAGGAACGGGCCCACCGGACCGCCTACTCGGCCCTCAAGCACTCGTTCGAGAAGGTCGGCGACCATTGGGAACCCAAGAAGAAGAAGGGTCCGTCGGACGAACGGGCGGAACGGGGCCGCGGAGGTGGCGGAGAGACCGCCGGCGGGGTGGACGTCAAGGGCCACACCAAGGAGGAGCTGTACGAGCGAGCCAAGAAACTCGGCGTCTCCGGTAGGTCCTCGATGAACAAGAAAGAACTCGCCCAGGCGATAGCCCGCAAGCAGGACTGATCTCCGCTCTCCCAACGCTCTGCCAGCAGGCTGGCGACTTTCTCAAGTCGGACCGCGCTTGTAGAATTGCGCGTCGGAGGGCCCATAGCTCAGCCCGGTTAGAGCGCATCCCTGATAAGGATGAGGTCCGTGGTTCAAGTCCACGTGGGCCCACCAAAAGTGTCTCACTTGAACCTTGGCCATGTTGGTCGGGGTTAGTGATCGGGTTGCAGGTTCGCGCTCCGTCTCAATAGGGCCACCGCTTTTTCAGATATTTCCAGTTCTATCAGATGTTCAGGCAGCCAGTGCGGGCGCATCCTTTTCACCTGGCAAATTGCACTGCGAAGCATTTGATGATTTATGACCTCTGTAACTTGGCTCAAGTCCACCTGGCCCATCTGCTGTCTTTGACATAACGAATTAACTAGGCTGGTGTGCATCAGGAGCGATGCGTGTCATG
>DATABS010000086.1:0-4460 GCA_036259475.1 Acidimicrobiia bacterium | reverse complement strand
GTCCTTATGAGGCAGACCGTTACTCGCCTGAGGGGGATTTAGCACTAAGTTTCAGACGGAGACCATTTGTGACTCGTCGCGGCCCGCCCCGACCGCATCGACCACCGAATGGAGGTCAGCCGATCGATCGGCGCCGAGCGACATGGCGTCGTTGTCACCGTCGATCGCCCCTCCTCCGAGGATGACGGGCACCGAGCGTGACACCGTGCGCCGGGCGGCGGCGATCATCCTGCGGCAGTCCTCTCGCGCTTCGGCATTGAGCACGCCGATGCAAACCGCAGTGAGCGGCTGGCGCCGTTCGAGCTCCGCCTGGAATGCCTCCACCGGGAGGTCCGCTCCCAGGTCTACGACGGTGTAGCCACCCGCCTGGAGGACGTCCGAGACCATGGCCAGGTTGAGCGAGTGGCGCTCCCCGGACGGAGCGGCCACCACAACCGTCCCCTTTCGCCTCCCCGGGCGGCTGAAACGGGGACCGAGACGGCCGATGAGCCGGCCGACCAGCACCGCCGCCACGTGCTCCTCGCCTACTCCGATCTCCCCCTCTTGCCACTTGCGACCGATCGAAGCCAGGGCGGGGACTATCACGTCGGAATAGATTTCGAACGGGACGAGGCCGGCCATCATCGCCCCCTCGATGACCTTCCAGGAGCCACTGGCATCGCCGTCCAACAGGCGATTCTCCAGTCGCTCGTGCCAGGCGACATTCCTCCTCGACACAGCCGCGGAAGAATCACTACCGTTCCGGTGTTGGAACAATTCGAGGTCGTCCCGCCCAACGCGCCATGTCCCCCCCTCTTTGTGGGCGTTGAGCTGCCCGAGTCGCACATACCGGTAGACGGTCATGTAGTGGACTCCGAGGCGTTCGGCCGCTTGTTGGAGCGTCAGGAAGTCGCTCATATTGCTTGAATTTAACGCTAATTGTCCGTAAGGTGAAGATAGCATGGAAACCCGACTGCTAGAACTCGAAATAAGCACCGACTGGCGTGAGCGCGCCGAGTGCCGCGATTACCCCACCGATCTGTTCTTCCCGGCCGGCGAGACCGGCCCGGCGGAGCTGCAGATCAAGCAGGCCAAGGAAGTATGCGGCCGCTGCGAGGTACGCGACGACTGCCTGCTCTACGCCCTCGAAGCCAACCAGCGCGATGGGATCTGGGGCGGCCTCACCGCCGACGAGCGCAAGCGCCTGCGCCGCCGTTGGCTGGCCGAGCGACGCCGACGCACCGGCTGAGTCACCCCGCCGACTGTCCGGTCGGTGGGAGATGGCACCGAGGGACCCTGTGCCGCGTCCATAATGTGGGCGACCGACACCCAGGGACCCCATGAGCAAGCAGGCCGACTATGTCCTCCGCACCGTCGAGGAGCGAGGCATCCGCTTCATCCGTCTGTGGTTCACCGACGTCCAGGGCTTTCTCAAGTCGGTGTCGATCAGCCCGGCTGAGCTGGAGGTTGCGTTCGAAGAGGGGATGACCTTCGACGGCTCCTCCATCGACGGTTACGCCCGGGTTCAAGAGGCGGACATGCTGGCCAAGCCGGACCCTTCGACGTTCGCCGTCCTCCCCTGGCGACAGGAGCAGCAGGTGGCGCGCATGTTCTGCGACATTCACACCCCAGACGGCGAGCCGTTCGGCGGCGATCCCCGCACTGTGCTCAAGCGCAACCTCGACCGGGCCGCCGACCTCGGCTACACCTTCTACGTCGCTCCCGAGCTCGAGTTCTTTTACTTCGAGGATGCCGGGCCAGAGCCCAAGGCGCTCGATAGGGGCGGCTACTTCGACCTCACCCCGCTCGACGTGGCCCAGGAGTACCGGCGGAGCACGATCAACGCCCTCGAGTTGATGGGCATACCCGTCGAGCACAGCCATCACGAGGTGGCGCCATCCCAGCATGAGATCATCGTCCGCTACACCGACGCCTTGACGATGGCCGACAACATCATGACTTTTCGACTCACCGTCAAGGAGGTGGCGCTCCAGCACGGAATCTATGCCACGTTCATGCCCAAGCCGCTCGAGAACCACGACGGGTCCGGCATGCACCTGCACACATCTCTGTTCGAAGGCGATCGAAATACCTTCCACGACCCCGCCCAGCCCAACGGACTGTCGCCGACGGCCGAGGCTTACATCGCCGGGCTTCTGCGCCACGCCCGCGAGATAACGGCGGTGACCAACCAGTGGGTCAACTCGTACAAGCGTCTCGTAGGCGGATTCGACGCCCCGATATACGTCTCCTGGGCCCGCAACAACCAGTCCGCCCTGGTGCGCGTCCCGACTCCCAAGAAGGGCAAGTCGTCGAGTGTGCGGGTCGAGTACCGGTCACCCGACGCCACCGCCAACCCGTATCTCGCCCTCTCGGTTCTCCTAGCCGCCGGGTTGCGGGGCATCGAGGAGGGCTACGAGCTGCCGCCCGAGGTGGCAGACAACGTCTTCCAGATGACCCCGGCCGAGCGGGCCGCCGCCGGAGTGGAGAGCCTCCCCGAGAGCCTGGCCGAGGCCCTAGACACCATGGAACGGTCCGAGCTCGTGGCCGAGGCACTCGGCGAGCACGTTTTCGACTGGTTCCTCCGCAACAAGCGCAAGGAATGGGAGCGCTACCAGCACCACGTCTCCCGTTTCGAGCTCGAGAACTACCTGCCGATTCTGTGAGCTGATCGATGCAAGTGGCCGTCTTCCCCGCCGAATGCTCCGAGGGGTTGACGTCAGCCCTGGCCCTGGCGGGTGCCGATCTGGCTTCGATTGAAGACCTCGTGACCGCCGAGCTGGGCGACGCCGCCCTCCTGGTCCTGGAGCTCGGCGACGAGCCGATGCGGCGGTTGCGCCACCTCGAGCGGGTGGTGGAAGAGGTGGGCCTGCCGGTTCTGGTGGTGGCCGATCCGTCGTCGCTGCCGCTGATCGAGCGGGCCAAGGGCGTGACCGACTTCGTGCTCGAGCCGCTCGACCCGGTCGAGCTCGGGGTGAGGGTTCGTCGCCAGGCCCAAACGGCTACGACGGACGAGATCCTGCGCTTCAAGGACCTGGAGCTCAACCCCCTCACGTACCAGGCGACGCTGGACGGACGGGCGCTCGACCTGACGTACATGGAGTATGAGCTGCTGCGGTTCCTGGTGGAGAACCAGCGCAGGGTGTGGAGCCGTCAGCAACTGCTGTCGAAGGTGTGGGGCTACGACTACTACGGCGGGGCGCGCACGGTGGACGTACACGTGCGGCGGGTACGGGCGAAGCTGGGCGAGGAACGGGCCAGCTGGATCACGACGGTGCGCTCGGTGGGCTACCGCTTCGGCTGACCCGGCGTTCTGTGTGCCTGCGTCCACACGGTGTGTGGATCTAGGCACACACAACCGACCCTCTTCACATCGACTGCGCGATGACGCATGGTTCCACCATGTCCGCCCGGGAAGCCGAGACACAGGCATCGGCCTACTTCGCCCGCCAGTACGGGGTCATCACGGTGCAACAGGCGCATCGTGCCGGGCTGAGCGATCGGATGATCGAATATCGGGTGTCCACGGGACGGTGGACTCGGCTGGCAACTGGCCTCTACGCCGTGGCGTCAGCACCGCCGAACTGGCAACGCGATCTAGCGGCGGCGGTTCTCCTTCACCCTACGGTCTTCGTTGCGGGACGCTCGGCTGCTGCCCTGCACGGGCTTCCCGGCATCCGTCATCGGCAACCCGAGGTGATGGTCCCTCTGACCTCCAACGCCCGGTCGCCGCTTGCAAAGGTTCACAGGTCGGCGTTCTTCCATCAGATCGGGACAACCCGCGTCGCCGGTTTTGAAGTGACCACACCGGCGGAAACGGTGCTCACCCTGGCCGCCCGATTTCCGGCCCAACGCATCGAGGGGCTGGTTGACGAGACGATCATCAAGCGATCCGCCACCCTGGATGAGTACGAGCAGATACTCGAGCGTATCGCCGGTGGACGAGTGCGCGGCTCCTCCCTCATGCGCCGAATCGTCACTGAACGCCGCCCAGATGCGTACCAGCCGCCTTCTTCGCAGCTGGAGCGGCTGAGCCGCCGCCTGACCGGCCAACCCGGAATCCCGCCCGCGTCGCACCAACACCCGGTCCTCGGAACCGCCGGCCCGATGATTGTAGATACCTTCATCGACGATTGGCTCATCGTCGTCGAGGTCGACGGACGCAATTACCACACGCGGAAGTTGGACTTCGAGCGCGATCGCCGCCGCGACAACGCGGCTGCCGCCCTCGGATACGTGACGCTTCGCTTCACGTGGCGGATGGTCACCGACGATTTCGACTACTGCCTCCAGACGCTCCTCGAGACCGGAAAGCGACGGCAGGATCTCCGGCGCCAGCATTGAGTGGGCCTACATCCACACTCCGTGTGGACCATTGCACAGTCAATGACGAAAGCGGGCACAATGGGACGCATGGGCTTTCGTACCGACCAGATCCACGCCGGCGTCACCCCCGACCCCGTCACCGGGGCCATTCTCAC
>DATABS010000085.1:0-12313 GCA_036259475.1 Acidimicrobiia bacterium | reverse complement strand
CGGCGGAGCCGGGGCCTTCCCGTTGTCGCGATCGGACTCGATCAGAAGTCCATGTCAGGAGCGCCGCCACCGCCGTGGCCGTGGCCTCCCGCAGGCACCTCTTCCTTTTGCTCGGCGACCAGCGCCTCGGTGGTGAGGAGCAGCGCCGCGATCGAACCGGCGTTCTGGAGCGTCGAACGGGTCACCTTGGCGGGGTCCGTGACACCGGCCTTCACCAGGTCGGTGTACTCGCCGGTGGCTGCGTTGAAGCCCTCGGCGCCCTCACGGAGCCGTACCTGCTCGACCACCACGCCGCCTTCCATGCCGGCGTTGACGGCGATCTGGCGGAGAGGCTCCTCCATCGCCCGCTTGACGATCAGGCGACCGGTCTTCTCGTCGCCGGAGCCGCCGCGCAGCTTGTCGATGGCGGACTGGGCCCGAAGCAACGCCACACCGCCGCCGGGGACGATGCCCTCTTCGACTGCGGCCCGGGTCGCCGAAACGGCGTCCTCGATGCGGTGCTTCTTCTCTTTCAGCTCCACCTCGGTGGCGGCGCCGACCTTGACGACCACCACACCGCCGGAGAGCTTGGCGAGCCGCTCCTGGAGCTTCTCGCGATCCCAGTCGGAGTCGGTGTTCTCGATCTCACGCTCGATCTGCTTGATCCGAGCCTTGACATCGGCCTCGCCGCCACCGCCATCGACGATGGTGGTGTTGTCCTTGGTGGACACGACCTTGCGCGCCCGGCCCAGCATGTCGAGGGTGACGTTCTCGAGCTTGAGACCGACCTCCTCGGAGATGACCGTCGCCCCGGTGAGGATGGCGATGTCCTGCAGCATGGCCTTGCGTCGCTCGCCGAATCCGGGAGCCTTGACGGCGATGGACTGGAACGTGCCCCTGATCTTGTTGACGACGAGAGTCGCCAGGGCCTCGGTCTCCACGTCCTCGGCGATGACCACGACCGGCTTGCCGGTCTGCATCACCTTCTCCAGCACGGGAACGAGGTCGTTGACCGAGCTGATCTTCTGGTTGGCGATGAGGATGTAGGGATCCTCGAGCACCGCCTCCTGACGATCAGGGTCGGTCACGAAGTAGGGGTTGATGATTCCCTTGTCGAACTGCATGCCCTCGGTGAACTCGAGCTCGAGTCCGAACGTCTGGCCATCCTCGACCGTGATGACGCCATCCTTGCCTACCCGGTCGAACGCCTCGGCGACCACACGGCCGATCGAGGTGTCGTTGTTGGCCGAGATCGAGGCGACGTGGGCGATTTCCTCGGAGGTCTCGATGTCCCGCGCCATCGCCGAGATCTCCTCGACGACCTTTTCGACCGCCGACTCGATGCCCCGCTTGAGGTCCATCGGGTTGGCGCCTGCCGCCACCTGGCGCAGGCCCTCACGGACCATGGCCTGGGCGAGGACGGTCGCCGTGGTGGTGCCGTCACCAGCCACGTCGTTGGTCTTGTTGGCTACCTCGTAGGCGAGCTTGGCACCCATGTTCTCCCATGGATCGTCCAGCTCGATCTCCTTGGCGATGGTGACACCGTCGTTGGTGATGGTGGGGGAACCCCACTTCTTCTCCAGCACGACGTTGCGGCCCTTGGGGCCGAGCGTCACCTTCACCGTGTCGGCCAGCTTGTCTACGCCGGCCTGAAGGCCACGGCGGGCCTCCTCATTGAAGCGAAGGTCTTTCGCTGCCATGTGTGATCAACTCCCTTTCAGCTGACGACGGCGAGCAGGTCGCGGGCAGACAGCACCAGATACTCGGTGCCGTCGAGCTTGACCTCGGTGCCGGCGAACTTCGAGTAGAGGACGCGGTCCCCTTCGTTGACATCCATCGGAAGACGGTCGCCGTCATCATCGAGGGCGCCGGGGCCTACGGCCACGACCTTCCCGATCTGCGGCTTCTCCTTAGCGGTGTCAGGAATGACCAAACCCGAAGGCGTCCTCTGCTCGAGGTCGTCTTCCGGCTCTACCACTACCCTGTCGCCGAGAGGCTGCAGCTTCATATGATTCCTCCTTGAAGCTCCTCTGACGCCGCACGGCACTCGACCGCGCTGGCAGTCACGACGTTTGATTGCCAGGCAAGGTAGCACTCGTCCAGGGCGACTGCCAAATCGGGCCCGATTTCCTTGAGTCACATCCGCTCAAGTTTTCTCATGCAGCGTCACGGCCGCCGCCTATCGGTTGCGGAATAGGAGCCGAGTCTTGCTTGACTGGACTGGTTTGCGACGAAGAGAGCGATGATGATGCCGGCCGCCCGGGCAGAGCAGGCAACCAAGGTCTACGGGATGGGTGACACCTCGGTCACGGCCCTCGACCGTGTTGACCTCGAACTGGAGCGAGGCAAGCTGACTTCGATCATGGGCCCATCGGGCTCGGGCAAGTCCACGTTGATGCACTGCCTGGCCGGCCTCGACCGTCTCACATCCGGACGCGTGTTCATCGGTGACACTGATCTGGCTTCCCTGTCTGACGAGCAGCTGACCCGGCTGCGTCGGGATCGGGTTGGCTTCATCTTCCAGGCTTTCAACCTGATCCCCACACTGACGGCGGGAGAGAACATCTCCTTGCCGGCACGCATAGCCCGAGCCAGCCTCGAACCGGACTGGCAGGCCCAGGTGATCGACGTCCTCGGCCTGGGCGACAGGCTGGACCACCGGCCCAGTGAGCTGTCCGGCGGCCAGCAGCAGAGAGTGGCGGCGGCGCGGGCGTTGGTGAGACGTCCCGACATCGTCTTCGCCGACGAGCCGTCCGGGAACCTCGATACTTCCTCGGCGGCGGAGCTGTTGGGATTCCTCCGCCGGGCCGTCGACGAATTCGGGCAGACGATCGTCATGGTGACTCACGATCCTTCGGCGGCGGCGTACAGCGACCGCATCGTCTTCTTGCGCGACGGAACTCCGGTGTCGGAGATGTTCGAGCCAACCGTCGAGGGCATTTTCGATCACCTCAAGACGCTCGAGGCCTGACATGCTGCGCCTTGCGCTACGCAACCTGTGGGAGCACAAGGTCCGATCGGTCCTGCTCGGACTGGCCGTGGTAGCCGGGGTCGGGTTCGTCACCGCCGCCTATGTCTTCACCGACTCCCTGAGCGAGGCCTTCGGCGAGGCATTCGCCGCCGGAGCAGCCGGAACCGACATCGAGGTGAGGGCGACGACGACCGACGAGCAGACCGAGGGTCCGGGAGGCGCCGCCTTCACCCGCATCGACGCCGACCTCGTCGACACCGTGGCGGAAGTGGAAGGGGTGGCGAGCGCCCGGCCCTTTCTCCAGGCGTTCGGCACGCTGGCCATCGAAGGCGAGGATCGACCACCGTTCGGACCGCCGGATTTCGTGATCAGCTGGTCGGGCGGCAGCTACTTCATGATCGAGGAGGGACGGGCACCCGACGCGCCCGACGAGATGGTGATCGACAGCGCCAGCGCCGAGAGCCGGGGCGTGTCGATCGGCGACACGGTCGACGTGGCAGGTGCTTCGCGAGCGGAGCCATTCAATGTGGTGGGAACGTTCGGCTTCGCCGAAGGAGGATCCGGGTTCGGGGCAACCTTCATCGGTCTGACCTTTGAGGCCGCATCCGACCTGCTGCAGATTCCCAACGAGGTCAACTCGATCGAGGTGGTGACAGAGGAGGACACCTCCACGGAGGAGGTTCTCTCCCTCCTCGAGACCGTCCTGCCATCCGAAGCCGAAGCAGTCGACGCGGCCACTGCCGCCGCCGATCAGGCGGCCGAGCTGCAGGAGGGACTCTCTTTCTTCAATACTTTCCTGCTCGTGTTCGGGTTGATTGCGCTCATCGTCGGAGCCTTCGTCGTTTACAACGCCTTCCGGGTCGTGGTGACCCAGCGCAGCCGCGAGCTCGCCCTGTTGCGGATCCTGGGTGCGACCCGAGCCCAGCTGGTGTGGTCGGTGCTGATCGAGGCTCTGATCGTCGGGCTGGTGGCGTCCATCATCGGCTTGGGGCTGGGACTGGCGCTCGCCATCGGCATTCGCCAATTGCTCGCCGCCATCGGCTCGGAGCTACCCGATGCCGGCTTGGTGCTGTCGCTTCGAACGGTCACTGTGGCGGTAGCGGTCGGCATGACGACGACGCTGCTCTCGGCGCTGATGCCGGCTTTCCGCACCACGCGCATCAGCCCCATGGAGGCCCTGCGCGAGCAGATCGAGACCCGGGGCGTGCGTAGGTGGTGGGTGTGGGTCGGCGGCCTCGCTCTCGTCGCCGCCATCGCCCTTGTCGGACTCGGGGTACGTCAGGCATACGACCAGGCGGCGCTCACCGGCAACACCCGGCCTCTAGCGCTGATCGGCGCCGGCTGCCTGATCGCCTTCGGAGCTTTCTTCCTGCTCGCCCGGGCGCTGGTCAAGCCGCTGCTTGGTGTGCTCGGATCGACCGCCACCTCCACGGCCGCCCAACTCGGGCGGGAGAACGCCCGCCGCACGCCGCGACGCACGGCGGTCACCGCCACGGCACTGATGATCGGCCTCGGGCTGGTGGCAACCGTGGCTGTCCTCTCCCGCTCCGTCGAGGACACGATTCTCCAGGTGCTGGAGGATACGTTCACCGCCGATGCCATCGTCCAGCCCGCCGGCTTCGACGCGCTGGCGGGGATTCCGGTGGAGATCGCCGATGACGTGTCGGCCGTAGAAGGCGTCAACGACGTCGCCCGGCTCAACATGATCCCCGCCGACCTGCCCGGCGATGCCGGCGAGACGCTGGTGGTCGGGGTCGAGCCCGAGACGGTGGACCTGGCCATCGCCTTCGAGGATGTCGACGGCGACTTCGACGACCTGGGACCGGGTACGGTCGCCGTCCAGCGCATCGAGGCGGACAAGCTCGGCCTCGAGCTGGGTGACACGGTCGAGTTGACGATCGACGGTGAACCGCGGCCCGTGGAGGTCGTGGCGATCTTCGATCTCGCCGGGGAGGTGTCCGACTCGGCGTCGTACTACATCTTCTACGACGACATCCGACAGATCCAGGGACGCCCCCGCGACTCCACGGTCATGGTCGGCTTCGATCCGGAGGCGAACGAGGAGGCGGTCACCGAGCGATTGAGCGAGGCGCTGGCGGACTACCCGGGCGTGACGGTGACCACGATTGCGGACTTGGAGCAGACGGTGCGCTCGGCGCTGGCTGCCCTGGTCGGAATGGTCGCCGGTCTGTTGTTCATGTCCGTGGTGGTGGCCATCGTGGGAATCGTCTTGACGTTGTATCTCGCCGTCTTCGAACGGACCCGTGAGACGGGACTGCTCCGTGCGGTGGGGATGACCCGCCGCCAGGTGAGACGGATGATTCGCTTCGAGTCGATCCTGATCGCCGTGTTCGGGACGCTCCTTGGAGTCGTCCTCGGCCTGTTCTGCGGCTGGGCCCTCGCGGTGGGAATCGTGGGTGAGGGAGTGCGCTTCGGCATCCCGTGGGTCTGGATAGTCGCCGGGCTGGTGGGGGCACTGGTGGCCGGTGTCCTGGCGGCCATCATCCCCGCCCGGCGAGCCGCCCGGATGGACGTGCTCGCCGCCATTGCTTACGAATGACCTGGGTTGGCAATCCTCAAGACGCGCTGCCCCCTATCCCAATTCGTGGGGCCGTTCCTCCTTGGCTCCGCTCCGGGGGACAGTGTCCTAAGAGAGAGCGGACCCCGGTGCCTGCTTCCGAGGTCCGCTCTGCGGTGACGGATTCGGCCATCCGCCTCGACTGGGCGGCAGCCCGCCGGCCAGACTGAGGCGGACGGGCGGGACGTCGGCCCCCCGCTCGCCTTGTCCGACGTTTGGACCGTCCGTCCGATCCAACTCGCTAGTAATCGGCCGCCGACGCCGTGAAGCTGAGGACGATATCGACGACGCCCGAACGGACTAGTCACACCTACCGTTGTGGCTTCGCGCCCTGTATTCGACCTCCTCAGCTGATGCTCTGGTCTGGAGGAGAAGGCGGGCTAGCCGAGGACGAGGCCCGGGTCGACGCTCTCCGCCCAGTCGGTGATGCGTCCCTGCGAAAGCCAGTACGCCCCGGCGACTCCGATCATCGCCCCGTTGTCGGTGCACAGGGCGGGGTCGGGGAGACACAGGAGGATTCCTCTCTTGTCGGCCTCCTCGGCAAACCGCTGCCTCAGGCGTCGGTTGGCAAGGACCCCGCCGCCACCGCCCACCACCTGGGCGCCGGTGTCGTCTACCGCCCGGAAGGTCTTGTCGACCAGGACGTCGACGATCGCCTCCTGCACCGAAGCGGCCACGTCCTCCCGGGACGGCAGGTCCCCTGCCTTTTCCGCCTTGGCGAGGAAAGTCACCACCGAGGTCTTCAAACCCGAGAACGAAAAGTCGTAGGGCCGGTCGGGTAGTGCTCGCGGGAAGGAGACTGCCGCCGGATCGCCTCCGTCCGAGGTGGTGTCGATGGCGGGGCCACCCGGAAAGCCCAGGCCCATGACACGGGCCAGTTTGTCGAAGGCCTCTCCGGCGGCATCGTCGATCGTCGATCCGAGCGTCTCGTACTCGCCCCACTCCCCGACGCGGACGATCTGACTGTGACCACCCGAGGCGAGCAGCGATACCGCCGGCGGTCGAAAATCCTCGAACTGCAGCCGCGGCGCCATCAGATGGCCTTCCATGTGGTCGATCCCCACGAACGGAAGCCGACGTGCCCAGGCAATCGCCTTGGCGAATGAGTGCCCGACCAGAAGGGCGCCGACCAGGCCGGGACCGGCCGTGGCCGCCACACCGTCGAGGTCGTCAGGATGTATCCCGGCCTGGCGGATCGCCTCGTGCGTGAGCGAGCGGATTGCCTCCACGTGGGCTCGGGACGCCACCTCCGGCACGACGCCTCCGAACCGGGCATGGATCTCGACCTGGGACGACAGGACGTTGGAGAGGATCTCGGTTCCGCGCACCACGGCGACCGCCGTCTCGTCGCAGGAGGTCTCGAACGCCAGGACCGCCGGCTTCATCCCAGCTCCTTCCGGATGTCTTCGAGCCTCATCGCATACTCAGATGAGTCTGTGTCGTGCACCCACATGATCAGGGCATCCTCGTCGACGTAGTAGCCCTTGCGCACGCCCACCGGAGCCATGCCGAATCGCCGGTACAGGGCCTGGGCGGCGGCATTGGAGACGCGCACTTCGAGAGTCACGCTGGTGGCACCCCGTCGGATCGCCCCGGACACCAGTTCGAGTAGCAGGCGGGTGCCGATCCGTCCACCCCGATGCTCCGAATCGACGACAACGGTCGTGATGTGTGCCTCCTTTCCGACCTCCATCAAGCCGGCGTAGCCCAGGACCCGCCCGTGGTCGTCGACGGCCTTGAGATAACTCCGGTTCTCCGCTTCCAACTCGTCCAGGAACACCTGCTCCGACCAGGGAGTGGAATAGCTGCGGGACTCGAGCGCGACGACTTCGTCGATGTCTTCGACGGTGAGGGGGACCAGATCGACTGTGGCGTGGCGCATCATCCCCATGGTCCCGGATGGTGGATCTTTTCCCAATCGATCGATACGTCGGGCTCTCGCATATAGAGAGGGCGAATGTCGTCGGGAGAGGGGACGGAGTCCCGCTCCAGTCGCCCTGCTCCCAACTCGGCTACTGCCCGGGCGGAGGGGTAGGGCGGTCGCCCTGTCCTCACTCGGTGCAGCCCGCGGAGGAACGAGTCGGACAAGGCCGACGTATCGCCAACCACCAGGGTGTCGGCGGGGTCAGAGTCGAGTCGGGCCCTGAAGCCGTCGGCGTCGACGAGCTCAATTGCCCCGTCCCGCACCACACCGCCGGGGACCGGCCGATAGGAGGCCACGGCCAGCTCACCGCGACGCACGTCGATGACAGCCCAGATGTGACGCCGTCCGGTGGTGGCGTCGAAGGCGAGGGCGTCGACGGAGGAGACCGGCACCACCGGGATGCCCAATGTGCCGCCCAGGGCCTGGGCCGTGGCGAGGCCCACCCGGATCCCGGTGTAAAGACCAGGCCCGACGTCGACGGCGATGCCATCGAGGTCGGTTGGCGACCAGGCGACCTGGTCGAAGCAGAAGTCGATCGCAGGGACGAGGAAACGTGAGTGGCCGGTTCGATCGACCAGGGCGGCGTAGGCCACGACTGTTCGCCCGTCGGCCAGAGCCACCGACGAGCCGGGGGTGGCCGTCTCGATCGCCAGGATCTTCAATTTATGACCCGATTCAGGTCCCTCGAGGACCACTCTCCCGCCGGCACGAAACGGAGCGTGCGCTCCTCGTGTTCGCCGACCTCGAATTCCACGGTCAGCACGTCGGAAGGAAGGGCTGATGCGACCGCGTCCCCCCACTCGATCACCAGAACGCCTTCAGAGGCTCGCTCGTAGACGTCGAGGTCGTCGAACTCGTTGATCGAGCCCAGCCGGTATACGTCGACGTGAATCACCGGCAGAAAGCCGCTTCGGTACTCACGCATCAGCACGAACGATGGGCTGACAACCGCCTCCTCCACGCCCAGACCGGCCGCCAGGCCACCCGCAAACCTCGTCTTGCCCGAACCCAACCCGCCCTTGAGGACCACCACGTCACCGGGTTTGACCTCGGCCGCCAGGCGCCCGGCCACCGCCTGGGTGTCCGCTTCCTCCGGGCAGACGACGGTCAGGTCCACAGCCGTTCCTGCTGCGGCTCCGCCGCCGCCTCCGGCTCCTCCTCGACCTCGTCGAGCGCCTGACGCATCAGTCGGAAATCCTTCCGCATTCCTTCGAGGACATCCGGTCTCCCCCGGAGAGCAGCGGACGGGTGGAAGGTCGGTATCAGCGTCGAGCCCAACCACCATGGATACGCCCGGCCCCGCATGCGGGTGATGCCGGTCTCCGTGTTGAGCAGCAGCTTCGTCGCGAAATTGCCCAACGTCACCACGACCCGGGGATGGATCAACCGGATCTGTTCTCGGAGGTATCCCTTGCAGGCGTTGATCTCATCCGGATGCGGGTCCCGGTTGCCAGGTGGGCGGCATTTCAACACGTTGCCTATGTACACGGTGTCGCGCGGAATTCCGACTTCCTCCAACAGCCGGTCGAGGAGCTGACCTGCCCGGCCGACGAAAGGCACTCCCTGCAGGTCCTCGTCTCGGCCGGGGGCCTCTCCCACGAACATGAGGCGGGAGTTCGGCGTCCCGGTGCCGAACACCACGTTGGTCCGCCCTTCGGCGAGACGGCAGGCGGTGCACGACTCGGCGGCTGCCCTCAATTCATCCAGTTCGATCACGTCACCGTCCCGGTGGTCGCTGACGCCGTTCCCCACTCGGCAGGGAGGAGATTAGGGCGCTGATGCGCCGGGCCAGGGGCGAGCCGGCTGAGGTCGTCATTCCGAGCCTTCACCGTTCTGGAGCGTCGGCCGTCACGGCGGTGGTCACGGCCGCCTCGACCGCCCGGCCTGTCGCTTCCCAAGCCGCCTCGGCCACGGCGTCGGCCGCCACATCTGTCGTACCCGAGGACACCGCGAACACGGCGTCGCCGTCGTGGCTCGTATGGGTGGGACGCACGCACACCGCCAGGGCGTCGTGACTCCTGACCGCCAGCCGGAGCAAAAGGCTCCGAGGCAACCGGGCGTCGGTGGCGACCACCACCAGCGTGGTTTGCTCGAGTGGGCTCGTCACCGGAACCGGAGGACCGGGCACCGGAGACCCTCCGGTGAGCGGGGTGCCCTCCAGGGTGAAGACGTCACCGACCGAGTTCACCACCGCCAGGGCCCCGACGCTGAACCCATCTCGGCGCACCAACGCCGAGCCGAGTCCCCCCGGACGCGAGTTCTCGAGGCCACGCCATCCCGCCACCCGGGTTCCAGTGCCGGCGCCCACGCGGCCCATCTCAACCGGGGCGGAACGCGCCGCACGGTAGGCGGACGCCCCCTCCTCCGAGCCTGGTCGGATGGTGGCATCCCCTGTGTGCAGGTCATACACCACGGCGGCGGGAACGATGGGCACGGGTCCCATCAACGTGGGATGACCCCGCCCATCCTTTTCCAATTCCCGGGCTACACCGTCGGCGGCGGCCAAGCCGAAGGCGGAGCCGCCGGTGAGCACCACCGCCTGCGCCTGCTCCACTGCCATGCCCGGATACAACAGAGCTGATTCCCGGCTTCCCGGCGCCGCCCCTCGAAACTCGGCGGTGATGCAATTCGGTTCCGGCAAGACCACGACCGTGCATCCCGTGGCCGCCTCCCGATCGGTCCAGTGCCCGACCTCGAATCCGGCGATGGCGGTGAGCGTGTCGTTCACTCGACATACCTGCGCGGAACTCGAGGCCCGATATCACATACCACCTCATACGAGATCGTCTCGACCCGTTCAGCCCACTCGTCCGCCCCGATCTCCTCTTCGCCCTGGCGTCCCAAGAGCACGACCGGTGCACCGACCTCTATCCGGTCGTCGCCCACATCGACGACTATCTGGTCCATCGTCACGGTGCCGGCCAGGGGATACCGCCGGCCGCCGATCAACACCTCGCCACCCGTGTCCGACAGCCGCCGTGGCATGCCGTCGGCATACCCGATGGGGACGGTCACCACCGTGGAGTCTTTTTCGAGTGCCCGCCGCCGGCCGTACGACGGCCGGGATCCGGCCGGAAGCCGGCGCACATACACGACTTCGGAGACGACTCTCATCGCCGGACGCAGCTCGACCACATCCCGCGTCTCGGGGCAGGGATGAAGGCCATAAACACCCAGTCCGACCCGCACCATGTCGGCCCGAGCCTTCGGGAAGAGGATGGCTCCTGCCGTGTTGGCCAGGTGGAATGGAACGCCCAGTCCGGCAGCCGCCTGGCGGAAACGGTCGAGCTGGAGGGTGGTGAAGTCGGGGTCCTCGTCGGCGACGGCGAAATGGGTCCAGACGGCCCCCAGGCGCAGGGGGCCGGTGACAGCCTCGACCAGCCTCGACAGGTCGTCGACCGGTGCGCCCACCCGGTGCATCCCCGTGTCGATCTTCAAATGGACCGCGACCGGTTCGTTGGCAACGGCGGCGAGGGCGTGGAGGAACTCGGTCCGATATGCAGTCGGCGTCAGTCCCCAATGGATCATCTCGGCGGCGTCGTGGTTACTGGGCTCGGAGAGGACCAGAATCGGTGCTTCCACGCCCGCCTCGCGCAGCCTCACTCCCTCCTCGACCAGCGCCACTGCCAGACGGGCGGCGCCGGCTTCCACCGCCGCCTCGGCCACGGGAACGTCGCCGTGGCCATAGGCGTCCGCTTTGACGACGGCGCACATCTCGGCGGGTTTCACCAACGCAGCCAGCTGTCTCACGTTTTCCCGAATGGCGGCCAGATCGATCTCCGCTCGGGTGGGTCGCATCCCGACAATCTTGGCACCTCGCTTCGCCGCCGACGACCATGCCTCCATGCCTGCCATGGCGGTCAGACCACTCGGCGTCTCGGGACTCTCCGTCACCCCCATCGGGTTGGGTCTCGCCGCCCTCGGTCGACCTGCCTACATCAACGTGAGTCGGGAACTGGGTGAAGATCGGTCCGTGGCAGGTCTCGAGCGGCGGACTCATGGCGTTCTCGAGGCCGCCTACGCCGCCGGGATCCGGTACTTCGACGCCGCCCGCTCCTACGGTCGGGCCGAGCAGTTTCTCGCCTCCTGGCTGGCCTCATGTCGCCCCGGCGGAGTCACGGTGGGATCCAAATGGGGCTACCGCTACATCGGGGGATGGCAGATGGATGCCGACGTGCATGAGGTCAAAGAACACTCCCTCGAGATGCTGGAGGGGCAACTCGACGAAAGCCGGCGATGGCTCGGCCGGAACCTCGACTTGTATCAGATCCATTCGGCAACGCCCGAAAGCGGCGTCCTCGAGGACCGGGCCGTACTCAGACGTCTAGGAGAGCTCCGCCGCGACGGACTGGTGATCGGCCTGTCCGTGAGCGGACCCGGCCAGACCGACGCCATCCGTCAGGCGCTGGACCTGAGTGTCGACGGCGTGGCGGTGTTCCAATGCGTGCAAGCCACATGGAACGTCCTGGAGCCTTCTGCCGGCCCGGCGTTGACGGAGGCCAAGCAAGCGGGCTGGGGAGTCATCGTCAAAGAAGCGCTGGCCAACGGACGGTTGGTCTCCGGCGAGGAGAGCCGGTTGCTGGGCAAGCTCGCCGCCACCCATGGAGTCGGCTCCGACGCCATCGCGCTCGCCGCCGTCCTGGCGCAGCCCTTCCCCGATGTGGTGCTCTCCGGAGCGACTTCGGCGTCCCAGGTGCAGAGCAACCTGGCGGCGATGTCGGTCGAACTCACCTCCGACGACCTCGATGTCCTCCAAACGGGCCAGCAGCCACGGGAAGCCTATTGGGACACGCGATCATCGCTCTCCTGGCACTGAGTCCGATCCCTCGTCTCCTTTGGACGATACGAGGGTGGTAACCCA
>DATABS010000084.1:0-22792 GCA_036259475.1 Acidimicrobiia bacterium | reverse complement strand
AGCGATACCCACGACCAGCGGTTTGCGTATTTTCATCATTCTCCTTCCGCGCCGCCTCGCGTACGGCGGCGATGCATACTGGCACAATCGACACTTATTCTTTGGTATTGAGCGATTTATCGGAGTCCTGGACCCTCGACGAGCCAAGGATGCGTGCCAAAGCATCAATCCGTACTTAGGAGAGCGCGGTGAACCGCGTCAGAGCATCCAGATGTCGGCCGATATACGCGTCCGGTGATATCGACTGCAATTCGAATATGCATCGAGGGAATCGCCTGGTCAGAGCGCGAAATAGTGTCAAGGGATACTCGCGAATTATACGACGAACTCCTCGCGCGCGGCCTAAGGGCGGCTCTGCTGCCGCTAGTTTGAGCGGCCAGACATGTCATCCCTCACGGCACCCGGGCGACTCACAGCGTTGATCGTGCTGGCCTGTGTGGTGGCCGCCTGCGGGAGCACCGACCGCGTCGCTCAGTTGGAACGCGAGAACGAGGCCCTGCGCGACCGGCTCGCCGAAGCGACGTCGACCACCGACACACTCGTGGCCGGTCCCACGTCGAATCCGCCAACGACTCGGCGTAGCACCACTTCCCTGGCATCGGTGCCCCCATCCTCCAGTGTCACTACGTCTGCTCAGCCGGAGCCGCACGCCGTCTCAGTTCTCTCGGTGGTCGACGGAGATACGATGCGAGTGCTGTACGAGGGTGGTGCGGAGTCGTTGCGGCTGATCGGTATCAATTCGCCCGAGCGAAACGAGTGCCTCTACGCCGAGGCGGCCTCTCGCCTGGCGGAACTCGTGGGCGACGGCGATCTGTATCTCGAGCCTGATCAGTCAGACCGTGACCAATACGGGAGGCTGCTCCGCTACGTCTTCGTCGACGACGTGTTCGTCAACGAGATGCTGGTGCGAGAGGGGCTGGCGATCTCCCGTCATTACCAGCCGGATATCGCACGCCAGGCAACGCTGGATGCCGCCCAGGAGCTTGCTCAGGACGAGGATGCCGGCATGTGGAACCCGGCGGCTTGTGACTCGGCGAAGGGCTTTGTCTCTCCTGGCAACGCATCGATCGAGATCGGGCAGATCCGGTTCAATGCCGACGGCGACGACAACCACAACCTCAACGACGAGTGGGTGGAGTTGACCAACCCGGGCGGATCCGACCTCGACCTGACCGGCTGGGGAGTCAAGGATGAGTCGGCCAGCCATCGTTATTCCTTCCCCCCCGGTTTCGGACTCGCCGGCGGAGCGACGGTGCGACTCCACACCGGTTGCGGTAGCGACGCCGGGAACGCTCTCTACTGGTGCAACACGGGGTCGGCGGTATGGAACAACTCGGGCGACACAGTTTTCGTACTCGACCCCTCCGGCAACGTGGTCGTCTCCAGGTCGTACTCCGGCTGACAGCCGCACCCTATTTTTGATCTGATTAGGGTCGGAGGGGAGTGATGCGGAGATACAGCCGAATCCTCGTCACATTGGCGCTGATCATGGGATCGGGCAGCGCGGCGCTGGCCGCCAACGGATCCGGCTCGTTCGTCGACGACGACGACAACATCCATGAGGGCAACATCGAGGCCATCGCCGCCGAAGCGATCACCCGTGGTTGCAACCCACCCGCCAATCACTACTTCTGCCCCGATGAAGAGGTGAACCGAGGCCAAATGGCCGCTTTCATACGTCGGGCGCTACGCCTTCCCGCCCCGGTGCGTGACCACTTCATCGACGACACCGGCCACGTCTTCGAGGTCGACATCAACGCCCTGGCGGATGCGGGCATCACGCGGGGTTGCGACCCGCCTGACAACTTCCGGTTCTGTCCCTATGACCGGGTGTCGAGAGGTCAAATGGCCGCTTTCCTCCGCCGAGCGTTCGACCACCCCGCTTCGGGGTCGGATCGCTTCATCGACGACGACTCGAGCGTGTTCGAGGATGACATCGATGCCATCGCCGCGGCCGGAGTCACGGCCGGGTGCAATCCACCGGACAACGACCGCTTCTGCCCGGCAGAGACCGTGAGACGCGATCAGATGACGTCCTTCCTCGCTCGAGCCCTCGACCTGACACCGATCCCTCCTGGCGTGCCATCCAATCCCGGTGACGCCGTCAACTGCACCACATTCGAGTCCTGGCAGGAAGCCCAGGATTGGTTCGACCTGTACGCCCCTCACTACGGCGACGTCGCCGACCTCGATGGGAACGGTGACGGCGCGGCGTGCGAGTCGCTACCGGGAGCTCCGTAACGCCGTAGCGCTTCGAAGCATCAGAATCTACGCAGACCCTCCCTGAGATCGGTCGCCAGTTCCTCGATCACTTCCCGGGCAAGGTCGGCGGGAACCGGCCCCACGTCTCGATGATCATCGACCTCGACACGCTCAAGCGTGGCGAAGGGAAGCGGTGTGAGCTAGCGAAGATGGGCACGATCACAGAGGAGGCCGCCCGCCGCATCCTGTGCGACGCCGAATTGTCCCGATTCATCACCGACGGCGATTCCGTCATCCTCGACATGGACCGCTCCACCCGCACCGTGACCTCTGAGCAGTTACGGGCACTCGCTCTGCGCGACGCTGGCTGCACCTACAGGGGCTGTGACCGGCCGCCCGAGTGGTGTGACTCACATCACAAGCGACATTGGCTCGACGGCGGGGCGCACCGACCTCGACAACCTCTGCTTGCTATGTAGGCGCCACCATGTTCTGGTCCACCGCCTGGAACGCAACGACCGGACCTTCCCGCCTACCTGGATGTCCCCACGCGGAAGAGCTCCCACTCGTCGGGAATTCCTTTCAATGACCGGGTCCCATCGGACTGGAACTGGAACCCGCCCCCCGCCACCAGATCCTTGACCGTCCGCGACACCATCACCTCGCCTGGACCGGCCTCAGCGGCGATACGGGCGGCGATGTGCACCGCCACCCCGGCCACGTCGTCGCCCACCACCTCGACCTCTCCCGTATGGAGACCACAGCGAACCTCGAGTTCGAGCGGCTTCACCGCCTCGGTGACTGCCCGAGCGCAATTGATCGCCCGGGCCGGTCCGTCGAAGGTGGCGACGAACCCGTCGCCTGTCGTGTTGACCTCCCGACCCCGCCACCTCGTCAACTCGGCTCGCACGACGGCGTTGTGGCGTTCGAGACGGTCGGTCCAGGCCCTGTCGCCCAGGGCGCTGGCGGTCTGGGTAGACGAGACGATGTCGGTCAACAGCACCGTGGCCAGGACCCGATCAGCTTGGGGGCTATGCCGGTGGCCGGTCACGAACTCTTCTATCTCGGCGAGGAGCGCTTCTGTGTCGCCCGCCCAGAAGAAGTGATCGGCTCCCGAAAGCTCGACTAACCGAGCCTCGGGAATCTTGGAAGCGATATAGCGGCCCTCGTCGATGTGGACGTCGGTGTCGTCGACGCGGTAGAGGAGCAGAGTCGGCACCCGGATGGCCGGAAGTATCGATGTGACATCGATCTGCGAGTTCATCCGCAAGAAGGCGGCTGCCGCTCGGGGGCTGGCCGATAGGCGAGCGTAGCGGGCCATCCAGGTCCGGAAGGCCGGATCGCCGGCCCGACTCGGGGCCAACACTTCGACCTTGATGGGGTCGGGCCACGTCTGCTCCGTCGCCTCGATCGCCTGAAGGCGCTCCTCCCATGTGGGAGCCCAGGGATAGTCCTCCGAGGCGATCCGCTTCACATAGGAGCCGGTGAGCACCAGCCCGTCGGTCCGCTCCGGGTAGGTAGCGGCGAACAGGAGACACATGTTGCCGCCCTCCGAGTGGCCGAAGAGCGTGGCCGTTTCGGAGCCGACCGAGTCCATGACAGCTCGCACGTCGTCCATCCGGACCTCGAGAGTCGGCAGCTGATCGGTCGGGACGGGGTCAGAGAGGCCGGTCCCTCGCTTGTCGAAGGTGATGAGCCGTGAGAACGCAGCAAGGCGACGAAGAAATCGGGCGAGGGTTGGGTCCTCCCACATCACCTCGACGTTGGAGATCCAGCCCGGCACATAGACGAGGTCGCGGGGGCCGTCGCCGATCACCTGATAGGCGATACTCACACCGTCGCTTCGGGCGTAACGAGTCTCGGGCACAACACGCCGATGCTAGGACGTGGGGGAGGAAGCTAGTCGACGAACTTGTAGCCCAGGCCCCGCACCGTGACGATGTGAGCCGGATGGGATGGATCCTTTTCCAGCTTGTTGCGGAGGCGCTTGATGTGGACGTCGAGCGTCTTGGTGTCGCCGAAGTAGTCCGATCCCCATACCTCGTCGATTAGCGCCTCCCGGGTGGACAGTCGGTTCTTGTAGCGCATCAGGACCTCCAGCAGCTCGAACTCTTTGGGACGGAGGTCGATCGCTCGTCCGTCCAGGCGGACGTCGTGGGCGTCGATGTCGAGCTCGATCCCTCCGCCTCTCAGTACCTCGTTCGCGCCGGCCAGTGCGCCGGTGCGCTCCACCCGCCGCAGATGCGCCCTGACCCGAGCCAGCAACTCGCGTGTCGAGAACGGTTTGGTGATGTAATCGTCGGCGCCGATCTCCAGACCGAGCACCTTGTCCGCCTCGCCGTCCTTGGCGGTGACCATGATGATCGGAACGTCCGACCGCCGGCGGATATGGCGGCACACGTCGATGCCCGACATCTCCGGCAACATCAGGTCCAGCAAGACAAGTGACGGACTGGATTCTTCGGCCGCCCGCAAGCCGGATGCACCATCGTTGGCGACGACTACGTCATAACCCTCCGACTCGAGCGTGAAGCGGACCGACTCGGCCAGCGCCTCTTCGTCCTCGATTATCAGCACCCTGCTGCGGCTCGGGTTACTCACCGCCCGGTAGTCCCCCCAGCCCGATCTCGTCGAACTCGGCCATCTCGCCCGTGAGGAGAAAGGCGAGCTGCTCGCCGATGTCTACCACCTGGTCGCCTATCCGCTCCAGGGCCCGGGAGACCATCATCGCCTTGGTTGCCCATTCGAGACGTTGAGGATCGGAGCCGGTCCTCACCACCTCCTGGTACATGTCCCGGTTGAGACGGTCGACCGGTTCGTCCATTGCCGGCAGGAGACGCGCCTCGTCGGCATCCCGGCGTATGACTGCCTCGATGCCGGTCCGGATCATGGCTCGTACCAGGTCGGTCATCTCCCGCAGCCGATCCACGATCGTGTCGACCCGGGGCAGATCCTCGGTGGCGCGAGCCATCTTGGCGATGTTCACACACTGGTCGCCCATCCGCTCCAGCGTGGTGTTCATGTGCAACAGCATGGACATTTGCCGCAGATCCGTGGCGAGGGGCTGCTGACGCGCCATCAGGTTCATCCATCGGTTGTGGACGTCGAGATAGATGCGGTCGATCTCATCGTCCTGGGCGATCACGTCCTCGGCGAGTTCCAGGCGATCGTTGGTGAAAGCCTCGATGGCGAGGCTGACCATCTGCTCGGCCCGATCTGCCACGCCGAGCAGGGTGCGTTCCAGGTCGTCGATCTCCTGATGGAAGGCGGAGCGGATCTCGGCCATCAGCCAAACCTCCCGGTGATGTAGTCCTCCGTCTCCTTCTCGGTCGGAGACGTGAAGAGGCGGTCGGTGTGGTCGAATTCCACCAGCCGCCCGGTGCGCTGCCCATCCTCGTTGACGTTGACCGAAAAGAAGGCGGTCCGGTCCGACACCCGACCCGCCTGCTGCATGTTGTGGGTCACGATGATGATCGTGTAGTCCTCTTTCAAGGTGAGCATCAGCTCCTCGATCCGCAGCGTGGCTATGGGGTCGAGAGCCGAGGCGGGCTCGTCCATCAGGATCACATCCGGGCTGGGCGCCAGCGCGCGGGCAATGCACAACCGCTGCTGCTGGCCGCCGGAGAGGGAATACCCGGACTCGCCCAGCTTGTCCTTGACCTCGTCCCACAAGGCAGCCTGGCGCAGCGTCCGCTCGACGAGGTCGTCGAGATCCGACTTCGACCCCCGGAAGCCGTTGATCTTGGCTCCCCAGGCGACGTTGTCGTAGATCGACTTGGGAAAGGGATTGGGCTTCTGGAACACCATGCCGATACGCCGCCGAATCTCCACCGGGTCGACGCCGTCGGCGTAGATATCCGTGCCGTGGAACGTCACCGACCCGTCAACCCGCGCGCCGGGGATGAGATCGTTCATCCGGTTGAGGGCGCGGAGGACGGTCGACTTGCCACACCCCGAGGGGCCGATGAGGGCGGTGATCTCGTGCTGGGCGAAGTCGAGGTTGACATCTCTCACGGCCCTGAAGTCGCCGTAATAGACGTTGAGGTTCTCGGTGGAAATGACCGGCTCGGCCAATGTGGGGCCGGGCGAGGGTGGGGCAGCAGTCTCGGTCTTGGCCTCCGGGAGTTCGGAGCGGCTGAGCATCATGCCTTCCTCGAGTATCGGTTGCGAAGTATCACGGCGGCTCCGTTGAGGGTCAACAACAGAACCAACAACACCAGGATGGCGGCAGCGGCGATGTTGCGGAACTCGTCCTGCGGCCGGGAGGTCCACTGGTAGATCTGGATCGGAAGGGCGGTGAACTTGGAGAAGATGCTGGTGGGGTCGGTAGTGATGAACGTCGACGCCCCTACCACGATCAGAGGCGCCGTCTCGCCCACGGCCCGCGCCACCGCCAGGATGGTCCCCGTCATCACTCCTGGGAACGCCGCCGGCAGGATGTGGCTGCGAACGGTTTGCCAGCGGGTGGCACCCAGGGCGAGGCCAGCTTGGCGCAGGGAGTTGGGCACCGCCCGGATGGCCTCCTGGGAGGCGATGATGATTATCGGGAGGATCAACAGCCCGAGCGTCAGACCGGCGGCGAGAACGGTGCGTCCGCTGCCCGAGTCGCCGGACATGATCGGTCCGAGGCCGCGTACCAGGACGGCCAGGCCCAGCATCCCGTAGATGATCGAGGGCACACCCGCCAGGTTGTTGATGTTGGTCTGGATGAATCGGCTGATGCGGTTTCGCGGCGCGAACTCCTCCAGGTAGATGGCGGCGCCTATGCCCACCGGGACCGAGAAGACGATCGTCACGCCGATGACCCACAGCGACCCGAGTAGGGCGGTGCGCACGCCGGCGACCTGGGGGTTGGCGCTCTGCGGCTTCGTGACGAATCCGGCCGACAGCCAGGACCGGAACTCGACGCGGGCATCGGGATGGTTGGCGGCTATCTCCGCCACGATCGCCTCCCGCTCGAGTAGGGACGGGACGAGATCGTAGGTAGCCACCACTGTGGGCTGCACGAGGCGCTCCTCGACCAGCGCGATGATCGAACCCCGGTCTCGGGCCGGAGCGTTACAGCCCGTTGGCGGCTCCTCTGCCGCGCAGATGGCGTCCCATTCCGCCGGTCCTTCGAACACCAGCCGATCCTCGAAGAACCGCTGCTCCCTCTCCAGGCGGCGGCCGACGTTGCGCGTGATGCCTCCCGCCAGCACATCCACCAGCTGGACTCGACTGAGATCCGTGAAAGTGACGGTGGCGGGGTCGTAGCCCGCCTCCTCGATGACCACTTCGGGGTCGGTCTCGTTGACGACGGCAGTGAGCCCAAACGAGTCGTTGATCACCGTGTAGAGGAGGGTGGCGAGGGCGGCCACCGCCACTACCAGAATCGCCAGGAAGATGGCGTGGCTGATGCGGGCGCGGCGTTGGCGGCCGTTGAGGTAGTCCGAATAGCGGTCGAGGTCGATCGTCGATCGCTCGCGAGCGCTGAGGCTCATTCGTAGACCTCCCGGAACCGCTCGACGATGCGACGGCTGATCACGTTCAACAGAAGGGTGATCACGAACAGGGTGAGGCCGATGGCGAAGATCGAGTTGTAGTCGATCGAGTTGTACGAGAGGTCGCCTCCCGAGATGCGAGCGATGTGACCGGTCATCGTCTCGCCGGCGACGAAGGGGTTGAGGAGGTAGCCGAACAAGGAGTCCTCGCCCAGCCTGAAGTTCTTGGGGGAGGCGCCGGCCGCGATCGCTACGACCATCGTCTCGCCGACGGCCCGGGAGACCGCCACGACGACGGCAGCGGCGATACCGGAGAGGGCGGCGGGAACCACGATGCGGGTGGCCACCTCGAGCTTGGTGGCGCCCAGGCCGTAGGCCGCCTCCCGGAGCGAAGCCGGGACAGCATGGAGGGCGTCTTCGGCGAGTGAGGAGATCAAAGGGGTGACGAGGATCCCCACCACGATCCCGGCTGAGGCGTCGTTGAAGATCTCGACTGTGTCCACTCCGAGGAGGGAGCGGAGGAGAGGGGTCATGAAGGTGAGGGCGAAGTAGCCGTAGACCACCGTCGGTATCCCGGCCAGGACCTCGAGAACTGGCTTGAAGACCCCGCGGATCCGTTCCGACGCGTACTCCGACAGGTAGATGGCGGAGGCGAGGCCGAGGGGGATGGCGACGATCATGGCGATGACCGATGTGATCACGGTGCCCAGCACCAGAGCCCAGATGCCGAAGTCCCTCGTCTGGGGCTGCCAGCGGGTGCTACCGAAGAAGTCGGCGAATCCCACCTCGGAAGAGCCGAAGAACAGCCAGGCTTCCCGGCCGAGCACGAAGACGATGCCGATCGTCGTCGCGATAGACAGGGCGCCGCATAGGAAGAGCAGCGCCTTGATCACCGCCTCTCCGGGGCGACGGCGGCGGGACACAAAAGCGGTTGTCACCGGAGGACGTCTCCGGCTGCCGCGAGGACGTCCCGCTTCGACTCCTCGATGATGTCTTCTGGAGCAGGGAAATAGCCGACGGCGGCGATGACCTCGTCCACCCGGTTCAGATAGAAGGCGATGAACTGAGCGACCTGGGGCTTGTCGTTCATGATTCCGGCGTCGCTGTAGAGGAAGAGCGGCCGGGCCAGGGGGTAGTCGCCCAGAACCGACTCCTCATTGGGTTCGACGCCTTCTACGTCTACCGCCCGGAGGACGTCCTGGTTCTCGGTGTAGTAGGCGTACCCGAAATAGCCGATGGCACAGGGCGTCGACTCGTCCCCTTCGGTGCAGCCGTCACCGGAAACGCCCTGGACGAGCACCGAGTCGTCCTCAGAGAGCTGGGGGTCGGCGTCGAGCAGGGGTTGGGGGTCCTCGTCGAGCACCGCCTCGACGAAGAAGTCGAAGGTGCCCGAGTCGGTCCCGGGGCTGAAGAGCTGGACCGGGTGGGCAGGAAACTCGGGGTTGACCTGATCCCACGTCTCGGCGCCGGAGAAGGCGACTGCCAGCTCCTCCAGTGTGAGGTCGTCGACGAAGTAGTTGCTGGAGCTGACGGTGACGGCCAGGGCGTCGGTCCCTATCCGGAGCTCGATCGGATCGCGGCCGATCTCGTTGCACTGGGCGATCTCTTCTTCGTTGATTGCCCGGGAGGCGTTGGCGATGTCGCTCTCGCCGGCCACGCAGAAGCGCTCCAACCCGGCGCCGGAGCCGATCGAGTCGATCGTGATCTGGCCTCCATAGCCCTCGTCCTCGAAGAGGGTGGCTACCGCCTCGCTCAGCGGGAAGACGGTGGAACTGCCGGCGGTGACGATGTCACCTTCGACGTCGAACGGGTCGACCTCGGGGAAGCCGCCGTTGGACGAGGCGGTCGTGTTCGATTCGTCGGGCGCAGGGGCAGTGGTCGTGACACCGGTTCCGTCGTCACTGCCACAAGCGGCCACGAGCAGAAGTAGTCCTGTCATCAACAGTCGTTTCATGCCCGCCAAGCTACGGGACCCGCTTTACCGCCCTCTGGTCGCCGGGTAAACGGGGGGTCAGCCGCCGTAGGGGACGACGATCAGGGCGTCTGCGGCCGACTCGGCGCCCCACACCTCACCTGGGCGGCCGAGGATCTGGCGCACCTCGCCGCCCGGAGTGGGAAGCGGGACCGACTCGAAGGTCTCGGTGGCGGGGTCGAAGCGAAGGAGGGCGTGATCGCCACCGAAATCGCTGACCCACGGCCGGTCGGTCTGGTCGACGTACACGGCGTAGGCCTGGGGATTCTCACCGGGAAGCCGCCACTCGGTCCATGTCGCCGCCTCGGGTTCGTACAGAGCCAGATGCCCGGTGTTCCAATAGCTCACCCAGATTCGCCCGGCCGAGTCCGTCCACACCCGCCGGGCGCCCTGGTCGGCCGTGGGTGGGTCGAGGCGGGTGATCTCGCCGCGCTCAGGGTCGACCCGCCCGATGTAGCTGCCCGCCAGCGCGGCGAAGTAGACGTCCCCGACCGGTGTGACCGTGATGCCGTATGGTCCGCCGCCACCTGTCTCGAACAGTTCCATCGACTGACTGTCAGGATCGAAGTGACCGACATAGCCCTGCTGGCCGGTGAACCAGAGCGTCCCACTGGGCGCGAAGGCCGCAGTATGCATGGAGACATCCACGTCGGCCGGGAAGACCTCTACGGCGAGGCTCTCATGATCGACTCGCACGAGGGCGTTGAGTCCCTGGTCGGTCACCCAGGCGGCGCCGTCGGGTCCGGTGATGACGCCGTGGGGAGCGGACCCGCCGCCCAGCGGAACCTGGGTCACCTCGCCGGTCACCGGGTCGAGCCGGTCGAGGCTGCCGGAGCGTTGTGCCGTGTACCAGACGGTGCCGTCGGGCGCGACGGCGACGTCATGCGGCCGGTTGCCCGGGATCGGGAACTCCTCCACGTCTCCGATCGGCGGGAGTGTGGTGGTCGTCGACTCAGGCGGGGAGGCAGTCGAGGATGGGGAAGCTGCGCTCGACGTCGTGGACGGCGACGTCGACGTCGAGATCGACGCTGGAGGCGGCGGGGTGACGACGGTCATGCTGGATGGGTCCGACGTCGGCGTCGGCGGGTCTGCCGAGTCGGTGCAGGCGACCAGCCCCAAGGCGAGGACGCAGGCGAGGATCCCCTTCATGCCCTCAACGGTACGACAAACCGGCTACGTCGGTTCACCCATGGTGCGAGAACGACGGGAAGCCGCGATTGCTTCGACGGCCGAGCGGGCGCCGTCATCGGTGGCGAGAGCCGACAGAAACGCGGCTCGATCGATCACGAGCAGCGTCGTGGGTTCAAGGGCGGTGACCGAGGCGATGCGGGGGACCTCGCCGAGAAGGGCGATCTCACCGAATATGTCTCCCGCACCGAGCGTCGCGACGACGCGCTTCTGACGATCGACCTCAACTGATCCCGATTCCACGACATACATCTCGTGGCCTGCCTCGCCTTCCCGGACGATGACCTCCCCTGCCGCCGCTTCGGCGGTCGTGGCGCCGCGGGCGAGCGCCTCGAGGGCTTCAGGAGGTAGGCCTGATACGACGTCGACCCTCTGCAATATCCGTACGATCTCGCGTGGTACCGAACCGGACGCATCCGCTTCGTAGAGTCGTCGCCGTAAGAGGACCAGGGCCACCGGCAGCACCACGCCAACGACGGCGAAGGCCGGTCTCACTCCCAGCCGACCTGACAGGAGTGGGGCCGCCAAGGCGCCGAGCGCCAGTCCGATCAGTGCACTGCCCTCGAGGAGACCGAACATGCGTCCCATGGCCGCCATGGGACTGAGGCGCTGGAGCATCGTTCGGGTCGTCACCGCGGTGAGGCTGTATCCCAACCCGATGACGGCCAGGTAGAGGGCCGGCGGGGGAACCACCGCGATCAGGATCATGGCGCCCCCGGTCAGGAAGCCGCTGACGGCGAGAGGCGGAGCCAGGCGGCGCCGTCCGACGAGGCTCGACGCGGCCACGCCCCCGACGATGGCACCGACACCCATGACGGCGTTGAGATAGCCTGCCCCGCCGTCGCCCAGGCCGAGGACGTCGAGGGCGAGCAGGACGACCAGCACATCAACAGCACCCTCGAGGAACCCCTGCACTCCACCGATGAACACGGGTACCCGGGAGGTGGGCGCCTCCGCCATCGCCCGGAGACCGGCGCGGGTTCCGTGGTCGATGGCGGATCCTTCCGCCTCGATTCGGATCCGCAGCGCCGCCAACCCGACCGTCAACAGCGCCGCTCCCAACATGAGCACGACGCACATCGCCAACGCGTACGCCGGCGAAGACACTGCCATCACGAAACCCACCAGAGCCGGCCCGACGAAGAGACCCAGCCCCTCTGACCCGGTGGCGACCACGTTCGCCGCGAGCAGTTCCGCCGGCCCGGAGGCGAGACACGGGGTGAGGCTGTGGTGAGCGGGACGGCACAGCCCGATGACGACATTGGTCACGACGGCCAGCGCCACGACGACCACGAAAGGAGCCCCCGCCATCATCGCGGCGGCAGTGGCGGCGAGGGCGACCGTCAGGACGCTGTAGGCGATGAGAGGAGCGGCCGCCCGGGGCAGACGGTCGACGAGGCTGGACAATCCGGGAGCGGCGAGCGCGGCTGGCACCAGTTGCACGACCGCTACCAATCCCACCGTGCCGGCGTTGCCCTGACCGCGGGCGTAGACGAGGACGACGATCCACACCGCCCACTCGACGGAGCTGAAAGTGAAGTAGGCGAGGAGTGCCCTGCGCATCCTGGAATCCGCCGCCACCCTTCGGAAGGCAGCGAGGCGACCGGAAGCAGCAGGGCGGATAGCCACCCTTGGAATTTACCTGCGCGCCGGGAGGCCGGCGCCGGCCTCAGCCGACCTTGGAGCGGGCGACCGCCAGTTCCTGGAGCGCCTCATGGGCGTTGATGCCATGCACCCCGGCAACCCGATGCCAGGTGCCGTCGGCCTTCAGCTCCCAGGCGAGCTCGTCGTCGGCCAGGAGGACCTCGAGGACTTCGTCGATCCGGAACTGGGATGTGGAATCGACCACCGGGGCGAGCGCCTCCACCCGACGGTCGAGGTTCCGTGGCATGAGATCGGCGGAGCCTATGTAGTAGGTGCGCTCCCGTCCGCGGGCGCCGAAGCGGTAGATCCGGGAATGCTCGAGATAGCGCCCGACGATCGACCGGACCCGGATGTTGTCGGACAGGCCGGGCACCCCGGGGCGGAGGCAGCAGATGCCCCGCACGATCAGGTCGATCCGGGTTCCGGCCCGGGATGCGTCGTAAAGGGCGTCGATCATGCCGGCGTCCACCAGGGCGTTCATCTTCATGGTGATGTGCCCGTCGTCCTGTTGGGCCTCATGCCGGATCAGTTCCAGCATGCGCCGCCGGATCCCTTCCGGCGAGACGCTGAGGGCTCGGTACCGCGTCTGACGCGAGTAGCCGGTGAGGAAGTTGAACAGGTCGGACAGGTCGGCGCCGATCGCAGGGTCGGCGGTGAACAGCCCGAGATCCTCGTAGAGACGGGCGGTGGTGTCGTTGTAGTTACCGCTTCCCAGATGGGCGTATCGCCCGATCGAGGCCCCCTCGTCCCGGACGACCAGGGCGATCTTCGAGTGGGTCTTCAAGCCGACGACCCCGTACATGACATGCACTCCGGCATCCTCCAGGCGCTGAGCCCACTCGATGTTGCGCTCCTCGTCGAAGCGGGCCTTCAGCTCGACCAGCGCCACCACCTGCTTGCCCGACTCGGCGGCCTCGATGAGGGAACGCATGATGGGACTGTCTCGCGACGTGCGGTAGAGCGCCAGTTTGATGGCCAGTACCTCCGGGTCGCGGGCGGCCTGCTCGAGAAAGGTCTCTACGGAAGAGGTGAAAGACTCGTAGGGATGGTGGACGAGGAGGTCACCCTGACGGATGACGTCGAAGAGGTCGGGCGGCTCCCCTTCCACCGGCTGGAGGCGGGTGGGCGTGAGCCAGTGCCACGTGTCGTAGTCGAGCTCGGGACGGTCGAGAGCGGCGATGCCGCTCAGCCCGGCGAGATCGATGGGACCCTCCATCGGGTATACGTCGGCCTTGTCCGCCCGCATCTCCCGCAGGATCAACTCCAGGACGTCGGGCGGCATATCGGGATGGATCTCGAGTCGGACGACGTGCCCGAAGCGGCGGCGGGTGAGCTTCGACTCCATCGTGAGGAGGAGATCGCCGCCTTCCTCCTCTTCGATCTCGATGTCGGCGTTGCGGGTCACCCGGAAGACGTGGTGGCCCAGGATCTCCATCCCGGGGAACAGGCTCTCGAGATGTGAGGCAATCACCTCCTCGAGGGGCACGAACCGTTCACCGTCGGGCAGGACCACGAAACGGGGGAGGATGGGAGGGACCTTGATGCGGGCGAATCGGGTGAGGCCCGTCTCGGGATTGCGGACGAAGATCGCCAGGTTGAGCGACAGGTTGGAGATATAGGGGAATGGATGGGCCGGGTCGACCGCCAGTGGAGTCACCACCGGATAGACCCGCTCGCGGAACTGCTCATCCAGGTACGCCCGGTCTTCGGTGTTGAGCGAGGAGTAGTCGCTGAAGACGATGCCGGCCTCGGCGAGCGCCGGAGCGAGATCGGTGAGGAACAGCTTGGACACTTCGGCGTACTGATCGGAGACGATGCGCCGTATCTCCGCCAGCTGCTCCGTTGGCAAAAGGCCGTCGGGCGGCGATACCCGCACTCCCTGGGCGATCTGCTCTTTGAGACCAGCCACCCGCACCTGGAAGAACTCGTCGAGGTTGGCGGCCCAGATCGAGAGGAATTTCACCCGTCCCAGAAGCGGCAGGGAGGAGCGGCGGGCGAGTGCCAGGACCCGCTCGTTGAAGTCGAGCCAGGAGAGCTCTCGGTTGAGGTAACGGTCTGAGCTCATGGTGTCCTTGTGTATCGGCCCGTCCAGCCGTCCCATCGACCTCATTTTCGCCCATCCCGGCCGATTACGTCGGATGGTTCAAGAGTTAGCGAGGCCGTGGAGAAGGAATGTCCTCATGGCGGTGAGGATCTCCGGGAGGCGCCGTTCCGGTTCCGGGGCGGCGATCACCGCCCGAGCCGAGGACATCATCGTGTCCTGGATGAACCTCCCGGCCAGGTCCGGCGGTATGGGCCGCAGGGAGCCGTCTTCGACACCGGTGGCGTAGATCGACGCCACCTCGCTCACGAGGTCGGCGTGAGCCGCCCGGATCCGCTGCTGGGCCGTAGCCGTCAACCGCCCCACCTCGCGGTGGAGGATCAGGCCGAGCACAGGATCCGTCGCCACGAAGCGGACCGTGCGTTCCGCCACCTCGGCCAGGTGCGCCGGTGCCCCCAGGCCGGCGGGGACGCCTGCAAGGAGGCCGGCCACCACGTCGGGCAGCTCCTCCTCGACGAGGGAGGCGATGACGTCGTCCCGGTCGCTGAAGTACTCGTAGAGGGTGGTGCGGCCGATCCCGACCGCCCCTGCGATCTCCCCGAGCGATATCTCGGCCGACCCCACCTCGGCGATCAACTCTTGAGCCGCCTCGAGAATCTGGCGGCGGGTGAGCGCTTTGTGCTGGGCGATGGTCTCGGCGCGGATACGGGGCATGAGCGACCTCCAGGGTACCGGAGGCGGCCCCTTTCCCGTTTTCGCGCCTGGAAATCGTCAGGAGGCCCGGTACCACTCCACGTCGAGCGGCGGCAGCGGCTGGCGGCCCAGGATCAGGTCGGCCGCCTTCTCCGCCAGCATCATCACGGGCGCGTAGATGTTGCCGTTGGTGACATAAGGCATGGCGGAGGCGTCTACCACTCGCAGGCCTTCCATCCCATGGACCTTCATCGTCAGGGGGTCGACAACGGACATCTCATCGATGCCCATTCGGCAGGTGCAGGACGGGTGCAGGGCGGTCTCGCCGTCGCGGGCGACCCAGTCGAGAATCTGCTGGGGCGTGGCGACTCTCGGTCCGGGCGAGATCTCGCCGCCGTCGTAGGGTTTGAAGGCAGGCTGGCCGAGGATGTTACGGGCTACCTCGATCGCCTCTACCCACTCCCGCCGGTCCTGGTGGGTGGAGAGATAGTTGAACCGGATGGCGGGGTGCTGGCTCGGATCGGGCGACCGGATCATGACCGAGCCGCGGGCATCCGAGTACATGGGACCGACGTGGACCTGGTAACCGTGGCCACCCGAGGGCTTCGACCCGTCGTAGCGGATGGCGATGGGCAGGAAGTGAAACATGAGGTTCGGGTAGGCGGCATCGTCGTTACTGCGGGCGAAGCCGCCTCCTTCGAAGTGGTTGGTGGCCCCCGGCCCGCGGCGGAAGAGCCACTGCAGCCCCACGATCGGACGTCGCCACCAGGCCAGATAGGGCGCCACCGAGACCGGCTGGAGCGAGCGATGCTGGATGTAGACCTCGAGATGGTCCTGGAGGTTCGCTCCGACTCCGGGAAGGTGATGGATCGGGTCGATGCCGACAGACCGCAGATGCCCGGCGTCCCCGATACCGGACAACTGGAGGAGTTGGGGGGAGTTGAACGCTCCTCCACACAAGATCACGTCGCCGGCGGTGACTCTCTTGGGCGAACCGCCGATGACGTACTCCACCCCCGTGGCACGGCTTCCGGCTGTGATGATCCGGGTGACCAGGGCGCGGCTGACCAGGTCGAGGTTGGGACGATCGAGGACGGGATGGAGATAGGCCCGGGCGGCGCTGAGCCGTCTCCCCCGATGTATGTTGCGGTCGAACGGGGCGAAGCCTTCCTGGCGGTAACCGTTGACGTCGTCGGTCAATGAGTAGCCGGCCTCCTGCGCCGCCTGGAAGAATGCCCCGAACAGCGGATTGGTGGCCGGTCCTCGCTCCAGCACGAGGGGCCCTTCGCCGCCGCGGAACTCGTCGGCGCCGGCGAGGCACGTCTCCATCTTCTTGAAGTAGGGCAGGCAGTGGGCGTAGTCCCATGTCTTCATCCCGGCGTCGGCCGCCCAGCGTTCATAGTCCATGGGATTGCCCCGTTGGAAGATCATGCCGTTGATCGACGAGGAACCGCCGAGCACCTTGCCGCGGGCGTGATACACCCGGCGTCCGCCCATGTGCGGCTCGGGCTCAGACTCGTACTCCCAGTCGTAGAAGCGCGACCCGATGGGGAAGGCGAGTGCCGCGGGCATGTGGATGAATACGTCCCAACGCCAGTCCTTGCGTCCCGCCTCCAGGACCAGGACCCGATTGGACGGGTCGGCGGATAGGCGGTTGGCGAGGGCAGAACCGGCCGAGCCGCCGCCGACGATGACGTAGTCGTAACCCGCCATCAGTACGGCGCGTCGACGTCACCCGTCTCGACATAAACCGCCTTGATCTGGGTGTAGTGATCGATGGCGGCGAGGGAGTTCTCCCGTCCGATACCCGACTGCTTGTAGCCCCCAAACGGCATCTCGATCGGTGTGATGTTGTAGGTGTTGATCCAGATGGTGCCGGCCTGGAGGGCTGCCGCCACCCGGTGGGCCCGGGAGATGTCGCGGGTGAAGATCCCGGCGGCCAGTCCGTAGGGGGTGTGGTTGGCTCGCCTCACCACCTCGTCCTCCCCGTCGAAGGCAAGGACTGCCATCACCGGCCCGAAGATCTCCTCGGCGACGATGGCCATGTCGTCCGTGCAGTCGGCGAAGACCGTTGGCTCGACGAAGAACCCGCCTCCGAGCGCAGGATCGGAGGGTGGCCCGCCTCCGGCGACGAGCCGGGCGCCGGCGGACCTGCCGGCCTCGATGTAGCCGAGCACCTTGGCGAGGTGCTCGGCCGAGATGAGGGCGCCTACGTCGGTGGCGGGGTCGAGTGGGTCACCGATCCGCATCTTCTCGACCCGAGTGGAAAGGCGCTCGAGAAACGGTTCGTACACCGAGCGGTGGACATAGACCCGGGTGCCGTTGGAGCAGATCTCCCCCTGGGTGTAGAAGTTGCCGAGCAGCGCCCCCGAGACGGCGTTGTCCAGGTCGGCATCGTCGAAGACGATCAGCGGCGACTTGCCTCCCAGCTCCAGCGTGACCGCCTTCAGGGTCGAGGCGGCCGCCGCCATCACCGCCTTGCCGGTGCCTACCTCGCCGGTGAGCGACACCTTGGCCACATCGGGGTGGGCGACGAGAGCCCGGCCGACTCGGGCGTCGCCCTGGACGACGTTGAACACTCCCGGCGGCACCCCGGCCTCCAGGTAGATGCGGGCGAGCTCCAACGCCGTGAGCGGGGTGAGTTCGGCCGGCTTGAACACCATCGAGTTACCGCAAGCCAGGGCGGGAGCCGACTTCCAGCAAGCGATTTGGAGGGGATAGTTCCACGCACCGATCCCCGCCGTGACACCGAGCGGCTCCCGGCGGGTATATGCGAAGTTCGCCCCGAGATCGTAGTGGTCGCCGTGGATCGTGGCGGCGGAGCCGACTGCCTGGAGTATTTCGCCGGCGCCGCCGCCACGATCCACGGCGACCACTACGACCTCGGGGCGAACTTCGCTTATACCCGGCGGGAGCCGCTCGGTGTCACGGCGGGTATATGGGAAGTTCGCCCCGAGATCGTAGTGGTCGCCGTGGATCGTGGCGGCGGCGCCGGCGAAATATTCCAGGCAGTCGGCTCCGCTGGCGACGTCGACCTCCAGAGCTTCAGCAATCGGCTTGCCCGTGTCGAGCACCTCCAGGCGGGCCAGCTCGTCATTCCCATCCCGAAGGATGGCCGCCGCCCGATTGAGGATGCGTCCCCGTTCGGCTCCGGTCAGGGCCGACCACTCGCCGAAACCCTCGCCCGCCGATGCGACCGCCCGATCGACGTCCCCTACCGACGCCTGGCCGACGATGGCGATGGCTTCGCCAGTGGCGGGATTGATCGAGGCGAAGGTCTCCCCAGAGGTGGCGTCGACTTCCTCGCCATGTATGAAAAGTCGGACGTCCATCTCCTTGGACTTCCGACTTCCGACTTCCGACTTCCGACTCATGCTGCCGGGGGCCGCAGACGCTCCGCCCACGCCTGCGTGAGCCGATCGAGGATGATCGCCATCGTCACCACCGCGATCGCCACCTCGGAGCCGAGGCCCGTATTAGTCCGCGTCACGGCCCGCACCGTCTCGAAACCGAGGGCGCCGCCGCCGACGAGGCCGGCGATGATGATCATCGCCAGCACCATCATGATCACCTGATTGACGCCCGCCATGATGGTGGGGGCAGCCAGCGGCAGCCGCACCCCGAACAGGGTCTGGCGGCCGGTGGCGCCGTATGCCTCCGACGCCTCGAGGGTCTCGGTCGGCACCTGGCGCACCCCCAGGGCGGTGATGCGGATGCCCGGAACGATGGCGTAGAGGACCGATGCAATGATTCCCGGCACCGGTCCGATTGTGAAGAGCATGACCACCGGGATGATGTAGACGAACGAAGGGATCGTCTGGAGAGCGTCCAGGACCGGGGCGATGGCCGCCTCGATGCGGCGGTTGCGGCCCGCCCAGACGCCGACGGGAACGGCGATGAGCACCGAGAGGACCACTCCGACGACCACATGGGTGAGGGTCTCGATGGTGAGCTCCCACATCCCGATCAGCCCCACCAACAAGAGAAGGGCAGCCGCCACGGTCGCCAGCTTCCAACCCTTGAGCCGCCAGCACAGCCAGGCCGTGACAAAGACCAGCACAGGCCAGCCGATCGCCTCCGTGAGGATGTTTCGGGCCGGGATGAGGACGTCGGCCACCATGAAGTCGTTGAAGGGGCGGGTGAGAAACGAGAGGTTGTCACGGGCCCACACCACTACCCGGTCCACTGGATCGAGGACCTCCACGCCGGACGCACCCGGGAAACCGACCCATCCGACCAGCCGGCCCAGCAATGCGGCGGCAATCAGGGCTCCGGCTCCGATCGAAATGGTGCGCAACGAGAAGTGACGGGTGCGGTCCGGATCGGCCAGGCTGCCGCCCATGCGATCGAGGACCATCGCCACCGCCACGATCGCCAACCCGGCCGCCAGCCCCCGCCCGGTGCGACGCTGCTGGAGGGCGTCCATGACTTCCTGGCCGAGGCCGCCGGCACCGAGCAGGGTGGCGAGGACGACGATCCCGAGAGCCATCATGATCGTCTGGTTGATGCCGGTCATGATCGTGGGCATGGCGAGCGGCACCTGGACCTTGAACAACGTTTGACGGGAGGTGGAGCCGAAGACCCTCGAAGCCTCCACCGCCTGTTCGTCGACCCCTTTTATCCCGAGAGCGGTGAGCCGCACGATCGGTGGCATGGCATAGATCACAGTGGCGATGGTGGCGGGGACCTTCCCGATCCCGAGGAAGAGCACCATGGGGATGAAATAGATTGGGGCCGGCACGGTCTGCATTGCGTCGAGCACGGGCCGGAGGGCGTTGTTGAGCCGGGCGGAGAACGCGGCTGCCACCCCGAGCGGGATGCCGACGAGAAGACAGATCGCCACGGCGATCGCCATCAGGGCTAGGGTCTCCATCGTCACCTCCCACAACCCGACGAGACCCGGGTATAGGGCAGCAACGAGCGCCACGGTTGCCTTCCCGTAGGCACGGGTTCGGGCAACGACGAGGAAGGCGGTCGCCGGAATGATGTACCAGGGCAGCCATTTGAGAAAGTCGGCAACGGCGGTGAGGGCTCCGCCGACCGCATTGCTCAGGGGGGTGAAGAAGCCGGTGAAGAGAGGATGGATCCGCCGATTGCTGCGGGCCCAGTCCTGGAGTGCCTCGATCGGGTCTGAGATCAAGGTGTCCCAGGTGCGAGGAAAGCTGTCTCCGAAGCTCGCCATTTGCAGGAGTCCCACGCCTGCCACCAGCAGAACCAAGGGAAGCGCCCGTCGAAGACGATCCGCCCCGAACGCGATCCCGAGGCGGGCCGTGGTCGTCGTCATGAGGCGAAGAGCTTGATGACCGCCTCGCGGTCGACGCAGCCCAGTACGCGGCCGTCGTCGCCCATGACGCTGATCGGCGAAGGATCATCGAGGAGGGCGGGAAGAATCATCTCCACGGTGTCGCCCGCTGCCACCGTGCGCCCGTTGCCTTCCGGGACCGGCCCGATGGCGATGGCGCCGGCCGTCACCACCTTGGCCTTGGGGATGTCCTTGGTGAACTCACGGACGTAGTCGGTTGCCGGGTGGGCGATCAGTTCGGCGGCGGTGCCTACCTGGTCGAAGGAGCCATCCTTCATGATGGCGATCCTGTCGCCCAGCTTGATCGCCTCGGCGAAGTCGTGGGTGATGAAGACCAGCGTCCGCTGGAGAGTGTCCTGGAGGCTGATCAACTCGTCCTGCATGTCACGGCGAATGAGAGGGTCGAGAGCCGAGAACGGCTCGTCGAAGAACAGCACCTCCGGGTCGACCGCCAAGGCACGGGCGAGACCCACCCGTTGTTGCATGCCACCGGAGAGCTGCTGGGGGAAGTGGCCGCCCCACCCGTCGAGTCCGACTATCGAGAGGATCTCCTGAGCTCGCTCGCGCCGGGCGGTCCGCGAAACGCCTTGCACTTCCAGCCCGTAGGCGACGTTGTCGATCACCCGGCGGTGAGGAAACAGTCCGAAATGCTGAAAGACCATGGAGAGCTTGCGACGGCGCACCTCGCGCAGGGTGGCGTCGTCCATGGCGGTGAGATCCTCCCCGTCGAGCAGAACGGTGCCCCGGGTGGGATCGGAGAGCCGAGCCACGCAGCGAACGAGCGTCGACTTGCCGCTCCCGGACAGACCCATGACGACGAAGGTCTCACCCCGTTCGACAGCGAAACTCACGTCGCGGACGGCGACAGTTGCGCCCGTCTCGTCCAGGATATCGGAGCGGCTGCGACCGGATTCGGCCAGCGCCATCGCCCCGCTCACGTCGCGTGTACCGAAGACCTTCCAGCAGCCGAGAACTTCGATACAAATCTCTGACATATATAGCAATCCGGACGACGTTGCTCGGTAATGTAGCGAGGCTCAGGGAAGGGAAGCCGACAGAAAGACTCCGGATCATGAGGAATCGTCATTTCCGACTCAACGGGACGGCGCTCGCCGCCCTCCTCGCCCTCGTCCTCGTCGCCGCCTGTGGCGGCGGTGAGACGGTCGATACCACCGGGCCTGCCGCGGACGGCGGCGACACCACCGTTGCCACCTCGGGTGGGGACGGAGGCGACGGCGGGGACGGAGGGGACAATCCCCCCATCAGTCTGGCAGTGAACCCCTGGACGGCCTCGGCCCTCAACGTCGAGGTGGCGAAGATCCTCATCGAGGAGAACCTGGGCAACACGGTTGAGATCGTGTCCATCGACGAGAACACCATGTTCACCGGCATGGCCGACGGCACTCTCGACGCCGCCCTGGAGATCTGGCCGTCAGGCATCACGGAGGATGAGCAGGCGTTCTTCGACGACGGATCGGTCGCCAACATCGGCGAACTGGGAGCCGTCGGCAAGATCGGATGGTGGGTGCCATCGTACGTCGTCGACGAGAACCCCGAGCTGGCGACCTGGGAGGGCTATCAGGATCCCGAGGTGGCGGAGATGTTCGCCACCGCCGAGACCGGTGACCTGGGCCGCTTCCTGGGCACCGACCCCTCCTATTCCCAGTACGACGAGGCGATCATCGAGAACCTGGATCTTCCCTTCCAGGTGGTGTTCTCCGGCTCCGAGCCGGCCACGGTGGCCGAACTCGACACCCGCTTCGCCAACGAGGAGCCCATCCTCATGTACTGGTGGACACCGACGGCGGCCGTCGCCAAATACGACTTGGTCAACGTGACCCTCCCCGAGTACAGCGAGGAGTGCTACGCCGACCCCGAAGAGATCGACTGCGACTATCCCGAGGACGTCCTGATCAAGGCCGCCTCCTCCATGCTGGAAGAGAAGGACTCTGACGTGTGGACCTTCCTCAACAACTTCACGATGACGAGCGAGGATCAGCTGGGAATGTTGCCGGCGGTCGAGATCGACGGGCGGGACGCCGCGGAGGTGGCGGCCGAGTGGGTCGAGGCGAACGAGGACACCTGGAGCGCCTGGCTCCCCTGACCTGGCCTCTGGCGCGCAGATGCCGCTGTTCCAGGCGTCATCTGCGCACCGAAACTGCAGTCCTTATGAGACAGACCGTTACTCGCCTGAGGGCGGGATTTAGCACTAAGTTTTCAGACGGAGACCATTTGTGACTCATCGCGGCCCGCCCCGACCGCATCGACCA
>DATABS010000083.1:0-5839 GCA_036259475.1 Acidimicrobiia bacterium | reverse complement strand
CGCGGTCGTAGTGCTTGTGGTGGGGCTCGGCTCAGTTTGCCGGAGAACGGTGGTGGCCGTCGTGGTGGTCGTCGGTGCCGAGGTGCTGGTAGTAGTCGCGGCCGTTGTGCTCGTTGTGGTCTTGATCGTTGTGGTGGTCGTCGCCGTAGTGGTGGTGCTGGTCGTGGTCGTGGTCGGATCCGGCCGTTTCACCTCGATCTCGATGTCGTCGATGGCGGCGGACGTCGCCAACGAGAGGTTCGATGCCACGAAGCTGATAGTCACCTCATCGCCCAGCGGAAGGGCGACTGCGAACCGATCCGCCGTACCGCCCTCGTGACTGCGAAGTGAGATCCAGCCTCCCCCGTCCACCGAGGCCTTGACCTGGATAACCCCGTCGACCAACAGGCCACCCGGAAACACGACATCGTAGGAGAGGGTGGCGGATGTGGCCCCGGCGAGGCTCACCGTGCGCCCCGCACCGAGGTTCTGCAGGCCGCCCACGAGCTTTTCGATGACCAAGCACTTGCCGGTCGCGCAATCCGAGTCCGCCTTGACACGAACGGAGCCCGCCCCGGCACCGTCCGACTCGCCGATCTCACTCCAGTTCGAAGCCCAGTCCGCTGTTCCGGTCGAGCCGGAGTAGCCCCCGCTCGAGAAGTCGTCGGCCACCGATTCGGTCAGGGCCATTGCGACGCTGGCGAGTCCCAAGAGTATGCCCGTCAGGAGAGCCACAGCCGCCGGGCGGGCTCTCATATCGCGGCTGCGACCTTCGGCCGCTCGGCTCCGAGGGCCGATGGCGCCGTCGGAAGCCTGAGAGTGAACACAGTTCTCTGGCCGCGGCGGTGGTAGCTGATCTCTCCGTCCATCGCCTGAGCGAGCCGGCGTGCCACCCACGTGCCCAGTCCCAGACTGCCGGTGGTGAGCGCCTCCCTTCCGTCGTAGACGAAGCGGGTGAAGAGCCGGTCTGCCACCTCGACGGGCATGGCCGGCCCCTCGTCGGACACGTGGCAGTAGACGGCGGACGGATTCGAGCGGACGGTGGCGGTCACGTTGGGTCCGCCATGGCGGACGGCATTGGACACCAGGTTGGTGAGGATCTGAGCCGTCCGGCCCGGATCGCACAGGGCCGCCACCTTCTCGCCCTCTACCGTGATCGGCAGGTTGCGGCGCCGGAAGCGCTCGGCCAGCGACTCCACCAACTCGAGCAAGTCGGTCGGTTCCGGCTTCACTTCGAGGCTTTCGCCTTCGATTCGCGAGGCGACGATGAAGTCATCCACCATTCGGCTGAGCTCTGTCGCCTCTGAGTGGATGATCTGGGCGATCTCGCGATCTCCCGGCGACTCCACCAGCAACTCGGCGAAACCGCAGATGGCCGTCAGCGGAGTGCGGATCTCATGCGACATGCCTGCCACGAACTGGTCCTTGGACCGGCTGATCTGCTGCTCGGCCTCGAGCTGGACCCGGGCGGCTCGTAGCTGCTCGGCGGTGCGCCGGCGATAGACCAGGATGGCGGTCACCGGCAGGATGACGATGACGAGGAGGCGGATCCCACCCGAGATCCGGTCGGCCAGGCGGTCACTGTCGGCTATGCGAGCTTCGAGAGTGTCGATCCGGTCGCCGAGCAGCTGCGCCGTCTGGCGGTAGACAACGTCGACCGCGTCGGGGTCGACCGGAACCGCCCTGAGCTCTCCGACGAGATCCTTGAGCAAAGCCGCGGTCGGCCCCTGGGCGCTCGCGGCCAGCTCGGTCAGGGCCGAGGTGGTCTCCTCGAGCTCGTTCCGGGCGAGGTGCGCCGCCTCCTCCGAAGCGAAGCCGTGTTCGAGGAGGCCCGAGAAGAGGGAGGCCTGGGCTGCCGCCGTCCGGGAGAGGGCGGCGGTTCCGAGGGTGGCGTTGGCCCAGTGCAGTTCCTCGGCGTTGGCGGCGACGCGGGAAGCCGTCGTGACGTTGACGAATAGAAGCACCACGGCGACGACCGTCGCCGAGGCGGCCACTGACCAGAGCAAGATCCGGATTCGGTTCGAGTCCGACTTCACCCCCAAAGGATCGGCACTTCAGCGCGATTTCATAAGTCCCTCGACTCGCCTCGACGCTTTTAGGCCATCAGTCGTAGAGCTGTTGGATCACCTTGGCGTAGCGCTCCGCCACCACCCGCCGTTTGACTTTGAGTGTCGGGGTCAGCTCGTCCCCCTCGATCGAGAAGTCGATCGGAAGGATCCGGAACCGGCGAATCGACTCGGCCTTGGAGACCGCCCGGTTCGCTTGGTCCACCGCCTCCTGAATCGATGACACGAGCGTCGGATGGTCGAGGGCCTGCTCCAAAGGCAGGTCGATCTCGTGGCGCTCCGCCCAACGGGGATATTCCTCGGCGTCGATTGTGACGAGGGCGGCGATGTAGGGTCGGTCGTCGCCGACCACCATCGTCTGGCTCACCAGCGCGTGGGCGCGGAGGCGATCCTCGAGTACGGCCGGCGCCACGTTCTTGCCGCCGGCCGTGACGATGATCTCCTTCTTCCGGCCGGTGATGCTGAGATATCCGTCGGGGTCCATCGTTCCGATGTCTCCCGTCTGGAACCAGCCGGCGTCATCGAAGGCCGCCGCCGTCGCCTGCGGGTTGTTCCAGTAGCCCCGGAAAACCATCTCTCCCTTGAGGAGTATCTCGCCGTCGTCCGCAATGGCTGCCGAAGCGCCCGGTACCGGTTGGCCTACGGTGCCGATTCGCACCGCCCCGGGAGGATTGACGCAGGTACCGGCTGAGGTCTCCGTCAGACCGTAGCCCTCCAGGACCGTGACGCCGACGCCGTTGAAGAAGTGACCCAGGCGTTCGCCGAGCCCGGCGCCACCGCTGACGGCGTACTCGACCCGCCCGCCCAGGGCGTCCCGCAGCTTGGAGTACACGAGCCGGTCGAAGATCCCATGGAGGAGGCGGGTCTTCAAACTCACCCGGCCATCTTGAGCTTGCCGGGAATAGTCGCCCGCCACCTTGGCGGCGAGGTCGAAGATTCGGCCTTTGCCGTCGTCGTGAGCCTTCTGAGACGCCCCGTTGAAGACCTTCTCGAAAACGCGCGGCACCGAGAACAGCCAGGTGGGTCGAACGATCTGCAGCTCTTCCATCAGGTTGGGAATGCCACTCGAGAATGCGATCTGGGCGCCGCGGGCGACCGAGCCGACCTGGACGATGCGGGCGAAGCTGTGGGCCAGCGGCAGGAACATGAGCGTGGAGGCGCCACGGCGGATGACGTTGCTCAGCACCTCGGTCGCCTGTGTCACCGTCCACACGAAATTGCGGACGGTGAGCTCACATCCTTTGGGCATCCCGGTGGTCCCCGAGGTGTACACCAACGTGGCGAGGTCGTCCTGTGACACGCTCGCCGCCCGGTCCAGGACGGCCTCGTCGCTGACTGCTTCGCCCATCCGGGTCAGCTCGTCCAGGCCTCCCTCGTCGATGGTGAAGATGCGCGGTGGGTCCTGGACACCATCCAGGGCCTCGTCGAGCACCCCACGCAGGGCCTTGTCGGCGCAAACCACCACGGCCGCCCTCGAATCGGTGATGATCCACCGCGCCTGCTCAGCCGATGACGTCTCGTAGATCGTGACGGTGGCGCATCCTGCCGCCCAGATGGAGTAGTCGAGGAGGGTGAACTCGTACCGGGTGGGCGAGAACAGGCAGATCCGCGTCCCGGGTTCCAGTCCCAGGGCCATGAAGCCTGCCGCGAGACGGCGAACCCGCTCTGCCATGTCGGCGTAGGTGACGGGGATGAACCCGTTCCCTCCGCGGTAGGACAGGATGGGCTCGTTGGGATTGTCCTTCTCGTGGCGCCACAGCGCGGTGGTCAGGTTCTCACTCGGATCGGGATCCACTCCGCCGGGGGTCGTGAACTGGCGCGTCAAGGTCGTCATGTCCATGAGAGTAGGGGATCGGGGGCCGATGGGACCGGACGAGACGCCTGGAGAGGGCCTCTACGATCACTCCATGGAACGCGTCGGCTTCATCGGATTGGGCATCATGGGTTCGGGGATGGTTGCCAACCTCGTGGCAGCAAATCACGAGGTCGTCGTCTGGAACCGCACGCGGGAAAAGGCGGATGCCGTGGATGGTGTCGACATCGCCGACTCTCCCGCCGATCTGGCGTCCCGCTGTCCGATCGTGATGCTATGCGTCTCTGACACACCCGACGTGGCCGAGGTGGTGGAAGGTGAGGACGGCCTCATGGAAGGACTCGAGAGGGGCGCTCTCGTCGTCGACCACTCCACCATCAGCCCTTCGACGACGCGGCGGCTGGCAGATCGCGTAGCCGAGCGAGGCGCCGCCTGGCTGGACGCCCCGGTGTCGGGAGGCTCGGAGGGAGCTGAGAGGGGCACCCTCTCGATCATGGTGGGCGGGGACGCCGGCGCCGTGGACCGAGCCCGTCCCTATATGGAGGCGTTCGGTTCCACCATCACCCGGGTCGGAGAGGTGGGTGCCGGTCAGACCGTCAAGCTCGTCAACCAGATCCTGGTCGTGGTCAACCAGTTGGCGGCCTCGGAGGCGTTGCTCCTCGCCCAGGCGGCCGGAATCGACCTGGAATCGGCTGTGGCTGCGGTCGAAGGAGGGGCGGCCGGCTCGTGGATGCTCTCCAATCGGGGGCCTCAGATGATCCGGCGCGACTGGCGCCCCGGATTCACGATCGATCTGCAACAGAAGGATCTCCGGCTGGTCCTCGAGGCGGCCGACGAGCTGGGGGCCGCCCTGCCGGGGACCGCCCTGGTGTTTCAGCTCTACCGGGCGCTGCAAAACCGGGGGCTCGGCTCGGAAGGCAACCACGCACTGGTCAAGGCCCTCGAAGAGATGACCGGCATCCAGGTCGGAGGTGTCGGTTCTGGGTCAACGGCCCCGTAGCGAAAAGTGCTGCCAGTCCTTGAGAGTGGCCCATCGGCCGCCCCAGCCCCAGCCGATCTCGTCGAACGCCTGAGTCACCACGTCCCCTTCCGTGATCATGCCCGGTAGGCGGCGGCTCCGGTCGAGGTAATCGCCCGCCAACTCCGGAAGGACCGTCTCCCCGCGCAGGTACGGGTTGTGGAACGGATTGATGTCGATCGCCAACCCGTAGGCATGCTCCGACCAACCGGTGCCTCCGGTGGCAGCCCGGCAGACGAAAGCGGTGGTCGGATTGCCGTCCCCCGTCGGTTCCGCCTCGAGATCTTCCGGTCGGGTGATGTTGACCATCTCGATCGGAAAGCCATTCTCGAACAGGGTGTGGAACACACCCACGATGTCCTCGGCGACGCCGGCGTTGACCAACAGTTCGCCCGTGTGGGGTTTCTGGTCGAAACCGACAAAAGAGACAGTGACATAAGACAGCTCGTCGAGCGCCACGGGGCAGCCTTCCCGCCAGGTGGAGCGTGCCGCCACCTCCGAAGGCACTTCGCTGATGGTCGAGTGAAAGCCACCGTCGTCCGGAGGCGGCAGGAGGTCGACCGTGGCGAAACGACGGTCGGACAGCTCCGGCGGCGTGGGGACGGGAAGAGGGTCACCGTCCTCATCGAGCGGCAACGGTCTCTTGCCCAGCCACTCGGGCGGCGGAGTGACTCCGGGCGGCAGACTCGTGGTGGTCGTCGTCGGCCGGGTCGTCGACGTCGTCGTCGTGGTCGACGTCGTAGTGGCGGTGACGGTCGTGGTCGACGTCGCAGAGGACGACGTCGTCGTCGGATCGGAGGTGGCCGAACTGGGCGCGGTCGACTGGGTCGCACAGGCCACGACCATGAGGCAGGCAGCGGCGACGGCGGTCGATCTCACCACCTAGAGGATGGCAGGGAAGCCGATCTACCTGCCTCTTACCCGGCGGCAGGGGTGTCGTGGAGCCCCGGCGGACCGCGGCTC
>DATABS010000082.1:0-30027 GCA_036259475.1 Acidimicrobiia bacterium | reverse complement strand
CGACGAGCGGGTGCGAGTCGTGGCGGTGGAGCCGGAGGAGTCGGCGGTGCTTTCGGGACAGCCGACGGGGTCGCATCGTATCGAGGGGATAGGGATCGGGTTCATCCCGCCTCTGTGGGAGCCCGAGTCGGTCCACGAGATCGAAACGGTCAGCACCGCAGACGCCTGGGTGATGGCCCGCCGCCTGGCGCGGGAGGAAGGGATATTCGCGGGGTCATCTTCGGGGGCCAACGTGGTGGCGGCCTTGCGCGTCGCCCAACGGCTGGGGCCCGGCGCCACGGTGGTCACCATCATTGTCGACTCCGGGCTTCGCTACATCAGCACGGGCCTGTACGGCGCCGATTCCTCATAGGCCGATTTCGGGGGCCATCACCTGGTAGGCTTCGAAGAGATCGTCTCGACGGCGACGACGGTGTGGGGACGCAGATGGCTTCAAACCTCGCTCACATTGGCGTTTCACCGTTCGTAGACTGGTCTCGTGACTTCGGTGCTGACGCGGAACAATGTCAGCTTGCGCGGCAACGAGCACGGCCCACCCCTGATCTTCGCGCATGGCTTCGGATGCGACCAGAACATGTGGCGGTTGGTGGTACCCGCATTCGAGGACCGATATCGCATCGTGTTGTTCGACTACGTAGGGGCGGGCAAGTCGGACTTGGATGCCTACGACGGTGACCGCTACGGCACCCTGGAGGGATACGCCAGAGACGTCACTGAGATCTGCGAGGAACTGGACCTGAGCGACGCCGTGTTCGTAGGCCACTCTGTGAGCTCGATGATCGGGATACTGGCGGCGGCCGCCGCACCGGGGCGTATCGGCGCTCTTGTGTTGATCGGCCCGTCACCCCGCTACATCGACGACGACGGATATGTCGGCGGCTTCCACGAAGAAGACATCGAGAAGCTGCTCGATTCACTCGACAGCAACTATTTCGGCTGGTCACGCGAGATGGCGCCGCTGATCATGGGGAATCCGGATCGCCCCCAATTGGGTGCCGAACTGACTGAAAGCTTCTGTCGGGCAGACCCGGCCATCCAAAGACAGTTCGCTCGGGTGACGTTCCTCTCCGACAACCGCCGCGACCTAGCCGAAGTCGAGGTGCCGACCCTGATCCTCCAGTGCTCGGAAGACGTGATCGCCCCCGACTCCGTGGGCCTGTATGTGCATGAGCGAATATCGCAGAGCCATTTCGTGAAGATGCGTGCCACGGGGCATTGCCCCAATCTGAGCGCCCCTCAGGAAACCATCGACGCCATCTCGGCCTTCCTGGCCCAATTGTGACCGCTCCGCGGCCATGATCCTCCCTCCGCCCTCCGATGAGCGTTTCTATACCGCTCTCGTCGACGACGATCCGCACGAGCTGTATGAAGACGCACCGTGCGCCTACCTGTCGACCCAGGCCGACGGCACTATCGCCAAGGTCAACCGAACCTTTCTGCGCTGGACGGGATACGACTCGGCATCCCTCGTCGGGCGGGTACGATTCCAGGATCTCCTCGCCCCGGGCGACCGGATCCTCTACGAGACGCACTTCGACCCGCTTCTGCGCATGCAGGGGGCAGTACGGGAGGTCGCAGTAGACGTGGTGGTTCGGTCGGGTGGCCTGCTGCCGGTCTTGGTGTGGTCAGCACTCAGGCAAGATGGAACCGGCGAGCCAGCCATGATCCGCACCGCCCTATTCGATGCGACGGAACGGCGCGCATACGAGCGGGAGCTGTTGGCGGCGAGGAAGCAGGCGGAGTCGGCCGAAGCCCAGGCAACCGCTTTGGCGCGGACCCTCCAGGAGTCGTTTCTTCCCCCGGTCCTGGAAAAGGTCCCGGGACTCGATATCGGCGGAGGCTACCGCCCCGCCGGCGACGGCAGCGAAGTCGGCGGCGACTTCTACGACGTCTTTCCCATAGGAGAGGGAGAATGGGCCGTGGTACTGGGCGATGTCTGCGGCAAGGGAGCCGCGGCCGCGGCCCTCACCGCGCTCGCTCGCTACACCGTTCGAGCGGAGGCGTTGCGGACGGCACAGCCTGGAGCGGTCCTGGAGCGCCTCCACGAGGCGCTTCTCCGCTACCGCCCCTCCGATTTCTGCACCGCGGTGTTCGCCACCCTCGAGCCAACGGCGTCCGGCTTCCGCTTTGCGGTAGCCTCCGGCGGCCATCCCCTTCCTCTCCGTCACCGAAGCGACGGACAGATCGAGACTCTGGGCACGACGGGAAGGCTGTTGGGCATCGTCGAGGGTGCCGCTCGAAGGGAGACCACCGTGGCTCTGTCCCCGGGGGACACTGTGGTCCTCTACACCGACGGCATTACCGAAGCACCACGGGATGGTGAGTTGTTCGGAGACGAGCGGCTGCGTGCCTTGGTCGATGAGACGGCCGACGAGCCCGCCGAGGTGATCGCCGATCGGATCGTCGCCGCGGCCCTCGACTTCCAGCAGGGCCACTCCAGGGATGACATCGCAGTCCTCGTAATAAAGGTTGAATGAGTCGGGGGCGACGCCGCTCTGCCGGACAGTGGACATCCGCGAGACCGCTCCCAGTCGACAGTTTTTTGGCATCTCCTCCGAACGAGTTCGGATAACCGTTACCGCCGAGAGCCGGGATACCACGGGACTGAATTTCTCTCTCCAGCGCCCGACTCCAGACACGGTTCTGACCTCGGGTCCTTCTCGCCCACAGTAAACGGCCGCATCCCCGATCCCGACCACGTCGGCTGGCTACAAGAGAAGGTCACCGCCGAGCATGCTTTACGCCGGCGAAGAAAAAACAAGCTCGATGTGGCCCCTCCAGAAGTCCTCATTGGTCGTCTTTCGAATGCTCTCGGCCCAATTCGGTGTGGGGCGGCACATGTCTAATCCAAGCATTCTGCCGAGCGAGCACCGGACGATCCACGCAACCCTCGACAGACCGCGGACCCCTTGCATAAGGCAGTGAAACTGGGCTAGCCACCACTGGGCTTTTTTTCGAGATCCCAATCGCGCGCGGCGAGCACCCCGGGACTCTCAAAGCCCGGCGTATACCATATATCAAACGGAGCGTTCGGTAGAGAGAGGATGACGCATGGCTGATGGGCTTCCAATTTGGGACGTACACGCTCACTATCTCCCGGAGGGCGCCCTCCAACAGATGGCGTATGGCCCCGCAACAGTGAAGGTGGAGACGGTCGATGGGATCGACATGTCGATCACCGTGAATGGGATGCCCGTCGGAGCCACCGTCCAACAACTATCGGATCCGACCTATCTGGTGGCGAAGACTGACAAGGCGGGGATCGATCGAAGAGTGATGTCGCCCCCTCCGTTCACTTACCGCTACTGGGACGACGCCGAGGCGTCCGTGGGTCTGCACCGCTATCTCAACGATGCCACGGCCGCATTGGTCGAAGCTCATCCCGACCGCTTCGTCGGCTTGGCCACCGTGCCGCTCCAGGATGCCGGTGTGGCGGTGGAGGAGCTGCGTCGAGCGAGGGGGGAGCTGGGACTGGCCGGGGTGACGCTCGGGACCAATGTGGCGGGTGGCGACATCGCTGACGAGGTCCGGCGCCCGCTGCTCGCCGCGGCGGCCGATACGGGCATGCCCGTCCTGGTCCATCCCGATTTCGTACCCAATCCGCGCTGGTCGTCTCACTACCTGATAAACCTCATCGGGATGCCGGTAGACACCGCCATCGCCATGGGCAATCTGATATTCAGCGGACGGCTGGCGGAATTCTCCGATCTAAGAATCTGCTTCCTCCACGGAGGTGGGGCGGCGCCCTACCTGTTCGGCCGGTGGGATCGAGGCTGGCAGGTACGGGTAGAGACGAAGGACGATATCGACCGCCAGCCCACCAGCTTTCTGCAGGGCGTATTTTGCGACACCTTGACCCACTCGCCTACGGCCTTGTCATATCTCGTCGAGACGCTGGGGGCAGACCATGTGGTGCTGGGCACGGATCTTCCCTTCGACGTGGAGGACGCGGATCCGCTTGGTTCACTCGATTCGGCGCCGAGGCTCACTGAAGAGGAACGTCAGGCGATTCGATCAACCAGCCCAGTCCGGTGGCTCTACGCCGGCCAGCCGCCGTCATAGCCCTAGAAAACGCATGGGCTCAGATGCCGGTCAAGTGTCCATGATGCCTTTTCGCTGGGCACCGTCGATGAGGATGTGGGAACCGTTGATGAAACTCGCCCTGTCCGAAGCGAGGAAGACCACGAGATTGGCCACCTCCTCGGGTTCGGCAATCCGGCCGATGGGGATGCTGGCGACTGCCAGCTCATGGGCTCGTTCTTGCGTAACGCCTTTGTCGCGAGCGAACGCCTTCTCTAGCCCATCCCATCGGCCCGTGTTCACGGGTCCCGGATTGACACTGTTCACCCTGAGCCCGAAAGGCGCATATTGCTCGGCCATCGATGCCGCGACGTTGATTCCGGCGGCATTGGCCGCACCGGCCGTCGTCTCCCAGTAGCTCGGCTTCAGCCCATCGTTGCCGATGACCAGCACGATGGAACCGGACCCTCGCTCTCTCATGTGCGGAAGGACCGCCCGCATCGAGCGGACATAGCCCATGAACTTCAGGTTGAGGGAGGAGTACCACTGCTCGTCTGTCAGTTCCTCCATTAGCCCACCGGGCGAGCTGCCGGCGCAGGTGACAAGGACGTCGATCCCACCCAGGGCGTCTATTGCCTGGTCCGTCACCCGGCGAACGTCTTCCTCGACGCTCATGTCACCGGGAAGCGCAATGACGCGAGCCGAAGTCTGCTCCTGGATCTCGGCGGCCGCCTTCTCCAGCGCCTCGGCCCCCCGAGCGGTAATGGCGACCTCAGATCCCTCCCGAGCGAAGAGCTCGGCGGACGCCCGTCCGATTCCCTTGCTTCCACCGGTTATCAGAACGCGCTTGCCAGCCAGGCCAAGGTCCATCAGTCACTCCATTGAGACGACAACACGAGGCGATGATATACCATATGCCGGGTCAGACGTCGGTCGCTCGGCTGTTCTCCTTCGCCCATGACTCGAGGGATTCCCGGCGCAGCTTCCCCATCCTCGTCCGAGGGATCGCCTCGAGCTCGATGATTGCCTTCGGCCGCTTGAACGGTGCCAACCTGGACTCCAGTGCGGCTGCCACGTCAGCCGACGTTCCGCCGCGCATGACGACGAATGCGGTCACGGCTTCGCCCCAGCGTCTCGACGGCGTCCCGATCACCGCGGCGTCGATGACTCCGGCGACGTCACGAAGGGCTCGCTCCACCTCGGAGGGATACACGTTCATTCCCCCGGTGATGATCACTTCCTTCGTTCTGCCGAGCAACCGGAGGTATCCCGTCGGCGGATCGACGACGGCCAGGTCCCCGGTGCGGAACCAGCCGGCAACGAAGGGCTGATCTTCTCCACCTCCGTAGCCGCCGAACACCTGAGGCCCACGAAGGACGACCTCCCCGGTATCACCATCGTCGACCAGCCGACCGGCCGGATCGATCAGAGCCATCTCGACACCAGGCAACGGGAGCCCGACGGTGCCAGGAAGGCGCGGGCCGTCGTACGGGTTGGAAACGTCCAGTCCGGCCTCCGTCGATCCGTAGCGCTCGAGCGGCATCTGCCCGGTCATCTCTTCGACGTCCACCGCGACGTCGGGTGGCAGGGGAGCCGAACCGGAGATCATCAGGCGCAAGGCGGCGAATCGGTGCAGCTGGTCCGGGGCCTCAGAGAGCATCCGGTCGTAGATGGCGGGGACGGCGAAGAGGACGGTTGCATTCTCGCTGTCGACAGTCGTGATCAGTCTCGCGGTGTCGAACCTGGGCAGGACGATCGTGTGACTCCCTGACAGCAAGGCGGCATGGATTCCTCCGAGCCCATGCTGATGGCCGATGGGCAGAGAGTGGACCAGGCGATCTGAAGCCGACCAGCGCCACGCCGACATCGCCCCCCGGATCGATGTGAGGAGGTTCCGATGCGAAAGTGGCACTGGTTTCGGCTTGCCGGTCGATCCCGACGTGAAGGCCACAATCGCCGTCGAGTCGGGGTCGGTCGGGACCGAAACGCGCTCCGGGTTGGCTAGCGCGTCGCCGGGCAGAGACTGGATGCTCTCCCTATCGGAGTCTTTCAACCCGATGGTGCGAACACCGACGGAAGCCTCGGACAGTCGGCCGAGGGACTCGCCGGTCGCCAGAACGTATTTCGCGTTAACGGCGCCGACGACATCGGCCAGTTCCGACGCAGTGCTCGAGCGATGGGCGAAGGTGGTGACGACCCCCGAGCGCAGGGCACCCAAATAGGCCAGCATCACCGCCATGTCGGTGTCGGCGACGACGACGACCCCCGTTCCCGAACGCACTCCCAGGCGCTGCAGATCCGCGGCCATCTGATGCGCTGCGAGCTCGACCTCGGCGTGGGTCAGAGTCAGCTCGTCGACCGTCAGCGCCGGGTGGTTCGGGTAGCGCCGTGCCACGGAGCCGAAGGCGGCCGGAAGCGTCGGACCGGCCGCCAGGTACTCGCGGAGATGGACGGCATCTTCCACCCGGTACCCCAAGTGGCGGGACCAGGCCTCCAGGTTGCGGGCCGAGGGAGCCGGGTCGTCGAGTGAGCCGTCAGCCATCGTCGGAGCTGACCGGTATCGCACCGTCCCAGTGATCGTTGAACTGCCGCTCGGCAGTGAGGGCCTCGTCCCAGCGAGTGAGGGAGGCGATGCGCTTCACCGCGGCGACCGCCTCCGGCGACAGGGTGACGATGTGGCTCGCCAAGGCGAGGGCACGCGGCAGAGGCTCGGGGTCGACGGACTCGACCAGACCGATCGCCAGGGCATCAGTCGCTGCCACGCTCCGCATCGACAACAGGAGCTCCATCGCTCTGCCTCGGCCCACTAGGCTGGGCAGGCCCCATGCTCCCACCGCCAGGCCATGACCCGGTCCCAGGAACCTGATCGCCGCATCGGGGCCAGCGATTCGGATGTCGGAGGCGATCATGAGCTGGGCCCCACCTCCGACCGCGTGCCCGGAAGCAGCCGCGACGATGATGACGTCGGAGTTCCGCATGTCGTGATACAACCCGTACAGGGCTCGGCTGACTTGGGCTCGCTCATGGTCGGCGAGCTTCAAATCGACTCCGGCTGAGAAGGACTCACGGCTCGTGGATCCCAGCACTATGGCGCGGGCCCCCTCGGAGGCGATGCTGCGCCGAAGCTCTTCGACCAGTTCGAGATTCAAGGCGTTGCGGGCTCTGGGGCGATCCATGAGGATCTGCAGAACGCCCGGTTCGGGTTCGCTGGTGGTGATCGTCAAGAGTGGGTTAGTCCGGGTGGAGGTGCGGTTTGGTATATCATATTGACGAACGGGAGCGCGTTGAACACACACGTCCAATATCAGAGCAAGACAGACTTGGTCGCCGAGGCTCTGAAGAAGATGATCGAAGACGGCGACATCCAACCGGGATCGTTCTTGCGTCAACGCGACGTGGCCGAGATGCTGGGGGTAAGCCCCACACCCGTTCGGGAGGCGTTTCGCCGTCTAGAGGGCGAGGGATACATCATCACCGAGCCCCACAGAGCCTCGGTTGTCGTCCGCTCCGAGAATTCGCGTCTCTATGAGAATGCCCAGATCCGGGCGGCCCTCGAGAGTTTGGGCGCGTCGCTCGCGGCTCCGCTGGTCACGCCCGAAGTGCTGAGCGACCTCGAAGAGATGAACCGGCAACTCGCCGAGAGCACCGACCTAGAGGTCGCCCGCAAGGCGAATCGAGATTTTCACTTTCGCATCTATGAGTTGACCGAGTCGCCCGTGTTGCTTGCCCAACTGAAGTTGCTGTGGCGGACTCTCGGGACCGGCCCCCACGTCCCCCGGACTATCGCCGACTCCGTGAAGCAGCATCAGGCCATCATCGACGCTCTGCGCGACGGAGACGGAGAAGAGGCCGCCGCCGCCACCCGCCATCACATTCTCGAGGCGCACCAGGGACTCGCCGACGGGGCGTAGCAGGCGCTTCCGACTCCCAGATCCGTAGGCGACCCTCGGTGTATGGTATATCAATGCGTACTCATCGGGTCCAGTCATCGGTCGAGTCCAGTGTGTCCCTGCACGTGGAAGAAGTCGGCTCTGGTCCTTCCCTTCTTTTCATCCACGAATTTGCCGGCGACCACCGGAGCTGGGAACCGCAGGTTCGTCATTTCTCGCGGCGTTTCCGCTGTGTCACGTATGCGGCACGAGGCTACCCGCCGTCGGCAGTGCCCGACGAGCTTTCGTCCTATTCCCAGGAGCTGGCGGTACAGGACGCATTTGACGTCATCACCCAACTCGAGTTGGCACCGACACACGTCGTCGGGCTGTCGATGGGAGGATTCTGTGCGCTCCATCTCGCACGTGAGTACCCGGAGATGGTGCAATCGGCCGCAATTGGGGGAGTCGGGTATGGCGCGGCGTACAAAGCCCGCGAGGCGTTCCGGCGAGAATGCGAAGTCATCGCCCGAGCCTTCGAAGACGAGGGCTCAGCCCAGGTGGCGATCCGCTACGCCGTGGGCCCGGCGCGAGTGCAGTTCCAGAACAAGGACCCCCGCGGTCACGCCGAGTTCCAGGCCATGCTGGCCGGCCATTCCAGTGTCGGATCGGCTCTCACCATGCGCGGGTTCCAAAAAGAGCGGCCGTCGCTGTTCGACTTCGAATCAGAACTCGCCGGTCTGTCGGTCCCCCTCCTCATCATGGTGGGAGACGAAGACGGCGGCGCGGTTGACACCTCCCTGGCGTTGAAACGTCTCATACCGTCGTCGGGACTCGTCGTTTTCCCCAGGAGTGGTCATACCCTCAATCTGGAAGAGCCTTCACTGTTCAATACGACGCTCGAGACGTTCGTCTTCGACGTGATCAGCGGAGGCTGGCGGCCGCGGGACCCCCGTTCGCTGTCCTCCAGCACCACCGGCATGGACGAGCGGTCGAACTCCCCCCGACACAGTGAGGCGACGGCGTGAAGGTGATCCGATTCGACGGCGCGGAGCCCTACGAGCCGCCCGGACACACTGGCGTCGTCAACCGGCTGTTGGTCGGGAGAGGGAGCGGAGAGGTGACCGAGGTGAGCGTCTGGCACGGAGCGATCGAGCCTGGCGGGGGAGCCGATCCCCACGTCCATGCCGAGGCTGTCCAGGTGTATGTGGTTGTCTCAGGCGTGGTGACGGTCTCCGATGAGGAGTCGACGGTCGATCTCGGACCAGGCGATGCGGCGATCTTCGCCGCCGGGGATCGCCATGAGGTAGTCAATGCTGGTGAGGGGACGGCGACGCTCTACGTGGTGAGCGCACCGGCCCTACGCTGATGACTCACCGAAACGGCAGGGCAAGCGGTCGGATGGGTCCAGCCGTCGCTCCACGCAGTTTCAGGTTGGCGCCGACGAACACGAACTCGTGAATCTCCTCGGCCGCCAACTCTTCGAGGTTCACAACTTCTGCGATCGGAATGCCGGCCTCGGCCAGCAAATAGGTATGGACTGTCATCCAGTTGGCAGGATCCTCAGACGGGAGCTGCTCCAAGGCGATGTTGTCGCTTCCGATCATTACTGCCCCGGACTCCGCCAGATGGATAGCGCCCTGCCGGGTCAGGCCCGGCTCTCGGGGCAGATAAGTGCTCGGGTCGGGCCAATGGCGCATGCGGCCCGTCCTCACCATCACCACGTCGCCGGGTATGAGTTCGGTGCTTTGTCGGGCGAGGGCGTCGGCCAGTTCGGCGGGGCCGATGGCGAAGCTGTCGGGAAGGATTTCCATTCCAAGCGCCGCCGGGACGTCAATCAACACGCCGCGTCCGATGATCGGAGGAAGCTTCTCTGCCCCCGCCACCGTCCAATGGCGGCTGCCGAGATGGTCGTCAGCGGAGAAGCCATTCCAGATCTTGCCGTGATAACCGAAGTGGTTGAGGGTGTCGATGTGAGTGCCGCAATGGGTGAACATCGACACCGCGTCCGCCGACCAGGCCACTAACTCGTTTTGCTCGGTCCCCACTCCGACCGGATCGTCCACGACGGAGCCGCGGGGGGTGTGCACCATCCAGATGTCATACGGAGGCTCCCCGCCGGCCGTCCAGGTGGGCATATCCAAGAACAGGTCGACCGAGAGATCGAACACCTTGCTGCCGTCGGCCCGGGCAAGGTGGTCCCGTGCGATGGACGGTGTGATCAGGTTGATCATCCCCACTTCATCGTCGGGCCCGAAAGGGCTCACGGTCGGCTCCCCGGTCTTCGCGGCGAAGGCGGCGATCCGGTGGCGTGTGTCTTCGTCGATCGGGACTGGTCCGCACATCGATCTCTCCCTCAGGTGTCGTATTAGACGGCTTCTCCAGCGAGCAAACGACGGGCTCGCCCAGACAGGATTTGGTCGCGCGCCTCGCCCTGGGTGCCGGTCTCGTCGAGCGCCTCGAGAAAAGGGTTCACACCTCCCGGCACATGGGGATAGTCGCTCCCGAATACGAGGCGCCCCTCACCCAGTGTGTCCGCCGCGCATCGGATCGCCGGCCGATGGCTCGAGGCAGTGTCGAACAGCTGCGCACGGATGTATTCAGTCGGAGGACGCGGTGCCTTTTCACGACACTCGGGGAACTGGCGGTGATAGTTGTCGAGACGGGGAAGCATGAACGGCAGGGTTCCGCCGAGGTGGGAGAAAATCCATCGGATTTGGGGATATCTCTCGAAGACACCTCCGAACGTCAGCCGGGCGACCGCCAAGTTGGTGTCGGAGAGGAAGCCTATGCCGATCCCCAGGGCGTAGTCGTCGAGGTGTGGGGCATCGGGCACGGTCGGATGCACATAGACCATCAGGCGGCGGTCGTTCGCCGCCTCCCAGAACGGATCGAAACGCGCGTCGTCGAGAGGCGTCCCGTCGACGTTGGTCAGGATCATCACACCCGACATCGCGAGCTCGCCCAGGGCGTGTTCCAGACACGACAATGCCGCGTCGGTGTCCTGCAGGGGGAGGGCCGCCAGAGCCCGGAACCGTCCAGGGTTCGAGCGGCAGATCTGTGCGAATTCCTCGTTCACGGATCTCGAGAGGTGGTCTGCCTCGCTGACCGGAAGGAAGTAGGTGCTCGGAGACGGAACAGACAGCACTTGAGTCTCGATACCGGCCTCATCCATCATTTCGAGGCGCTGAGCCACACCGGGATGGGGCTGAGGCACGGTGAGCGCCACGCCACCTCGCCAATTGCAGACGAACCGGCCGTCGTGCTCTCTGCGATAAACGTCGGTCGAGGCGGCGTTCTCCACGGCGTTGAGATAGGCGTCGGTGTAGTAATGAACGTGCAGGTCAACTATTCCGGTCATCGGTTTCCTTTCTGGCCGCCGTTGCTCCCCCACTGGAAAAGCGGGCGCGTATCTCCTCGGTGTCCTGGCCCAGTGAAGGTGGCGGGCGGTGGTCGCTCCGCAGAGGAGTATGTGAAAAGGTGAATGGGCTTGCCACCATCGTCAAGGACCCCCGGTTCTCGTCCGGGATGCTGAGAAGGCTCGCCCGACCCTCAGGCGATGCGAACACCTCGTCGATGTTTCGCACCGCGGCGGCGGGAACCGCGGCGTCGGCGAGAAGGCTCACCCAGTGATCGACCGGCCTCTGGAAGAACTCGCGTTGCAGCGCCTCCACCAACTCGCCGCGGTATCGCACGCGCGACCGATTGTCTGAGAAGCGGCCGTCGTTCGCCAGGTCGGCACGGCCGATGGCTTCACAGAGAGCTCGATAGAGCTTGTCGTTGCCCACCGCCACGACGAATGTCCCATCGGATCCCTCGAAGGACTCGTACGGCACGATGTTGGGATGCTGGTTGCCCATCCGCTGGGGGACCACCCCTCCCATCAGATGGTTGCCCGCCTGATTGACCAGCGAGGCCAAGCTGGACTCGAACAGGCCCACTCGCAGCTGTTGTCCTTCTCCGGTCCGCTCCCGGTGCCTCAGGGCGCCGAGGATCGCGACACAGGCGTGGAGCCCGGCCAGCACGTCGAGCACCGCCACCCCCACCTTGGTCGGGGGACCCTCTGATGGCCCGGTGATCGACATGAATCCTGAGGCCGCTTGCAGGAGCAGGTCGTAACCGGGCAGCTCCGGTGCGCTCAGATAGGAATTGACCGAGCAATAGATCACTTCTGGGTTGTCCCGGCGTAGGGATTCGTAATCCAGGCCATGCCTTTCCATGACCCCGTCTGTGAAATTCTCGATCACGATGTCTGCCTGGACCGCGATGGCTTTGGCAACCTCCCGGTCCTTTCCGACGGACAGGTCCAGGGCGACCGACTTCTTGTCCCGGTTCAGACCCAAGAAGTAGGTCGCATCTTCGCCCCTGAATGGAGGACCCCAGGCACGAGTGTCATCGCCGCTTCCCGGCCGCTCCACTTTGATGACTTCGGCCCCCAAGTCGGCCAGAAGAAGCGCGCAATATGGTCCGGCGAGGACGCGTGTGAAGTCGGCAACGAGCAGCCCATCGAGAGGAGGATGCCTGAGGTCCGTCATCGTGGTCTGCCAGTAGTCGGTGAGCCGAGCACGCCGAACCGTCAGGCGCCTTGAAGCGCCGCACCGGAGTCGTCAGGGCTCGCCACCCATGGCAGCGCGCGGCGCTCAGCGAAGGCCACGGACTCCATCGTGACCAGCCCGAGCAGGCCCACGAACAGAATGACGGCATACAAGTTCTCGACGGCGAAGGCGCCACCCAGCCGCTGCACCAGTCCACCGAGTCCTATCAGACCGATCACTTGTTCGGCGATGATGACGCCTCTCACCGCCCTTCCGGCGGCAATCCGAACTCCTGCGAACATGAGCGGAAGGGCGGATGGCAGGACGACCCGCCGGACGATCTGGCGCTCATTGGCGCCAAAGGAGCGGGCCATTTCAACGACACGCTCGTCCGTCGTCTGGACACCAACGGCGGTGTTGACGACGACGATGAAGAAGGTGTAGATGACGATGGTGGCAAGGATGCTTCCTCGCCCCAAGCCGAAAATGAGGAAGAGGACAGGGATCAATGCGACCAGAGGCAGTGACAAGAACACGTTGACCAGGGGGTCTAGCGCCCACTCCACTGCCCTGTACCGGCCCATCAGCACTCCCACGATCACGCCGAAGACGATCGAGGGGGGCAAGGCAAGCGCCACACTTATCATGCTCTCTTTCAGAGCGTCGAGGAATCGTGAACTCGTCCAGACCTCAACCACCGCGCCGAGGACATCGGTCACGGGGGGAAACGCCGGGGAAAGTCCGAGACGGCCGATCACCTCCCAGATCGCCAGGCCGATCAGCAGCCCGATCCCTGCCAGGATTCGGTTCTTGTTTCTGAGATAGAAGTTATGCATCTTTCTACTCGGGGGCCGGGGCCGTCGGATCTCCCATCATCCCTCGTAGTTCGTGCCACATATGAGACGTCAGTTCGCTGAAGACCGAAGAGCGCCTGACGCTCTCGTCCCTGGGCCTCGGCAACGGGACATCCAGTATCTCCCTCACCGTTCCCGGGTGAGTGTTCATCACCAGGACCCGGTCCGACAGGTAGGCGGCCTCATCCATGCTGTGCGTGACGAATATCACCGTTTTCTGTTCCGAATCCCATAGGCGCATCAGGTCTTCTTGCATGAGTTGGCGGGTCTGGGCGTCGAGTGCTCCGAATGGCTCGTCCATGAGAAGGATGTCGGGGGCCACGGCGAGGGCCCTCGCCAGACCCACCCGCTGCTGCATGCCGCCGGAGAGTTCATGGGGATAGTGCTCGGCGAACCGAGTGAGTCCGACCCGGTCCAGGAACGGCCTCGCGGCCTCGCGGCTCTCCCGGCGGCTCATGCCTCGCATCTCGAGTCCGAACCCGACGTTGGTCAGGACGTCGGCCCAGGGGAGTAGCACGAAGCTCTGGAAGACCATGGCGCGATCGTCGCCGGGTCCGGTGATGGCCTCTCCATCGATGAGGATGCTTCCGGTCGTCGGTCTGGTCAGTCCCGCTGCCATCTTGAGGAGTGTCGTCTTGCCACAGCCACTGGGGCCGATGATCGAAAAGAACTCCTTGTCCTTCACGGAGAAGGTCACGTCTTTCAGCGCCTCGAACGTACCCCCGTCGCGGGTGTTGAAGGTCCGCCCTATTTCCTTGATCTCGATCATGTGTTCCCTTCGACCTCGGACTTCCACCTGGACACCCGGCGCTCGACCTGTCGGGCGACGACTTGTAAGAGGATGCCGAACAGAATGAGCGCAAGGACAACGGCATACAACTCGGCGCTTTGGAAACGTCCCCGGTAGCGGAGGATCAGGCGGCCCATCCCCACCGCCACGAGGAGAATCTCCACGACCACCATCCCGACGACTGCTCTCCCCGTCCCAATTCGCACGCCCGCCATGATCCCGGGCGAGGCCGCCGGCAGTACGACCCGCCGGAACAGCCGCCACCGCGGGGCGTTGAACGCGCGCCCCATTTCGATCAAATCCCGGTCCACATACCGCACTCCCGCCGCCGTATTGAGTGTCACCTCGATGACGCCGAAGAGAAAGACGATGAGAATTCGCGACGAATAACCGATTCCGAGCAGAATCACTGCGACCGGTACCAGTGTCGAGACCGGCAGCGCGTTGAGGAACGTCACGTAGGGCTTCGTGAGCGCTTCGATCATGGGATAAGTGCCGATCAGCAGACCCAGCCCGATTCCGACGACAAGGGACAGGACCCAACCCCAGACGAAGGGGATCATCGTCTGGCGGGCCGCATCCCAGAACTCTGCCGTCTGACCGAGCTCCCACAGGGCCGCCACCACGCCGCTGAAGGGCACGAAGAACAGCGAGGTTTCCTGCGCCCTGCCATACAGCTCCCAAATGAGGAGGACGGCTGCGACCGATCCGAGGCTGACCGACCAGCGGGCGAGATCGCTGGTGGAAGGACCGCGTCGAACGCGCCCTGGCGACCGGCCTCCAACGCCCGGCTCTGAAACCGTGTTCTGCTCGGTGCCTACCACCGGATCCTCAAAGGCAGATTCGACATCATGGTGCGTGTCCCGCCCGCGGGAGGGCCGGCCGATTCATGGGCGATCGGCCGGCCCTCCAGAGGCCGTTGTGTTCAGCGACGGCCCAGTTCCTCGACGGCATTCTCCAGGAGATCGAAGTTGAAGTACTTCTCGAGATCGACCGTGGCCGGATCCACGTCGATCTCGCCCAGATCGGCGAAGAACTCGACGGTGTACTGCGCGGTCTCTTCGGTCAACGCTCCGTTCGGGTCCCAGATGTCACGCTCGATGTACTCGGCGATCAGCTCCTCGAGGATCGCAGGATCCTGGTCAGGCAACAGTTCCGTGGCTACCTCCAACGCGTAGTCCGGATCGTCGACCAGGTTGCGTAACCCCTCGAGCAGGCAGGTAGTGACCTCCTGAGCCAACTCCGGATTCTCCTCCACCCAGGTGCGGTTCATCCATATGTCTTGTTCGATCAGATCCGGCAGGTTCTCACCCACGGTGTCCAGCACCGTGAAGGAATCGGGATACGTGGCGCCGAGGGAGACGACATCCGGCAGATCGATGACGGATGCATCGATCTGGTCGTTCGCCAGCGCCTCCGCCCTTACCTCACTGCCCGGGATGATCACCTGCTCCATGCCGAGCTCGTATTGCTCGTCGTAGAAGTCGGCGATCGCCTTGGTGAACGATGTCTCGCCATGGACACCCATCGTCAGTCCGGCGAGCTCCTCGATCGAAGATATTTCGTTTCGAGAAACTAGAGCCCATGTGGGCCGCTGGGTCGCCATGACATCGACGATCGAGGCTCCTTCATCGACCGCCAGCAGCCCGACGTTGACGCCGATGTTCGTGGCGATCTGGCCTTCGCCTTGGGCGATGGCCTGAATGGCGATGGATCCGTCCTCTACGTATTCCTGTGTGACGTTGATTCCTCTCTCGGCACAGGAGTCCCAACCAGCTGCCGGCACCAGAGCGATGAAGTCGGGGCTGCTTCCGTGGACTGCCACCAGCTCCACCGGCTCCTCGGCAATCGTCGTAGTGGGTTCCTCCTCCGGAGCAGTCGTGTCGGCGGAAGCGCCGGTGGTCTCGGTCGCGCCCGTGGTGTCCGCCGGCTCGGTATCACCGGTGGTGGTGTCCGTGGCCGCGTCGCCTCCGCACGCAACCGCAACCACCGCCAGTACCAACAAGAGAGCTCGCAGGCTCTTCCATCGGTTCTTCATTCCTCGTCCTCCCTATCTTGGGGGGGTGGCTGAGCGCCACCGGTAACTATGGTATACCATATGTCGATGTGGCTTTGTCGCCCAGGCGTGCCGTCATTCGTTCGGGAAAAGATACGGTGAAGACCTCGGCGAGAGGCCAACGGTTTGTTCGTGGGAAAGGCCGCTTCACCAGTGACCTGGCTTCCCGGGGCGCCCTCCACATGGAGGTGATAAGGAGCGATTTGCCACATGCGACCGTCGACGCGGTCGACCTCTCCGAAGCGGCTTCGATCGAGGGTGTCGTAGGAGTGTTCGAGGCTTCTGACCTCGATCATGTGCCCCGCATCCCGATCCGGGTTGGACCTACGGCCAGGCTGCAGGAGCATCTCCAGCCCGTGCTGGCCGAAGATCTTGTCCGCTACGTGGGCGAGCCGATCGCCGTAGTCCTCGCCGAGTCGGCCGAGGCTGCTCGGGACGCCGCCTTGGTTGCCCGGATCGACTTGAAGCCGTTGCGCCCGATCGCCATTCCCGATCGGCCGTCCGATGTGGATGACTCTCTTTCTGGACCCATGGCCGAAGCCGAGGGTCGAATGGGGAATCCGGGGGAGGCCTTTTCATCCGCCGATCTCGTCATCGAAGCCGAGTTCCTCACGTCACGACGCACGGGGCTTCCAGTCGAGACCCGGCAACTGCTCGCCGAATGGGCCGACGACCAGCTTCACATCTGGGGAGTGACGAAGTTCGTCGATTTCACTCGTCAGACGCTGGCCAACTTCTTCGGGATGCCTGAGGCCGCCATCGTCGTTCATCAGGTCGACGTGGGCGGCATGTTCGGTGTGCGGGGTGAGGTCTACCCCGAGGACTTCCTGGTTCCGTGGGCGGCGAGGAGGACCGGTCGAGCGGTGCGCTGGGACGAAGGCAGGCGCGAGCATCTGGTCGCTACCAACCAGTCGGGAGAACAGCTTCACCACGCTCGATTGGCCCTCGACGACGAGGGGCGTTTCCTGGCATTCGAGGATCGCGTAGTGCTCGACATGGGGGCATACGCCCGGCCGATCGGCAGCCGGCTCGCTCACATCATCGTCGAAACACTCCCTGGGCCCTATCGATGGACAGCGCTGGATCTACGTTGCCGGGGAATCGCAACGACAAAGCCGCCGGTGGGAACCATTCGGGGACCCGCCGCGTACGAAACCGCTTTTGTCCGCGAACGCATGATCGATATCGCCGCCGGTCGGCTCGCCATCGACCCTCTCGAGCTTCGGCGAGTCAATCTGGTGAGACCGGATGCGATGCCCTTCGAGATCCCGTTTGCCGGCGCCCCACACCCGGTCACGTACGACTCGGGCGACTACCCGCGGACTTTGGGCGCCTTTGTGGAGGCGGTCGGGTGGGACTCGCTCAAGCAGGATAGAGATGAGCGTCGTGCCAGGGGCGAGGCTGTCGGCCTGGGCTGGTCTATCTCCGTGATCCACTCCGGCCTCGGGAAGGAAGAATCCGTCGCGCTGTCACTCGACACAAGCGGCGTCTTCTCGCTTCGCACGTCGGCCGCCGACGTGGGCCAGGGGCTGGACGCTGCCCTCGCGAAGATCGTCCAGGCTCATTTGGGTGTGGGATCGGATGAAGTCATCGTTGAAAGCGGGGAGAGCGTCGCCGGGCTCATCGGGAACGGCACATTCTCGAGCCGCTCGACGATCTTCGTCGGCGGAGCTGCCTTGAACGCGGTGGACCGCCTGCGAAGCCTCGCGACGGAGAAGGCTTCGCAACTCTTTGGCACGCCGACAGAGGAGGTCCGGCTCGGCCTGTTCGGAGCCGAGAGCCGAACCGAGACGATCACCTGGAAAGAGTTGGCGCCACTGACTGTCACCGGCGAGTTCCGGATGGAGGAGCCCACCTACGGCCTCGCGGTACATCTCGCCCAAGTAGCCCTCGATCTGGACACAGGGGACGTTCGTCCGGAGAGATTATGGGTGGGTTACGACTGCGGGCGAGCGGTGGATCGGGTCGGAGTCGCCAACCAGCTGGTCGGCGGTGCCATCGCCGGTGTGAGTGGAGCGCTCCACGAGCGGGTTTACTTCGACGATGGGGTGCCGGTCTCAGTGACGCTCGGCGATTACGGTGCGGCCGTCGCCTCCGCAATTCCCGACGTGCGCTGTTTCGTCTTCGAATTGGAGCCATCGCCAGGAAACCCGCTGGGGGCAAAGGGGGCCGGTGAAGCGGGAACGATCGGTGCCGGAGCAGCCGTCGCCAATGCCGTGGCAGACGCGGCCGGCGAAGCCGGCGAAGCGATCTACTCTCTACCGCTCCTTCCGGCGGAGGTCTTTCGCCTGCTCGACGCGCATAGAAGGGAAGGAATCAGCCGATGACCGATGAGTCTCCCCGGTCGTTGGGCGAATGGTTGACTCACAACCGGTCGAGGATCGGCCTTTTGAGTGTTCGTGAGCGGGTGGAACCGAACGCTTTCGAGGCGACGGCGATACTCCATCAGCTCGAGACCACCCACGGAGCGCCGCCCGTCCTGTTCACCAACGTCGCGAGCCTCGCCGGCGAGTCGGCCAATGCGAGAATTCTGTTCAACACCTACTCGCGGCGTGAAGGCGTAGGGGCTGCACTAGGCCTCGACGCAGGTAGTTGGAACGAGTTGCTCGAAGCCATACCGCGCCGCTCAGCACATCTGCGCCCACCACATAGAGCGAACGAGGCACCCGTTCAGACCTCCATCCTCCGCGACTCCGAGGTCGACCTCACCGCCCTCCCATGGGTGCGCCACGTCGAAATGGAGGGCGGTTCGTATTTCACTCCGATTCTGGCTGCCCGCCAGCCCAGTTCGGAGCGTTACAACCTGTCGTGGAACCGGCTCATGTACCTCGACCGCAACCATGCGGGGGTCCACATCTCACCCAGGCAACTCTGGGCCTTCCACCGCGAAGCGGAAGAGGCGGAAGACGACCTGCCGGTGGCAGTCGTTCTCGGCCACCACCCTGCGTTCAATCTGGCCGCGGCCGCCCTCACCGGCATGTCAGTCGACGAGTACCACGTGGCGGGAGCCCTGATGGACCAATCCCTGGCTGTGACTCCCTCCGTCATCTTCGGTGAGAGTCTGCTCGTGCCCAGTGAAGCCGAGATCATCATCGAAGGCCGGCTTCTCGCTGGCTACCGGACGGTCGAAGGCCCATTCGGGGAGTACATGCGTTATCTCGGCCCGCAGAAGCTATCCCACGTCTTCGAGGCCGATGCCATCACCTTCCGAGCCGAACCGATCATCCTCGAAATCTTCGCCGGACACCGGGATCATCTAAATGCGCATGTCTCCATCCATGCCAGCCTCCTCACCGCTGCCCGAGCAGCCGTGCCCCAGGTCACAAAGGTAGGGTGGTTCCTCGGTGGTGGGCCGACGACGCTCGTAGTGGCGTTGCGGAAGTCGGCAGAGGGTCAGCCGATGCGCGCCGCGCTCGCACTCCTGTCCGCATCCAACCTGATCAAACAGGTGATCGTCGTGGACGATGACATCGACGTCTTCGATGCACAACAGGTCATGTGGGCACTCTCGACGCGTGTGCGCGCGGGCGAAGATCTCACATTGTTGAAAGGACTCCAGGGATCGCTACTCGACCCGTCGCATCCCGGCTTCGGCACGACAAGCGGCTTCGTCATCGACGCCACCTGGTCGCTCGACTCCCCGCGCCCCGTCGTGGCCCGCGTCCCCGCGGAAGCCGTCGAGGCCTACCCATTGGATCGTTACCACTTAGAGGAGGCGTAGTGCATATCAAAGAAGCCGTCTGTCCCCGCTGCGCCAACGTGGTCATCGTCGACGGTGGTCTCCATGACATCGGCACGGTTCGCCTCAGGTGCACTGCCTGTTACCAATACTTCCTTCCTCCGGACTCTCCGCGTTCCAAGACCATCGGCGAAGTAACCAACGCCAGCGTGGAGATCCGGATATGGGAACCAAAGGGATCGCAATGACCTCGGCATCGTTGACGAACCTCATCCAGTCGATCGACTCCGAGGAAGTCGCCGAGCTGGCGTTCCAGCTTGGACGGATCGAGGCGCCGGCAGGCGCCGAAGGCCCCGCCGCCGACGCAGTGGAAGCATGGATGCGTGAAGAGGGATTCGCCCCCCGTCGTATCGGCCTGGTGGAAGATCGTCCCTCGATCGTGAGCCGGCTCCGGGGCTCCGGCGCTGGTCCCACCCTCATCTTCAACGCCCATCTCGACACCGCGATCAGTCGGTTCGACACCCTCACCTATATCGACCCCGCCCAGCCCAAGTACATCTCGGCGTGGCGCGAGGAAGACCGTATCTTCGGAAACGGTGTGGTCAACGACAAGGCACCCATGGCCGCCTTCCTGATCGCGGCCGCCGCAATACGCCGGAGCGGAACGCGACTGGCCGGAGACCTCGTGCTCCACGCCGTTCCGGGTGAGATCGGTCTCGAACCCGTCGACGAGTTCCAAGGGCCGAACCACCTCGGCAAAGACCTGGGTGCCAGGTACGCGATCGCCCACGGCGTCATTGGTGATGCCGCGCTGGTGGCAGAGGCGACCGGCAATGCCATCGGCTGGGTACAGCCAGGGAAAGCATTCTTCAAGGTCACCGTCTTCGGCGGCGAGCCCCTGTATACCCCGTTCACTCCGGCCGAGGCAGACCCGGTCAAGAATCCCAATGCCATCGTCAGGTTGGCCCCGGTCATCATGGCTCTCAATCGCTGGACTGCTGGGTACGCCGAGCGGACCTATGAGTGCCCAGGCGGAACCGTGGTCCCCAAAGCCACGATCGGGGCGATCCGCTCCGGCCGGCCGGACAAGATCACGAAGTCAACGGAACTGGCGATTCTCTATCTCGACATCCGGATCGCTCCCGATGTCCATCCCATGAGCATCCAGCGTGAGCTGGAGTCGGTGTTGGCCCGCACGGACGTGCCCTTCGACGTCGAGTGCTTTCTCTACCGGCGAGGCTACGAGGCCCAAGGCATTGAATCTTTGGCTGAGGCCACCCGCGCCGCTCACCGAGAAGAATTCGGCACCGACCCGGGCCTACCCGCTCCGCCGGTCACATCGATGTGGAGGGACATCACTCCCTTCAACGAGGCCGGAATACCGAGTCTCACCTACGGTCCTTCCTCTTCGACGGGTGGCGGCAACTTCAGCGTCGGGGTGGATGAACTGGCGGCGACCGCCCGTGTCTACGCCCGCACCGCCGTCAGATACTGCGGTCTCGCGGAGTGAGGGCCATGGTCGCGAAAGCGTCGAGCCCGACTCCATCCATGTCGAGCCTGCATTTCGACCCCTCGACCGGGACGTGGTTTCGCGAAACACCCCGTACGGCCGAGGAGATCACCGCCTGGCAGCTGGAATCGGCATGGCGGCTCGCCGAGAACATGGCTGAGACCAATCCGTTCTATGCGGCGCGCCTATCGCTTCCGGCCTCCCGAGGGGCCTCCGCCTTCCGGACTCTGCCGGTCACTAGCAAGGACGACATAGTCGCCGACCGCGCCGCGCACCCGCCTTACGGTCTCCGCACGGTGGTCGCTCCCGAGCATGTCCGCATGGTCGTAGAGACCAGCGGTACCAGCGGACTCGGGACAGAGGTCTACGCACTCGACCAGAGCGACGTGGATGCCATAGTCCGGTCTGAGGCGGTGGGCTTTCTGTGGGCCGGGATCACGGCCGGGACCAGAGTGTTGCTCACTCTCCCGGTGGGCATGTCGGCCGCCGGCCTGTGGTATTCGGCGGCACTCCGATTCATCGGGGCGAACGTCTTCTCGGTCGGTCCGTATTCCTCCGCCCGGAAGGCCCATGTCCTGGGACAGTTCGAAGTAGAGGTCCTGATTGGGACACCGACGTACGTCCAACGGCTGGCTGTGGTCTGTGAGGACCTCGGATTCACTCCCGCCGCGAGTTCCGTTCGCACGATCGTTGTCGCAGGGCAACCCTTTTCGCATGCTTGGGCAAAAGGGATCGAGCGACGCTGGAACGCAGCGCTCTACGAGCAATACGGATGTACGGAAAGAGCGTTCGCCTGGACCTGCCCGGGCGGCGTGGTCGACGAGACCGGGCTTCGGGTCCTCCATTTTCCCCCGGAGAGCGGCTACTACGAGGTCGTCAGCCGCGAGAACGGCGAGCCCGTGGCTCACGGCGAAAAGGGAGAGCTCATCGTCACACCTTTCGGAGCCGAGTCCTCGCCCCTACTTCGCTATGCGACCGGCGACCAGGTTCGATGGATGGCGCCCGGATCTTGCTCGTGCCGGCGCCCCCTCGCCGGTGTGGCGGCGGGCGAAGTGGAGCGATTCGATGACATGATGAAGATCAAAGGCGTCAACGTGTGGCCGGTGGCGTTCGACAGAGCTGTGTTCGCAGTGGAGGGCGTCTCGGACTATCGCGGCGCCGTCGTTACTACGGAGAACGGCAGCGAACAGATCGAGATCCGCGTCGAGGGCGCCGGCGAGCCACAACGATTGACTGATGCGATCGCGGCTTCGATCCGGGGCGCTACCGGGTTGACGGCGCACGTCGTCCTGGAGCCACCGGGCACTCTGGCTCGCGAAGTGCCGGAGGGCTTCGTCAAGGTGAAACGAATGCAGGACCGAAGAGAACGGAGACTGGCATGATCGCAGCCCACCTCGATGAAAAGCGCCTCCTCGAATCTGCGGTACGCACGTTCGGCGGTTCTCGTATCGGTGACAAAGAGAGCTTCCAGGTCGAATTCGTCGTCAACGACGCGCGTGCCGCCATCGCCCATGAGGCGTTCCCACCGGGCACGACCGTCAATTGGGCTTTCTGGCACGACGAAGTGCACATCGTCACAAGGGGAAGCGCGGTCGTGACCTATACCCTGGCGCCCAACCATCGCAAGGAAGTGACCAAGACGTTTCGAGCCGGAGACACCTACGTCATTCCCGATGGGGCTCGCGTCCGCTTTGAAATCGGAGACGAGCCGTACGTCCATGTCTGCGTGATCATGCCCCGGTTCGAGTACACCAAGGACGAACGCTCGGACTCGTACGAATGAGGGGCTCCGGAGAACCCTGATGATGACCCGAGTCGAGACATTCGATGACGTCTGGATCGTGGGCGGAACCCGGAGTCCGTTCGGCCGGTTTGGGGGCGCCCTCCGCGATGTGGGTCTCGTCGAACTGGGCCGCCAGATCATCACGGCGACGCTCGAACAGCTCGACTGGCCGGGGGAAGAGCTCGACGAGTTCCAGGTCGGAATGGGCATGATCGAGGGCGGGATGATGGTTCCCGCCCGCCAGCTCGCCGTAGCGGCCGGTCTTCCGCACTCGCTCCCTTCGCTGACGGTTGATCGGGCGTGCTGCTCGGGAGCCACCGCCGTCGGGTTGGGCGCCCGCACGATCGACCGCGACGGGGAAGCGGTGCTCTGCCTCGGCATCGAGTCTATGAGCCGTACGCCGCGGCTCATGCATGGGACGCGTTGGGGAGGCGCTCGTCCCGGAGCGGTTGACGTCGAAGACATCCTGGTCATGCACTCGCCTATCGCCGGCTCCACGATCGCCGAGTATGTGGGAAAAGTCGCCCTCGAGCACGGGGTGACGCGGGAAGCCCAGGACCGATGGGCAGTCCGCAGTCAGACCATCCATGCCCGCGCGATGGAACGCGGATTCTTCAAGGGCGAAGTAACGCCCGTGTCGACCCCCGACGGCATCTTCTCGACCGACGAGCATCCCCGGCCCGACACGACGTTCGAAGCACTCGCCCGGCTTCCGACGGTTCGCAACAGCCCGACCATCACCGCCGGCAACGCTCCGGGGCTCAACGACGGAGCCGCCGCGATCGTCCTGTCCCGTCAAGCCACCTCCCGCCGGCTGAGCAAGGAACCGTCCGTGCGGGTAGCGGCCTACCTCCAGACTGCGGAATCACCGACCTCGTCCGCTTACCTACCCGGGCTTGCCATTCGACGCCTCCTGGACGATTACGAACTCAACCCTGCCGACCTAGACGTCATCGAAATCAACGAGGCATACGCGGCAACTCCACTAGTCAGTGTCCGCCGACTCGCCGATGGTGACTCCGACCTCGAGGAGGCTCTTCTCGCGCGAACCAATATGAACGGTGGCGCCGTGGCCATCGGTCACCCGGTGGGAGCCAGTGGAACCAGACTGGTCCTCACTGCGGCCCGTCAGCTCACCGAATCGGATACTCGCTGGGCGGCGGTCGCCATCTGCGGCGGCTTCGGGCAGACCGACGCCCTGCTTCTGGAAAACGTCCATGCCCGAACCTGAATACACGCCACCCCAAGACACCACCGTGGTCGTCGCTCAAATCTCCGCCCAACAGGCTTGGTCCGACGACGGGGCCGTGGCCGCGAACACGGCCATGGTGGAGTCGATCTACGACATGCACGGAGACGAGGCCGACCTTGTGATATTCCCCGAGGTCGCCTTGACCGGGTACATCCCTCTGAAAGGCTATGACCAGCGCCGCAAGCGGATCCTGGCTCGAGCTGCCGAAGAGGCGGCCGCCTCTTCCCTACCGCGGCTGCAGGCGGCGTCTCGTGGCCGTCGCGCCGTACTGGTTGTCGGCTTGATGGAACCAGCCACGATGCGACATGAGTTCTACAACTCGGTGGCCGTCGTCGACGACGGAGAGCTTGCCGCTGTTTATCGCAAGATCCACCTCCCGGTGGAGGAGAACCATTACTTCACTCCAGGAGACGACGTGGTTGTGGTGGACACTCGGGCCGGACGGATCGCCCCGATGATCTGCTACGACCTCCTTTTCCCGGAGGTGACGAGGATCGCCGCCCTGCAGGGCGCGGAGATTCTGATCATGGTTTCGAACTGGCTCGACATCGCTCACCTTCGTCGTTTGGGTGAGGTTCTCCCGGTGGCCCGTTCACTCGAGTCCCACGCTCATGTCGTGTTCGTCAATGGGGTCGGGGACATGGAGGCCCGCGGTCACAAATTCTCCTTGTATGGCCGAAGCCGGGTCGTTACGGCGACCGGGAATGTGATCTCGACGGCGGGTGACCACGAGGATGTACTGATCGCCACGCTTCCCGGCGCCGATCTGCTGGCGGCGTCAGATGTATTTCCGGTGATGCGTGATCGCCGTCCATCGGTATACGGTCCGCTCGTCGCTCAGAATTCTTCCTACGGCGTCCTCCGCCGGAGCCCGGTTCGATGACCGATCTGGGCGTCTCGCTGGGATGGAGTCACCGCGAACCGGTCGATCGGATGATCCGCCTCGTCAAAGAGGCCGAAGCCGGAGGGGTTTCGGCGTGCTGGGTGATCGACTCACAGATCGCGATGCGAGACGCCTATGCCCTACTGGCTCTGTGTGCCCACGCCACAGACAGCATCCATCTCGGACCCGGTGTGACCAACCTGGTGACCCGCCACGAAACCGTCGTCGCCAACTCGCTCGTCACGCTGAGAGCCCTGGCCCCCGGCCGCATACTGGCCGGTGTCGGAGCGGGTGATAGTGCGGTCTACTCGATCGGTCTGGAACCGCAGCCGGTGAGGGAACTGGAGCGCGGCATCCAGCGCCTTCGTTCCTTGTTGGCAGGTGTCCCGATGGATGAGGATGCAGTTCGACTGGCCGGCAATGAGGGGCCCGCGGAGCCGATCTTCGTAGCCGCCAGCCAACCCCGCATGCTTCGACTGGCAGGGGCTTCAGCGGATGGTGTGATCATCATGGGTCCCGCTGACCCTGACGTTCTCCGCTCGCAGATGGTATTCGTGGAAGAAGGGGCTCGGAGCCGCGGCCGCGACCATCGAGACGTCTTCAGGGATGTCTGGGTCACGATGGCGGTCGACGGGGACGAACCGGGGGTAGATGCCGTCCGTTCCTGGGCCTCGGCGCAGGCACGCTGGCTTACGAAGTGGGAACGACTACCTCCCTCTCTGCGAGGATTCGAAGCCGAGATGCAGGCGGCCGCCAAGTTGTATGACTTCAACCGCCATCTGTCGGTATCGGCCGGTCACGCCGACGTCGTATCCGACGAACTGGCCGCCTCATTGGCGATCGTCGGCGATGTGGAAGGGTGCGCATCTCGACTCCGGGACCTTTCCGAAATCGGCGCGGACCGTATCACGGTCTCCCTCTTGTCCGGGGGCAGGGAGCGCCGGCTCGAGGATCTACTCCGGGTATGGTCGGTGACCGGCGTGTCGGCCGCCCGCACCGCGCCAGGAGAGCGATGAACGTGCGGAGACTCATCGTCGCCATGACGGGCTCGAGCGCTCCGCACCTCGGCGAAGCGCTCCTCGAGGCGCTCTCTGCAATCGGGGATGTGGAGACGCACCTGGTCATCTCGGCCGGCGCCAGAAAGACGATCGAGCTCGAGCTCGGGAAGGATCCGACAGAATTGGAATCCCTCGGCGACGTTCTCTATCAGCCAGATGACCTTGCAGCTGCCGTCTCGTCGGGATCCTTCACGACGATGGGTATGGTCATCGTTCCGTGTTCGATGAGGACGCTCGCCGCCATCGCCAGCGGCAACACGACCGATCTCGTCAGCCGGGCGGCGGATGTCTGCCTCAAGGAAAGACGCCGACTCGTCCTGGTGCCTCGGGAGACGCCGCTCAATCTCATCCACATCAGGAACATGGAGACTGTGACCCTCGCCGGTGCCACGGTCCTCCCGCCCGTGCCAGCCTTCTACCACAAGCCCAAGACGATCCGAGACCTTCTGGACCATACGGCAGGAAAGATCCTCGACCAGTTCGAGGTTCATCATGACCTATACCAGCGCTGGGCCTAACACCTGCGAGGCGCCGTAGCCCAAGTGAGAGCCATCTTCGGCATACCAGACTGGCATTGGAGCGAGTTTTATCGGTTGGGTTCGGGTAGTCGGTGATTTCAGCCACGAGGAGAGCACTCTCGCGCTGGAAAGGTTTGGGCGGCCCCGGCGGAGATCTTCCGACACAGACAGGCTCCTTTCGCATTCGGGGCCGGTCAGGGGCTCTGTCGATCCTCCAACTTCTGCTCGCGGTCTGGATGCAGCAGTCCTGTGATGTCCACCGTGGTCCGATTTTGGGATCGTCATGGCAATCGCTGCACCGCTTCTGAACTGGCTACAGCGCATGCCGATGGGGTCGGACACCCGTTTGCCGGAAGGTGTGAGCGGGTAGTCAACCGCCTGTTCTGGCGGGGCTATCTGGAGGCGATCCCTTGGCGGCTGATCTAGTACCGGAGACGAAGAAACTCGACACGGAGGACGCCTGGGAGGTACTACGCCGTGTCCGGTATGTGCCGCTTCTCAAGAAGAGCATGCTGCGATTCCGGCGCGCCGACGGCTACTCATATGCCAGGGCAGTGGCGTTCGCCGTCGTCCTGACTGCATTCCCGGCTCTCATCTTCTTGGTTGCGTTCGCGGTCTGGTTGGGGAGCGGAGAGCTCCAATCTTCGGTCGACGCGATACTCACGACACTCACGCCGGGGTCCACTTCGGCGTTCTTTCAGCAGGCCGTCGAACAGGGCCAGAGCGGGGCGCGTAGCAACGGCCTGGCAATGCTTGCCGGAGGAATGGCCGCACTGACATCAGGAGCAGTGGGCATGAGCCAGATACAGCAGGGGGCCGGTCGCCTCTACGGCAAAGACGAAGATCGCTCCTTCCTCCATAGGTACGCCCTGAGCCTGGCTTTATCACTCAGCGTGGGCTTGCTCCTGTCTGCGGCCTTCGTGGCGATCGCGTTCGGTGGCGCTATCACCGACGCGCTGCAGGGGCAGTCGCCTTGGGCCTGGCTCCGTTGGCCATTGGGCGCCGTGGCGGTTGCCGTCGCCCTGGCGGTCCTCTACCAGGTCGCACCCAATCGCGATCAGCCGGGTGTGTCCTGGCTGATCGTAGGTGGGATCACGGCAACGGTCCTTTGGCTGCTTTTCTCCGGTGGCCTGGCCGGCTACCTCACCCTTAGCTCGACATTCGGTGACACGTACGGGCGTCTGGCGGGGCTCATCGGGTTTTTCCTGTGGGCGCAACTGTCCGGTCTGGCGGTGCTCGCCGGCCTCGCGTTCGCCGCCCAGCTCGAGGCGGAACGCGCCGTGCAGGTGGGTGTGACCGAGGACCTGCAACGCGAGGCGAGGAATTCGAGGTCCGCGAGGTGACTGTAGTGAAGGCTGTGCCCATCGCCGGTCGCCCCCGGCGTTAGGCGCAGATCCCCCGCGCTCGGAGTGCTCATCCTCGATATGCGCCCGATGGCAAGCACCGCCCTCAACCGTCATCCCCGGCCACGGGATCGACGTGGGGAGGGCTGATTCACCAACTTCCCCCCAGGCTCGCTGGACTCCTTCGCCGGAAACGACGGTGTTAGCCGATGCAAGATCTATTCGGGATAGGGATCGTGCCGTCGCAGGGTGCTGTCGAGTGGTGGACCGGCGGTTTGATTGTCGAGAAGGTCCGGGCTGTGCCAGAGGAGCGCCGGCCCTTTTTCTGCCTCACCAATGTCGCGGACGACTTCGCGCCTCGCTTCGATTGCTGTGTCATCGTCCAAGGCGCTTGGCCGGCTGTCACACCCCGCCAACAAGCCGAGGCCGACAACTAACCAGACGGTCCTGCGCGTGAGCGAATCGCTCTTGGAGAGCTGGTTCATCGGGTCACCGGTCCCTTGGGATGGAACTCGGTGGTGAGTAGCTCGGAACTCAGCCAGTAGCCGCGTAGAGCGAGGTTCGCCGCTACCGATCGAGCGATGCTCACACCCGTCGGGGTCATCGATCGATAGCGGTGCTTCTGCAGGGCACGCATGGTCGTGTAGGTGTACATGGGGCCTTCCTGACGCTGTGGTGCCGTTCGATGACGACACCCGCATCGTGCGGAGGCGCTCTCCAGGGTCTCACCAATCCCGCTCAAGGAAAGCTCCAAGCCGTGGGACCTGCCCCAATAGAGAAAAGCTCCTTCGCGGGCGTCGCGTGGAGGCGATCTCCCGTACGCGCCTGTAACGTGTCGGGAATTCGGGAGGTTGGGATTGAGCGAACCGGAGAGCACCACCGTCCAGGGGACGTTCACGATCCTGTTCACGGACCTCGAAGGCTCGACCGATCTGCGGGTCAGGGTCGGTGACGTCGCCGCCAACGAGATCATTCGGCTCCACGACGATCTCGTCCGTTCCCGGTTGGAGATCGCCGGGGCGGTGGACATCAAGTCGCTGGGCGACGGGTTCATGGCGCTGTTCACCTCGGCGAATCAGGCCATCGCCACCGCCGCCTCGATTCAGCGGGCGATCGAAGAGCACAACAACGCCAATCCCGACCAACAACTGTCGGTCCGGATGGGCCTCAACGCCGGAGACGTCGCCCAGTCCGCCGGCGACGCCCACGGCACCGCCGTCCACGCCGCCTCCCGCGTCGCCGACAAGGCCCAGGGCGGCCAGATCCTCGTCTCCCAGATAGTCCAGGACCTGGCGGGAACGATGGGGGACACACGGGTGGTGGATCGGGGGCTCTTCTGGCTGAAGGGGTTCCAGGAGCGGTGGCGGTTGTTCGAGGTCCTGTGGCGGGACAAGGCCGCCGAGCGGGAGCGAGCCACTCGAGAGACCCGGGCCGCCTCGGCCGCCGCCTTCGACTCGACCGCCTCGCGCTCCACCCAGGGGCCGGTCGTGGGCCGGTCTCGCGAGCTGGAGGTGATCACCCAGCAGCTGTCGGCCACACCTCACGCGGGGCTGCGGGCGGTCGTGATCGAAGGCGAAGCGGGGATCGGCAAGACGCGACTGCTCGAGTCCGCCGCCGAGCTCGCCTCGGAAATGGAACCGCCCTTCTGGGTCCTGGAAGTCACCGCCGACGAAGAGCTGCGGGGGCCCTTCCTGCTCTTCCGCTCGCTGCTGACCTCGCCCCGCACGGCGGCCGTCGCCCGCGAGGCGATGGCCCTCGAGCAGCTGGACCGGGCGCACGAGGCGGTCTCGGGGCGGAGCCCCCGGCTGGAGGGGCTTTCCCCGCAGGAGCAGATGCTGCGCACGTTCGACGAGGTCGCCACCGCCTTCCTCTCTCTG
>DATABS010000081.1:0-25194 GCA_036259475.1 Acidimicrobiia bacterium | reverse complement strand
ACGTCGGCCAGGTCGAAGGTGCCGGCGGTGACCAGCTCGGCCAGCCCGACCAGGTACCTCTGTTTCTGACGGGTGAGACCGGCCCGGCCCAGATCGTCGCGGTCGGCCGAAACCAGCGCATCGGGGGTCACTTCTCCCAGGAGATCGACCAGACGCTCGAACACGGCCTTGGCCGAGGCGAGAGACACCTGCTGTTCGACGATGAACAGGGCGAGGGTGGCGAACCCGGGCGGTCGATGCCAAAACTCGGGGATGTCATGCTCGCCCACGATCGCCGCCATGGCGGAGTCGGCACTGGCGAGGCGATCCACTGCCGCGATGAAGGAGGTGCGGTCGAGGGGTGTCACGTCGGCCCGCGCCGATACCGGAACAACGACACGAACGCCGAGTCGGTCGGCACCGGGCCCATGATCCGGGAGTCGGCCTGGGTCCGGTGACGGGCGTCGGAGAGAACGAACATGTGGCCGCCGGGCACGGTCCAGGTCCCCGGCGGGGAAGTCGCTTCGGTGGTCCATGGCTCGTCCAGAGGTCGGCCGTCGATCGAGACGCCACCGTCGATGACGACAGTTTCGCCCGGCAGCCCGACGATTCGCTTCGCCAGCCAGAAGTCGGGACGGGACGGGTGAGGGAAGAACACCAGTCTGCCCCGACGCGGGCGCCGGAGCCGACGCGCCAAGAAGCGGTCTCCCGGCGTCATGGCGGGAGACATGGATGACTCGGAGATCACGAAGCGTCGCATGTTTCTAGGGGCCGGGGAATGAGTATGGTCAGGGTTGGAACTCGAACAGGAGGATGCATGTTCCGCTCGCCCACCGTGGCCCACGCCCACTGCGATCTCTATTGCGGTGTCTACGACCCGGCCCAGGCCAAGATCGAGGCCATGTCGGTCATGAAGGCCGCCCAGAAGTACCACGATTCCTCGGAGGAGGACTTCCGTACCCGGGCCATCATGATCAAGGAGGAGAGGGCGGAACTGGTCAAGCATCATCTGATGGTTCTGTGGGTCGACTTTTTCACTCCCGACCATCGCCAGCAGTTCCCCGACCTGGACGACCTCTTCTGGCGCGCCATTCGGGCGGCCAGCGATGCGAAGAAGTCGCTCGACCCCGCCGACGGTCAGAAGCTGATCGACCTGGTCGATCAGGTGGCCGACATCTTCTGGCAGACCGACAAGGCCAAGGACGCCGGACTCTACCCACCGTCCTGAAGGCAGAGCCTATCTCCCACTTCGTGGGGACAAAGATCAGGACGCCTTCGGCCGCCTTGATGATCAGTTGTCCAAAGCGGTCGGTTCCAGCTTCGTGAAGAGCGGCTGGATCTCGCCGAGCACCGTGCCGGCCGTGACTTCGGGCCGCGTCCAGCGCTCGACCGGGCCCAGCGCCAGGATCTCGCCCAGCTCGTCGGTCGAGAACGGCAGGTAGGGGGCGAAAGCCACCCGAACTCCGGCGATGGCTTGCACGGCCGTCCACAGGACGGTGGCGGCACGATCCCGGTCCTCTTTGACCAATCGCCACGGTTCCGTGGAGTTGAGATACCCATTGACCTTCCCGGCCGCCTCCAGAGCGTCGCGCAACCCGGCTCGCAGCTCCACGGCTTCGATATGAGCTGCCTCGGTTGTCAGCGCTTCGTCGACTGAGTCCAGGACCGCCTGATCCTCGGGCCGCATCTCGGCCGGTTGGGGCACCACACCGTCGAAATGACGGGCGGTGAGGGTCAGCGCCCGGTTGACCAAGTTTCCCCAGGTCGCCACCAGTTCGTCGTTCACCCGCCGGATGATCTCGTCGTCGAAGATGTCGGTGTCGTTCTGCTCGGGAAGGACCGAGGCGAGGGCGAAGCGGAGGGCATCGGGCTCGAGCCTTTCCAGGTACCAGTTCAGCGCCCGTCCCACGCCCATCGATTTCGACGCCTTGCGGCCCCCGAACGTCACGTACTGGTTGGCCGGAACGTTGGTGGGCAGGTTGAGACCCCCGTGGCCCATCAACAGCGCCGGCCAGTAGACGGCGTGGAAGGGGATATTGTCCTTGCCCACGAAGTAATACGACTCAGCGTCGGGGTCAGTCCACCAGGGAAGCCAGGCGTCAGGATCGCCCTGCAGCTCAGCCCACTCCTGGGGCGCCGAGAAGTAGCCCATCACAGCTTCCCACCACACGTAGATCGACTTCCCCTGGCCGATGTCGTCGACCGGGATCGGGATTCCCCAGTCGAGGTCACGGGTGAAAGCCCGGTCATGCAGCCCCTCGCGCACCATGCCGAGGGCAAAGTTGACCACATGAGGTCGCCAACCCTCCCGGCCCGACAGCCACTCCTCCATCCGGTCGTTGAACGCCGACAGGCGCCAGTAGTAGTGCTCGGTTTGCCGTAGGGTCGGCGTGGTTCCGGTCAGCTTGGAACGAGGGTCGATCAAGTCTGTCGGGTCGAGAGTTCGTCCGCAGTTGTCGCACTGGTCGCCCCGCGCCCGCTCATAGCCGCAGTGCGGACAGGTGCCCTCGATGTAGCGGTCGGGCAAGAACTGCTTGCGCTCCTCATCGAAGAACTGGTCGGTCACCTTCGTGTAGAGGTATCCGTTTTCGAGGAGCTTCAGGAAGAACTCCTGGGCAACCCTGACGTGGATCTCGGTTCCGGTGGTGGTGAACAGGTCGAACGAGATACCGAGCGTCTCCCAGTAGCCCAGGAAGGCCGGGTGGTACCGGTCCACGATCTCCTGGGGGCTGACACCTTCCTGGTCGGCCTTCACCGTGATGGGGGTGCCATGGACGTCAGACCCCGACACCATCAACACCCGATTGCCCGCCAGGCGGTGGTAACGGGCGAAGATGTCGGGCGGCAAATACGCTCCGGCGATATGACCCAGGTGCAACGACCCCTGGGCGTAAGGCCAGGCGACGGCGACGAGGATGTGGCGGGGCTGGGTCATCGCCCGCAGGGTACCGGCAGGTGATGGGCGAGTGGTCATGGATACCAGCCATCGCTCCGTAACCTGACGGCGTGAGAACCGCACTCATCCTCCTCGCCTGCGCCGTCGTGCTCGTCGCCTGCGAGGAAGGCGCTCCCCGACCGACGGACCCACCTCCGACGACCACGGGGACCGTCTCGACCACAGCTCAGGATCTCGTCGACCTCTCCTACAGCTTCGAGCCGGGCGAGGTCCTGTTCTACGACGTCGAGCTGGACCAGCGGATGTCGGTGACGACAGAAGGTGACTCGGAGGCGGCCGACATGCCGGCAGGCGCCGACCTGACCGTGCGAGGGGCCGGCCAGTTCTCCTACGAAGTATCCGCGGGCCCACGGGAAGGGACCCATCGCCTGACCATCACGGGAGAGTTCAGCGACCTCTCGGTGGAAGGGACCCTCGACGGGGAGCCGGTCGACGACCCGGCCGAAGCCGGCGACCTCGGCATCGGCCAACCAGTGGCGGGCGAGATCGTGGTCGACGGGCAGGGCCGCCCGGTCGACTCCGAACCGGAGTCCGAGTTGGCCGTCGCGGAGATCTCGGCCGACCTGGCCCGCTTCCCCGGACCCGTCCTACCGTCGCATCCAGTCTCGATCGGGGAGAACTGGGAGGTCAGTCACTCCGAGACGGCCCTCGGCAGCGTTCCGGTCGAGACGACGGTGACCGGGACGATCGTCGGCTCCGAGACCGTCGACGGCGCGGAGGCGCTGGTGGTCGACACCCATTCCGCCACCTCGGAGGGCGAGGTCGACCTTTCGGCCTTCTATCGCGACTTCCTCGGTGGGGTCGGTGGCGAAGAGGCGCCGACCGAGGCGCTCCAGGACATCGTGTTCCGGATCCTGGTCGACGCCGGTGCCGGCACGACCCGGGCGCTGCTCGATCGGGGAACCGCCAGAGTCATCCAGGCTACTCGTGAGGCGTCGAACGCTTTGACCATGGAGACGGCGTTGCCCGATGAGGCAACCGGTGCGCCGACGACGTTCGACATGCGCCTGGAGACCGAACAGAGCATCGTCTACCGATTGGCCGACGCCACCGGCGGCTGAATCCCGGGATCCGGTAGGATCGGAGGGTGACGCTTGCTCCGTCCGCCCGTCAGTCGATTCTCCCCGAGCGACTCACCAACGCCACCCTCGCCTCTTTCATCCGCTCGGTTCCGAGCGTCGACGAGGTCGGGGCAGCGGAGCGCGTCGCCTCGCTGTCGACCCGTTCCATCAAGCGCGAATCAAAGGCTCATGCCCTCCGGCTGGCGATCCGGATGATGGATCTCACCACACTCGAGGGTATGGACACGCCGGGGAAGGTCGCCCAGATGAGCGCCAAGGCCGTCCACCCCGATCCTTCCGATCCGTCGATTCCTTCCGTGGCGGCGGTGTGCGTCTACCCGGCGATGGTGCCTTATGCCCGACAAGCGGTGGAAGGCTCTTCGGTCAGGGTCGCTTCGGTCGCCACGTACTTCCCCTCCGGTCAGGTGGATGTGGCCCAGAAGCTCGCGGAAACTGCGGCCGTGGTCGAGGCGGGGGCGGACGAGGTCGACATGGTGATCAGCCGGGGTGCCTTCCTCGCCGGCGACTACTTCCGGGTCTTCGATGAAGTGAGAGCGGTCAAGGAGGCATGTGGGGAGTCCGCCCATCTCAAGGTCATCCTGGAGACTGCTGAGCTCCAGACTCTGGACAACGTCCGTCGGGCCTCCGTTCTGGCAATGGCGGCAGGAGCCGACTTCATCAAGACATCCACGGGCAAGGTATCGCCTGCGGCCACCCTTCCGGTCGTTCTCGTCATGCTGGAAGCGATTCGCGACTTCGGGGCGGCTACGGGCGTCAAGGTGGGGATGAAGGCGGCGGGCGGCATCCGCACCTCGAAGGAAGCGATTCGCTATCTCGTCGTGCTCAACGAGACGCTCGGAGCGGAATGGATGAGCCCCGACTGGTTCCGCTTCGGAGCGTCGTCGCTCCTCAACGACGTGTTGATGCAAATCCGCTGGCTGGAGACGGGGCGATATCAGAGTGCCGACTACTTCACGAAGGATTAGCCATGACGTCGGAAGTCGGAAGTCGCAAATCGGATCTCGCCATACCTGAAATCGACTGGTCGTACGCGCCGTCGAAGGAATCGACCGAGATCGTCTCGCTGGAAGACCGCTACGGGTTGTTCATCGATGGAGAGTTCCGTGATCCCAAGAGCGGCAAGCACTTCCCCAGCGTCAATCCGGCCACCGAGGATCAGCTCGCCGAAGTAGCGGAGGCCGGGCCGGCCGACATCGATTCGGCGGTGGGGGCGGCGAGAGCGGCTTTCGACGATGGCTGGGGGACGATGCCCGGCACCGAGCGGGCCAAGTACATCTTCCGTCTGGCCCGGATGATCCAGGAGCGGTCCCGGGAGCTCGCCGTCCTCGAGACTCTCGACGGCGGCAAGCCGATCAAGGAATCCCGTGACGTAGACCTACCCCAGGTAGCGGCCAACTTCTTCTATTACGCCGGCTGGGCCGACAAGCTGGAGTACTCCTTCCCCGGGTTGAAACCCGAACCGATCGGCGTCGCCGGCCAGGTGATCCCATGGAACTTCCCCCTACTGATGCTCGCCTGGAAGGTTGCGCCGGCCCTGGCCACCGGCAACACGGTGGTCCTGAAGCCGGCCGAGACCACCTCGCTGACGGCACTGGCGATCGCAGAGATCAGTGCCGAAGCGGGTCTGCCACCCGGCGTGTTCAACGTGGTGACCGGAGCCGGGGAGACGGGAGCCGGGATCGTGGGACATCCCGACGTCGACAAGGTGGCGTTCACGGGCTCTACGGCGGTCGGAAAGGCCATCCAGTCGCAGCTCGCCGGTAGCGACACGCGGCTGTCGCTCGAGCTCGGTGGCAAGGCGGCGCACGTGATCTTCGAGGATGCTCCCATCGATCAGGCGATCGAAGGGGTGATCAACGGGATCTTCTTCAACCAGGGCCACGTCTGCTGTGCCGGATCGCGGCTGTTCGTCCAGGAGAACATCCACGACCTGTTCGTCGACAAGCTGAAGACCCGGCTCGCCACTCTCCGCGTCGGCGATCCCATGGACAAGAACACCGATGTCGGGGCGATCAACAGTCGCCAGCAACTCGAGAAGATCAACGAGCTGGTCGAATCGGGACGATCGGAGGGCGCCGAGATCTATCAGCCTGCCTGCGACCTGCCCGAACGGGGCTTTTGGTTCGTCCCGACCCTGTTCACCGGGGTGTCGCAGTCGCATCGCATCGCCCAGGAGGAGATCTTCGGGCCGGTGCTCTCGATAATGAGTTTCCGCACCCCCCAGGAAGCGGTGGAGAAATCCAACAACACTCCCTACGGCCTCTCCGCCGGCGTGTGGACGTCGAAGGGCTCTCGCATCCTGTGGATGGCCGATCAGATGAAGGCCGGGGTGGTCTGGGCCAATACCTACAACAAATTCGATCCGGCGTCGCCCTTCGGGGGTTACAAGGAGTCCGGTTTCGGCCGGGAAGGCGGCCGTCACGGCCTCCTCAACTACCTCAAGGGCGCACATTGAGCCGTCTCGACGTACGCAAGACCTACAAGCTCTACATCGGCGGCGACTTCCCGCGCTCCGAGTCGGGCCGGTCCTATCCGGCTCTCGACTCGGAGGGCGAGGTGGTTGCCCGGGTCGCCCAAGGTTCGCGCAAGGACCTGCGCGACGCCGTTCGTCACGCTCGCAATGCCCAGGCGGCCTGGGCGGGACGCAGCGGCTACAACCGAGGTCAGATCCTGTACCGGGTGGCGGAGATGATCGAAGATCGTTTCGAGACCTTCGCCAGCCAGGTGCAGGTGTCGGATCCCGATCGACGCCGGGCACGGCGACAGGTGGCGGAAAGCATCGACACGCTCGTCTGGTACGCCGGTTGGGCCGACAAGTTCGCCCAGATATACGGAAACCTCAATCCCGTTTCGGGACCTTTCTTCAACATCTCTGCGCCGGAGCCGACCGGGGTGGTCGGCGTCGTGGCGTCGGAGGAGTCGGCTTTGCTCGGCCTCGTCTCACGACTGGCCGCGGTTCTCGTTCCGGGCAACACGGCCGTTCTCCTCGCTTCCGAGAGCCGTCCCCTGCCGGCGGTGACGTTGGCCGAAGTGCTGGAAACCTCCGACGTTCCCGCCGGGGTAGTGAACATACTCACCGGCCGGACCGACGAGCTGGTCCCATGGCTCGCCGACCACATGGACGTCAACGCGGTCGACATCGCCGGCGCAACACCCGAGCAGCGACGTCGGATCCAGGAAGGCGCGGTCCACAACGTGAAACGGGTCGTCGACGGCGAAGCCACAGAACGGTCGCCGTATGTCATCGCAGCTTTCACCGAGACCAAGACTGTCTGGCACCCCAAGGGACTTTGATCTCGCCAGGATCGAGTCCACCTCACGGAGGTGGCGGTCGAACCTCGTAGCGATGGCCGCGGGGACTGATCCAGATGAACACTCCCGGCTGTGGTTGGTAGAGGCGCCAACCCGCCCGATGTTTCGTGCGGAGATGATGGCGGCCACACAGGGGACCGAGGTTGCCGACATGGGTCGGACCACCCCGAGAATGCTCCACGGTGTGGTCGAGGTGTCCCCAAATCGCCGGGCGCGAGCATCCCGGGAAGACGCAATACGGATTTCGGGCCCGCACGTGGCGCTTCTGGGCGGCGGTCGGCCGGCGTCGGGTAGTTCCCGTCCAAATCGGCTCACCCGTCTCGGGATCGGTCACCACGAAGTCCCACCGGCCGTCATGCTGGTCGGCCACAACCCGGCGGGCGAGATCGGAAATGATCGGTCCCCAACCCTCGAGCTCGCCCGCTGATTCGTCGAGCTCGAGGAGCGTCGTCAGGTCGACCCGGATCTCGACTCCGCCCCTACCTCGGGCGACGTGGGTTTCTTTGCCTTCCAGGAGATCCATGAAGATGTCTGCCCGGATCTGATCGATGGTGCGACCTGTGTGCTTCCTGAGTCGACGAGCCAGAGCATCGATGCGCCGATAGATATTCGCTACTCGGTCGATCGGCAGATGCCGGCCGACGATGTCGCCCGTTCCGTCAGGATTCGACCGGCTTTCAAGATGACGTTCCCTGACCGACTCTTCGTAACGTCGACGGGACGCCTCAGGGTCGACCTCCATGCATCGCCGGCGAAGCCTGGCGCCCAACCGACCCGGAGTGAGTGCCGCAGCATGATCTACCAGGGGATCGACCACTGCCTGGGCCTCGGGATCGTCCAGATGACTGGTCTCGTTGCAGAAGACCCGGGCGCGGATCAGATCGATCGTTCCTTGCTCGAAAGCTTCCCGAACCTGGGGAAGTCGACTGAGCAGGTAGGCGAGAGAAAGCTGTCCGTCGGCGGTTCGAGAGGTCATGGAGAGAGCGGCGGCCAGCTCGTCGGATGCGAACTCGTCCAATGTCGATGAGCGCTCGGGAGGAGAATCGGCGAAGCCGCCCGGCGCGTGGCCGATCTCCCAGATGTCGGCATACATTGCGGCCTGCAAATGAGAGATCTGGCGGACCCGCGCCTGGAGGAGGGTGACGAGCTCATGACCGTTGAGCGAGGACCGGTCGATCGTTTCGAGGTGGGCAGCGAGAGCGGCGCCCGGTTTCAGGTCGGCCAGACCTTCGGGGAGCACAGCGCGCGGTTGGTGTTCCCCCTGCCCTCGGTGTCCATGCTCGGCGGGTCCCGGCTTCCACTCCGTAGCGAACATGCGTTCGACACTACAATCGACCCCTGACAAGAACTCGTCGGGGAGGCGGGTAGGTTGAAGAAAATTGAAGAAATCGTCATCGGGAGCTGAACAGGCCGGAAGTCTCGACACGCTGATCCCGGTCGAAGTGCCGCTCGATTTGCGCCGGACCCTTCGTCCTCTGGGCGGCCGGTTTCTCGCGGACGGTTGGTGGCTTCCCGCCCGAACTCCCCAAGGACCGGCGACGGTCCATGTCCGACGGGACCGGAGAGGGGTAGTGGGGCGGGGATGGGGGGAAGGCGCCGAGTGGCTGCTGGAGCGCTTGCCGAACTGGATCGGACTGGGCGACGACCCGAAAGGGCTCGTGTCCGACCATCCGCTGATCCACAATCTGACCCGGAGCCATCCTGGATTCCGCTTCGGCACGACGGGACTGGTGTTCGACGCCCTGGTCGTGGCGATCGTCACCCAGAAAGTGACAGGCAAGGAGGCGAAGCAGAGCCTGATCGGCCTCGCCAACCGCTTCTCGGACTTCGCTCCGGGCCCGCGTCGCCTGAGGCTGCCGCCCGACCCGGAGCGCATGGCCGCGGCTCCCTACTGGGAGTTCCACGTCAACGGGCTCGAGAGGCGCCGGGCGGACATTCTGAGGCGGGTCTCCGCCGCTCATCCGACCCTCGAGCGGCTCAGCGGCCTGAGGTCGGACGAGGTGCAGAAAGCGTTGCGCCGCTACCCGGGAATCGGAGTATGGACGGCGGCGGAGACGGTGGCGGTGAGCCACGGGGATGCCGACGCCGTGTCGGTCGGGGACTATCACCACAAGAACCTGGTTGCGTGGCATCTGACCGGTCGCCCCCGGGGAACCGATGACGAGATGCTGCAGTTGCTGGAGCCGTTCCGTCCTCATCGGGGACGGGTCGTCCGGCTGCTCGAGCTGGCCGGGCGGGCGCCCGCCTATGGGCCCCGCATGCCGCTGCGCCAGATCGCCGACCGCTGAACCGCCGCCGCGCGGTTGGTTTCGGACCGTGGCTCAGTTCTTCAGCGGGCTATCAGCCGGGCAGATCGGGGCCACTCTCGGGGAAGGCGGAAGGTTCGACCGAAGTCAGCGGCGTGAGGGTGGCGAAGTGCTCACGAAGAAGAGCAGTGTCCGATGCGGGGTCGAGTCCCGAGTCGGGGGCGCCAACCTCGAACTGGAGCTGCTGGCCGGGGATGTCGGCGATCGCCACCCGGAAATAGCCGAACTCGTCCAGGTCGGCCCACTTGAGGGCCCGGATCTCAGAGAGGTCCACGGCGGGCACATTAAGGTTGAGGGTGGTGCAATGGCCGCTGCGGGCCAGGATCCAGTCGACGACGGATTCGGCCACGGCGGCGGCGGTCTCCCATCGCCACGGATCGCTGGCGGCGAGGCTCACCGCCAGTCCGTCACAGCCGAAGGTGCGGGCGGTCAGGACTGCGCCCACCGTGCCGGAATGAACCACCGAGTGGCCGGTGTTGATCCCGGCGTTGATCCCGGAGACTACGAGGTCGGGTTTGTCGCCGAACGCCCCCAGCATCGCTGCCATCACGGCCAGCCCGGGCGGACCGGCGATGGCATAGGCGTTGGCGTCCCCCAATTCCGCCGGGGTGACGGACACTCCCCGGGAGGGATCGAAGTACCCGATCCCGGTACCCGCGCCGCTGGCCTGGTCTTCGGGGGCGACGACCAGGACGTCATAGCGTTTCGCCAGCAGAGCTGCCAGTTCCTGCAGGCCGACGGATTCGATCCCGTCGTCGTTGGTGAGCAACAGGCGAGGTGCCTCGCTGCGGGGTCGCCGGCGCGGATCGACCTCCAGAACCTCTTCCTGACGGTCGGCGGCGGGTGTCCGGTCGGTCATTCGTCGATCCTCGTCACGTCGATCAGGGGAGCAAGCCGGCCGATCAGCTCGGCCGGAGAGCTGGCGAGGCCATGGCGGAGCACGTTGGCCGCCCCGGCGGCGCACGCCAGGCGCAGCGACTCCTCGGGGTCGAGGCCCCGGACGAGAGACACGGCTAGAGCAGCTGTCATCGAGTCACCGGCCCCACTGCTGTCCACGACCTCGAACTCGGGAGCGGCGGCTCTCATGCGTGCATCCTTGAACGACGCCAATGCTCCGGAGCCGCGGGACACGACCGCGGCGCGGGTGCCGCTCGATTGGAGCTCGGCAATGGCGGCCCAAGCCTGGCTGTCGTCTTCACTTCCCGAATCGAGGAGACCGTCGGAGGCGAGGTCCTCGTCGCTGACCTTCAAGATGTCGATCGGCCCTCCCTCGAGGAACTCAGTCAGCTCGTCTCCGTGGAGATCTCCCACGCTTCTGATTTGGGTGGCCTGGAGATCGGAACCCAGCCGGCGGTAGAAGTCGACGGGCAGAGTGTCCTCGGCCCTCTTGCCGGTCAGCACGCATAGACCGGCGCCGAGGGCGTGATGGAGCGTCTTGGCGAAGAGGTCGTCGATCTCGTGACGGTTGAGTTCCGGTGAGCGAGAGGAGGCGACCTGGGTTCGCTCACCGTCGCGGCGGTCATGGATGTAGCTGGGCGACGCACCCTCGATGGTGACCGGGGCGAAGTCGATCCCGCTCGACCGCACGAGGCCTCGAACCACCTGGCCGGCCTCCCCACCGACCGGGGCGACGAGTACCGGTCGCTCGCCCAGCTCACGGATCATGCGGGCGATCCAGTAGCCCTGCCCGCCGAGATGGAAGTGCATCTCATCGAACTCATCGTTGCCCGTCTCCACCGTGACGGTGACGAGGACGCTGGGCGCAAAAACGCAGACGGTCGGGGTCTCGGAGGCCATCGCCTCCGGGCAATACCCCGGGGCGGCTCATCGCAAACACCTCTCAGGGCAGCGATCAGCGTCTGATCAACGAATCGACCGTCAACCGGGCGGCGGCCGCCTCGTCGACCAGCCAGGTCACCTGGGCCTGCCCGCGAATCACCCGGGCGGCGGGCAGCAACTCTTCACCAGGCCTGGGATCGAGCACCGAGCGGAGCACTTCGGCCTTACCCGACCCGGCCACCAGGAAAACGACCCGGTGGGCGGCGCGGAGGAAGTGGAATGTCGTCGTGAGCCGGTGAGCGTCGATTCGGGGGACGTAGTTGTCGATGAACCACCGGCTGGCGGGAGCATTCAGGGCGGCGGTGTGGGGAAACAGGGACGCCGTGTGGCCGTCGGATCCCATCCCGAGCAAGATCATGTCGGCGCGGCCATCGGGATGCAACGAGCGGAGCGTTGCTTCGAAGTGGGCGGCGGAGTCGGCCGGTGTGAGCCAGGGCGCCCATCGAGGACGATGGAAACGGGCGTGGACGTGGTCGAGGAGCTCTCTCGCCGCCTGGTGGCCGTTGCAGTCGGGGTGGTCGGATGGCACCCAACGCTCATCGGACATCCAGGCGTCGACGTGGCTCCATTTCACGTCGCGATCTCGTAGAGCCTGGTAGGTGGCGATGGGAGTGGAACCACCTGCCAGGCCGAGGCTGAACCGCTCGTGCTGCTCGCTGATGGCACCGCCGATCAGGTCGGCGGCCGACTCGGCTAGGTGGTCGGGGTCTCGGTGGACGACGATTTGCACCCTGCTGACGGTATCAGGGCTCGGGGGAGATAGGGTTTCGCCTGTGGCAGAGCTGACACTCGAGACCCCGGTCGGCCCGGTCCCGGCCCGCCTGGAAGGCTCTGGCCGGACAGGTGTGCTCCTCGCCACCGGGGCCGGAACCGGTCAGGACCACCCGGGTGTGGCCGGCCTGCGAACCCGGCTGGCAGCGGCTGGTCTCCTGGTGATGACGTTCGAGTACGCCTATCGGGCGGCGGGACGTCGCTCCCCGGATCCGGCGGCCAAGCTTCTGGTCGTCCACCGGGCGGCAGCCGAGCACCTGCGGTCCCTGGTGGGGCAAAGCCTGGTGCTGGCCGGGCGGTCGATGGGGGGCCGGATGTCGACGATGCTGGCCGCCGAAGGCCAGCCGTGCGCGGCAGTGGTGGTCTACGGCTATCCGCTTCACCCGGCCGGCCGTCCTGATCGCCTCCGGGTGGAGCACCTGGGCGACATGGACGTCCCGGTGCTCCTCGTCTCCGGCACCAACGACGCGCTCGCCGGCCGGGACCTGGCCGAGGAGTACCTGGCTCCGCTTCCCAGCGCCACCTTGATATGGGTCGAAGGCGCCAATCACTCCTTCCGTCGCAAGGGAACGCCGGCCGACGAGATGCTCGACCACCTCACCGAACTCACCGCCGACTGGCTGGCCGGTCTTTCCCTGCTGTGACCGGGGCTTGGCGAAAACACCGCAATGACGGCATAATCAGGACTACCACCTCGCCTCGCAAGGAGTCTTTGTCATGGAACAAGTGAGTCTGCGCGCCCGGTCGGGCCGGACTCCCGGTTCGCGGTCGTCCCGCCGTCTGCGCCGGGAAGGCCAGGTACCGGCGGTCGTCTACGGACACGACATGGAGTCGATGAGCGTCGCCGTAGACGCCCGCGAGCTCTACAACGCTCTGCACACGGATGCCGGCCTCAACGCCCTTATCACCCTCCAGGTGGACGGGGACGAGATCCTGACCATGGCCCGCATCGTCGAACGGCACCCGTATCGGAGCGAGTACCAACACGTCGACTTCCAGAAGATCCTCCTCACCGAGACGGTTCACGCCGAGGTGCCCCTCCACTTCGAGGGAGAGCCGGTCGGCGTGCGGGAAGGCGGTGTGTTCAGTCCTGCCCGGACGATGGTGCAGATCGAGGCCCTCGTCACCCAGATACCCGGCCACATCGAGCTCGACATCAGCGCCCTCGAAATCGGCGACGCTCTCCGCATCGGCGACCTGCCAGTGCTCGAAGGCGTCACCTATCTCGAGGATCCCGAGGCCGTTGTCGTGAGTGTCACGGTCCCGGCGGCTGAGATCGAAGAGCCTGAGCCGGAGCCGATCGAGGGCGAGGAAGGCGTCGTGCCGGAGGAAGGCGAGGAGCCTACCTCCGATGAGGCGGCCGCCGAAGGCGAATCCGAAGAGAGCGCCCCAGAGGAGTGAAGGCCGTCATCGGGCTCCGCAACCCGGGACCCGAATACAGCCTGACCCGCCACAACGTCGGCTTCGAGGTGGTCGAGGCGGTGGCGGACTCCCATGGCGAGCGATTCCGACGGGGCCCCTCCCGTACTAGAAGCGAGACCGCCGACGTCTCGATCGACGGCCAGCGGGTGGTGCTGGCAGCGCCGATCACCTTCATGAACGAGTCCGGGCGGTCGGTCCGGTCGCTGATCGACTACTTCGACGTCGAGCCGGGCGATCTCCTGGTCGTCCACGACGACATCGACCTGGCGTTCGGACGTCTCCGCCTCCAGGTCGGTGGCGGCACCGGCGGCCACAACGGCCTCCGTTCGATCGAGCAGGCGCTCGGTCACCGCGATTTCACCCGTCTGAAGGTCGGTGTCGGGCGGCCGCCGGGCAGGATGGATCCGGCGGAGTTCGTTCTGAGGCGATTCACCAAGGCGGAGAGATCCGAAGTCGACGTTCTCGTGCCCGAGGCGGCGGACGTGGTCGAGGCGTGGGTGGCAGACGTCGAGACGGCGACGCGGATGGCGGGGGAGCGGCGCGTCCCCTGAGGCCGGTGCCTGGATGAGGCATGGAGGGCGGCGGGTCCCGTTATGATCGCCGAAGTCGTCGCCCGCCAGAGGAGTCAGCGATCTCGGTTCCCGATTACTTGGCGCTGGCACGGGTCCTGGTCGTGCCGGTGATCATGGCGTTGACCCGCGCTGGTGACGAGATCGCCCACAACCTCGGTTGGGCTGCGGCCGTCTTCTCGATCGCCGCCCTCACCGACTTCCTCGACGGCTACCTGGCTCGACGTTGGAAACAGGAATCGGTTCTCGGCGCGTTCCTCGACACGACCGCCGACAAGGTTCTGGTGACCGGCTCTTTGCTGGCTCTGGTCTCCATCGATCGCGTGTCCATCTGGGCCGCTTTCGTGATCATCTTTCGGGAGTTCGCAGTGATGGCCCTACGAGGCGTGGTGGCAACGAGCGGCGGCCTGATCCGCCCCTCGACGTGGGGCAAGATCAAGGCGGGATTCCAGTTCTTCGCCATCTTCCTCGCCTACCTCCGTCTGCCCGATCGGTGGGGACCCTGGTACCTGGATCAATGGGCCATGGCGGTGGCGGTGATCATCACCGTCGCCTCGTTCTGGAACTACCTCACGGCGTTCTGGTACGTGGTTCGAAAACCACAGCCGGTGTGAGGGTCCAATGACCGTGGCCGTCACGGGAGGCTCGGGGGTGGTCGGTGGTGCCGTGGTTCGCCACCTGGTCGACGCAGGCGAGGACGTGCGGGCCGTCGCTCGTTCCACTTTGTCGGCCTCCCGCCTCTCCGAGCTGGGAGCCTCTCCGGTACCCGGCGAGGTGACCGATCCCCGGGCGATGGCTACCGCCTTCGCCGGTTGCGACGTGGTCTATCACGTGGCGGGGATCAACGAAACGTGTTCACCGGATCCGGCGGCGATGTACCGGGTCAACGTGGAGGGCACACGTACCGTGCTGCGGGCCTGCGCCGCCGCCGGTGTGCCGCGGATGGTCCTCACCTCGTCGGCCGCCAGCATCGGCGAGGAGAGGGGCGTCGTCGCCACCGAGGACACTGCCCACCGGGGCCACTACCTCTCGCAGTACGAGAAATCGAAGCACCACGCCGAGCGAGTTGCCCTGGTCGAGGACACGCCGGTGGAGGTGGTCGCCGTCAATCCCAGTTCGGTACAAGGCCCCGGTCGGGCGACCGGCACCGGAAAGCTGATCCTCCAGATTCTCACTGGTCGACTGCCATTCATCGTCGAGTCGGACGTGACGCTGGTCGACATCGACGATTGTGCCCGGGGCCATCTTCTGGCAGCCCGGCATGGCAAGCCGGGCGAGCGCTACCTGTTGAGCGGGTTCACCACCACGGTCTCGGGCGCGGTGGCGATCGCCTCCGAGGTGCTGGGTCGTCGGGTGACGGCTCGCACCCTGCCCATCCCGGTTGCTTGGGCCGGCTCGGCCCTCGTCGCAGGAGCCGCCCGGCTCATCGGTCGGCCGCCGCCGTTCTGTCCGGAGATGGTGCGAGTGATTGCTCATGGTCATCGGCATGACGGGTCCAAGGCGACGAGGGAGCTCGGCCTGGAGTACACCCCGCCCGAAACGACCATCCGGCGGATGGTGGAGTGGTTCCAGGCCGAGGGCCTGATGTGAAGCCCGCGCCCTTGCCTTAGCATTGGCCGGTGACCCCGCTCGCTTCGCTCGTCGATCGGCTGCGTCCCGACGATCTCCCTCCCGTACCCGGCCGGTGGGCTGTGGGGACAGGTGGTCGTGCCCTGGCCATCGCCGCCCTCACCCGACGTCAGGACGGGCCGATCCTCGCCGTCACGGCGGGGGAGAGAGAAGCGGAGGAGCTGGTCGACGACCTCGAGCTGTTCACGCCGGACGTCCTTCTCCTCCCGGCCTGGGAGACGCTGCCGTTCGAGCACGTATCACCCAACGCCCAGACGATGGCGTTGCGCGCCCGGGCGCGCCATCGGCTGGCAGAGGGCTCTGCCGGGCTGGTGGTGGTGGCACCGGTGCGAGCGGTTGTCCAGCGGGTGAGCCCGTCTCCCGTCGACCCGTTGCGTTTCGAACGAGGCATCGAGGTGGACCTTTCCGACCTGACCCGCCGCCTGGCCGCCCTCGGCTACCACCGGTCCGATCGAGTCGAGAGCCGGGGGGAGTTCGCCGTGAGAGGGGGGATCGTCGACCTGTTCCCCGCCCAGGCCGAGGCCCCCGTTCGGATCGACTTCTGGGGCGACGAGGTCGAAGATCTGCGTGTGTTCTCGGTGGGTTCGCAGCGCTCGGCGGACCCCGTCGAGGCGGTCGACGTCTTCCCCGCCCGGGAACTGCGGCCCGAGGGCACCATCGCCGAACGAGCGGAGCGACTGGTCGTTGAAGAGCCCTGGGCGGCCGATACCTTCGAGCGGATCGCCCACGGCCAGATGTTCGCCGGGATGGAATCCTGGCTCCCTTGGCTGGTGCCCGACCACACCGTGCTGGATGAGGCCGGCGAAGCCCTGGTGGTGATGGTGGATCCGGCGCGGTCGACGGACCGCGCTCGTGAGCTGATGAAAGAAGAGCAGGAACTGGCCGCTGCCCTCGCTCCGACATGGGGAGAACGGGCCCCGGCCGCCGGCGACCATCCGCTGCTCTTCGGCGACCTCGAACCCAAAGGGCCTGTGCTGGAGATGCCGGCGGTGCCCACCGGTCCGGCCGACCCGGTGCTGGAGCTGCGGGGGTTCGACGCCGTGGCCGGCGATCCGGAGTCGGTCGCCGCCGGTCTCACCCGGCTCATCTCCCGTGACATGGCCGTGGTGGTGGCGATGGACGGCGAAGCTGCCGCTTCGCGCGTGTCGCGGGTCCTGGGTGAGCAGGGACTGGCGATTGAGAGCGCCACCCGCTACGCCGGCGAGGCGGTCGTCCTCGCCACCGGGATCCATCACGGCTTCGTGGCTCCCGGCCCGGGCGTTGCGGTGCTGGGCGAACATGAGATCGCCGGCCGCCGCCGATCGCATCGCCGGGCCGGGCCCCGACGGGTTCACGAGCGCCAGAACTACGGCGACCTGCAGGAAGGGGACTACGTCGTCCACCATCAGCACGGGATCGGACGGTTCGAGGGTCTCGTCAACCGGACGATGGCCGGCGTGGAACGTGAGTACCTCGTGATCGCCTATCACGGGGGTGACCGCCTGTACGTGCCGACCGATCAGCTGGCCGCAGTGACCAAATACACCGGAGGAGAGACCCCCCGGGTCTCCCGGATGGGAGGCAAGGACTGGTCGGAGCAGCGCAGCAAGGTCCGAAAGGAAGTGGCGGCGGTAGCCCAGCAGGTCATCGACCTGCATCGACGGCGAGCGATGGCCGAAGGTCATGCCTATCCCCCCGACACTCCCTGGCAACGCGAGATGGAAGGTGCCTTCCCCTTCGAGGAGACGCCCGACCAGCTGACGGCAGTAGCTGACGTCAAAGCCGACATGGAGACCGAAAAAGTGATGGACCGGCTCGTGTTCGGCGATGTCGGCTTCGGCAAGACCGAGGTGGCGATCAGGGCCGCCTTCAAAGCCGTCCAGGCGGGCAAACAGGTGGCGATCCTGGCTCCGACCACGCTTCTGGCCCAGCAACACCATCAGACGTTTTCGGACCGGATGGACCCCTATCCGATAAGGGTCGAGGTGCTTTCGCGGTTCCTGACCCAAAAACAGCAGCGGCAGGTCCTGGCGGGATTGGCCAGCGGAGAAGTGGATCTGGTGATCGGCACCCACCGGCTTCTCTCCGACGACGTACGGTTCAAGGATCTCGGTCTGCTCGTGATCGACGAGGAGCAACGGTTCGGGGTGAATGCCAAGGACGCCCTGAAGCGCCTCCGGGTCGGGGTCGACGTGATCACGTTGACTGCCACGCCTATACCGCGGACTCTGGAGATGGCTCTGACAGGTATCCGCGACGTGTCGCACATCCGCACGGCTCCGGAGGACCGCCACCCGATCCTCACCTATGTCGGGCCCTGGGACGAACAGGCCGTCTCGGCCGCCATACGACGGGAGCTGTTGCGGGACGGTCAGGTGTTCTACGTGCACAACCGGGTTCAGTCGATCGAAAGAGCCGTGGCGCGCCTCCGCCAGCTCGTGCCCGACGCCCGCTATGCCGTCGCCCACGGCCAGATGTCGGAGGGCCAATTGGAGCAGGTGATGCTCGACTTCTGGGCGGGAGAGTACGACGTGTTGGTCGCCACCACGATCATCGAGTCGGGACTCGACCTGCCGCAGGTGAACACGCTCATCGTGGAGCGGGCCGACCTGTTGGGACTGGCTCAGCTCTACCAGCTCCGGGGCCGGGTTGGCCGGTCGACCCAGCGGGCCTACGCCTACCTGTTCCACCCGTCCGATCACTCGCTGTCCGAGGAGGCGCACCGGCGGCTCGAAGCGATCGGAGAAGCGACGGACCTCGGGTCGGGTTTCCGTCTCGCCCTCCGCGACCTCGAGATCCGGGGGGCGGGCTCGATCCTGGGAGAAGTGCAGTCGGGCCATGTCGCCGCGGTCGGCTTCGACCTGTACGCCGAACTCGTGGCCGAAGCGGTGGCCGAACTCGAAGGCCGGGAACACGAGACGGAGGCACCGGCGGAGGTGCGGATCGACCTGCCGGTAGATGCCCATCTTCCCGACGACTACATCGCCGATCAGCCGGTGCGGCTGGAGGCCTACCGAACGCTGGCCGGCGCCACCACATCGGTCGAAGTCGACGACGTGGTCAACGAGTGGACCGATCGCTTCGGAGCGCCCTCCGGCCCAGCTGCCGCCTTGATTGACGTGGCCCGCATCCGCGTGGAGGCCATCCGAGTCGGGCTCAGCGAGGTCGTCAGACTTCGAGACGAGATCCGCCTGTCACCGGTCGACCTGTCGGCGTCGCAAGAGGTGCGGCTGCAGCGGCTCCAGCCGCGGGCGGTGCTGAGGGCTCACGAAGGCACACTGTTCATCCCCGCCCCCCGGCCACTGATCGAGGGCCTGCTTCGATTCCTGGGCGAGATGTGGCCGGCCGAGAAGCCGGAATAGTTGTATAGGACGGGCGCGGATACCATTTGCGGTCTCCCAATCTCCCTCCTGCGAGGTCCCCTTGTGAAGAAACTGTTGACGCTTGCTCTTGCCGGATCGATGGTGGTGGCTGCCTGCGGTGGTACTGCCGGCGGCGGCGACGTGGCCGCCACGGTCGGCGATACCGAACTGACGGTGTCGGACGTGCAGTCGGTGCCGTTCGAAGCCGCCGGGACCATGGAGGACCTGCAATTCGCCCAATACCTCACGGCGCTGATCCAGTGGCAAGTTCTCGACGATGCCGCCGCCGAGGAGTTCTCGGTCGACCCGACGCCGGAAGAGGTCGATGCCAAGCTGGAGTCACTTCTCGCCGAACAGGCGGGCGGGATGACGGCCGCCGAACTGGCCGAGAGCCAGAATTTCTCGGAGGAGACCCTCCGTCGCATCGCCCGAGTCCAGCTGATCCAGGAGAAGGTGGTCGGCGAGATGTCGGCTGACGTTCCCGAGCCGACCGACGAAGAGGTCGCCGACGCCATCCGCGACGAGGAACTGGGACTCACTGAGGTGTGTGCCCGTCATGTCCTCGTCGAGACCGCCGAGGAGGCGAGCGAAGCGAAGCAGCGCTTGGAAGGGGGCGAGGACTTCGCCACCGTGGCTGAAGAGATGTCGATCGACCCGAGCGCGGCCGAGAACGGGGGCGACCTGGGATGTCAGCTTGCCCAGCAGTATGTAGATGAGTTCCGCGACGCCGCCGCTACCGCCGAGATCGACGCCATCACCGATCCGGTCGAGAGCCAATTCGGCTTCCACGTCCTCCAGGTCTACGACCGGACTGACCCGGCGCCGGAAGATCTCCCGACCGAGGATGAGATCCGGCAGTCACTGGCGGAGACGGCCGGTTCGGGCGAGCTACAGGAATGGCTGCTGGCGCACATCAGAGAAGCCGAGGTGACGGTCGAAGAGGAGTACGGCAGTTGGGTCCTCGAACCACAGCCGATGGTGCAGCCTCCCACCAGCTGACGATCAGCGGGCTGGGTGCCGGCGCGCTCAGTCGCCTCCCGGCCGCTCATCGGGCGTTCCTGGCGGAAACCGGCCGGACGGTGGTGGTCCGGACGATCCACCATCCGGCAGCCGCCGACCTGGCCGAGATCCGGCCGGTGGTCGCCTGCGACGACCTGTACGAAGAGTCGGAGCACTTCGACGACGTCTACGACGCCATCGTCGCCCGCGTCAGATCCCACCTCGAGCTCGGACCCACGGTCTATGCAGTGCCGGGAAGCCCTCTCGTGGGTGAGTTCGCCGTCCGTCACTTGTTGCGGGCGGTGCCCGAGGCGGAATTGATGCCGGCGGAGTCATTCGTCGACGCCGTCCTCCGGCGTGTGGGCTATGACCCTCTCAGCCGGGGCCTGCGCATCATCAACGGCCACGAAGTGCCCGATCCGCTGGTCCTCGACGCCCCCACCATCGTCGCCCACCTCGATCGCCCCGAGATCCTGGCCGAGGTGGCCGCCATTCTGTCGCGGGTGCTACCCGAGGGTGCCGAGGTGTCTGTCTGCGCCAACGTGGGCGGCGACGACGAAATGGTCCTACGGGTCCCAGTGGACAGGGTTCCTCCCGACTTGGCCGGGTTCCGAACCTCGCTCTTCGTCGACACGGAGGCCGCCGGCCTGTTCGGTCTCATCGGGGTGAGTCGCCGGCTCCGCAGGGAGTGTCCCTGGGATCGAGCTCAGACTCATGTGACGCTCGTCCGGCATCTGTTGGAGGAGGCATATGAGCTGATCGAGGCCATCTCCGGCCTGCCCGACGACGGTGAAGAGGTCGACTTCGTGGCCTACGACGCGGTCGAGGAGGAACTGGGCGACGTTTTGCTGCAAGTCCTGTTCCATGCCGTCATCGCTGCCGAGCGGGGCGCCTTCGGGATCGATGACGTGGCCACCCGCCTCCGCGAGAAGTTGGTGCGTCGTCATCCCCACGTGTTCGGCGATGTCGAGGTGGCCGACGCCGACGAGGTGGCATCGAACTGGGCGCAGATCAAAGAGGAGGAAAAGGGGACGGCCGCATCTCTCATGGATGGCATCCCCGTAGATCTTCCGGCGCTGGAACGGGCGGCAGCGGTTCAGCGGCGGGCCGCCGAGGTCGGCTTCGACTGGAAGAACGCCGGCGACATCACCGGCGTGCTCCGAGAGGAGGTAACTGAGCTCGAGGCGGCCATGCAAGGCGACGGAAGCCCGGCGCACGAGCTGGGCGACGTTCTGTTCACCGCCGTCAACCTCCTGCGCCGCCTGGACTCGAGCGGTGAAGTCGTCCTGCGTCAGGCGACCAATCGATTCGAGCGCCGGTTCCGAGCCATGGAAGCCGGGGGACCGCTCGAAGGACTCCCGCTCGATGAGATGGAGAGGCGTTGGCAGGCGGCCAAACGAGAAGAGGCTTGACCGGCCTTTACTGGGTCAGCGCGCGGCGCGCTGCTAGCGTGCCGCACTTGAACAAGGAGGGCTTGGATGACTCAGATCAGTTCCATCCGGGCTCGTGAGATCCTCGACTCCCGGGGTAACCCGACCGTTGAGGCCGAGGTCTTCCTAGCTGGCGGAGGCTTCGGCCGGGCCGCGTCACCCTCGGGGGCGTCGACAGGGGCACTCGAAGCGATCGAGCTTCGAGACGGTGGAGACCGCTTCGGTGGGAAGGGCGTCTCGCGGGCCGTCGAAGCCGTCGACGAGGTCATCGCCCCGGCTTTGATCGGAATGGACGCAACCCGCCAGCAGGCGATCGATCAGGTCATGCTCGACCTGGACGGCACTCCCAACAAGGCCTCTCTGGGAGCCAATGCCATCCTCGCCGTCTCATTGGCGGTCGCTCGAGCGGCCTCCGCCCAGGTCGGTCTGCCACTGTTCCGCTATCTCGGGGGGCCGGGAGCCCGGCTGCTGCCGGTGCCCATGCTCAACGTCCTCAACGGCGGCGCCCACGCCGCCAACTCGGTCGACATCCAGGAGTTCATGATCGTCCCGGGAGGGTTCCCTTCTTTCAGGGAAGCGCTGCGGGCAGGGGTGGAGGTGTACCAATCTCTGAAGAAGGTGCTGAGCGGCCGAGGGCTTTCCACCAACGTGGGCGACGAGGGCGGATTCGCCCCCAACCTACCGACGAACCGGGCGGCACTCGACCTGCTGGTCGAGGCGATCGAAACGGCCGGCTACGAGCTGGGTGGTGAGGTCGCGCTCGCCCTCGACGTCGCCGCGTCGGAGTTCTACCGGGAAGGACGATACTCCCTGGAAGGGGATGAGATGGGAGCGGGGGAGATGATCGAATTCCTCTCCGCTCTCGTGCAGGACTTTCCCCTCGTGTCGATCGAGGATGGGCTGGCGGAGGACGACTGGGACGGCTGGGTGGAGCTCACGGGCCGCCTGGGATCCAAGGTCCAACTGGTCGGTGACGATCTGTTCGTCACCAATTCCGACATCCTGGCGAAGGGGATCGAGCGGCGTGCGGCCAATGCCATCCTGGTGAAGGTCAACCAGATCGGTTCGTTGACGGAGACTCTGGCCACCATGGACATGGCCGCCCAGGCTTCCTACGGGCGGATGGTCTCGCACCGGTCCGGCGAGACCGAGGACACGTTCATCGCCCACCTGGCCGTCGCCACCAATGCCGGACAGATGAAGACCGGCGCCCCGGCTCGCTCCGAGAGAACCGCCAAGTACAACCAACTCCTGCGCATCGAAGAACACCTCGGCGCCGAAGCGCGCTACGCCGGCTGGGACGTGTTCCGGAGGAGAGGGTGAAACTGCGCCGGCCGGCCGTGGCGGCCTTCACCTTGGCCTTGCTCGTCGTGGGAGCAGCCGTGGTGACCAACGTGCTGCCGTATCGGCAGATCGTTGACCAACAACGCCAGGTGGCGGAGGCGGCGGCCGAGCTCGAGGCCTTGCAGGACGAGAACACCATCCTGGCCGCCCAGCGTGATGCTCTCCAGACCCCTGTCGAGATCGAGCGGCTCGCCCGAGAGAAATTGGGCTATGTCCGTCCGGGCGAGGTGGCCTACGTGGTTCTCGAGCCGCCGGCCGCCCCCACGACCACTGTCCCGGCGACGCCCGAGCCGACGCCGCTGGAGGACGGCTCACTGCTGGAGACGGTGTGGGACTTCATGACCGGAGCGGATCTCAGCGGGTGACGGACGCCGAGACGGTGGAGGCGCAGATCGGCCGCCCGCTGCGCGCTCCGGCCGAAGTCGTCACCCGATGCCACCTCGGCGTGCCGGTGGTAGTAGCCGTCCCGCCGCTCCTTGACGACGGAACTCCCTTTCCGACTCGCTACTGGCTCAGCTGCCCGCTGGCCGTGACCCGGATCGGGCGTCTGGAAGGGGCCGGGGGGGTCAAGCGGATGGAGACGAAGGCGGAAGTGGACTCCGAGTTCGGGGCGGCGCTGGAGGAGGCACATCGACGCTACGCAGCCGAGCGGGATGCGCTGATTCCGAAAGGAGCCCATCCGCGTCCGTCGGGCGGGGTCGGCGGCACGGGCCGAGGGGTCAAATGCCTCCACGCCCACTACGCCGACGCCGCGGCCGGCAACTCGAACCCGGTCGGGGAGCTGGTGTCGGCCTGGATCGGTCCCCTTGACTGTGTCGTCCCCTGTGTGATCGGAGGAGAGCGCAATCCCGACTGGTCACCCCGGCCGTGACGCCGGTCGCGGCGGTCGATCTGGGCACCAACTCGACCCGTCTGCTGATCGCCGGTGAGAGAGAAGTACGCCGTACCGTGGTCACGGGCCTCGGCCGCGGTCTGACGGATACCGGTCGCCTGAGTGCGGACGGATGGGCCGCCACCCTGCGCACGCTGCAAGGCTATCGGGTTCTGATGGAGGGAGCCGGAGTGGAGCGGGCTCGGGCCGTGATGACGGCGGTGGGGCGACAGGCTTCCGACACCGGCGAGTTCCTGGTCGAGGCGGAGTCCACGCTGGGCATCCGACCTGAAGTCATCAGCGGAGACGAGGAGGCGAGGCTGTCCTATCGCGGGGCGGTAGCCGATCTCGACGGCGAGGGATGGACAGTCGTCGACATCGGGGGCGGAAGCACGGAGATCGTAGGAGCAGGCGGTGGTGACTCATACGACGTGGGATCGGTCGTGACGACCGACCGATACCTGTCGGAGAGGCCCGCCTCGTCCGACGATGTGACGGCGGCCCGCACGTGGGTCAGCTCAATGCTCAGAGGACACCCGCCGGCGTCGGCAGGCGTCGTGGGCGTGGCCGGAACCTGGACGAGTCTGGCAGGGATCACCTTGGGACGCGAGCCGTACGACCCGAACCTGGTGCACCACTCGACTCTCGACCGGGTGGCGCTCGAGCGATGGGTCGAGTGTCTCGGTGCCATGTCCTTCGAGGACACGGCCAGGCTGGCCGGTCTCGACCCGGCCCGGGCTCCGGTCATCCTCGGGGGAGCAGTCGTCGCCGAGGCGGTGGCCTCCGTTCTCGACGTCGATAACGTCGTAGTGTCCGAACACGACTTGCTCGACGGCATCGTCTCCGAGTTGTGAAGATTTCCTCGGCATCCGGCCGAAATTCCATTCACAGAATGGCTGTTGAACCACAGGGTGTACCGTGACAGTGCGCCCGGGTGGCGGAATCGGTCAGACGCGGAGGTCTTAAACACCTCTGTCCCGATCGGGACGTGTGGGTTCGACTCCCACCCCGGGCACACACTAGGCCTCGAGCAGATTCCGCGGTCGGTCGCGATAGGCCACCGGGAACCGCTCGAGCCGAGATGCCTCGGCTGGACCGCGGTTGATATCCTCATGTCGAGATGTTCGCCCCGCACCGTGTGACCACCCTCCTGGCGGGCGCGGTTGCCAACGATCTGCTCGATGTGATCACCCAGACCATGGAGCACGCTTCGACGTCGTTGTGGTTTCGGGATCAGTCGAAGTAGCTTTCATCCCCACATCCCGGCGGCTTTTCTCGAACGGTTTCAGTCGAGCACGAACGTGACCAACAGGTTCACCTGGTATTCGCCGATCGTCCCGTCGT
>DATABS010000080.1:0-10621 GCA_036259475.1 Acidimicrobiia bacterium | reverse complement strand
GCCCACAATCCGCTCTCCGGGTCTTCGGCCGGGGTGGTCGTGAGCAGTCGGGCGAGCAGTGCCAGAGGCTCGGTGGCCTGACGGCCCTCGGCTACCCACAACGCCACCGGGTCGTCGCCGCCACCTCCGAATGTGAGGCTGGTCGAGTCGCTCTGGGCGATGTCTGCCAGGCCGGCGTAGTCGCACGCCGTCGCCAGGTCGAACAGCGTCTGGCGTGCCTGCGCCACGGCCTCGGGCAGCTCCTGGTGGGGAAGCTCCACATCTGCCGGCTGGCACGGCGTCTCGGCGGAAGCTCCCAGCGACAGGGCGGCGCCGTCGGCCAGGTCCAGCGGTCGGCCGTAGGGAATGATCCAGCCGGCGTCCACCGCCGGCAGGCTCCACTCCTCGCCGCCCGTGCCCAGGAGCAGCGTCTCGTCAGGAGTGCGAACCGCCCAGCCTCCAGGACCGGCGGTTGCCATGTAGGCCTCGGGGATCTGCCGCTCCAGGATCACCTCACCTCCGTCGACGGTCACGACCCGGAAGTGGCCGCCATTCAGGATGGCGATCGACCCCCCGTCGTGAGCCACCGCCACCCCGGCGGCGGTGGGCAGGCACTCCTCACTCAGAGCGGAGATGACATCGCCTGACTCGGCGTCGAAGAGAGTCAGGTTGGGGCAGTCGCCGCCTCTGTCGACCAGCGCCGCAAGCTTCCCGCCGGCTGTGACGTCCATGGAGCCGACGTCTGTCACCGCGCTGGTCTGGCCGTTGGTGAGATCGATCATCATCAGCCGGACAACGCTCCCTTCGGCTCCCGCTCGGTCCTCGAGGAAGAAGAAGAGTGGCCGTCCCGACGATGTCATACCCGGCCCCACTGGGACGATCCGGCCGTCCGAAGGGGCCGCGACGAGCAATTCCGGCCGGTCGGAGCCTGCAGGCAGGCGGAGTAGGGAGCCTTCCTCCCACGGGAGAGGCGTGACGGCATGCTGATAGATGACCCCGCCGAGCTGGTCGGGGTAGGCGGCCGAAATCTCCGCATAGGCCGGGTCGGACGTCAGCCGGAGAACCGTCTCGCCGGACGTGTCGAGGACCGTGATCCCTTCACCGTCGGCGACGATGGCGCCCAGAGGCGTCGTCGGCACAACACCGGGATCTGCGGTCCCCGCCGTGGCGGGTGGTGCCGTGACCGGTGGAACGGTGGTGGCGGCAAGACTGCTTGCTGGGGGGCTGGTGGCGCTCGGGCTGCCGTCGCGGGTAATCAACGCCGAGCCAACGGTCACGACGGCGGCGAGCAAGGCAGCCGTCCCCAGAACCGTCGCCATTCCGGTGCGAACTCGTCGGCGGCGACCCTCGGCCATCACCTCTTCCAGGCGGTCCGGCGCTCGCAGCAATGAGGTCGACGTCTCTATGTGTTGCTTTATTCGTTCGTCGGTGTTCATCGTGACTCCTGCAAGGTCTCGCGCAATTCGTTCATCACTCGGTGGAGCCGGCTCTTGGCGGTACCGACGGGAATGTCCAGAGCTTGGGCGATCTCCTCGTAGCTCCAGTCCATGAGGTGGCGCAGCACTACAAGTGACCGGGATTCGACGGGTAGCGACCGGAGGGCCGTTTCGACGTCGGGATCGGGAAGTGGCTGGTGGGTGGCCCGGTCGGGCGGATCGTCGTGAAGGAACTCCCGGGTCTGCTTGCGCATTCGAGAGCGGGCCCAGTTGAGACCCACCCGATAGACCCAACCGGGCGCATTGTCGTAGGTGGACACGGTGGGCCAGCGCTGAAAAGCCCGGGTCATCGCCTCGTCGGCTGCTTCCCGGGCCAGTTCGGGGTCGCCGATGGTGGCGGCGAGCGCCCTGAAGACCGGCTGGTGATGGACCCGATAGAAGTCGGGGAACTCCCGCTGCCGGAGGCGAGTCGTGGCTTGTCTCAAGGCGGTCAATGTCCTCCTTCGGTCGCCCCTCAGACGCACGAACGGCGACTTCGGTTCTGGGTCACGCCGGTTCGAACGAGATCCGGTATGTGCCGGCGACAGTGAGCCAATGAGGCCAGATGACGATTCCACGTCCGGGGCTCCGATCTGACGGCGTGTTCGAGCACCGCGCCGGAAGCTCGAACGGTGAGTGTCAGGTCGGAATGGCGGTTGAGCGTCTCGGCCACGGCCGCCAGTGCTTTGCTCCAGCCCTCGGGACCGAGGTGGTGCTGAACCAGCACCACCGGGGCGATATGCATCGTCCGCACGCTAGTGGGATGCCACTGTGGCACCCCTCACTACAATCGGCGGATGCCCATCGAGATCGACATCGGCCATGTGGCGCGCCTCGCCCGCCTCGGTTTGAGTGAGGACGACCTCGAGATGTATCGCCGCCAGCTCGGAACGATCCTCGAGCACGCCTCCCGGGTTCAGTCGGTTGCCACCGACGATGTAGAGCCAACTTCCCATCCGCTCGGGCTGACCAATGCCTTCCGGGCCGACGAGGTCCGGCCCTCCCTCGATCGGGGCGAGGTGCTGTCGCAAGCGCCGGATCACGCCGACGGGTACTTCGTGGTCCCGCCCGCCCTGGAGATCGAGTGAGCCTGGCCGACATCCTCATCGTCGAGGCGGCCGGCCGTCTCGCAGACGGTGAGATCGATTCCGTCTCGCTGACCGAAGCAGTCATCGAGCGGGCGGTATTCACCGAGGCGGAGCTCCACTGCTACCTCACCATCGACCGCGAGGGTGCCCTCAGGCAGGCCGCCGCATCCGACCAACGACGGGCGAACGGAGAAGCCAGGGGGCTGCTCGACGGTATCCCACTCGCCTTGAAGGACAACATGTGCACCAGGGGGCTCGAGACCACGGCTGCCTCTCAGATCCTCGCCGGCTACGTGCCGCCCTACGACGCCCACATCGTGGAGCGGTTGCGAGCCGGGGGAGCGGTCATCGTCGGCAAGACCAACCTCGACGAGTTCGCCATGGGTTCCTCCACCGAGAACTCGGCATACGGCCCCACGCGCAACCCCTGGGACCCCGACCGTGTCCCCGGAGGGTCATCGGGTGGCTCGGCGGCGGCGGTGGCCGTCGGCTCCGCTCTGGGCGCCTTCGGCTCGGACACGGGTGGGTCGATCCGCCAACCTGCGTCGCTGTGCGGGGTGGTGGGGGTGAAGCCGACCTACGGCCGGGTCAGCCGCTACGGGCTGATCGCTTTCGCCTCCTCGTTGGACCAGATCGGCCCGCTGGCTCGCTCCGTGGAGGATGCAGCCATATTGCTCGAAGCCGTATGGGGCCACGACGGCCGCGACGCCACCTCCTACTCGGGGGCGTATCCGAATCTTCACTCGACTCTCTCTCGAGGTGTGGAAGGAATGCGCATCGGGGTGGTGAAGGAGTTCACCGGGGAGGGCTTCGAGAGGGCCGTCGAGTCGACGGTTGCAGCCAATCTCGACCATCTGGCCGACGCCGGGGCCGACATCGTCGAAGTTTCGGTTCCTACCGCCGACGTCGCGCTGTCCGCCTACTACCTGATCGCCCCGGCGGAAGCATCGGCCAACCTGGCCCGCTTCGACGGCGTGCGCTATGGCAACCGGGTCCCGGGGGAGACGACTGAGGAGATGATGGCAGCCACCCGGGCGGCCGGCTTCGGCCCGGAGCCAATCCGGCGCATCCTCTTGGGGACCTACGCTCTCTCCGCCGGCTACTACGACGCCTTCTACGGCAAGGCTCAGCAGGTCAGGGCACGCCTCATCCACGAGTTCGCCGCCGCCTACGAAAGCGTCGATGTTCTGATCTCGCCCACCAGCCCGACGGTGGCGTTCGAGCTCGGCGCCAGGGTCGACGATCCGCTCGCCATGTACCTATCAGACATATGCACGCTGCCCTGCAACCTGAGCGGCGACCCGGCCATGTCGGTCCCGGTGGGACTCGACGAGAGCGGACTTCCGATCGGGCTCCAGGTTATGGCTCCCCCTCTCGGCGAGGAGAAGATGTTTGCCGTGGGGGCCGAAGTCGAACGGCGTGCCGGCTTCTCGGCGATGCCCCAAGTCGGAGCCATGGCATGACCACCTGGGAGCCGGTTATCGGCATCGAGGTGCACGTGGAGCTCAAGACGGTTTCGAAGATGTTCTGTGGCTGTGCAGTCGGCTTCGGTGAGGAGCCGAACACCAGCGTTTGTCCCGTCTGTCTGGGGCTTCCCGGCGCCTTACCTGTCACCAACGGCCGGGCGATCGAGTGGATCACCGCCGTGGGGCGGGCACTCGACTGTTCCATCAGCCCCCGCTCGGTGTTCCATCGGAAGAACTACTTCTACGCCGACCTGCCCAAGAACTATCAGATCTCCCAGTTCGACATTCCGGTATGCCGCGACGGTCACCTGGAAGTTGACGTGGACGGGGAGACCATCTCGGTGGGCATCGAACGGGCTCACATGGAAGAGGACACCGGAAAGTCACGCCACGTCGGCGACGGAGGCCGCATCCACGGCGCCCGGGCGACGCAGCTGGACTTCAACCGATCCGGGGTGCCACTGGTCGAAATCGTCTCCCGACCCGACATCCACTCGGCCGCCGCTGCGCGAGCCTACGCCCAGGAGCTCCGTTCCGTGGTGGCCGAGCTCGGTGTCTCGGATGCCCGCATGGAGGAGGGCTCGATTCGCTTCGACGCCAACGTCTCGGTGCGGCCGGCCGGATCCGGCACGCTCGGCACCAAGGTCGAGATCAAGAACATGAACTCCTTCCGATCACTCGAGCGCGCCGTCGACTACGAGATCGATCGGCAGGTTCGCCTACTGGAAGACGGGGGAGAGGTCATCCTCGAGACCCGCCACTGGGACGAGGAGGCGGGTGTGACCCACAGCATGCGCACCAAAGAGGGCTCCTCGGACTACCGCTATTTCACCGAGCCCGATCTGCTGCCGCTGGTCCTAGACGAGGCATGGGTGCAGGAGATCTCGGCGCGGCTTCCGGAGCTTCCTGCCGCACGACGCCGCCGCTACACCGAGATGGGCCTGGAACCAGGGGCCGTGGCAGTGCTGTCGGCGGCCGAGCCCGAAATCCGCCGGCTCTTCGACTCGGCCGTTGCCGCGGGCAGTGCCCCGGCGGCCACCGCCAACTGGGTCACGGGGGAGATCACCGCCGCTCTCCGACGTCAGGACCGGTCAGTCGCCGAGACGGGTCTGGACGGCGAGACGGTGGCCGAGTTGGTGGACATGGTCGCCGCCGGCGACGTTTCCGCCTCGGCGGCGAAGGAGGTCCTGTCCGGTGTCCTCGATGGCGAAGGCATGCCCCATCAGGTAGCCGAAGCTCGGGATCTCCTCCAGATGTCGGACGCCGCGGCCCTCGAGTCCATCGTCGACGGGGTGTTGAGTGAGAACGCCGACGCCGTGGAACGCTACCGGGGCGGCGAGACCAAGGTCCTCGGCTTCCTCGTCGGCGCGGTGATGCGGTCCTCGGCCGGCAAGGCCGATCCCAAGCTGACCAACCAACTGCTCAGGCAGCGCCTCGAGAGCTGATCCGTGGCGCGATTTCTCGAGTTCGAGGGGGTCGATGCGGTTCTGTTCGACTGCGACGGAGTGCTCGTCGACTCCGAGCCGGTATCGGAATGGGCCTGGCGGTCGACCCTGGAGGAGGTGGGCCTGGAGCTGGGTGACTTTTCCGACTGGGTCGGCAAGACCGACCAGGCGCTCGGCGTCGCCTTCTCGGCGGCGGCGGGGGTGTCAGCCTCCCGCCTCGTCGACCGGGCCGCCGAGTACCTCGCCTCGAGACTCGCAGACGAGCCGATCGCCCTTTTCGAGGACGCCCAACAGGCCCTCGACCGTGCTCTCGCCTCCGATCTCGAAGTTGCCGTCGTGTCCAACAGTGAAGCTTGGCGGCTCGACGCCCTCCTGACGTCGGCGAAGATCGCCGACCGGTTCAGGGTCAAGGTGAGCAGCGACGACGTGGCGCGACCCAAACCCGAACCTGACGTATACCTGCGGGCAGCAGAGCTGGTGGGAAAGGCCCCCTCCCGCTGCCTCGTGGTCGAGGACTCGCCCACCGGGGTGGCCTCCGCCCGGGCAGCGGGGATGCGGGTTGTGGCAGTGTCGCGGGGGGTCTTCGACCCGTCCGACCTGGCGCATGCGACCCGGGTGGTGGAGTCGCTGAGCAACTAGACGCCGGACCGCCTCCCTGGCCTCAGAGAAAGCGCGAGAGACCTCGACACCGTCGCGGCGGCGGATTCGGCTAGGTTGCCTGGAGTGAGACGCACCAAGATCGTCGCCACCCTCGGTCCGGCCACCGATTCTTACGAGAAGGTGACGGCACTGATCGACGCCGGGATGGACGTGGCCCGTCTCAACTTCTCCCACGGTGACCACGAGATGCACCGGCGCTGGTTCGGATGGGTGCGTCAGGCGGCCGATGAACTCGGGCGGAACGTAGCCGTCCTCCAGGACATCCAGGGACCCAAGCTTCGGGTGGGGACCTTCCCCGGGGGAGCGGTCGAGCTTCGGGCCGGATCGACTGTCACACTGACCACTGACGACAGCGAGGGCTCGCCGGATCTCATCCCGGTGGACTATCCGTACCTCACCGAGGACGTCGAGGAGGGAGACACCATCCTGCTGGCCGATGGGCTGATCGTCCTCGAGACCACCGCCGTCGGGCCCTTCGGCGTCACCGCCGTGGTCCGGGTGGGCGGGATCCTGTCCGATCACAAGGGACTCGCCTGTCCCGACACTCAGCTCAGGGCACCGTCGGTGACGGCGAAGGACCAGGAGGATCTGGAACTGGGACGAGAGCTCGGAGTTGACTACGTAGCGGCGTCTTTCGTCCGCACCGGCGAGGACGTCCGACAGGTCCGGAGCCTGTCAGCCGATGCCGCCGTGATCGCCAAGGTCGAGTTGGCGATCGCCTACCAGAACCTCGACGAGATCCTGACCGAAGCGGACGGGATCATGGTGGCCCGAGGAGACCTCGGCGTGCAATTGCCGCTGGAACGGATCCCGATCATCCAGGCCGACATGCTGGCGAGGACCAACGCCGCCGGCCGGATTTCGATCACGGCGACCGAGATGCTGGAGTCGATGACCCATGCTCCCCGGCCCACTCGGGCGGAGGTGACGGACGTGGCGACGGCTGTCTTCGGGGGCACGGATGCCGTCATGCTCTCGGGGGAGACGGCGGTCGGGATGTACCCCAACAAGACGGTGGAGATGATGGCGCGCATCTGCGTCGAGTCCGAGACTTCCCCTATGGCGCGGGAGCAGCCGGTTCCCTTCGTGGGAGCCGTGAACCGGGTCGCCTCGGCGGTGGCGCAAGCAGCCACGGAAGCCGCCGCCAACCTCGGTATAGGGACGATCGTCGCCTTCACCGAGTCGGGCAGTACCGCCCGGCTCATCTCGAAATACCGTCCCGCCGCCTCGGTGGTGGCCTTCTCTCCGTCGGCGGCGACCCGGCGGCGAATGGCGCTCTACTGGGGAGTCACGGCCTATCCGTTCCAACGCCGTGACTACACCGACCACGAGATCGCCGCAGCCGAGAAGTTCCTGGAACGGGAGAAACTGTGCCACCGGGGCGACCTGGTGGTGATGGTCGCCGGCATCCCCCCCAACCAGCGTTCGGCCACCAACCTCATGAAAATCCACCTGGTGGGGGAGAGGGTCGGCGGAGTCCTGTCCCAGCGGAGCGGCCGCCAGTCACCGGAGGTGGGTGGCCTGGGGGTCTGACTCTGACCACTAAGCTGCCGCGCCATGGGTCAGACGATCGAGATCAACGGCTCGCGCCGTATCGGCGACGTGCTCGTCATCGACACCGACCGCACCCTCGCCGGCCAGGACGGCGAGGCCTTCACGCCCGGATACACCACGGCGTCGGCCACCTTCCCGGCGCGCCTCGCCGAACGTCTCTTCGCAGCCGACCCCGACATCGACCGGGTCCACGTCATGTCGAACGCCGTCTCCATCTCACGCGCCGGTGGCTGGACCCCCGAATCCGAATCCGCCGCCACCGAAGTCGTAACCGGCTTCTTCCGGTTCTATTAGATTTTGTGGGGGTACTCCCCCCACACCCCCCACGGCTGCTTGTCGGAACCGTTGTTTCGTGGTCGGGGCCATCCGCCAGCGGCCATGTCGTTCACCGCCTGTCCTTCGGCCGGACACAGGTCGGGGTACTCCCCCCACGGCTGCTTGTCGGAACCGTGGTTTCGTGGTCGGGGCCGTTCTCGCGTCGAGAGTGCAGATTTGTGGCTCCCAGCATGCTCGCTGCACGCTCGTCGCCGAGACGTCCGAGTAGGAGACGGATGGTCTTCGGTGCAGAAAGCCTCAGACGCGACTGCAGGAAGGGCCGAGAGATTCGCACATGCAACGGCGCCGGCCCGACTTCCGACTTCCGACTCAGGCCGGTTCGGTGGTGGACGTGGTGGGGGGAACCGTCGTTGGGGGAGCGGTCGACGTGGTCGATTCCGGCACGGTGGTGGTCGGCGCAGTCGTGGTCGTCGTCGTCGTCGGACAGGCTTCCCCGCTGTCCGGGACCTTGCACGGGTGGACTTCGATGATCTCCTGCTGGGCCAGGTAGCGCACCGGCCACTCCTCGGTGGTCTCCTCTCCGTCGACGGTGATGGTGCGGGTCACCGTGAGGCTCCAGCCTTCGCGGGGTCGCTGGATGGTGCGCGATTCGTTGACTTCGAGGTCCTCGGCCGGCCGGTAGAGCGGTTCGGGAGGTTCCCGGAAGTCGAAGCGTTCGGATCTGTCACCCCTGACTTCCTTCGCCCCGGGGCCGCCCTCGGCCACGACGCCCACTCCCATCTGGCCTCCGGATTGCTCTCCCGCCAGGATCCGCCCCTCGTTGTTGCCGTAGAACTTCACCGTGATGGACGTGTCGGTGTACTCGGTCTTGATGAGGATCCCCGAGTCGTCGTTGTTGCGAAACACCACGTCGGGTAGGGGCCAGGAGATCGTCGCCTCTATTCCCTCTGGATAGCGGTCGAAGTAGAAGGAGTGCGGTTTGTGGTCGATGTCTTCGTAGCCGCCCCAGAACACGGCGTTGTAGAAGGTGGTGGCGAACTGGGATACGCCGCCGCCCACGGTGTCGACGATCTCACCGCCGATGATCGTTCCGTCGGGCAGATAGCCCTCATCCTCGGTACGGCGGCCGACGTGTTCGTTGAGGGAGAACGTGGCACCGGGCGGAACGATTGCCCCGTCGACCTCGTCGGCGATGAGATGGATGTTGGTCACTCGAGGGGCGCAGCAATCGTGGTACGTGGTGAACTGTGACACCAGGTGGCGGATGTCGAGAGCTTCCAGATCCTCGGTGGTCGTTTCCGGTTCGGCGCCCTCTTCCAACGGCAACTCGGCCTGTCGGGAGGAAGTACGCGAGGCCCCCGCCAGCACCTCGGCGGTTTGCTCGGCATCGAGGAGCGTCCCGTTGCGGCCCTCGAGGATCGATACTTCGTAGCCGGAAATCTCGAACCGAGCGTCTACCGGCGCCGACTCGAACTCGGGTCTCACCTCGTCGAGCCGCGCTTCGATCACGTCCACGTCGAATCCCAGTTCGATGCCGGCCGGGTCGTCGTGGGTGACGGCGACGAAGGCGTCCTGCAGCTCAGCCACCGTGAAGGTGAGAGTGGTTCCGTCTTCGGCGGCGAGTACCACCGGAGCTGAGAGCATGAGCTGGGCTTCAGCTACGGCGGCGTCCACGTCGGCGTCGGTGAGTTGTGGCCGTTCCTCCCGCACCACCAGCTCCACCGGTCGCCGACCGAGTGCGAGAAACGAATCCAGCAGGGCGGGCTCGGCGGCCGCCCGGTCGATCCGGCGCCCACTCCGCGGATAACGGGCCACCGGCTCGCGGTCCACCAGCTCCACCCCGCCCTGGAAGGGCGGCTCGCCGATGATCTCGGTGTCGAGGCCGTCGAGAACCTGGTCCACCGCTTGAGAATCGACGGTGCCGCGGGGAGGGACAGGGGTGGAGCCGGCCAGGTGTCCGATCCACCAGAAGAAGTCGGATACGGGGTTGTCGCTTCGCCCTACCTGCATCGCCTCGTCGACGATGGACGCCTCATGGAGCTCGAAGCCCGTCTGTGTCGGGAGGATGTCCGCCTCGACGCCCTCCACTACGACTACCGCCGGCATGCTGGCCAGCCGCTCCTCCAGCTCGCCGAGTGCTTCGGTCGCCCCCTCCCGTGTCATCCCACCCAACTCGACATCGAGGACGGTGACCGATCCCAGCACCCGGCCCTGACCGCCCCAACGGACGATGCCGTATATGGCGGCGACCAGCAGCAGGACGCCGAGGGCGCCGAAGAGTAGAACGGCCTTCTGAGAGCGTTGGTTGGTCGGCAAGTCGGGCAGGGTATTTACGTGGCTGAAAGCAAGCGCGCCGCAGCGCGGATTCGGATTCCCCCGTGGAGGAAGGATTGTAGGGTTTGACGAGTGGTGCGCTAATCCCGCATGGACCCACGTTCGCTCTCGACGCTGGAGTCGTAGTGTTTGGCACCGGGGCCGCGCGGCGCCCGGATTCCCCGAAACTGCCAGTCTCCGCCGAGGGCGGTCGACACCACCTCTTCCGACTCCGAAGGCTGGGCCCCGACGTCCGATCTAACCCGGGTGGGACCCGAGACGACGCGGTTGGTCAGTCGACCCAGCCCTTCCACCTCCACCGTCACCACGTCCCCCGGGTCGACCGGCCGGGAACCGGCCGGAGT
>DATABS010000079.1:0-25826 GCA_036259475.1 Acidimicrobiia bacterium | reverse complement strand
CGGTCTAGACCTGGCATGCAAGATCAGGCGTTTGATCGCCATCCAGGGGGGCATACTCGTGCCGGATGGCAATCGAACTCACCCCGACCGGCGTCACCGCGCGATCCGCACGGCAGCGTACGGTTCGAGCGGTCGACAGCTCGGCAGCGGGGCGACGATGACTGGTATCGCAGCGCCGCAAGCGATCCTGCCCTTCGACTTCGAACCGGTCCAAGACAAAAGGATCCTCGTCACGGGCGGCACCACCGGCATAGGGCGAGCCGTGAGTCTCCTCCTAGCTTCCCTTGGCGCCCGAATCCTGGTGCTCGGCCGCCACCAGCCGGAGCTCGATTCGATCATGCGGGAGGCTCGTCGACACGGCAAGGAGATCGCCGGGATGACTGCCGACGTAGCTGACCAGCACGACCTCGAGCGGGTGTTCCGGACTGTCGATGAACAGTTCCGGGGCCTAGACGTACTGATCAACAACGCCGGGCTGGGAGCGGGAGAAACTGCCGCATCGAGCTACCCAGAAATCGACTACGTCGTCCGCACCAACCTCATCGCCTACATGGCGTGCGCCCGAGCGGCAGTAGAGAGGATGGAGCGTGGGGGAATCATCGTCAACATCGGCTCCATGAGTGCCACGGTTCGCGAAGAAGGCGGCTCGGTTTACGTGGCGACAAAGGCCGGTATCGAGGGATTCTCCGAGTCTCTTCGCAAGGAGCTCAACCCTCGAGGCATCCACGTGAGTCTTATCGAACCGGGTGCGGTGGCGACCGACATGCAGCCGATGCCTCCCGAGGAGCAGAGCCTCTTGGAAATAAAAGAAGAAATGCTCAGCCCACAAGACGTCGCCATGAGCATCCTCTTCTGTCTCATCCAACCCGCACGGTCCGACGTGGTTCTGATCCGGGTGCGGCCCCACCAGCAGTTGATCTAAGGCCTTCTCAATGTCGGTTCTTGCGGGAAGCAGTCAACGCTCTCGTCCGTGCTCTCGAGTGGGTCATGACGTCGTTTGGTTGTGTCAGTCGATTGACAGGTCGTCCACGTCGTCGCACCTGACCATGCCTGGATGCGGCCTGAACGACCTGCGAGCTCAGCCTTCGGTGGCGTCCAAACATGTGCTACCGAGCACACCGACAAAGTATTGTTGCGGTCAGAGGCGAGTAGGCCATCCACTGCGACGGGTGACCCTCAGGCTATGACGGCTCCGTGCCTCGCGACCGTCCGGGTGTTCAGGGTAGGTGGTTGTGGCCGGGAAGGGTCGTTCCAGCGTTTCCCCGGATCGCGTCGGCTTGGTGCCTCGGTTGGTGGATCGAGGAGTGGAACCGGCGAAGTCCCTCGTCGAGACCAGGTGGGTGCGCACCATGAACGTGGTGGCGCTGACGGCGCTTGTGGCGAGCACGCTCTTCGCGGCCTTTTACACCGTGCTCGACTTCGCATCCCTTTGGCCAGTCGTGGTCACCAACATGTTGTGGAACTGCGGCTACGTCCTGGTCGTGCTGCTCAACGGTCGGGGCCGCACCCGGGCGGCGTCGTGGACTCTGGTTGCTACTGGTTGGGCCAACACCATCGGGCCTGCTGTGTTCCTCGGTACCGGCACCGGGGTGTATCTCTTCCTGGTCCTTGTACCGATCATCGGTGTGCTCATCAGCGGCCCAGGCGACCGGGTGATGCCGACACTGGTCATCGGCCTCGGAGTGGTGATCTTCGCCGTCGTCCCCATGGTTTTCACCGAGAGCCCCGCGGTACTGCGGGGCACGGTGGTCGAGAAGGCGCTTTTCGCGTCCTCAGCCATTGGTGTCGGGGCGATTGGCTCCCTGTTCGCCCTCTACTACCGATGGCTGGTCACTCTTGCTGAAGAGGCGCTGGCCGAGGCCAACGCGAGATCGGAGCGGCTCCTTCTCAACATCCTTCCTGAGCCGATCGCCGAACGGCTCAAAGCCGAGGAGTCGCCGATCGCGGATCGCATCGACGAAGTCACCGTTCTCTTCGCCGACGTGGTGGGATTCACTCCCTTGTCGCAATTGCTGTCGGCCGACGACGTCGTGCTGCTGCTCAACCGAATCTTCTCCTGTTTCGATGACCTATGTGAGCGGTTTGGTCTCGAAAAGGTCACCACGATCGGTGATGGATATGTGGCAGTCTCCGGCCTCCCGACGCCACGAGCCGACCACATCTCCGCGGCGGCAGACATGGCGCTTGCCATGCGCGAAACGCTCAGCCAGCACGTGGTACCTGGCCACGGGCAATTGGGGATGCGTTTTGGGTTGGCAACGGGCTCGGTGGTGGCCGGCGTGATTGGCAAACGCAAGTTCCGTTATGACCTGTGGGGCGACACGGTCAACACCGCGAGCCGGATGGAATCACACGGCGAGCCTGGGATGATCCACGTCACCGCCGACATCTATCAAGCATTGGCGGACAGATACGACTTCCAACCGCGAGGCGAGATCCCGATCAAGGGTAAAGGCCCGATGGAGACCTACTTCTTGATCTCGCCCTGCGAGCAGTCGGCAACCAGCGAAGAGGGGGAAGCGGCATCCCTGAACGGCTCGTTCGCAAGGCCGACCGACGCGACGTGGGGCACAGGCACACCTGGCAGGAACGCCCCCTCCCAGACCGCCACTTCAGGTTTCAGCGAAGAGTGACGGAGTAGCGAGAAGATATCCGTTGAGCCTACCGGCGTAGGGCAAGACCGACCGGGCACCTCCTGGCTAGCGGAGCTTGGCGAGTCCGCCGATTTTCTTCCACCGGCAACCACCGGAGAACCGTCTCATATGGGTCGTCGAGTCGGCGCCCTGCAGAATGGTGACACCATGGCCTGGGTCAACCGTCAGTGCGCCGGCTGCGACAGAGCCAGGGCACTCCCGGTCGGTTCATGACCCTGCTGCTGGGGATCTCGCTGTCGGGATGCGGCCAAAAGAGTTAGCCGGCTCGCCATCGAACACCACCACAGCGCCGTCTCCATCGACGACTTCACTCCCGGCTAGCACTCCCTCGACCACCACGGTCCTCACCACAACGACGCACCACACCGAAACAGGCCGATCCGTAACACTGCCGGAACGCGGCGGAGCGTAGTGTTCCAGCCAGGCTCTGCGCCGGCAGGCCTCGACTCGTCAGGTTGCGGACCAGTGACACACACCAAATGACTGTCTCGCCGGAGGGAGATCGACCCGCCCTGGTGGCAGGTAGGGGACTGCAAGCGGCCTGGTTCTTCGCCGTATTGGTGCTGGCGATCGTCGGCGGCTTAGGGCTTGCCGCTGCGTACCGCCGACCTTCTCTCATCGCCATCCCGCAGTTCGCCGAACTCATGGCTGAGCTTGAAGTGTCGGAGCGCCTCGCCATGACCTTTTCCTTCACCTTGCCGATCGCCGCCTCCCTGGTGCTGGCAGTCGTCGTGTTCGTGGGTCGCCGCCGGGACGGGATGGCGCTGCTCTTTCCCCTCGCCATCCTTGGCCTGTTCGTCTACGGATCGGGCGCTCCGCAGGCGCTCCGAGTCACCGATCCGCCGCTTGCGCCCCTGGCGACGGTGGCGGAAGTTCTGGCTCTCGAGGCGCTCGCCTTCCTCCTCTTCCTTTTTCCCAACGGGCGTCTCGAGCCGAAGTGGAGTCGATTCGTCCTGTTTCCCTTGGCGGCGGTGGTGATCGGGTATCCACCTATCGCCACGGCCGTGCGACTGGTGGTGGCGGAACCGGCCTCCGTACCGATGTTCCTGCAAGCGGCTGCCGGCATCACGTCGGTGACGTTGCTGTTGGGCGCCTCCGTCAGCCAGTTCTTCCGATACCGCCACTACACGACTTCGATAGAGCGTCAACAGATGCGCTGGGTACTTCTCGGCATGGCAGTGCTGGTGGTGCCGGCAGTCATCATGACGGCGGGAGTCAGCGTCCTTCCTCGCCGCTGGGTGGGATGGGCCCTGCTGGGGGCGGCACTGGCGGGAGTCCTCGTTCCCATCACTGCCGGGGTAGCCGTCTTCCGTTACCGCTTGTACGACATCGCTCTCGTGGTCAACCGCGCCATCGTCTATCTGATACTGACTGGTTTCCTCGGCTTGGTCTACGTTGGACTGGTTATGTTCCTCTCACAGGTGACCAGCACCGGAAACGACCTTGGAGTGGCCGCATCGACGCTAGCCGTGGCGGCTCTCTTCACACCGGCACGACGCCGGATTCAATCTTTCGTCGATGCCCGCTTCTATCGCTCCCGCTACGACTCCGTGGCGACGCTGGAAGCGTTCGGCGCCCGCCTGCGTCGCCAGGTCGATCTCTCGGCGCTCCACGTCGAGCTGACCGGAACTGTCCAGCGCAGCCTTCAACCCCGCCACATGTCGCTGTGGCTGCCTGCCGAAACCGCGAGGGCGGCCGACCCCTTCCCCGAACAATTGGTATCACTGGCTCCCCGTGACGTGACCGCTAGAAAACCAGCGGGCACTGCCTTGTAGCGTCGCTTTCGTCCTCCTCGTGGCTTTCTCGCGATCCGCGGGGTCACTGCCGTACTGCGGAGTAGATCGGCTGATGCCACACGGAGTCGCCTTCGTCAACTCCCATCGAGTCGAGCCGGGCGCGCGTCTCCTCAAATGTGGGGTCCTCGTGCCATGCCTTCCAGTGCTCCTTCGTCTCCCACACGCCTACGATCGCGCGCCGAGTCGGGTCGCCTTCGGGGAGTCAAGACCTCACCCGACACCCATCCGTCCACCGATTCAGCGGTCCGCATCCTGCGGGTGATCGCTTCGTCCCAAGCGGCCGCCTGTTCAGCGTCCAGCTGGACACGGGTGATTACGGTCATCATCGTCCACTCCTCGCTCGTTGCCGTGCGTTCGCATACCCGTGTCCGCGACCTCCGAATCGAACGTCTGCCGGATCTTGGGCGGGCTCGAGCGGCGATCCGATCCGACAAGGACCCCGAGGATGTCCACTCCGCCGACCATCCCGAGGGGATTCAGATCATGGGCCAGTGGCCGGGGCATCGGACGACTCGACGGCCGGTTCGTCCCCGTCTCGGCTCGTCTGTCCCCCAGTCGGACTCACCCGATGTCGTCCCCGAGCAGGAGCCGGGTTACGGCCCGCCACCCATAGCTCGTCTGGAGCGCCCCAGCGGCGATTCTTTCCTGCACGGAGGCCTGCTGGCGCTGATCTTCCATGGCGCTCAGAGTGAGAGGGCGGAAGATCTGCTTCAGCTCCCAAAGGTCAAGCTCTCCGTGATGGGCAACACGTCGATCAGATACTCATCGAGCGAACTTCCCTCGGGACCAACTTCGATAGCCACGTTGCCTCCTTTCCACTCCAGGAGGTAGAGGCGCTCTTCGAATCCGGGGAGGATCACGTGGTGGAGCTCGGAAGTGCCGTTGCCAATGATGAACGGAACGACGGGTTGACCTTCGCTATAGGGGCATGTGACCTGCCATGACGGATCGAGAGAGATGTCGAAAAAGACGCCACTGAGTCCTCCAACTGTCGTATCGCGTGGTTCCGTCGTGATCAATCCTGGATGAGTCTCGTACCAGCCGACGAGGTCCTCGACCGTTCCATCCACCCCTTCAGCCCACTCCTCACGGCAATCTGCGGGTGCCCTCACGTTTTGGTAGATGCCTAGGTACCGCACGTCGTTGGTCATTTGGAGCAGGAAGTTGCCTGGAAGGTCTTCGAGGTTGACCCAGCCGTCGGGAACCGTGTAGTCGATCTGCGGATCGAAGCTCCTCGTCGTGTGATACCCCGCATCGAGCGTACCCAGACAGAGGCCTCCGTGGACGTTGGGACAAGACGTGGGGGTCGAAGTACTCGTAGTCGTTGGCGCCGGTGCGGTCGCCGTTGTCACGATCTCGGCCGTCGATGACGTGTTGTTGATTCCTGTCGTGTCAGATGAGTTCGGGAAAGAAGAACAACCCGCGACCATCAGTAGGCAGACTGCGATCACATGCAGTCTGGCGCGGAGGACTGCTACACCCAGTCGAGCGGCCTGGGGGGTAGAAATGGCTATCGCGTTGCGGAGCATCACATGGGTCCTCTCGACTATGTCTGTCGACCATATGGTCGACCCAGCCACTCAAGACTCACTAAAAACCTTCAACGCCGGAAATATCGAACGAGCGTCAGGGCGGCGAAGACGTCGGCATGATGGCGGACCAGCACCCTCCTTAGGGATCCGCCAGAGCCGTCTACCTCGCTGTCGGCGTTTCGGCCCGCCGCAACGGGGGTAGCCCCGAGTAACCATCAAGCACGGAGGAGAACATGGCCGAGAGGCATCTGGTCGCGGACGACATCGTCTACAACCTGATCAGCATCCAGTACCACGCCTTACAGGGCGCCGAGACCTATGACAAGTATCTAGAAGATGCGCACTCCGCGGATCATCCCGAGGTGACAGACTTCATCCGCAAATGCCGGGACGAGGACGGCCAGAGGGCCATTCGCTGTCACGAACTCCTCAAGGACCTCACCGCCGACCAAGGCATCGGATAACGCCCCGCGGACAGGTTGCCTCGTCGTTTCGGCTCGTCGACCCACCTACCGCTCCTGAACCGTGACCGAGCTGTTCGACGAGTATGACCTGGTCCTGGTCGTACTCGGCCTAGCCACCTTCGGCGTCGTGGGTCTCCCCCACGTACTGGGGAGGCGGCCGCTGTCGTATCCGATCATCTTCCTGGCCGGAGGGGCTCTCTTCTTCTCACTCCCGCTCGGGTTGGCGAGTCCCGACCCGATCGCCTTCCCGGACAGGACCGAAACGTTGACGGAGATCGGAGTCATCACAGCCCTGATGGGCTCCGGCCTGGCAATCAGCCGCCCGCCCGGATGGCAGGCATGGCGGTCGACGTTTCGGCTGCTGGCCGTCACCATGCCCCTGACCATCGCGGCGGTGGCGGGGCTGGGATGGTGGGTGCTGGGACTGACGCCGGCCGCCGCCATCCTCCTGGGTGCCGTGCTGGCGCCGACCGATCCGGTTTTGGCCAGCGACGTGCAGGTCGCCACTCCGGGCGACGACGCGGACGACGAAGTGCGATTCGCTTTGACGTCCGAAGCCGGCCTGAACGACGGTCTCGCCTTCCCGTTCACCAATCTGGCTCTGCTGGTGGCGGCTCACGGGGTGGCGCCTTCCGGCTGGCTGGCCGAGTTCCTATGGGTGGAGGTCGCCTACAAGCTGCTGGTCGGTCTGGTGAGTGGCGTCCTCGTGGGTCGCCTGCTGGGATGGGCGATCTTTGCCCGTGAATCTCCACTGACCCGAATCAGTGACGGGATGCTGGCACTGGCTGTCACTCTCCTCTCCTACGGCGTCACCGAGCTAGCAGGCGGCTACGGGTTCCTGGCGGTCTTCGTCGGGGCAATAGTCATCCGCAACAGAGAGAGGAAGCACTCCTACCTCGAGGTGATGCATCAGTTCTCTGGACAGATCGAACGTCTTCTGAGCGCCGTCGTCCTGATCCTCTTCGGGGGTGCGCTGGCCCAGGGTCTCCTCGGCTACCTGGACTGGAAAGGCGTGACGGTGGCCGTCGTCATCGTTCTCCTCGTTCGCCCCCTCGCCGGCCTGGTCGGTCTCGCCGGTCTGCCGATGAGAGGCCCGCAGAAGGCTGCCATCAGCTTCTTCGGGATACGCGGCGTGGGCTCGTTCTTCTACGTAGCCCACGCCTCCACCCAGGTCGAGTTCCTCCAGGTCGAGCAAGTATGGGCCGTCACCGGCCTCGTCGTGCTCATCTCGGTAGTGGTCCACGGAGTGACGGCCAGTCCGGCAATGAGCTACTTGGATCGATACGACGGTACGCCCGCTCGAAGCGGCAGGTGAGCTGGCGCTGTGCGGAGCGAAGCATCAAACCGGGGACCTCGGCCTTCGCACGACGCGAGCTTCCCCGTCATGGTCCGATTTTCTGGGCGGTGGCCCGACGAGGCCATGATCTCTCCTGCCCCAGCAGTCACCGCCTTGTGGACTGCCATGTTCGCGGTGGTGCCGACTCTGGAACGGTGGCTGAGAGTCTCTCGGTGACCACGCCGCGTCCCGAGCTTGCGGCGCGTAGGGTTGACGACGGACGCCCTCGAGAGGATGAGGAAAATGCCCGTTGTCGAGGAGAGCATCGTTATCGACCGAGGGCGCAGCGAGGTGTTCGCCTTCGTGAACGATCCCGCCAACGTACCGCTGTATAGCTCGAACCTCATCTCCTTCGAGCAGCTGAGCGAGGGCTCGGTCGCCAAGGGCACCCGAAACCATGGAATGGCGAGGGTTGCTGGAAGGACGATTGAATGGACCACAGAGGTGACCGACTTCGAGCAGGATCGCCACTTCAGAAGTGAAAGCGTCGAGTCACCGGTCGATTTCACGCTTGACGTCGAGTTCGAGGATGTGGACGGGGGCACAAAGGTGACATGGCGTCAAGAGTCGAAGACCTACGGCGGCTTCTTCGGAAAATTGGCCGATCCGCTCGTGACCAGAATGTACGCCAAAGACGTCCGATCCAACCTCGAGAAGCTGAAGGAGCTAGTCGAGGCGCAATAACGCGGCCTTCACGACCGGCGGCATTCTGCGCGTTGTGCCTACGAGCGAATGATGTGCGCGACGCCGCGCAAAGCCAAGCCGTCAGCTGCCAAAACGGGCCATCAGGGAGATTCCTCGCTCCCAAACGACCGACACCGGGTTTCCACCGGCGTTTCCCACCTATCGGGCGCCCCGGATGCCCGCGTTGTCCGCGGCCCGCGTGGGGGTCGGTAGCTTGTGTCTGGACGCGAGCCACGCGTGTTGGGAATCGGATCGGTCGAGGACGGCCTCTCTCATCCGGCTCAGAATTCCTCCATGCCGGTGCCCCCGCATGCCCGGCATTGCTCCAGTGAACGCACCCGGCCTTGACCACGACAGCCTGGGCAGCGAGAGACTCTCACCTGCCCGATGTCGAGTGTCGTCAAGACTGAGCCGCCCCCGCAATCCGGGCATGTGATGACTCGGACGCGGACCCCGGTGGCCATGCACTCACGGCACCGCCGCTGACGGCGCGGCGACGACTGGCCCAGCTCAGTTGGCCCGTATCTGACATGGATCTGGTGCGCACCGGGACGGGGTTCATCCCGCCGTATGACTGGAGGGTTGAGGTCCCTTCGACGCTCAAGAGGGACCAACAGGTGGTACGCATCGATCAACCGCCGGACGGTCGACTCATCAGTGCCCGGCACCGCAGTGTCTGGATGGTGTTCGATCAATTTCCTCCGGAAGGCGGCGCGTACTTCGGCCTCGGTGGCGTTCGGGGTGATGCCCAGCAATCGGAATGCTTCCGGTCTACCCGTCACGGCGCTCCCCCAGGTCGAGTCCCAGAGCCTCAAAGACGAGATCTGCCTGCCTGCTTCTGCAGTTGTGAAGCGCACGGAGGATCCATGCGAGTCGGTGACGGACATCACCGATTTCGGCCACCGAGCCGTCCCAATCGTCGAGTTCGCGTCGGAACGAGATCAGTTGACGGGCAATGTCGTCGTACTGTTCTCTGATCCCGCGAACACGAGGCCCGAGCCGTCGCGGGCGCTCGGCCGAAATCATCGTCAGTAGCGAACCAGGTCGGTTCAACTCTCGTTGCTCCTCTGACATGGCCTCTTGGAGTGACTCCAGACTCGACTTCAGATGGTCTACCCAATCCTCTACGCCGGCAGCTCGGCTCAACGCGTGCTCAACATCCCGAACAGCGATGAGGGTCCGATCTCGCTCGACCAGAGCTGCATCGAAGGCCTCCCCGTTGGACGGATCCGGATCTCTATTCATGTGAGCCTCAAACCGATGCAGAGCCAGGCCGGAACCTGCCCGCGACGTCGAACATCACGGAGAGACCCATGTTTCCGGTAGGACTATGACTGGTTCGATCCGCCGGCGGCTATCTCGTGTGGGGCACTGGAGGATATGGTCACCTTGTGAGGTTTCGCTTCCTCACGCATTGGGATGGTGACGGTCAATACGCCGTTGTCGAAGTTCGCTTCGATGGCACCTGCGTCTAGATGCTCCCCGAGACGCACCTCGCGACGGTGGCTTCCCGATGGCCGCTCTCTCAACAGCCATGTGACCCTCTCTTCGTCGTCGGTGGGACTTTCCGCCGTAACGGTGAGAACGTTGCCCTCCACTGTCAGATCGACATTGTTCGGCTCGACACCGGGCAGATCGAAACGAAGTGTGTAGATGCCATCCTTCTCGTAGGCGTCGACGGGCATGATCCCTCCCCGCCAGCGCCCCCCAAAGGATGAGAGCAGTTGATCCATCTCGGCAAAGGGATCGGTGAAACCGAGCATCTTGACCGTACCTCCTTCTTCGTTCGTGATACTCGTGGCTTCGAACTCCGCCGGTTAGGCATATGGCATTAGATAACCTATTAATACTCCGCTCAGATTATGGCGTCAAGTGATCCCTTCACTCTGCGAGGTAGTGGGGGATCTCGCGAGAGTCGCTCAGAGTGGCCTCAAGTCGCCCGCCTGCGGCCGCTACCTGACCCGAAGAGTCAACCGTCTTCCCAGCGGATCACTCCCGCACTGCGGAGTAAATGGGCTCATGCCATACGGAGTCGCCGTCGTCCACGCCCATTGAGTCGAGATCGGCGCGAGTCTCCTCAAAGGTGGGATCCTCGTGCCAAGCCTTCCAGTGCTCTCTCGTCTCCCACACACCCACAATCACACGCCGAGTGGGTTCGGCCTCGGGGGTCAAGATCTGACCCGACACCCATCCGTCCACCGATTCGGCGGTCCGCATCCTGCGGATCATCGCTTCGTCCCAAGCGTCCGCCTGATCTGCGTCCAACTGGACACGGGTGATTACCGTCATCATCGTCGGCTCCTCGCTCGTTGCAGTGCCTTCGACTTACCCGTCTCCCGGACGTCCGAATCGAACGTCCTTCCGATCCTGTCAGCCTCGGGTGGGCGATCCCGCTTCTGGTCCGGATCGAGGCGTTCTGGCGCGGAAGGTTCGTAACGACGTGAAAGGGATCGGTAGGACTGCCTCCGAGACCCTTCATGACAGTCAGAGTCCCACGCCGTTGGAACACCTGGCTTGATCAGGATGACATCTGTCATATCGAGTTCGTGATCGATCTCACTACCCATCGCAGCGGTCGTTCCGCATGATCAGTGCCAAGGAGGTAGTAGATGGAACATGTACTCGAAGTACGGGGCCTGGTTCACCGATACGGTGATCACACGGCTCTCGCCGGAGTCGATCTGACAGTCAACTCGGGAGAGTGTGTCGCCCTTCTCGGCCCAAATGGGGCGGGTAAGACGACCCTCGTCCGCAATGTGATCGGGTTGATCGAAGGCAACGCCGAACTGATCGAGGTGGCCGGCGGCAACCCCCGCCGCGCCGAGACTCGCCGCAGGCTCGGTGTCGTCCAACAGGCGGTCGGATTTCCGCGGTCACTCACCGTCGGTGAGATCGTGGGCGGTGCCGCCGCCCGCCGGGGTTGCCCGCCAGAGGCAGCCAGCCGAGCCCTCGGTGAGATGGGCCTGGGCGGTCTGGAGAATCGTCGGGCGGTCACGCTCTCTGGCGGACAGCAGCAGAGACTGCAACTCGCGATGGGGCTGGTTGCTGATCCGGTCCTGTTGGTGCTGGACGAGCCCACCGAAGGGCTCGACGTCGAGGCACGGCGTAGGTTCTGGGACACGATTCGGAGACGCCTCGACAACGGAGCCGGTGTGCTCATCACGACGCATCTCGTCGACGAGGCGGCCGCCGTGGCCGATCGGGTCGTCGTGGTCGATCGCGGACGAGTGGTCGCGGAAGGGACGCCAGACGAATTGCGCCGGACGCTCCCTGACCGTCGAATCGAAGTCCGGACGAAGGTGCCGGTGAGTGTGATCAAGGCGCTCGACTCGGTGCACTCGGTGGAGCTCCGTGGCGACCGCACCGTCATCGCCGCGACCGACAGTGAGCAGGTAGTCAGCACGCTGCTGGACCTCGACGCCGGGGCCCACGATTTGACCGTTGCGACGGCGAGCCTCGAAGAGGTTCTCATCGCATTGACCCACCATGAGGAGGTACTGGTATGAACTCGCGAATCTTTCGCCTCGAGGTACGAGACGAGGTCCTGGCGATCGTCAGGGAGCCGGCCGCTCTCTTCTTCACAGTGATGATGCCGGTTGCGTTCTTTGCACTGTTCGCAACGATCTTCGGCGGTGAGGGAGGCTTCGGGCCCGAGTCGTTGGCCACGTACGGGGCATTCGGTGTCCTCTCCGTGGTTCTGACAAACCCGGGTGTCGGCCTCGCCGACGCCAGGGAGCGAGGCTGGCTCCGCGTCAAGCGGGCGGACGGCACGCCGCTGGGCGTGACGCTGTCCGCCAAGGTCACCGCAGCACTGCCCTATGCGATCATCACCCTGGCGGGGATCGCCCTCGTCGCCCGTCTCACCACCGGACCTCTGGACGTGATCCAGATCCTGCGGGTCGTCGGTGTGCTGGTACTGGGAGCCTTGCCATTCAGCCTGTTCTCGCTGGCCGTCGGCGCCAGGTTCAGTCCCAACGCCGCAACGTCGGTGCTCAACGCGGTGCTGATTCCCTCGGTCATCCTGTCGGGCCTCTGGTTCCCGCTCGAGATGCTGCCTGTGTGGCTCGGAGAGATCGCGGTGTACCTCCCGCCCTATCACCTGGGGCAGCTGGCGCTGGCCCAGGTCGGAGGGGGAGCAGTGTGGGGTCATGTCGCCTACCTGGCGGGTACAACGATCGTGGGAGCGATCGCCGCAGCGTTGGCGTATCGTTCCGCCGAAGTGTGAGCGACACGACAGTCAGACTCGAGAACTCGGAACGCCTCGACACGAGGCGTTCCGGTTTCTCGCGTTGGGCACCCCTGGTCTTCTTCGCCTTCATCGTCATCGGACCGATCTTCTCCCCTGACTCCAGTCCCGAGGATTGGGGATTCGCTGTCGGAGTGGTTGCCGTCGCCCTCCCCACCTTTGTCTTGTCGCAGATCCGAGGCTGGGACATCGGTGGAGCATCTGTTCTGATGCTGCTGGCACTGGCGACGGCCCCCTTCGATTCGACAGCGATCATGGCGCTGCCCATCTACGCCGCCGCTCTCGTTGCCAGATCAGCCACTCCGGAGACACTCCGACTCAGGCTCTCGGTGGTAACCGCCCTAACTCTGACCGGCTTCTTCCTGAGCTCGATCCCGTGGCCGTTTCGGGTCTTCATATTCATCCCCGTGATCATGATCTGGGTCATCGGATCAGCCGTCTTCCATGACGTATCACGGGACCATCGGGCGGACGCGCTCCGGGCCGAGAACCGCCGGGTCGCTCATCTCGCCACCATCGCCGAGCGGGAACGGATCGCTCGCGACGTCCACGACATCGCAGGCCAGGCCCTCACCGCCATCATCGTGCGCAGCCAACTCGTCCAGAGACTGGCTCGGTCGGACCAGGGTCGCGCCGCAGAGGAAGCCGATGAGGTGGAACGCATAGCTCGCGACGCGCTGACTTCGATCAGGGAAAGCGTTGGCGGATGGCATCAGGCGTCACTGCCCGACGAACTCGTCGTTGCCCGCGATGCGCTCGCCGCGGCGGGCACCGAGCTGGATACGCTCGGAGACTTCCAGATCGATCTGGCACCCTCGGTCGAGAACGTTCTGGCGTTGGGACTTCGCGAGGCAGTCACCAACGTTCTGCGCCATGCCAACGCAGGCACGGTGCAGGCCCGAATCGACAGCCAGGACGGGGGTGTGTCATTAACGGTGACCGACGACGGAGTCGGACCCACCAAGGGAACCGGCTATGGAATCCAGGGGATGCGCGAACGGGTGATCGCCGCAGGGGGAACCGTCACGTTCGGACCCGGAGCGATAGGCGGGACCGAGCTGAAGATCGACATGCCATTCGGTGGGAGTACTCGATGATCCGCGTGGTCCTCGCCGAAGACCAAGCCATGGTACGAGGAGCCTTCGCCGGACTCCTCGACCTCGAACCGGACATCGAGGTGGTCTCGGTCGCTGAGAATGGCGAGCAGGGTCTGGCAGCAGTTGCAGAGCATGAGCCGGACATCCTGATCACCGACATCGAAATGCCAGGAATGACCGGACTCGAGCTGGCCTCTCGTCTCAAGGACCATCCGACGGTCCGGGTCGTGATCGTGACCACCTTCGCCCGAAGCGGCTACCTGCGACGGGCACTCGACGCCGGGGTGTCTGGATATGTCCTCAAAGACTCACCTATCGAAGAGCTAGCCGACACCCTCAGGCGGGTGGCAGCAGGCAACCGTGTGATCGCCCCCGAGCTCGCAGTGTCCGCATGGGCCGGCCGCGACCCCCTCACTGACCGGGAGCGAGAAGTCCTCCGAGAGGTCGGCGAAGGACATCCCAACATGGAGATCGCGCAACGGCTCCACCTCGCCGAAGGAACCGTGCGCAACTACCTGTCGTCCGCCATCGTCAAGCTCGGCGCTAGAAACCGCACCGAAGCCTTCGCCAAGGCCCAGGAAATGGGATACCTGTAGCCCAAGGCGGCCTCTCAAATTGTCATGGCACCTCGAGAAAAACAGAGGCCGGATCTGCTTCGCGCCTGTTCGACTGGCTGATTCGGCTGCTGACTTCTTTTCGGCTCCTCTTCCTTTCCTCCGCAGCCGGCCTAGCGTGTTGGGAAGGAGAGTTATGCCGCCTTTGTCGGAGCCCATCACTGTGCCAGGTGCTCGTCGCCGGGCCAGCCCGAGCGGTGCCGACACCTCCGTTTGGGTGGAGGATCCAGCCGTCGCCGACCCGGATCGGCTGGTGACCGCGGCCCGTGCCGGCCGCTCCGCCGCCTGGGATGAGATCTTCGCCCGCCTTCGGTCCGACCTGTTGCGATTTGTCCGCTCTCGGGGGGTCGCCGACCCCGACGACGTGCTGCAGGAGGTCATGGCGGCGGTGGTGCGCCAGATCGGAGAGATCGAAGGCGGCTGGTCGGGGCTGCGGGCCTGGGTATTCACGGTGGCGTCCCGCCGTTGCGCCGATTTCCATCGCCTCCGCCGAAGCCGTCCGGAGGTTCCCTCCGACTTCGTCCCCGAGTCTCATTGGGCCGGTTCGGCGGCGGATGAGCCCCTCTGGGAGGAATCGGCGTTCCGGGAGGCGTCAGCGGCTTTGAGCATCCTGACCGAACGGGAGCGTGAGGTAGTGACCTTGCGGGTGGTAGACGAGCTGGACGCGGTAGCGGTGGCGTCGGCGCTGGGAGTCACCCCGGTGAACGTGCGTGTCATCCAGTCCCGGGCCCTCGCGAAGCTTCGGCGTTATCTGGATAACAACGGCGGCTGTCTCGACAAGCGGTTCCGTCTGTTTCCCTTCCCTGCCGTCGCCGAGTTCCGCCGTCGTCTCGGTGAGCTCTTTCCGTGGCGGTTCTCTGGAGGGCGTTCGCCACGTCGACCCTTCATCTCTCACCGTCCAACCTTCGCCTCGTCTTCTCCGTCGGTGGTGGATACCGGGTCCTGGTCGCTGTCAAGCGTTTTCCAGTCGGCCGCGATTCTGCTGCTGGCAACGGGTGTAGGTGGGTCCTCTTTCGGTTTGATTCCTGAAATACTCCCAACGCCGGTTGTCCAGTCCGCCTCTGAGGCCGTGTCGGGACCTCTCTCTTCGGTTCCGGTCAGTTCGCCGCCTGACAGCCCGACCAGTGAGCTCCTGTCTGGCCCTCCGCCTCAGAAAGGACTGTATGGCCAGGTTTCGACCCGGGGCATTAACCACCCCTATGCCGGTGTGGTGGTGGCCGAGGTGGCTGCATCGCCCACCACTCCTGCTTCCCCGTCCGAACCGATTGATGCGGCGGTCCCGTCTCCTTCTTCCACCAGTTCCAGAGTTGCTTCGGCGGTGACGAACGTGACCGGCGAGGTGGCTTCCGGGATGGATGACGCCGTCTCCGCCACAGCCGAAGTGGTGGACGGCGTCTCGGAGGCAGTGTCGGGCATGATGGACGATGCCAGGGACAGCCTGGACTTGACCGAAGAGAGGATCGGCGAGACGTCGGAAAAGGTCGAAGACACCACCGACGTGGTCGAAGACGTCGTTGGCGAAGCGAGCGAAGCAGCCGGGAACGCGGTGGATAACGCCAACGACGCCGCAGAAGAAGTCACCGATGAGATCGTCGACTTGATCAGCGTCCCTTTCGGCGGCTGATCCCCCTCGTCTAGCGCTTTATCCGCCCTCCACTCATGAGGTCTCAGCACGCCTCGCGTGACACAACTCTGGGCGCCAGGGAGCTTTTCATTGACGAACCCGAGGGTTCTTGGCGACGGCGGCTCCGCACACCCCAAGCTTGCCGGCACAGATTTCTTGTAACACTTTGCGTCCCGTTCCGATGGTGGGCGTATGAGCGACACACCTACGCGTAGGAATTTTCCGGCAGTCCTTCGCTTCAGAGGCGACGCCGGGGTGGCGTCTCCTCCCTCGTCACTCGCTTCTCTCTGCGACCCGTCGCCGTCGGCTCGGGTCGGGCTCCGGTTCGAATCCCAGGGATCTCGCTCTCCGGCCCGGAGCCTTGCATTTCTTGCATGGCATCACCGAGGCAGACATCGCCTTTCTGACCCCTCGAGGGGCGGGCTCCTGCTCCAGGCTCTTCTCCGCTTGCTTTTCCGGTCCGCAGGAGGTGCGACGTGAGATGAAAGGTGTGATGTGGTGGCGGCCGCGTGACTGCGACCTGCCTTTCGACCATGGCAGTGGCCGCCGCCCACTGTGACACCGCGTTTGACTCCTTCCTCCCAGGCCCGTCTGGGAGGCTCCCAGGGCACGTTCCATACGGGGGCATACAGGCTGCGGTGTCCACATCGGGGAAGGGTCTGATCCTCGGCTCGTCCGGCTCCGGAACTCCTCGGATCAGACTCCCCCCGATAGTCACAGAAGGGTCTCGTCCCTTCCTTTTTCCTGGGTGACCACCACACTTCTCCTTCTGTTCTCTCTGCCGGTCGGCCTTCCCTGGTTCAACCAGGCTCTTCGGAGGCTGCCTAACCCCGCCCATCCCGTCTCACATTGGCGGCCAGAACGCAATGCGCTTCGATCCAGTCTCCCCCCGTTGCCAGCATCGCTGCAGGCTCGGGTATTTCGTTGCGCTCCGTCGCTCTCGGCAGACCACCAACGATGGGCAGCGAGGGTGCCGTGTGACGTGTCACCTCTGTGCCGCGTGGTATCCGGTCTCAGTCCTCGATGGCGACGTCGCTTCCAGCAGCTGGGACCGCCACAGCTCCCCCCACAGCCCGGGTTCGGGATGGTCGATGAGGCGATTGACGGCTCACTGCCCGGGTCCCTCCGACCTGCCTCCGCCCATGAGGACGACCTTTCGGCTCTTCTGCACGGTGTGGGACTATTTCTGAACCGTCGACACTGTGCGAAGCGGGTAAGTGTGGCTCTGGCCATACCGGACTCCTATACCAGCCAGAGTTTCGGCTTCGGCGGCGTCCAGCACTCCTTCGGCGATCACCTCTGTCTCTGTCCGGGCGAGCTCAGCTACCATCCGGGCGGCGGCGCTGGCGGGGTATGTGGTGACGGCGTGGGTGAGGTCAACGTCGAGTTTGACGTATTCGGGCCGGTAGATGGCGAGTTCCACCAGCCGGCTGTGGCCGGCTCCGAGATCGTCGAAAGCCAGTTTGCCGCCTCTGGCCCGCCAGTCGGATATGCGCGAGAGAGTGACGGGGTCTCTTGGAAGCGGCCCGGTTTCGGACAGTTCGAGAACCACCCCATCCCAGCGGAGTTCTGCTTTCTCCCAGAAGTGGTCACTGATAAGTGTCGCCGGGGTGAGGTTGACGGTGATGAACTGATGAACGTGGTGCTGGCGTAGCCGGGCGGCTACGCCGAGCAGTTGGCAGTCGAGAATGTCGGGGCGGGGATGGTCCCGGAAGTAGGCGGCGGCCCCGTGGGGTGCTATCTGGCGGCCGGGTCCAGCGAAGAACTCCCAGCCGACTACCTGGTGGTCTCCGGTCAGTCGATAGATGGCTTCGAGTCGATGCTGAAAAGTCGTCATTGGCCGCCCTGTCGCTCGGATTGCTCCGTGACGCGAATTGACTGCCAGTCGACCTCCCTTGTTCTGTCCCATATCCCCGGTGCTCAAACCTCCTTCTCGTGCGTCGAGAGGTCAGAGCAGCGGTGAGTCCCTGGGCTACAGCCTCGAAGGGTGCACCAACTCACTATTGGTGGCCTCGCCGCCCCCGGGGCAGGGCTGCGAGGTTCTGATCCAGCTCGGTGGGAGGATGCGATCTGGGATCATCACCGGGCCCTTCCTCGCCGGAGACGCCAGGGAGGAGACGCGCCGGTAGTGGGAACCGATCGTACGCCGCGGCGGAAGCCGCGAGGCGGCGTGTGGTTCGTGTGAAAACCTTAAGGCCGTGAGCGGTTGCTGGGTTTTCGGTTCCAGAACTCGTGGCGTTTGGGATCTGGCCAAATTGGACAAAAGAGACGGCTCAGCCCCGGGGGGCCGAGGGAGTGGGTAGAGGCGTTCGGTGTTGAGCTTGCCGCCGGCCGCCTCACCTCTCCCCGTAGACGTCGGCGTCACTCATAACGTGGCGCCAACTGAGGGTTTGCGATGGCTCCTCCGTTGAAGAGCACGTTATCGCTACAAAAAACCCGTAAGTGACCTGCGGCATGTGCGAACGGCGAGCGGCTCGTTACTGTTCTTGCGTGCCGAGCAGAGGTTTCCTCCCCAAACACTCCGGTCAGTCGTCAGAGTGGAACCACGGCGTGTAGCAGACGGCAACGAGGAGACCCTCTGGGCTCAATAGGCGGGCGGTGATCTGTCCCCAGGGTTCTGTTTTGGCGCCGTGGAGGAGTTGGTAGCCTCCGTCCTCCAGTTCCGCAGCCGCGTCGGCGACATCCATGACCTCGAACTCCAAGCTTGCTTGCGGCCTCGGAATATCAGGCGGCCATACATCGGTTCCAAAACAAGCCTGAGCTGCTTCGGTGAGGGGCCACAACCCCAGGTGCTTGACCCCGGCGAGTTCTTCTGTGAACCCGTAGTCTCCTTCGCCTCCCTCGAATGAGAGACCGAGCCCTTGCTCATAGAAAAGACGACTCTCTCCGACATCGTGCACGATGGGCGAGACACTGGTCATGAATTGGACCTGCACAGCGGCACCTCCGATGGGATTTCGGCAAGACTACATAGGCCTCCGTTCGAGTCCCCTCGACCTCTCGAAGCGAGAGACTGGCTTTTGCGGCCTCCATCCCCATCGGACCGAAGGACCAGACCTGGGAATCGGAGCCCTCTCCTTCTAGTTTCCGCTCGGACTGGCCAGCCCCAACCCGATCGCCTTCTCCGACAGCACCGAAGCGTTGAAAGAGATCGGAATCACCCCGGAGTAGGTCCTGCACCAACGCGCCCGGCCTAGACGAGGCAAACGCCTCGGCGAGGGTGACCGTTCGCCGGCCTGTGCGCGATGCGAACCGTCCACGGAACGGAAAACGTGTACGGCGAATCCGGTCCTGCGTGGTAGGTCACATGTCCGAACATTTCGCCGCCAGCACGGAGCGGCCTCATTCTTGTCGAGTTAAGCTTGACCACGGCGTGGGCCTACAGTGCGCCGCCGTCGTCATGCCCCAGATCCTGGTCCACGGCAATCCCGCTCTGCATACACCCAGCCGGCAGGTGACGTGGTCGGATCCCGCAAACGCGAGGGACATCGCCGACCTTCACCGGGCCCTGGCCGACTTCCAGGAGGCCCACGGCTATGGGCGGGCCATCGCAGCTCCCCAGATCGGGGTCCTCAAGCGGATCATCGCCATGAACCTGGGAGCCGGGCCCCTGACCCTCATCAACCCCGAGATCATCTGGACCTCCGCGGACACCTTCGACGTCTGGGATGACTGCATGAGCGTCCCCGACCACGTGGTCCGGATCCGGCGCCACCGCTCTATCTCGGTTCGGTACACCGACGAGTTCGGACGTCCACGGACCTGGAGGAACCTCCCGGAAACGATGAGCGAACTCCTCCAGCACGAGATCGATCATCTAGACGGAGTGGTCATGGTGGATCGGGCGGTGAACGCCGACAGCGTCCGACCGATTTCCCAACACGCGCATCTGGTGGGCGGGACACGTCCCACTCACCGTTTCTCCTTCGGCGCCATCGCCGAGGCGTCGCGCATCGTCGACCCGGTCTTCCGTCAAACCCCCCAGTTCGTTTGCGACCCCCTCTCCGATGTGCTCGGTTGTCGTCTGACCCTCAAGGTGGAGACGGTCAACCCCATACGGAGCTTCAAGGGGCGGGGGGCGGACTACTACCTCGCCAAGCTTGGCGCACAGGACGGTCCGCTGGTGTGCGCCAGCGCCGGCAACTTCGGCCAGGCCCTGGCCTATGCTGCCCGCAAGCATCAACGACCCCTAATCGTCTATGCCAGCCGGAACGCCAGCCCCATGAAGATCGAGCGGATGATCGAACTGGGGGCTGAGGTGCGTCTCCACGGCGAGGACTTCGACGCGGCCAAGGCTGAGGCCAGTCGCTACAGCGAAGAGCAGGACGTGACGTTGGTCGAAGACGGCCGGGAGCCTGAGATCAGCGAAGGAGCCGGGTCCATCGGCGTCGAGCTGCTGGAGTGCAGTGAGCTCTTCGAGGCGGTGACCGTACCCCTCGGAAACGGAGCCCTGTTGACCGGGGTGGCCACATGGTTTAAGGCCGCGTCCCCGCCGACGGAGATGGTTGGAGTATCGAGTCTTGGCGCCGACGCCATGGAAAAGTCCTGGCGCCAGGGCCATGTCGTGGAGCGGGAGAAGGTCGACACGATCGCCGACGGCATCGCGGTCAGGGTGCCCATCCCCGAAGCCGTCGCCGACATGGACGGGATAGTCGACGACGTCATACTGGTCCACGACGACCATATCGTCGAGGCGATGCGTCTTCTCCATCGTCACGCCGGTCTGGTGGTTGAGCCAGCCGGGGCGGCTGGTTTGGCCGGGATAGTGTCCCACCCCGAACGGTTCCGAGATCTATCCGTCGCCACCGTCGTGGCCGGTGGCAACCTGACTCCAGAAGACATCCGACGCTACATCCTCGATTGATCCGGGGGGTCGTGTCCGCAGGCTCGAGCCGTCCTCCAGCATCGAAAGCTCCTGCGCCGACCTGGCCCGCCGCAATCCGTCCGGCACTTCGATCTTCAGGGCGTAGTGACGGGGCAAGCTCCGTCCCGGCTTGGATTGCCGGCGTAGAGCACGACCTGTCACTGCACTCGTCGGCTGGCTCGGCCGCGCTGACCCACGAGACGCGACACGGCAACCGGGTCACCGAACGCCTCGCCGGTCGGACATCTCATAGGCAATGAGGCGGCAGCCTTGCTCCAAAAGCAGGAACGGAGCGGCGAGCGAAGCGGCGATCAACTGCGTCTACAAGATACGGATTGCTCTACTCGCTACTACCCCCTCGCTCACTGTTCTCGGTCATCGACGTTGGCTGGTTCGACCGTGTCGCTATCCAGACTCGTTGTGCCTCGGTGAATCCCTTCAAGTGGATCTCACCTTTGGGCTGGAACTCGAACTCCTTGCCGACCGCAAGCTGACGGACGCTGTCGGACACGATCACTTCCCCTGCTTCCCCGAGATCTGCGATCCGGCTGGCTTGGACGACGACGGCTCCGTGGACGTCACCCTTTTCCTGAATCGGCTCTCCCGCCGCCATCCCCACCCGTATCTGGATTGGCCGGGAAGCCATAAGTTCTTGGAGGTCGAGGGAAAAAGCGATTGCCTGTCGAGTCGACGTAAAGGTGATCAACGAGCCGTCACCCAGGTTCTTGACCAGGTGACCGCTGTGCCTGGAACACATGTCCAAAATGAGATCCTCGATCTGTCGGAACGTGCGACGCCATTCGACGTCGCCTTGTCGATCGAGGATCTCGGTGGACGAAACGACATCGGTGAAAACCACTGTTAACAGCCCATGGCCTCGTCCCCGGTCGGGCTGATGATGCCCTGATGTGAGAAAGGAGACGAAGGCCTCTACCACCGAGTCGAGGTCGGCAAGCCATGGTGCCATGGTGCCGGGCACGACCCGTAGTTCCGCTTGGGGGATGCCCGCAAGCAGGCGCCGTGTCTGACCCATATCGGTGTAGAGGCTGTGCTCTGACTTGAGCACGAGCGTCGGGGCATGGACGTGCTCCAAGATCTCACTGACATCGAAGCGGCTTAGGTCTCGCGGACTGATCGGTGGCCGGTCGTACAGCGATGCGCGCATCAGACGTTCGAGTGCGGGGAGGTCCTCGGTCGGGGTGGATGAAAACAGACCGCCAAGACTCGGGAGCACTCCGAGATCCACCAACGAATCGGTTGCTCTGACGTAAGTATTCAGATGAAGGTCACCGAGCACTGGACCGGTGTCACACAAGACCAAGCGGGTCACCAGCTCCGGACGGGAGACAGCGTGACTCACGGCGGAGGGGCCGAGGGAGATCGCTCCCACGAGATTGAGCTCCGCTACGTCGAGAGCCCTGGCGACTGCAGCGATGTCTTCGGCCAGGCCCTGAAGGGTCACTCCTTCGCCCGGCGGCTCTCCAGAGATCCCGGCACCACGCGGGTCGAATCTCACAACACGGAAATACCTGGCAAGCTCGATATAAAGCGCCGCCATCGACGGTACGGCCCACTCGAGTTCGGCGTGGCTAAGGCTTCTGTTCTGGGCGAGGAGAAGGGGCGGTCCGGATCCAATCTCCCAGAATCCGATGTCGACACCATCGGTTGTGGTGGTGAATCGCACGTTGGGTCGGGCGAGCGTCACGCCCAAAGGGTAACGGGAATTGTTCTCACAGGCCCTGGAGCGGTCAGCACACTCAGGTCTATTCGGCCGATTACAGAATCAGAGACCCATGTGAATGATCTAGGTGCCGTCGGATTTCAGGCTGCGTTGCAGCCCGGATGGCAATAGGCGCACCAACCGAGCGTGGGCGATGCCAATGCGAGCGAGGCGCTGCGAATTGGAAGTAGCGAGAACCAGATGCGAGCCCGCAGCCAGACGTCAGTGCTTTCCTCACACCTCCGGAACGAGCTCCTCAGCGCTCCGCCAACCGGAACAGGAGGGCGGCATCCGCCGGCGATGCTTCAGCGTTGCTGAGCCTGGTCATGATCACACGCAACCGCCGTCAAGATCCTCTTGCGACGCTGGAAGATGTGCGGAAAGCCAGTCTCGGCGTTCCACTGGTCGTGGTCGACAACGGCTCCATGGACCACTCCGCCGCTGCTGTCAGGCACCGCTACAGAGACGTCCTAGTCATTTCCCTTGACCACAACGCCGGCGCTGTCGCCCGCCACATCGCCGTGGACAAGGTCGACACGCTTCGTCGCCTCCTGTGACGACGACTCCTGGTGGGACGGTCGTTCGAGGACCCCAGTCGAATGGAGGATCCCCCGCGGTCGGACCGCATGCCATGCCGGCGACGGTAGCGACGGACGGATCACTCGGACGGCCACCTCGGCCGGCATCCTCGGAGACAACCTCTCGGGCCACCACAGCTCCGTCGTCAAGCGGGTGGTCGGTCGAGATCGGCCGGCAACTGTGGTGTGACGTCGTCCCCGGCGCCGTCGCCCGGCGCAGTCCGCTGGAACATGACGAACAGCAGGACCATGGAGGGCACCAGCAAGATCGCCCCGACTGTGAGAGACACCAACATGGCGTCGAGCGTTGCGGGGTGAGCCGCCGCCTCCTGGATGGTGATCTGGCCCGCCAGCATGTACGGATACTGCGCCACTGCCCACCCCCACAGAATGGACATGACGGCCAGCACCGACGCAACTCGCGCCGGCCAGAACCGGCGCAGAACCAGGAACACGACGGCGGCCACTCCTGCTATCACTGAGAGAAGGACCAGCCACGCCGCCCCTCCGGTCAATCCCTGGTACAGAGTGGGGGCATCTTTACGAAGCACGGCTATGCCCGCGAGGGCGAGTGCCCCGGCAACTGCGGCGGCACCTAGCGCCCGGATCCGGAACGCCTCCACCAATCTGGGAGTGGAATAGCGGGCGGCGTCGGCGGTGAGGAACACCGCCGCCAGGTAAGCGCACACCACCACCGCCATCGTCCCGCCCAGGATGGACGTGGGATTGACCCAGCTGTGGATCAAGTCCCCGGTGGCGTTGCCGAGAGGGACCCGGCCGGAGGCAATCCCTCCCGCCACCGTACCGAGGAGGAAGGGCGTGAGGATCGAGGAGGTGGCGAAGGTGACTCCGAAGAGGCGCTGCAGGGGTAGTTCTTCGACACTCTTACGGAAGGCAAACCCGGCACCGCGAAGGATTATCCCCACGGCGGCACCGGTGAGTGGAAGATACATGGTGGAGAAGACGGCGGCGAAGACCGCCGGAAATGCCGTCCACAGCACCACGATTACAAAGATGAGCCATACGTGGTTCGCCTCCCACACCGGACCGATCACCCGTTCGATGAGGCGCCGCTGGTCGGCGCCCCGACGGGTACCTCCCGCGGCTAGGTCCCAGAATCCGCCTCCGAAGTCGGCACCGCCGAGGATGACGTAGGCGGTCATCCCCGCCCACGTGATGCCCATCAGGGTGTCGGCGGATGTCACTGTCTCACTTCCCGGAGCCTGGGGTCTTCCCCCCGGACGTCCTCGCTCTCCGGCAGCGGGACGGAGCCGACTCGCCGCAGGACGTAGACGGTCGCCACGGTCAGCACCGGATAGAAGGCAAGCAGTCCGTAGTAGCCGTAACGGATGTTGGGAGCGTCGGTGACCGCCTCCGAGACCCGCATCACCTCCCACACGATCCAGGGTTGCCGCCCCACTTCGGTGGTGATCCAGCCGGCCTCGACCGCGACGGCCGCGGCGAAGCCGGCCGCCACCGCCGCCCGGTAGAACCACCTCGCCCGGGGCGGACGTCGATGTCGCCACCATGCCACGGCGAACCAGATGCTCAACACCAAGAGGCCCATCCCGATCGCCACCATGATCTGAAAGGCGGTCCGGACCACCCCGACGGGAGGATGCTGGTCCTCGGGGACCTGGTCGAGCCCCATGATGACCGCATCGGGGTCGTGCTCAGCGAGAAGCGACAGACCGGCGGGGATTTTGAGCCCATATCGGATCTCCCCGTCGATGAGAATGCCCCCGATGGTGAGGGGAGCACGGGGTTGGGTCTCGTACAGGCCTTCTATCGCCGCCAGCTTGGCGGGCTGGTAGTCAGCCAGAAAGCGAGCCGCCCAGTCCCCTACCCCAATCTGGATGGGGGTGAGTATGGCGGCGAGGGCGAAGGGGAGGCTGAAGCCGATCAGGTGGTAGCGGCCCCGCCGTCCCCGCAGTATTCCCCAGGCGTAGACGGCGGCCACACCGAATCCTGTCACCATGTAGGCGGCGACGATCATGTGGGTCGTCTCGGGGGGAGTGGCCGGGTTGAGCATGGCCGCCCAGGGATCGACCGAGACGACCTCGTCGCCTTCCAGCACAAAACCGGTCGGCTGGTTCATCCAGGCATTGGCCGTTACGACGAACCAGGCGGAGGCCAGGCCCCCCAGTACCACCGGCACTCCAGTCAGGAGATGGACGCGGGGCGGGAGCCGATCCCAGCTGTACAGGTAGATGCCCAGGAAGATCGCCTCGATGAAGAAGGCGAAACCCTCCAGGGCGAAGGGCAGGCCTATCACCTCGCCGAAGCGCTCCATGAACACTGGCCACAGGATCCCGAACTCGAAGGAAAGAATGGTCCCTGTTACCGCCCCCACCGCGAATAGCACTGCCAGGGCCTTGGACCAGCGGTGGGCGAGAAGGCGGTAGATGTCGTCGCCCGTCCGGATCCAGCGCCACTCGGCTATCAGTACCAGCAGCGGGAACCCAACCCCGAAACAGGCGATGACTATGTGCCAGCCGAGAGAGAGCGCCATCTGCTGGCGAGCTGCGAACAGGTCGGCTTCGTTCTGGAGAAGCCAACCTCCCAGATGCTCCACATGTCGCATTCGTGCCCCGCTTCGAGAGTCGCCAGAGTCGGC
>DATABS010000078.1:0-2271 GCA_036259475.1 Acidimicrobiia bacterium | reverse complement strand
CGCGAAAACGTCTTGCGCCTCGCTTCCGTGCACGTACCCGCGGAGGCCGACATCGCAAAACTCCAGGGTCGATTGCCGGCGACCGAGCATCCTGAACCGGGAGATTCGGAAATATGCGACACGGAGATCGGGTCCGCTGGGTGACCACGACAGAATTCGGACGATCTGAGCGGACCGATTCATTACGTCTCAGGTGCGTCCCGATCGGGAAGCCGGAGTCCCATATTGACGACGGCGTCGGCCAGGAGAGACAGCTTGATGCGGTTGCTACGGCTATGGCTGCGGAGCATCTCAAAGGCCTCGTCGACACTCACGTCGTGTTGGTTGGCGACAATGCCCTTCGCCTGTTCGACGATCACGCGGCTATCGAGGGCGCTCTGCAGCTGGTCGGCGAGTTGGCGAGCCTCGGCCAGCTCGGAGGTGCGGGCAAGATAGGCGGTCGCCATGTCGGCAAAGACCCCCAAGACGTCGAGGTCGTCGTCAGTCCACTCCCGCGGCTCACTGTTGTAGAGGTTCAGAGCCCCCAGGCGCTCTTCTCCGGAGCTGAGCGGGAATCCCACTACGGCTCGAAGGCCCAACCGATCTGCCGTGTCGGTGTAGACGGGCCAATCGGGCCGCTCGGCGATATCCGGGATGGCCATGGCCTTTTGAGTCTGGAATGCCTGGACACAGGGCCCCTGTTGGGCACCTTCTTGGGCCTGCTCGATCTCGATGATGCGCTGGCTAGTGCCTGTGACGAACTTGAGGTCGCCTTGCATATCGACCACCGACACCCCTGCCCCGGAGGCGCCCAGCACCTCCATCACGGTCTTGCCTAGCCCGTAACAAACGTCGGAAATGTCGTAGCTGCCGCCCATGGCGCCAGCGAAGGAACGGAGTGCCTGCAACAGCAGGTCTGAATTGGCCAAGGTTGCTCCCTTGTGGGTTGGCGGCGATCTGCCTGCCAGAGCGGCGAATGAAGGAATCGCACGCCCCCACCATCGGGAGCTACCAATACGGCACCAGCGAATCGAGGTCTGAGACCCGATCGAGCACACTCTGGTGCTCGACATCCGTCCTACAGCATCTATTTCAGTCTACAGGTGACCATCTCGCACCGGTACTCAGGCGTGGGATCCGTCAGCTCCATTCGATCTCATCTCGAGTCGATGGTCGCCGATGAGCTGCATGAAATTTCTCACCGGACCAGACGCTTCGGCAACGATCAAGTGGCCGCCCCGCCGTCCAAGCCGTCGCCTCCGGTTGGGGCATCGACCTCACCGAGACCGGCAAGACCATCTGGGCAGAGTTCGATCTGTCGGCGACTGAGTAGGTGGCCCCGCGTCTCGCCGCTTTCAGCTCTCCATGGCGCGGATTCGGTCGTTTCCGCTGAGAATGGCGATCTCCACCCGCACCCAGGACGCGCCACGTCGAACCTCATACGACCTGAAGGCACACGGAACTCCTCGGGCGGTCAGCGGGTCGGGAGAGTCCATCAGCTCGAAATGGAGGTCTGGAGAGGTCGAGTTACCCGTGTGGCCGACGCGCCCGCAGGAGATCTCCGGTCCGAACCGACTGCCCTGGCACCACCGTCACTGTTCCCGGGGCCAGATGGGCGAAAGCGGCGAAGATGCCGCCATTCCGGGCGCTTACGTAATTCCTAATCACGGATGAAAGCCGGGATGGTGTGAATGAGGCGGCATTCTTGGCCGCTCTGATGCCCTCGACGGCGGGATAGACACTCCCTCGCTCCGGTACATCGTCGACCGCTTGCACTATCTCTTCGTCGAAGGGCGAATGGATCGGCGCTCGCCAAGCGTAGGACTCCCGGGTAGGGATTCCCGAGAGGAGCCCGCCCAGGGCTCCGCCGGGGTGGTCACGCCGCCCCGGCCGGTCATCTACCCGCAGCAGTCGTATGCGTACCGTTGTCCCAACATGTCCGTCCCGTGACTCGGGATCCGGTCCCCAGGGCTTCTGACCGCCACCTAGCCGTCGCCTCTCAAAGGGAACCCGACTACCTCGTTCGTCGCCGGGCACATCGTCACGATCTTGCCCGCCGTTCGGGATGACCCAAAGTGCAATCTCGTCCATGACCTCGACCACCAGCGAAGGGAGTCACTCAGATCCGTGGCGAGGACGGAGCGGCCAACATGGCATGGCCGCGCTCCAGGAAGGCCAGGGCGGCGGCCGCCGGGTTCGCCACACTCAGGAGTTCTCCGTAGCTGAGGGAGGCGCCCTTGAAGCTGGGAGCGTTCCAGTACAGGTCGTCCGGGTCCTGTTCGCTCCCGGGCG
>DATABS010000077.1:0-23733 GCA_036259475.1 Acidimicrobiia bacterium | reverse complement strand
CGATTGCACGCTATGGCGTGCAATCGGTGCGCGAAAATCAGGTGAGGAGGCGGCGGAACGAGTCGTACACGTATTCCACGCTGGCGACGTCGACCCACTCGTCCGCCTGGTGCGCCTGGGCCGAGCTGCCCGGACCGAAGTTGACGGCCGGGATCCCGATCTGGGAGAAGCGGGCGACGTCGGTCCAGCCTTGCTTGGCGGCGCGAGCGGCCCCCGATGCATCGGCGAGAGCGGTGATGATCGGATGGTCGGCCGACACGGCCCCCGCCGGAGCGGTGTCGGCTACCTCGAATGAGTCGGCCCGAGCGCAGAGCCGGGCCAACTCGTCGATGGCGGCTTCCACCGTCATGTCCGGGGTGAACCTCATGTTGACGTTGAGGACGAACTCGGCCGGCACGATGTTGTTGGCCACGCCCCCGGCGGCCCGCGTCACCGCCACCGTCCGGCGATATTCCAGCCCGTCGACCGTGTACGGGACCGGTTCGAGCCGATGTAACTCCGCCAGCCACTCGCCCGCCTTGGTAACGGCGTTCTCGCCCCACCACGGCCGGGCGGAGTGCGCCGCCCGGCCTGTGAAGCGAACGGTCGCATTGACCACTCCGTTGCATCCGTACTGCAGTTCGCCGTCGGACGGTTCGAGGACGATGGCGCAGTCCGCCCCAGCCAACCAATCGACCTCAGACAGCACCTCGCGCAGCTGGTTGTTCTCGTGGGGGCCCTCCTCGGCGGCATAGAAGACACCCACCACGGCGTACGGGCCGGCGGCGATCGCCGGGTCCTCCAGCAGATGGATCATGATCGCCAGCCCGGCCTTCATGTCGGACGCCCCGAGACCCCAGAGCCGTCCGTCCTCCACCCGGGCCGGACCTTGTCCCTGACGCGGAACCGTATCGAGATGGCCGGCCAGCACCACCGACTGCCTCTGATCCGGCCGGCCCACGACGAGCGACTCCCTCACTCGCTTCTGTGGCAGCGCCGCAAGCCGATCGGCCACCGCGGCGCATATCGCCGCCTCATCGCCGGTCTCGGACGGAATGTCTACGAGCCATGTGAGGGTGTCCACCAGGTCGGATCGCATGCCCTGTGAGCCTACCGGTCCCTCCGTTAGCCTTGGTTCATGAGCGCTTCCACTGCCCACGGTGTCGGGTTGGCCACGATCCACGATGACGGAACGGTGCTCGACACAGCATTTCCCCATCCGGTCATCGACGAGGACCCGCCCGCCGGCTTCGAGACGGGGGTGACGATCCGTCTCGACGCCGAATTCTCCGCTCGACTCACGTCGGCTGACCTGGCGGGGAGAATCGGTCGCGACGAGGGGCGGCGGGTGGATCTGGTGGCGGTCGCCACGTCGATCACCGACCTTGCCGCGCCGCCGGCCGACGCGCACGACGCCTACTTGCGACTCCATCTCCTCTCCCACCGTCTCGTCAAGCCTCACGAGGTCAGCCTCGAGGGCGTGTTCGGAGTGCTCAACAATGTCGTCTGGACCACCCAGGGCCCGTGTTCGGTGAAAGACTTCGAGGCGACGCGCCATCGGCTGGAAGCCGGCGGGCGAAGGGTGCAGGTGACCTCCGTCGACAAGTTCCCCCGGATGACCGACTATGTCATTCCGTCGGGTGTGCGGATCGCCGACGCCGACCGGGTGCGCCTCGGAGCGCATCTCGCCGATGGGACCACCGTGATGCACGAGGGGTTCGTCAACTTCAATGCCGGCACCCTGGGCCACTCGATGGTCGAAGGCCGCATCTCGTCGGGGGTCATCGTCGGAGATGGGTCCGACGTCGGCGGTGGAGCTTCGATCATGGGGACCTTGTCGGGAGGCGGTACCGAGGTGATCTCGATCGGAGAACGTTGCCTCCTCGGCGCCAACTCCGGGATAGGCATTTCGTTGGGTGACGAGTGTGTCGTCGAGGCGGGTCTCTACCTGACGGCGGGCACGGTGGTCACGCTCCCCGACGGAACGACCACCAAGGCGCGGGAACTGTCCGGACGGAACGGGATGTTGTTCCGCCGCAATTCGGTGAGCGGTTCAGTCGAAGTCTTGCCGACGACCGGCAGCTGGGTCGGCCTCAACGCCGCTCTGCACAGCAATTAGTCGGAAGTCGGAAGTCGGCGACGTCTGGGCCGGCCAGGACGGGTGGGCCCTTACTCACTGGTCAACCGCCGCTTCCTGCAACGAAGAGGTTCCTCATCCGACGAGAGGGCAGCGAGCATGCTGACAGCCACTCCATTGCACTGTCGTCGAGGCTGGGCGTTGCTTCGTCGACTCACATGCGTATCGAGTGACGCAACGGGCGACGGGTGCGATCGAATGGCCAGCCGATGTCTACAACACTCGGCGCATCAGCTCCAAGGCTTGGCGGCAGGTCTCGAGGTCGGGCACCAACGCCAAGCGCAGGAAGCCCTCTCCTCGGGAGCCGAAGATCCGGCCCGGCGCCACGATCACGCCGACCTCGGCCAGCGCCTCGCTCACGGCGAGGTCATCGCCCACCTGGGCCCATAGATAGAGCCCGGCCTCGGAGGCCGACACCTTCACCCCCATGGATTCGAGACCCGCCCGAAGCAACGCGCGCTTGGCACCAAAGACCTGGCGTCGGGCGATCACATGGTCGTCGTCGTTCCAGGCGGTTATGGCGGCGAGTTGGACGAACTCGGGTGAGGCGGTCCCAGTCGACGTGCGCAACCGATATATCCGTTCGATGGCAGCGGGGTCGCCGACGATCGCCCCCGACCGGTAGCCGGTCATGCCCGATCGCTTCGACAGGGAGAGGAAGCTGAGGACCCCCGTGGTATCGCCGCCAGACAACTGCAGGACAGAGGTAGGCGGCTCTGCGCCCTCGTCATACAGGTCGACGTAACACTCGTCGCTGCACACGAGCACCTGGTGATGGCGGCACGCCTCAACGATGCGGCCCAGTTCGTCCGCCGGGATGACGGCGCCGGTCGGGTTGGACGGGGTACAGATCCACAACATGGCGAGACGCGGCCAAGTTTCTTCGGGCACGGAGTCGGCGGACATGAGAAACGAGGCATCAGCTGCTACCGGCAGCGCTTCCGCCCCGGCCAGGACGGCGCCGCGTTCGTAAACCGGGTACCCCGGATCGGGAAAGCCGATGGCGTCCCCTCGGCGCCGGTCGACGAAGGCCAGCGCCGAAGAAAAGATGGCTTCCTTCGAGCCCGACGTAGGAATCACCTGGGTGTCGGGGTCTACCTCCACTGAGAAGCGGCGGAAGACATATCCGGCGATCGCCGTACGCAGCTCGGGTAATCCGCGGGTGGTCGGATACTGGGACACCTCGGGAACCCCGGACGCTGCCGTTCGTGGGATTGCCTCCCACGTCGCCTCGACCGGGTCGCCGATCGAGAAGTCGATCACCCGGCGACCACCCTCGCGCAGGTCTCTGACCCGTTGTTGAATGGCGGGGATCGGATGGGATCCGACCTGGTCCAGCGCCGGATTCACACGCATCGAGCCCAGGCTAGCGCTGGCAGTGGGGCGCTTCCGACCGGTTTGGGGCTTGCGGAAGTGGGTGGGGTACCGTCAGATCGTGCGGTACCGACTCATCTATGCCGGCCTCGCTCTGCTGGTACTGGCTGCGGTGGCACTCGGGACCGTGCTCGCCATGGAGGGCGAAGAAATCGATCTGCCCGCACCGATCGAGGCGGTCTCTCCCTCCCCCGGCGACCGGGTGATCCGCCAGGCGGCGGTCGAGGTCGACATGGCGATCGGCTATGAGGCCACCCTCTACGTCGATGGGCTGCCGGTGCCGGACGCCGCCTACGTCCCTGCGACCGGCCTGTACTCGTGGGCACCGCATCCCAACTCAGCCATCTTCACGGAATGGACGCCCGGAGACCACACAGTGCGGGTGGAGTGGATCCGCACCAGCGGGACGCCCGACGTGGGCTCCTTCGAGTGGAGCTTTCGCGTCCAGTGAGACCGGCTCAGGGCAGGACCGACGGACCCTCCGCCAGGAGGCGGCCGAAAGCCGCCTCGTCGATGACGGGGACGCCGAGCTCGGCCGCCTTGTTCACCTTGGCCGCACCCGGCGACTCGCCCACGACCAGGGCGGTGGTCTTGGTCGACACCGACCCGGTCGCCTTGCCGCCGGCCGCCTCGATGGCCGCCTGAGCTTCATCCCGGGTGAATCCGGCCAGAGTCCCGGTCACGACCAGCGACACTCCCTCGAGCACCCGGGCGGTCTCAGCGGCTCCGCTGGTGTCGGTCATCTGCACCCCGGCAGCCGCCAACCGGTCGACCAGCCCCCGGTTCACCGGGTCGGCAGCCCACTCGGCCACCTCGGCGGCGATTATCCCGCCCACCCCCTCGACCGAGGCGATGTCCTGCAGGCTGGCATCGAGCAAGGCGGTGACCGAGCCGAAGGCGCGTATGAGGCGCCGGGCGACGGTCGTACCAACGTGGCGGATGCCGAGGGCGGTGAGCAGACGGGCAGGTGGCCGACTGCGGGCCGCCTCGATTGCCTCGGCCAGGTTGCGAACCGAGATCTCGCCCCATCCTTCCTCCTCCAGGAGGCGGGCAGTTTCGAACGTGAACAGGTCCGCCGGGTCCTGGACCAGGTTGCGCTGCAACAGCAAATCGATGGTCCGGTAGCCGAGGTGCTCGATGTCCATGCCGCCCCGGCCGGCGAAGTGGAACAACCATTCCCGCAATCGGGACGGGCACTCGAAGCCACCGGTGCAGCGGGCGACAGCCTCGCCCGGCGTTCGGACGATCGGGTTGTCGCAGAAAGGACACCGTTCCGGCATTGCCCAAATCCGCTCCTCGCCGGTGCGCGCTGCGACGACCGGCCCGACCACCTCAGGTATCACGTCGCCGGCGCGGCGTACCACGACGGTGTCGCCCACCCGGATGTCCTTCAGGGCGATCTGGTCCTGGTTGTGAAGGGTGGCGTTGGAGACGTTGGCGCCTCCCACGAACACCGGGTCGAGGACGGCATACGGTGTGGCCGCTCCGGTTCGACCGACATTCACCCTGATCTCGCGAAGGCGGGTGGTGCGCTCCTCGGGCGGAAACTTGTAGGCGATCGCCCAGCGCGGCGCCCGGGCCGTGAAGCCCAGAACTTCCTGCTCGGCTAGCGAATCGACTTTGACGACCACCCCGTCGGTCTGATAGGGCAGATCGTGCCGGCGTTGCTCGGCACCGGCCACGTAGGTTTCGACTTCATCCAATCCATCCACCCGCGCCGACGTGGGGTTGATGGGGAAACCCAGGCCGGTCAGATATTCCATCGTCTCGGTATGGGTCGCTAGTTCTGGCCCGCCCTCGATGATGCCGGCCTGGTATAGCCAGATTCCCAGGCTACGTGTCGCAGTTATAGAGGAGTCCTTCATCCGGACGGATCCGGCGGCGGCATTGCGAGGGTTCGTGAAGAGGCGCAGGCCCGCTTCCGCCTGGCGCCGGTTCAGCTCGTCGAACGCATCGAACGACATATAGACCTCCCCCCGTACTTCGAGCAGCGAGGGGACGTCGGGACCTTTGAGGTGCTGGGGCACCTCTCCGACGGTCCGCAGGTTGGCCGTGATGTCCTCGCCGGTCGTGCCGTCCCCGCGGGTGGCGCCTCGGCTCAGCTTGCCGTCTTCGTAGACGAGCACCACGGCCAGCCCGTCGATCTTCAGTTCGAGCGCGAATCCGGCGGGTTCGTATCCGAGTTGGCGCCCGATTCGGCCCGCCCAGGCCTCGAGGTCGGACATCGATTCGGCGTTGTCGAGCGAGAAGAGAGGGCGGAGATGCTCGACCGGGGCGAAGCTCGACTGGGAGGTCGCCACCCCCACCTGTTGGGTGGGCGACTCAGGGGTGATCAGGTCGGGATGCTGCTCTTCCAGGGTGCGCAGCTCCCGCATGAGATCGTCGTACTCGGCGTCCGAGAGGACGGGGTCGTCCTCGACGTAGTAGCGGTGGTTGGCGTCGTGGATCTGTTGACGTAGCTCGGTGAGCCGGGCCTCGACTTCGTTCATGACCCCGCGACGTTACCGGGCCGCGATGACGAGCCGGAGGGCCGGATGCTCAATCGAGGAGGCTGCTGAAAGCTGACCGAGCCCGGTCGGCTTCGATCCTCGACTCGATGACCCTTACGCCCCGTTCTATGAGGCTGCGGGCGTCGGGGCTGGAGTGGTCGACACCGATGAGGGCACCGGCGAGCACTCCGCTCAAATTGATGGGGGCGACAGTCACGTCGGATGAACTGGCGCCGAAATCAGCCCCTGGCCGGGTCACCGCCTCGCCCTCCGCCAGCTGAGCCTTGAGGTCCTGGATGTCACCGACGATCACCACCGCGATCTCACGCAGGGCACCCGGTTCATCACCTTCGGTGGTGTAGCCGGTGATCGTGAGGATCGGGCCGGCGATGGCGTTGTCGACCACGGCCGCCAGCGCCGTGGCCCGGGCATGTAGACCTCTTCGCATGTCCGAGAGGACCGACGAGATCCAGGAGCTCTCCTGCTCCGCCCAGATGAGGAACGTTGCCCAGGCCGACCCGTGGTCCACCACGACTCCGGAGGGGCCACGAGGCTCCGTGTCGCCGGAGATGAGGAGTCGGTGCGCTTCGGAGGCGCGCAACCCGGCATCGATCTGCTGTCGCAGCCACGTCAGCTGGGAGATCTGCTCAGTGCTGTACAAGCGGCGCCCGGACGGGTCCCGGACCGGCACGACGGCGCCGTATCTGTCTTCCCACGTTCGGATCGTCGTCACAGACAGGCCGGACTTCCGCGCCGCGGTGCCTATGTTGTAGACGGCGCCCTCTTCCCCGACTTCGGCTGCAGCGTGCATTTGTCCTCTCTTTTCCGGCTTCCCCTGGTGTCCAGCCAGCCTACCCCGCCTGCCCCCGGCTGGAGCCGCCCTACCCTAACAAGCGCAGCAATCGATTGTTGACGGTGAGGCGACTGAATTCCTCCCATGCCTGGTCGGCGGCGAAGTCACACCTGAGCAGTCCCGCCATCGCTTCGAACCCGGCGATTGCCGGATGGCTGAATCCCACTTCGGTGGCGACGGCGCCCACTGATGCCACCCACGACCCATCGACACACACCGGGACGTTGAGCGACCACTCGAACGGGGTGGCGAGATAGCGGCGGGCGAGCGGGTCAGGCATCTCATGCGTCCCGACAACCACTGTCTCGCCTCGCTCCAGTCGGGTGAGGATCTCGCCCAGCTCGCGGTGCGGGATCACCACCAGACGCTCGGCGCGTCGACGCATCATGGTGACATCGATGGTGTGGGTCGTCAGGACGAGGGCGCCGGCGGGGCCCAAGTCGGGGTGCATGAAATTGATCTCGAGGAACGTGGCGGCAGGCTGCCAGCGGTCGGTGAGCAGCCGCAGCATTTGCTTGATCGGAGCATCGTTGAGAAGCACCCACTCGTGGAACCGAGCCGATGCCGTGCCCGGCAGTGGGGGGAAGGCCTCCACGACCGGTGCGCCGACGCGAGGGACCGCGGCCTGGGTCATGCCGGCAGTGTGGCGCGCGAACGGCGAAGTTGTCGTCGAATCAGCCGATGGAATGCAGCGTGCCGTCGGCCTGTTCTAGGTGGGAGCGCCAATGAGAGGTGACCTGTGGCGACAATCGCCCTGACCAAAGACAACTTCCAGGAAACGATCGCCGAGAACGACACGGTGATCGTCGACTTTTGGGCCGGTTGGTGCGGCCCCTGCCGCACTTTCGCCCCCACGTTCGAGCAGGCGTCCGAGGAGCACTCGGACATCACGTTCGCCAAGGTGGACACGGAGGACCAACAGGAACTGAGCCAAGCCTTCGGCATCCGCTCCATTCCCACGCTGATGGTGTTTCGCGACCAGATCCTGCTCTACAACGAGCCCGGAGCCTTGCCGCCCCAGGTGTTTCAAGACCTGATCGGCCAGGTCAGGGACCTCGACATGGATGACGTGCGGCGCCAGATCGCCGAACGGGAAGTCAGCGAGGCGCAGTAGTCGACGTCCGAGCGATGATCGCGCCGCCCAGCACCTCGTCTCCCTCGTAGAAGGTGATCGTCTGGCCGGCCGCCACCGCCGCCTGGGACCGTTCGAACATGACCGTCGCATCCTGCAGATAGGCCGGAACCGAATCACCGTGGGCCCGATACTGGGCGAGCACCGGACCGTCGAAAGGCTTCCCGGAAACCGATGTCATCTCCTGCAGCATGACCGAGGAGACGAGCAGTTCAGCCTTGGGTCCGATCGTCACGGTGGAGGTCGAGGGATCGATGCCGGTAACGTATCTGGGTTCTCCCCGAGCCACGCCGATACCGCGGCGCTGACCGATCGTGAACCCGACGACGCCCTCGTGGCGGCCTACCTCGGATCCGTCACTCTCCACGATCGGGCCGGACACGAAACCCTCCGGCGCCCGCTCCGCCAGGAACTGGCGGTAATCACCGCTTCGCACGAAACAGATGTCCATCGACTCGGGCTTGTCGGCCGTCCGCAGACCGAGATCGGCTGCGAACCGGCGGGTCTCCGGCTTGGTCATCTCACCCACGGGAAACCGCACCCGCTCCAGCTGGTCCTGCCCGAGCATCGAGAGCACGTAGGACTGATCCTTGGCCCGGTCGACGCCGCGCTGCAGGCGCCACCTGCCCTCCTCGAACGAAGTGCGGGCGTAGTGGCCGGTCACCACCATGTCACAGCCCAGTTCGGTGGCATGGTCGAGTAGGGCGGCGAACTTGACGGTCCGGTTGCACTCCACACAAGGGTTGGGCGTTCGGCCCTCCAGATAGTCGCCGACGAACCGATCGATCACCCCGTGGGAGAAATGATCGGTGTAGTCGACGACGTAGTACGGGATTCCGAGACGGGCGGCTACCCGGCGGGCGTCCTCGGAATCCGACACGGTGCAACAGCCCGTCGTCGGTGCCTCGCCGTTCGGGCCGGCCCACATCTTCATCGTCACGCCCACCACGTCATGTCCGCCCTCCACCATGAGGGCGGCGGCGACCGACGAATCGACTCCGCCGGACATCGCGACCAGGACGCGCTGGGACATCAGTCAGAGGGTAAGGGGCGCGACGGCGTGTCGGTAGCGCTGACTAGGGGGACTCACCCACCGCGTAGACGGACCCATCGCCGCTCGCGATGTAGACGGCTCCGTCGATCACGACGGGCGAGGCGCGGACGATGTTGCCGGTCCTCCACGTCCACAGTTCCTCGCCGTCCTCGGCGTCGACCGCATGGACGCTGCCGTCCTCGGTGCCGAAATAGACGGTGTCGTTGGCCACGACCGGGGCTGCCGAGATGACGCTGTCGGCGTCGACCGTGCTGGGCGGCCAGGCGTCGCTGTTGTCCGTGAGGTCGATCGAGTAGAGGAAGGGGCCGCTCGTGATGTACATCCGGTCACCCCGGATGGCGGGCGCCACCTCGATCGGCGCGTCCGTCACGTACAGCGGCAGCCGGCCGGCAACCGTTCCCGAGCACTGTCCTGCCGGCAATACGAAGACCGTGTTGCCCCGGCTCGGCACGAACACGGCACCGTCGGCGATGACGGGACTGGCCACGGTGTCGGCGCCGAAGTCGACCGGCGGGCAGACCGGTGTTCCGGTCGCCACGTCTAGCAGGTGCAGGTTTCCGCCCTGAGTGGCGGCATAGACGACACCGTCGGCATACGCCAGCGGGGCACTGATCGGGCCTATGCCCTCGCCTTCCGCCGGATACCGCCACACCTCGTCCCCGCCGAGCAGGGAGAGGGCGTGGACGTAACCGTCGGAGGTCGCCACCATAACCATCTCCTCGGCTGCCACCGGAGCCGATGTGATGCGCTCGCCGAGCTGGCTGCTCTGCCATGCTTGTGAGGTGTTCTCGAGGACGGCGTCCCGTGCTCTGACCACCCCATCCTCACCGGCGACGATCGCCAGCGCCGGACGCTGGCCCTCCCCGGTGGCCACCGTCGCCACCTCGGGCGAGGCGCTGATCCGGCCGTCGGTCTGCAGGGTCCACGCTCGCCGCCCGGAAGTGAGGTCGAGAGCGTAGAGGAGGCCGTCAGTGCTGGCGACGATGAGGTTTCGGCCATAAGCAACCGGAGTGGCGATGATCGGGCCCGTCGTCTCGTACTCCCAGTACATGCCGTCGACCTGACGGGGCCCGGCCACCTCGACGACTCCAGTGCGTGCCGGCCCGCCCCGGAAGGGCACCTCTCCAAAGAGGAAATCGCCGGGTACCGAGAGCTCGGTCTCTTCCAACGTCAGCGGCGCGGTCGTTGCTGGAGAGTCTTCCACGACCTGGGTGACAATCGTAACGTCGGGCGGCGAATCGACGAGTTGAGCCACGCCGACCGACGTCAGGGCGGCCACTGCCACGACTCCGAGGGCGGCGGCGGCGACCTGAACCGGCGTCCAGCGACGGCGCGGTCGCCGGCGCACGAGACCCCGGCTCCTCCGTTGGGCGGGGCTGAGTATGACGTCGGCACCTGCCAGCCCGGCTCGACGCAGCGCCTGCTCGAGCACGGCGGCGTTCTCGGCCCCAGTGTCGTCTTCGGCGGGTTCCGGAGCGGTCAGTGCCTCCTCCACACCCGGCACCAGCCGCCACTCTTCCTCCCACTCCTCGGGCATACGGTCGGCCATGGAACGAACCGCTCGGATCACCGGAGCGGCGGCGGGGTCCTTCCACAGGCGTCCGGCATGCGCCGCCCGGACGGCCATCATCGGGTTGCCGACCTGCAATGCGAGCGCCAATGCCTCCCGGGCCACCTCCGGGTCGTTCGACTGCTCGGCGATGACGCACATCAGGTCGGCGGCCCACCCGTAGTACTGGGCCTGCAGCAGCATGTCGGCCAGGTCTTCGGCTTCACGCTGGCGCCAGCCGCTGCCCGAATGTGCCGCGATCTCGATCTCGATCGCCTGGCACCGCGACCGCCACCGCCAGCCGTCGGCGCCGGCGGGTGTGGCGGCGATGGCTGCGGCGATCTCTTCTCTGGCCCTGTCCGACTCGCCCAGTCGCAACAATGCCACCGATCGGTCGGCGCGGGCGACGTTCTCCCATGCGGTCAGCTGCCGCTCTACCAGATCCAGGACCCGATCCGCCGCCGCCAGGGCATCGGCCGGACGACCGTAGAGCAGGTTGCCTTCCGTGAGGGCGAGATGGGTCAGGAAGAGGGGCGCCTCCACTTCTCCCTTTTCGGCCAGGTCGCGCGCCGCCGACACGGCCGCCAAGGCCTCGTCGGGACGTCCCGAAGCGAACAACGCCCGCGCCCGCCACGCCTCCTTGTCGGCGAGAGAGGAGTGATCGTCCGGATGGGTGGAATCACGGAGATGAGTGAACTCGGTCTCGGCCCGCCCTACCTGGCCGCGGTCGAAGAGGATCCAGGCCCGGTTCAACTGGGCGTTGGCACGCTGGGCGGGGGCCGCCTCCTCGTCGAGCAACCCTTCGGACTTCGCCAGTAGGGCGTCTGCCTCGGCGGCGAACCCCAGCCGGTTCAAGGAGCGGGCATGGAAGGTTCCGAGCGACCCCAGCTTGGCCCGCTCTCCCTGGGTAGCTGCCTCCCACTCCGCCATCGCCAAAATCCTCTCCGACTCCTGGGGACGCTGGCGGTCGTCGGCGACGGCGGCGGCAAAACCGAGGGCGTCGATCCGTGTCGGTCCGACGAGAAGGGAGGTGGCCCGGTCGAGATGGGCGGCGGCCTCTGAGGATCGGCCGGCGGCGCGCAAGTGCCGCCCGCAGATCAGGTGGAGCTCGCCCAGGTCGGCATCCGTGCCGACGGCACCGTCGGCCGCCGCCTGCAGAGCGGCCTCAGCCAGATGGAAGGCCTCTCCGGCCGCCGACCGGGCGGATGCCGTGCGGGACGCATCGAGCAGCAGCGGATACGCCCGGGCGGGTTCGCCCGAGGCAAGGCGCAGATTGCCCACGACGGCGGAGTCTCCTCCTGAGTCCTCGAGGACTGTGGCGAGGCGGCCTGCCATGTGGCCCAGTCGGGCCTCTCCGGCATCGAGCAACGTCGCCGAGGCCGTAGCGCCAAAGCCGCTCCTCGTTTCGTTGAGCAGACCGGATGCGACCAGCGGTTCGGCAATGTCGAGCACCTCGGCCTCGGAGACATCGAGGAGCCGAGCGGCAACATCGACGGATATCGACTGAAGCACCAGGCTGGTGGCCAGCACGAGATCCCGGGCTGAGGGGTTGGTTACCTCGGGCGGGAGGGCGGCATCCGCCTGCTCTACTCTCGTCCGGAAGAGAACGGCGTGGCGCTCGGCGGTCTCGGCCAGTTGCTCGATGCCGTACAGGTCCTCACCTGATATCGGACGGTAGGCGATGAGGAGCAGGAGCTCGGGGGGTGCCGGGGACTTGACCATGCGTTGGAGCCGCCCGAGGGAGGTGGGGTCGGCCCATTGGGCGTCCTCTACCACCACCACGCCGGATGTCAGGTCATCCAGGCCCAGTTCATCGGACAGGCACCCGACCTTGGCACGGGTGGCGCGGGCGGCGGTGGCTCTCACCACGGGACCGACGCCTACCGGGAGCCCCTCCAGTAGCGGGCCGGCCGAGCCGTCGGCGCTTTCCGCTACGACGACCACCGGCTCGTGAGATCGGGTGAAGTGCTCCAGGGCTCGATCGAATGCGGATTGGTCGGCCCCCCGCTCGGTATTGATCGCCATGGAGGCTGAAAACTACTCGTTCCGGGGCGGAGCTGCGACGAAACTCCTCAGACTACGTCGAGCAAGGCCTCGGCGAGCCGGTCACCATCCTCGGGCCGCGTAGTCCAGCCGAAGCTGAAACGGAGGCACTCCCGGCCCTCGTCGGCGGTCATTCCCATGGCCGTGAGGACATGGCTCGGAGATGAGGCCCCCGATTGGCAGGCCGACCCCGCCGACGCCGCCACCCCTGCCTGGTCGAGACGGATCAGCACCGTCTCGTTGCGGACACCCGGGATTCGGACGTGGCTGTGCTGGACCAGGCGCCCGTCGCGAGGAGCGTTGATGGTCGCATCCGGCAGCTTGCTCAGCAGCGTCTCCTCGAACCGTCGGCGGGCCTCGCCTACGTCACTGCGGAACCGAGCCTGGTCGGAGGCGGCCAGCTCGAGGGCCCTGGCCAGGCCGACTGCCCCGGCGACGTTGTGGGTCCCCGATCGACGCCCCAGCTCCTGTCCCCCGCCGTGCACCACGGCCTCCAGCTCCACGCCTTCCTTGACGACGAGCACCCCGACTCCTTTGGGGCCGCCGAACTTGTGGCCCGCGATGGTGAGAAGGTCGACGTCTGCGGCGCTCACCGGTTCGGAGACGACGGCCTGAACGGCATCGGTGTGAATCCGCGCCGGCGAGCCCAGCTCACGGACAGTTTGGGAGACGTCCTCGATCGGCTGGATCACACCCGTCTCGTTGTTGGCCCACATCACCGAGACGACGGCCGTGTTGGGGCCGACCCGATCGGCGACGTCCTGAGGGTCCACCCGCCCCAGGGCGTCGACCCCAACGACGGTGACGTCGGACCCGATGCGTCTGAGAAAATGAGCCGATTCGAGCACCGCCTCGTGCTCGGTGGCGACGGTCACCACCCCGCCGCCTCCGCTCCTCGCCAGAGCTGCTCCCTTCACTGCCAAGTTGTCCGACTCGGTGCCACCGCCGGTGAACACGACCTCGAGCGGACGGCATCCCAGTAACGACGCCACTCGCTCCCGGGCCTCCTCCAGAGCGTTCTTGGCTGAGCGGGACACATTGTGGATCCCCGAGGGATTGCCGAACTCTTCCTTCAGGAAGGGGGCCATGGCCTCGGCCACTTCGGGGCGCATCGGCGTGGTAGCGGCGTGGTCGACGTAGAGCAATGCGGACTCATTCTCGCAGCGGAACTCCGGTATCACTCACCGATACGATGCCACCGTGGCCCCGATCGTCGTATCCGTGCTGGTCGATGCGCCGCTGTCGCGGGTATGGGATGCCGTGTCCGATCTCGAATCTCATCCGACGTGGATGAAAGACGCTGACTACCTGGCGTTCGAGAGCGTCCAACACCGCGGCATCGGGACGCGCATCCAGGTTGCGACGAGGGTGGGTCCGTTCCGTACCGACGATCCGATCGAGGTGGTCGAGTGGGAGGAGCGGCGGTCCATCGGCGTGCGGCACGCCGGGGTGGTGAGCGGCCAGGGGCGTTTCGAGCTGGCGGCCATGGCCGGTGGCACTCGTTTCACCTGGACCGAGGAACTCCATTTCCCCTGGTGGCTCGGCGGACGGGTGACCCTCTGGCTGGCCCGTCCGATCCTCGAGCGGATCTGGCGTGGCAATCTCCGCCGGTTCCAGTTGCTGATCGAAACGGGTCTCAGCGACCGGTGAAGCCGGGTTGGCGCTTGTCGAGGAACGCCGAGACGCCTTCGCGGACGTCATCGGTACGGAAGGTGCGGTCGAACTCGACGCTTTCGATCTCCAGCGCCCGCGACATCGGCTGGCCATGTCCGTCGTTGAGGGCGCGCTTGGCCGCCGCCAATGCCCGAGTCGGGCCTTGCGCCCACTCGGCGGCATCCGACATCGCGACTTGGAGGAGCTCGTCTGCGGAGATGACCTTGTCGGCCAGGCCGAGGGTCTCTGCCTCCTCGGCGCCGACGTGCCTGCCGGAGTAGACGAGCTCCTTGGCGACCTGGTAGCCCACGATCCGGGGCAATCGCTGAGTTCCACCGGCGCCCGGGATGAGGCCGAGCATGATCTCGGGCTGCCCGACCTTGGCGTCGTCCGACAGGTAACGGAAGTCCGCACCCATCGCCAGCTCCAGTCCTCCGCCCAGGGCAAAGCCCTTCACCGCGGCGATCGTGGGCTTCTCCAGATTTTCGAACGCCCAGATCGCCTCGCTGAGGCCATTGGCGAGAGTGTCGTCAGACCCGGATTCCAACGCAGCCTGGAATCCGGTGATGTCGGCGCCGGCAGCGAAGTGTGGATCACCGGTCACCACTACCGCCCGCACCTCCGGATCGGCCATTTGGCGGAATGCGGCCAGCAATTCGCCGGTGATTTCGGCGTTTAGGGCATTGACCGGGGGACGGTTGAGCGTGACGAGGGCGACGGGACCCTTCCGGCTGATGTCGACGAGTGCCACAGAACCTCCGCTGGTTGGCGTGGGCCGACTCTACCGGGACGGCAGCCAGTGCACTCGAGGCTCAGGACGTGACCGAGGGCAGGTCGGCCAGTTCGGGCCGGTCCCCGGGCGGAAGGGGTTCGACCCGGATTCGCGCATCCACCACGATCACGCCTTCTCCCGGGGCCAGGACCTTCACCGGATTCAGATCCATCTCGACGATCTCCGGTGCCGCACTGACCAGAGCGGAGACCCGGAGCAGGGCTTCTTCGAGGGCGGTGACGTCGCCTTCGGGCATGTTGCGGTAGCCCTCGAGAAGCGGATAGCCCTTGACCGATCGAACCATCTCGGAGGCGTCGGCGTCCGTCAGGGGATGGATCCGGAACGCCACGTCGCCCAGCAGTTCCACGGTCACTCCGCCGAGTCCGAAGACGATGAGAGGGCCGAAGCTGGGGTCGTCCGTGGATCCGATCAGAACCTCGTGGCCGGCCGGGACGAAGGACTGAACCAACACCCCCTCCGGGTCGGGCACAGCGCCGGTCACCTGCCGATAGGCCTCCCGCACCGCCTCGTCGCCAGACACGTCGAGGACGACTCCCCCGACGTCCGACTTGTGCAGAGCCGAAGGTGAGATCACCTTGAGGACGGAGCGTCCGATCTCGGAAGCCGCTGCGACGGCCGCTTCCTCGCTCTCGACTACTTTCGTCACCGGCACCCGAAGGCCTACCGCCTCGAGCATGTCAGTCACCTCATCTGCCTCGAGCCATCCGCCGTCGTCGCCGAGACGCCGCAGGGCCGGCTCTATGACCTTGCGGGCCTTTCCCTCCTCCACCCCTTGTAACACGGGGATGGCGCCCGGGTCGCGACGGCGCCACCGTCCGTAACCGACGGCCCGGCTGAGGGCGAGCGCCGCTTGCTCGGGAAACTGATAGGTGGGGATCGTCCGCGAGGCCTCGTCTCCTCCGGCCAGGAAGGCGGCGGCACTCTCGCCTCCCATGAACACGGTCATCAGGGTCACGTCGCCCATGTGGGCGTCCTGGCATTCACGCAGCGCCTGAGCCACCGGCTCGGACACACCGACCTCGACTTCGACATGGATGACGACAACGGCGTCCACCTCGCCGGATTCGATGAGCACCGCGGTGGCGTGGTTGAACTCGTGAGGGCCGGCCGATGCGATCAGGTCCACCGGGTTGGAGGTGGCCGCCTCGGCCGGCAGCTCCTGTCGCATCTTCTCCTGGACGCCATCGGTCAGCGCCGGCAGCTCGAGACCGTTCGCCTCCAGGGCGTCGGCGGCGAGGATGCCGGGTCCGCCGGCGTTGGTGACTATCCCTACCCGCCTGCCCCCCGGAATCGGTTGATCGGCGAGCAGCGAGCCCACGCCGAACAGCTCCTCGATGGTGTCGACCCGAATCACACCGGCCTGGCGGAAGAGCGCCCCCACGGCCACGTCGGACGAGGCCAGCGCCCCGGTATGGCTCGAGGCGGCCCGGCTTCCCGCCTGGGTACGGCCCGACTTGACGGCGACGATGGGCTTTCGCCGGGCGATGCGACGGGCGATTCGGGAGAACTTGGTGGGGTTCCCGAACGACTCCAGATAGAGGAGAATCACGTCGACCGTCGGGTCCTCCTCCCATGCCAGCAGCAGGTCGTTTCCGGAGACGTCGGCCTTGTTGCCCACCGAGACGAAATGCGACAGGCCGATTCCGGCTTCCCGGGCGTAGTCGAGAACCGCGATTCCGAGAGCCCCCGACTGGCTGGACATGGCGATATTGCCTTTGGGCGGCGAAACGGGTGAGAAGGTGCCGTTCATGCTGACGGCGGCGTCGGTGTTGATCAGGCCGAGGCAGTTGGGCCCGACCATCCGCACTCCTGCCCTCCGCACTATGGAGACAAGCTCGCGCTCTCGCGCCGCCCCCTCCTCACCCCCCTCGGAGAACCCGGCGGAGATCACCACGATTCCCCGCACGCCTTTCTCGCAGCACTGGCGGACGACTTCCAGGACGATGGAAGCGGGCACCACGATGAAGGCGAGATCCACGTCGTCGGGGATGTCGTTGATGGTCGGGTAGGCGCGAACGGAGTTGACCACCCGGGCGTTGGGGTTCACCGGGTAGAGCGGGCCGGTGAACCCGTCCCGGAGGAGGTTGCGGAACAGCCGGTTGCCGATGGACGCCGGATCTGTCGAAGCGCCTATCACCGCCACCGAGCGAGGCACGAAGATGGGACCGAGCGAGGCTGTGACGGCCCGGCGCTCACGTTCCCCCCACGCCGCCCTCGTCCCTTCCGATTCCTCCACCGGGAAGTCGACCGTATATATGCCTTCCTCCATGGTGCGGGAGAGCTCGAATCCCGAGTTCCGGAACACCCGCATCATCTGGCGATTCTCGGGAAGGACGAACGCCCGGAACTGTTTCACCCCGTGACTGCGGGCGTACGAGGTGAGCAGCAGCAGCAGCTCGGTTCCGATCCCCCTTCCTTGATGGTCGTCGGCGACGGCGAAGGCGACTTCGGCGATGGAGGGATCATCCTCCATGGTGTCGTATCGCCCCACGCCGATGATGGCGTCGTCGTCTACCGCCACCAACGCGAACCGATCGTCATAGTCGACGGTCGTGAAGTACCTGATCTCCTCAGGATCGAGCGTGTTCTTGACCCGGAAGAAGCGGAAATAGCGGCTCTCTTGTCCGAGGCGCCCGAACAAATCGACGATGCGGTGATCGTCGTCGGAGCGGATGGGGCGGATTGATATACCGGAGCCGTCCCGCAGAACGACGTCGAACTCGTACTCGGCCGGGTACTCGGACACTGAGCAGAGGCTAATCCGGGGCAGGCGCCAGTCGGGCCCGCGGCTCATAGGGATAGATCTCGATCAGCTCGCCGTCGTCCACCCGCTGCTGCATCGATCGCCACCACTCGTCGCCGAACAGCTCATCGTGCTCGGCCGCGAAAGCCTGGCGAATCTGGCCCTTCACCCCGAGGAACGTCTCGAACTCCGCCGGGAACACATCGGTGGGACCGACGCTGAACCAGGGCTCGGCCGCCATTTCTGCTTCGGCGCTTCGGGCGGCAGGAACCGCCCGGAACTTGACCTCGCTGAGAGCGGACAGCTCGTCGTAGTCGTAGAACACGACACGGCCGTGACGAGTGACGCCGAAGTTCTTCAGCAAGAGGTCGCCGGGAAAGATGCCGGAGGCGGCCAGCTCACGGATCGCCGACCCGTAGTCGACGATCGCCTCCCGGGCAAGAGTCGGATCTGCGTCGCGCAGATACAGGTCGAGGGGGATGACGCGCCGTTCGACGTAACAGTGCCGGATCGTGACGGTATCCGATCCGACGTCCACCGAGCGGTCGCACTCGGCGGTGAGCTGATCCAGCACCTCGCGCTCGAAGCGGTCGAGCGGCAGGGCGAGATAGGCGAACTCCTGGGCGTCCACGAGCCTCCCCGCTCGGTCATGGTGGAAGACGAACCCGTATTTCTCCTTCACTTTCGACCGGGTCGTGGTCTTCTGGGGCGGGAACCTGTCCTTGATCACCTTGAAGACGACATCGAATCCCGGAAGGGTGAACACCACCATCACCAACCCCGGAGCGCCCCGGGCCAGGATGAAGCGGTCCCCCGAAGTGAGAAGATGGCGGCGCAGCTCCCGGTAGAGGGCTGTCTTGCCGTGCTTGTTGTGACCCAGGCTGATGTAGAGCTCGGCCAGGCGCTTGCGCGGCATCAAGGTGCGGAGAAAGCGGATCAAGTCCCAGGGGCGATCGACGTCGACATGGAAATACGACCGGGTGAACGAGAACAGGATCGAGACCTGGTTCTCGGTGAGGAGGACGGCGTCGACAACCAGCCCTTCGGGCGGGTGCAGCATCGCCAGAACCAGAGGCACCACATGCGAGCCGGAGTAGAGGCGGCCGATGATGTAGGCGCCCTTCCCCCGAAAGAACACCGCGTCGATCACCTCCGTCCGATCGACCACCCGGAGGGCGCCGATCGAGCGGAGGTGGGCGGCGATTCGCTGCGAAGCCAGCTCGGCGTCACGTTCCAGATCCACGAACTCGGCTCCGAGGGCGGCCTCCTCCAACACCTTTCCCACCAGCTCCCGGATCGGAAGGGAGGGATAGCTGCGGTGTAGCGGTGTCACCGGCTCGCTGGGCGGGCTATCAAAGTCGGTGTCGACGAATTCGATGCGCGGGTCGACTCCCACGGTGGCGAAGATCTTCCGGGTCACCGAGTTGAAGAACGTCTCGGCCAGCTCCCAATCGTGGCGATCCATGATCAGGCCCGAGTAGACCGCCTTCATTCCCGCCCACACCATCTCATCCTCGCTGCGCTGGCCCAGCAGGTCGCGGATGCTGGCGGCCGTCCCTTGGGAGGCTCGTTCGTAGAGGTCCAGGCGCTCGTGGGCGTCGGTCGCCATCCCCTGCCAGTCCCGCTCGGCGAACCGGATCCGGGCGCGCCTGGTGACGATGCGGAACCTGCTTTCGAAGCCCTCGTATGCGTCGGCGATGAGCCGGGCGCCCAGATTGGCGAGGCGCGAGTCGGAGAGCGGTCCGGCGTCGACGGTCATCGACTACAGCATGGGGCCGAGCAAATACCTCCGCAAGCCGAACGGTTCGCCTCAGCACGCGAGAGACGTCTCTGCTCGGCACGATGATTCACCCGGCGACCGGCGGGTAGTACGAGGTGAGTAACCGGCCGACCAACAGGAGGCGCCACATGGCTGTTGCACGTGTCACCGAGATCAGCGCGACCTCGAGCGAGAGCTTCGAGGCCGCCATCGAAGAAGGACTCGACCGAGCACGGGAAACGCTTCGCAACCTGCGGAGCGCATGGATCAAAGAACAGAGAGTGAATCTGACCGACGACGGGACGATCGGCGAATACCAGGTGAACCTGCTGGTCACGTTCGTGCTCGACTGAACCAGAGTCGTCGAGAACTGCTCCAACGGCTCCGTCTCGAGGAAGAGTTTCAGAGAGTGGCTAGAGCGACATTGGTGAGCGCGCTCCCGTAGCTCTCCTTGAGCATGAGCTTTCGTTCCAAGGCCTCGATGATCGGGACGGCGTAGTCGACTTCGTGAAGGCTGCCGGCACTTCCGATACCGCCGGGACTGAAGACGTTGACTTCCATGAGTTTCGACCCCACGACGTCGAGGCCCACGAGGAACATCCCGTCGTTGATGAGCTTGGGACGGACAATCTCGACCAGCTCGAGCATGTTGCCTTCCACCTTGACGGATTTGGCCTTGCCCCCGGCGTGCATGTTCGAGCGAGGATCGCCGCTCTCGTTGACTCTCCGGAAGGCGGCATACTTGCCGTCGATCTGCAGCGGATCACCGTTCATCACGAACATCCGGACATCACCTGCCTCCGCCTCCTCCAAATACTCTTGGGCTACGACGAATCCGTCACGGGTGATGGTTTCGATGATCTGGTTGACGTTGATCGACTCATCACCGCCCACCACGAAAACACCCTGACCACCTGATCCCTGAAGGGGCTTGAGAACCGCTCGGCCGCCCTGGTCGGCAATGAATTCCTTGATGTCGTCTTCGTCGCGAGAGATCAAGGTTCGGGGCCTCACCTCCTCGGGAAAGTGCTGGAAGTAGGTTTTGTTGATGGCGTCGGCGAGATGAACAGGGTCGTTGAGAACGATCACGCCGGCGGCGGCCGCGAGTTGGCCGAACAGCACGCCGGACGTTTGGGCCCAAGGCCGGTCCAGGGCGTCGTCAGCGGGGTCGTTGCGCAACATCAGGACGTCGAGGTCGCTGACCTCGATCGTGTCCTGGCCGTCGGAATCCTGGATGTCGGCGAGAAAAGTCGTCAACGACCGATAAGTCTTTCCCACGACGGGTCCCCGGGCATGCCCCGTCACCGAACCGTCGGGATCGTGAGCCAGGTCGGCCACGCCAAGTAGCCATGCCTCGTGCTCGCGGTTGTGGGCGGCCATTGCCAGCCGCGTGGTCGTGTACTGGGCGTTCTCTGTCCCGACGTCGTTGACGACGAATCCGATTTTCATGATGACAAGACTCCTAACTGGGTGATGGTGAGACCGGCCCGGATGTCCGCCAGTCGCCGGGCGGCTAGGGGGAAGTCGAGAAATCGGGGGCGAAGCGGCGCGGCGATCAGCACCTCTCGCTCTCTCAGTTCGGAGATGAGCGGCGCCTCGGACAGGGAGATCTTCCCTATGAACAACGGAGCGAGTTCACCTCCCGCCGCCAGGTGTTGAAAGAGTCGCACAAGGCCACGCAGGTAGATCGCATCCTTGGTCATGCCGCCGGCGCGATACGCCCGCATCGTGGTGGTGAAGGCCGTTCGGCGGCCGGCGCCAAGCTCAACCAGGCGGAGTTGAGTCTCGAAGAACGACGCCTGGTCACTGAGCATCCTGGCAGCTACCACTCGGTACGCCAGGACCCGCAGGCGCTTCCGACGCAGTCCTCCCGCCAGGTGCTCAGCCAGAACGCCGAGTGCCTCTTGCGTCTGATCGTAGCCGGCGAGTCCGGTGGCCAGCGTGTGTAGTGGCTGGGCGGAGCCGTTGGCGTAGGTGAGGACATGAACATCGACCTCGTGGGCGAGGAGGCTCGTGACATGATCGGCGCCGACCAGGACGTCGGAGCCGATGTACAGGTCGCCATGCTCCACCATCACCCCGGGAGTGGTGTCGCTGACTCGTACTTCGGCGTTCATCTCCGGGTACCCCTCCCGGTAGCGAGCGATCTGCGCTCGAGCTGCTTCCGCCACCTCGAGCGCGGACAGGTAGGAATCCGGCGGGGAGAGTGGCTCCAGATCGAGCAGCTCGAGTGCCAAATCGTACAGGGCCTCCTCTACGCTTCCGAACAGCTCCACCGCGGCGACGAAGAAGCGGGGAGTGCCGCGAGCGGAGAGCAGGTCGAGCCGGTTTTCCAGTTCCTCCTTCAGGCTGATCGTCAGGTGGCGCACCGCCGGATCCTCGGCCGTATCCGGGTCAACCTCGGCGAGGCGTGCACCGATCTCAGCGAGATCCGGAATCGGGCGGTATACGAAGGGCGGCTCGTCGGCCTCGCCTCGCAAGAAGGATTCCCGCGCCTCGTTAGCGTTGGTAGGAGTCACGTACCTCAGGAGCGGCAGACGCCCGGAGATCTCCGACAACTCCCGGTCGACGGCAATATCCTGCGAGCTTACCGGCATGCCGTTTCCCACGCTTCCAAGACGGGGCCGGCCGTCTCGGCCAGGGTGGCGCCCAGTTGAGCCAGCCTTGCTTCGTCGAGCTGGTGAGTCCACTCGTCCATGAACACCTTTTTGATCTCGATCGCCAAGGCGCATCCGACTCCGCCGAAGTTGTCGTGTACGAACTGGGCGACATAGCGACCCCGAAAGCGGACATTCTCCCGCACGTCGAGGAACTCGCCGGCGACCCTCTGGCGCCGAAGGGACGTCACGAACGCCTCGGCCACCGGCCGCCACTTCGGAGGAAGGGAACCGGTGCCGACATTGATGAGGGGATTGTCTGCAGGATCCTCGGGCGCATGATCAGGACCCGCTCGGCGATGGTTGTAGGAGTGCACGTCAAACAAAACGAAGCCGCCGTGACGCTCGACTAGCTGCTCGAGCACCCGGCGAAGCTGACTGTAGAAGTCGTGATGCTGGGCCCGCGATCGGCGCACCAGGTCCTCGTCTGGCGGCTCCGCCCATACTTCGATTCCCCAACTGTGTTCGGGCCTTGTGTATACCGCCTCTTCTGGGGGCCGATTCAGGTCCACCTCGAACCGCGACCGATCGACGATCACGTACGACTCGAGATGAGAGGCAAGGGTCCCGGTGTGAGGATCCTCCTCCCGCAAACGCGTGGACTCGTCGATGGTGATCGCCTCCGCCACCTCTCGTCGCAGCTCGTGACCATTGTGGACGGCGGTCGCGATGAAGGCGCGTTCAAGGTTGATGTTCCAACGCGAAAAGGCCATCAAGGCTGGCTTACTCCTGGCGTGCGGCCGCGAAACAAGCCACATGTGTCTTCTCGTGAATCTTGAGTCCTGACGTGATCGACGAGGATACGAATCGGACTGGTCACAACAGCGGCGTTCCGACACCGTGCGGCACCGGTCTAGCCACCTGGGTAACGAACGCGCGTTTGCGTAACGATCTCGTATCGAGGGCAATGCTTACTGGCGAGGATGGCCTCACGAGGGGACCCCTATGGGAGAACCATGAAAACCAGAACACTGCTCGCGGTAGCGGTGTCGGCGGTGTCGGTTAGCTGCTCGAACTTGCCGACGAAAGCGAGAGCCTGGTCGAGTTCCAGGGCGTCCTTGTGGCGATGCCCGAGGAGGATGGGATGAATCCCGAAGGGGCAGGTGACACCATCACGGTGTCCGAGCCGGGCCGTTACGCCATCGTGTGCTTCATTCCCCAAGGTGCCGACCCGGCGGTAGTCGAAGAGGCCATGACCGGTGACGAGGCGGCGGAGGGGCCACCCGACATGGGTGACGGCACCCCCCATGCTTTCCTCGGCATCGTGGCGGAGTTCACCGTCGAGGGGTGAACGGACCAGTTCGAGCTGGGGGAGGGCCTACCGCCCTCCCCCAGCAACTTCGGTATCACACATGTGCGGCGCGCACTTCGATCACCGGCCGGAGTGCCCGGGGTGGGAGTCGAACCCACACGTCCCGATCGGGACAGAGGTGTTTAAGACCTCCGCGTCTGACCGATTCCGCCACCCGGGCGCACTGTCACGGTACACCCTGTGGTTCAACAGCCATTCTGTGAATG
>DATABS010000076.1:0-21434 GCA_036259475.1 Acidimicrobiia bacterium | reverse complement strand
CATGCTCTCGGGCTCCAGCCCGGTGTCGGGAGTGGCTCCCTCCGGTACGGGGATCTCCTCGGCCTGTCCCTCTGCCTCTGGAGCCGCTTCTCGGGTCCCCGACGCAGCCGGGAGCGTCGGCCGAAGTGAGCGAGCCCCCGGCTGAGTCGGAGACCCGAGAAGCGGCTCCAGAGGCAGAGGGACAGGCCGAGGAGATCCCCGTACCGGAGGGAGCCACTCCCGACACCGGGCTGGAGCCCGAGAGCATGGAGGCAGGGCAGCTCCAGGACACGACTCCGCCCCCGGAGACGGAAATGCAGGGTGAACCGGAGGGCGGCGGCGTCGCCACGGCGACCGAGCCCGAACCTGCGCCACCGGCGGAGCCCGAGACCAACGGCGGAGGGAACGGCCGGGTCGCTGCCATGGTGTCCCCGCGCCCGGTAGCCCCGCCCACCGGCGCCCCCGAGGGAGTGCGCACCCAGCGGCTCCTCACCGTCGTCAAGGCCCGGGCGATCCAGCAGGTCAAGAGCGAGCCCACGGACAAGGTCAACACGTGGCCGCACCTGATGCTGGCGGAGTTCGTCGCCTTGTTGGCCATGACCGCCTTCCTCGTCGTCCTGTCGGTGATCCTCCAGGCTCCCTTGCTGGAACCGGCCAACTTCAACGCCACGCCCAACCCCTCGAAGGCCCCGTGGTACTTCCTGGGGCTGCAGGAGTTGCTGTCCTACTTCGATCCCCAGATCGCGGGGGTGACGGTTCCGACGATCATCGGCCTGGTGGGTTTCATGGCGATCCCCTACGTCGACCGCAATCCCTCCACCAGACCATCCGATCGAAAGTTCGCCATCATGCTCTTCACGTTCTTCCTGGCGGGCTCGGCGACGCTGACCATTCTCGGTGTGCTGTTCCGGGGCGAGGGCTTCAACTTCGTCTATCCCTGGGAGGCGGGGATCTACTTCGACGATCTGAAAGACTGGATCCATTTCGAGGGAGGCCATTAGGTGACGACCACCAACCTCATCCTCATCGGAGTGGCGGTCGTAGCCATCTTCGGTGCGTTGGGGGCCTTTGCGGTTGCCTTCCGCCGCACCCGGACCGAGCCGGACTGGGAGTCCCAGGTCGAAGAAGACGCCCGGGCCGCCGACCAGTCGATGCGCGGGGTCAGGGTCGAACCCATCCGGGTCGTCGAGGAGCCGCCCGAGCCTGAACCGGTGGCAGCGGAGCCGGAGCCGGACGTCGAGCGAGAGCCCCAGCCGGCCGGCGTGTCGGTGTTGGAAGCGCAACGGGTCGTGGAGGTATCTCCCGAGGAAGCCGGGGTGACGCGGCGCCAGTTCTTCAACCGGGCGTTGGGCGCCACCTTCGGTTTCTGGAGTCTTGGTCTGGGTCTCGGCTTCCTCGCTTTCTTCTGGCCCCGGGTGAGTGGCGGCTTCGGCGCCGACATCAACGCCGGGACCGTCGGCGCCATCGAAGGCGAGTTGCGCAACAGCGAGGGGGCGGTGGTGCCGATGTTCATCCCCGAAGCCCGGGCTTACGTCGTGCCCGCCCCGAGTTCCCTGTCTGAGCAGTTCGCCGATCGCGGCGTGGCCGCCGGCGGGCTGATGGCCTTATATCAGCGCTGTGTCCACCTGGGTTGCCGCGTCCCTTGGTGCGCCACTTCCCAGGGCTTCGAGTGCCCGTGCCACGGATCGAAGTACAACCAGGCCGGGGAGTACTTCGCCGGCCCGGCCCCGCGCAACCTGGACCGCTTCGTGATCGAGGTGAATGAGTCGAACGAGTTGATCATCCACACGAGCCAGATCATCGAGACGCCCCGGGCACCTTTCGCCTCGGTCGAGTACCCCCAGGGTCCTTCTTGCATATGACACGGTTCGCTCACCGCTCGCCGGTAGAGAGCTGACATGTCCTCGAGCATCGTCATCACGCTCGCCGCCATCGGAGGTATCGCCTGGCTGGGATTCATCCTGGTGAATGCCCTCCGACGCCGGGGGCCTGAGGAAATCCCCTCCAACCTGGCTCCGGGCACCACCGACGACCAGATGGAAACCCGTCGCCTCGAAACGGGCCAGAAGGCTGCGGTCCTGCTTTCGGCGTTCCTGGCGGTGTCGCTGCCCCTCTATTTCCTCGGTGAGCAGGATCGCCACGAGGGCTTCGTCGACCAGTTCGACGAAGAGTCGATCAGCCGGGGCGCCGCCCTCGTCGAGGAGTTCGCCTGCTTCTCGTGTCACGGCCCCGATGGCACGGGTGGCGTGGCTCCCTTCGTCGAGCAACGATCGGGGGTGACGGTCGACTGGGCGGCGCCGTCGCTGGACGATGTGTTCTACCGCTACGACGCGGATGAGGTGAACTACTGGGTCACCTACGGCCGGGGCAACACCCCGATGCCGCCATGGGGCCTGGCCGGCGGCGGGCCGATGAACGAGGCGCAGGTGCAGGACGTCGTCAACTATCTCGCCAGGATCCAAAAGCCGCAGATGGAGGTCGTAGCCGAGTTCGAGAGCGGCTTGCGCGCCGCCGAGGCCGACCGTCTGGCGAATGCCGAGCAGCAGGTCGCCGCGGTCCTGAACCGCCAGCGCCAGGTCCTGGCCGACCTGCGCAGCTCCCGTGAGCAGGCACCTGTGATCCAGGATTTGTCCGAGCGCGCTCGCGAGCTGCTCGACACGGCCGGCGAAGGGATCGACACCGACGGTGACGGTCTCTCCGATTCCACCGAGACGGGGCTGGTCGCCATCGGTGAGGAGATGGTCGAGTTCCTGCGGGTGATGGAACCCGTGACGTTGGACCCGGAGAATCCTCAGAGCGTCGAGGGAACCGACGACCTCACCACTGCCACCCAGACGGTTGAACGGCTCGAGGAACTCGCTCAGGGTGATCAGCCGATTGTCGAGGGCCCGGCGGCGGCCGCCCGGGAAGCCTTCGACACCGGGGTGGTCGATCCCCAAGTGGGGCTATCCACCGGTGCCATCGAGACGTTGAACGCCATCGACGAAGAGCTGGCCGACTTCGACGCTCCCGACGACATGGACCTCGCCGCGGCAACGGCCTTCGTCGAGGAACTCGAGGCGGCCGGTGTCGAAGCGGCCGCCGACGCCCGGGCCGCCCTCGACGGAGGTCAGGACCCGGACGGGGATGGCCTTTCCACCAAGGCAGAGAACGCCATCTCCACCCAGGTCGACGCCGGGATCGAGGCGACCCTCGCCTCGGAGGCCGTCATCCCCAGTCTCGACCCGACCAACGAGGCGACGTCCGGACAGCCCGACGCCGAAGCTGCCGAGGCAGTCGTCGCCGGCTGGGAGACTCTGGCCATCAACCTGGCGGTGAGCGCCGACAACTTCGATGGCCTGAGCGCCGGCGCCCAGGAGGGGGTTGAGTATCTTGAGAACGCCCTCGAGGAGGAGAGATGGGTGATCGATATCGAAGGAGTGGCGGAGGCGGCGTTCGACGGTGACACCGAGAGCGCCGAACGGGCGGTGCTGCTCTTCAACGGATACTGCGCCCGGTGCCACACCGCCGGCTACTCCGCCGGTCCCGCTTTCACCCTCGAAGCCGGTTCGGGCGGATTCGGCCCGGCGCTGTGGGATGGGAGGCCGGTTGTCCAGTTCGGCGAGCCCGCCGAGAACCCCGAGGACGACCTGCTGATCCAGTTCATCATCAACGGGTCCGAGGCGTCGACGCCCTACGGCTTGAACGGCTTCGGGTCGGGGCGGATGCCCGGTTTCGGGCAGATCCTGTCCCAGGAAGACATCACACTGATCGCCCGGTACCTCCGGGGCGCCGACCTGACGGGCCGGGGCAACGATTCCGTGGGAGTAGCCGGCTGATGCGCGAACTGATGCGTGAACTGTTGTCCGCCAACCTTTTCGTGACGGGAATCCTGCTGTTTCTCGCTTCGATTGCCGTGTTCTACGGCGGCGTGTTCCTCCTCACCTTCACCAACCTGGGCAAGAAGCTGGCATTTCTGGTCACCGGTGCGGGCGTGTCGGGATGGTTGGCGATCAACTCGCTGCTCTTCGTGCTCTATGCGCCCCGCGGGCCGCGGCCCGAGAACATCGAAGGCCTCAACGCCTTCGAGATTCGCATCATCCCCCTGACGTACATGATCGTGTCGGCGATCATCTTCGCTGCCTTCCTCGTCGGCCTGAAGCAGTACGAGGAGATCCAGGCCCGCTCGACCTGACCCGCGTTCTGGCGCGTCCATGCGCGAAACCGGTGGGGTAGCGCTCATCGGACGGTCGGGGAAGGTAGCGTCGGCCCCTCGTAGAGCAAGGAGCGGTTTCGTGGACGTCGTTGAATTGAAGCCGACGGGTCTCTTCTCCGACCTGTTGCAGGAGAACCGCGCCAAGCTGGCCGACGTGATGAAAGTCGAGGACCATCCGGTCGGCGCGGTGCTGGTCGCCGAGGGTGACCTGCCCTCGAAGTTCTTCGTCCTCCTGGAGGGTAACGTCACCGTCCACCGTCAGGGTCAGCACGTGGTGGATCTGGGACCGGACGACTTCTTCGGGGAGATCGGAGTGCTCTCCCTCGAGGAGCGCAACGCTTCGGTCATCGCCACGACTCCGGTCAAAGTGGCGGTGGCGATGGGCTGGGACCTGCGCCGGGTTCTCGACGAGCTGCCGACGGTCCGCCAGAAGCTGGAGAACGCCGCTGCATCCCGGCACCCTTACGAGTAGCCCATGCGCGTGCTCGTCACCGGCGGTAACGGCGGCCTAGGCCACAGGGTTGTGCTGCGGCTGGACAAGGCCGGTCACGACGTGCTCGTGGGAACGCGGACGCCCCGGGCGGCCAACCACTTCCATCACGACCTCGACGACGGTCGAGCGCCGGCCCTGGACGGAATCGACGTGGTGGTACACCTCGCCACCAGCCCACTGGTACCGAGCCGCGACATCGAGGGATCGGCCACGTTGTGGGAGGCGGCCAAGGAGGCGGGCGTCGGCCACGTGATCTACGTCTCCATCGTCGGCATCGACGACCACCCTTCTGCGTACTACCGGGCCAAACGGGCGGTAGAAGCGCAGCTCGAGGCGAGTGGGCTTCCGTACACGATCCTGCGCGCCACCCAGTTCCACAGCTTGATCCCCCACTTCCACGGCTTGGTCACCAACTGGCGTGGAGTTCCAGCCCATCGACCCCGACGTGGTGGCCGACCGGGTCGTGGAACTGGTCGAAGACGGTCCCGCCGGACGAGTTGACGACCTGGGTGGTCCGGAGGTGCTCGCCTTCGACGACATGGTAGCCGCTTACATGCGGGCACGAGGCGACCGGAGGCTCCTGCTGCGTGTACCTGCTTGGGGCGATGTGGTGAGCGCTTACCGGCGGGGCGATCATCTCGCACCGCACGCCGTCGGTGGCGGGGCTACGTATGCGGAGTTCCTCGCCGGGGTCAGCCGCCGTCCTCACAGACCCGGCGTCGTCTGGCGGCGTGTCGTCGCGGCCGGCCTCTTCGTCACGACGGTGTGGACGGCGATGCTCTACCGTCGGCAATGCCGGATCAGCCGTGGGAGCGGTAATAGCTGAGGATCTGCAACTCGGTGGCCAGGTCCACCTGCCGCACCTCGACTCCCTCCCCGACCCGAACCCGAGTCGGGGCGAAATTGAGGATCGAGCGAACCTCTCCTGCCGCCAACCGCTCGGCCACTTGTTGGGCGACGGCACCGGGAGTGGCGATGATCCCGATGTCGATGCCGTCCGACCTCGCCTCTCGCGCCAGGTCGTCGAAGTGGTGGACCGGGATCCCGGCCACGTCGTCTCCCACCTTCTCGGGATCGTTGTCGTACAGGGCCACGACCCGGAAGCCCCGCCTTCCGAACCCGGCGTAGTTCGCCAGGGCACGCCCCAGATTCCCGGCACCGACGATGGCCACGCGGACATCCGCCGTCAGGCCGAGCTCGTCGCGGATCAATGAGCGGAGGCGGTCGACGTCGTAGCCGACTCCACGAACGCCGGAGAACCCCAGGAGACTCAAATCCCGCCGCACGATGGCGGCATTGGTATAAGCCGCCTCCGCCAGTTCCTCCGACGAGATGCTGCCCCGGTCCGCCGCCATCTCGAGTGCCCTGAGGTAGCGGGGCAATCGCCGGATGGTGGCGCGGGGAGGTGCTTCAGGCATCGACCACCCCGCCGTCGACGAGGGGAGGCTCCGTCGACCAGGGGAAGTTCACCCAGCGGTCGGTGCGGCGCCACACGTAGTCGCAGACGACCACCGAAGTGGGCTTCTCGTAAAGGACGGCGGTGCGGGACTCGGCCACGACGTCCGACGAGAACTCGTGCACCGCCTCGAGGGTCAGCCCGGTGTCGGCCACGTCGTCGGCCACCAGGATCCGGGCGTCGGCCAATTCGCCCGGATCGAGATAAGGGGGAAGCACCATCGGGACGTCGAGACGTGTCCCGACCCCGGTGTAGAACTCGAGGTTCATCACGTAGAGGTTCTTCACCGACAGGGCGTAGCCGAGCGAGGCGGCGACGAAGAGTCCGCCGCGGGCTATGGCCAGGATGATGTCGGGCCGGTAGCCGCTGTCGGCGATCTCACCGGCGAGCTGGCGCACCGCCAGGCCGTAACCGGCCCAGTCGAGGGTCTCCCGTTCCATGAGCGAACGGTACAGTCCCCGGTCCCGGCCGGAAACTTCCCGGTGTTTCGTCCGTATGGCTCCGAAGAACCGAGGGATTCTCGCACGCCGCCGAGCGTCGATATCCTCCGGTGATGGCTTCCCCCACAGTGCTCGTTGTCGGCGGCGGTCCCGCCGGCGCCTCCGCCGCCCACTGGCTGGCCCGGGATGGGCACGACGTCACGCTGGTGGAGAAGAAGGAATTCCCGCGCAACAAGACTTGCGGCGACGGGCTGACTCCCCGGGCGATCCTGCAGCTGACCGACATGGGCTTCGACTTCGACGTGCCGGAGTTTCACCGCATCACCGGGCTTCGCTCGTATGCGGGGGATGATCTGATGCTGGAGATGAACTGGCCGCAGCATTCTCGGTTTCCCGACTGGGGTGGGGCGATCCGCCGGCGGGACCTCGATCAGCAGGTGGCGAACCTGGCAGAGAAGCAGGGCGCCAAGGTGCGCCAGCACACCGAGGCCAAGCCCGTCATCGAGGACGGCCGCCTGGCGGCGGTGACGCTCTCACACAACGGCGACACCGAACGCCTCGAACCGGACATGGTGGTCATCGCCGACGGGTCGCTCAACCGGTTCGGACGACCCTTGGGCACCAGCCGGCGCAAGGACTATCCGATGGGGCTGGCCGCCCGCGGCTACTACTCCTCCCCTCGGTCGGCCGATCCCTTCCTGGAGAGCCAGCTCGATCTGCGCGACGACAGCGGGGCGACCATGCCCGGATACGGATGGGTGTTTCCGCTTGGGGACGGCACGATAAATGTCGGGGTGGGTCTGCTCTCGACGTTCAAGCGGTGGAAACATGTCAACACCACCCGCATGATGAACGACTACGTCAACAACTCCGCCCCCGACTACTGGGACGTCGGGGACCACTCCAAACTGTCGGATCCCGAGGGGGGCAAGCTGACGATGTCGTTCTCAAAGGGTCCGCTGGTCGGCTCCAACTGGGTGGTGGTGGGCGACGCCGCCGGCGCCATCAACCCGTGGAACGGCGAAGGGATCTCCTACGGCTACGAGACCGGTCGGCTGGCGGCCGGATACGTCTCGGAGGCACTCGCCGCCCATGACCCCTCCCTGCTCTACCGCTACACGCAGCGGCTCGACGACGAGTACGGGCTGTACTACAAGATGGCCCGCATCTTCGTGAAGCTCATCGGCAACCCGTCGGTGATGCGCACAGTAGCCCACGCCGGACTACGCAACCGGCCGCTGATGGAATGGACGTTGAAGGTGATGGCCAACCTGCTGGACGAAGACGAAAAAGGCATCGGAGAGGCGGCCTACGCGATGCTGGCAGCCGCAGTCCGCCCATTGCCCGCCAAGTAGCCACCGGTACTAAGTGTTAGGTGGTAAGTAATAGGTCACCGACCACGCTAGGGCTGACCGGTCTTCACCACTGATCGATGCGAGCGCGGTCGGTGATCTCAGAGGAGCCCCGTTCGTCGACGGTCAGGTACCTACCACCTACCACCTGGAACTCAGTACCCGATCGTCGAGTTCTGTCTCGCCAGACGCAACCCCTAAAGTCGGCGATGTAATGACCTTGGCTGATTATCTGCCTGTAGCTGTCATGTTTGTGCTGGCGGTCGGCTTCGTCGCCGTATCGCTTTTTGCCTCTCGTCTCGTGAGCCCCCACCGTCCCACCCGGGAGAAGCTCGCCCCTTACGAATGCGGGATCATTCCAGAGATGGCCCCGGACCGGCGCCGCTTTCCCGTCCAGTTCTACCTGGTGGCGATGCTCTTCGTGATCTTCGACGTCGAGATCGTCTTCCTCTTCGCCTGGGCCGTGCAGTGGGACGCCCTCGGCTGGTACGGCATCGCCGCCGTCGGGATCTTCACCTTCTTCGTCCTGGAGACCCTGGTCTACGTCTGGAAGCGGGGTGCCCTCGACTGGAACGTGAAACGGCGCAGCCGCTACGTCGTCGAGACGACCGAGAGGGCCGCCTGATGCCTCAGATCCCCGGCGTTCTCCTGAGCTCGATCGACAAGGCGGCCGCCTGGGCCAGGACCCGCTCCATGTTCCCGGCCACATTCGGCCTGGCATGCTGCGCCATTGAGATGATGGCCACCGGCACGGCCCACTACGACCTGGCTCGATTCGGGATGGAGGTCTTCCGGCCCTCGCCGCGTCACGCCGACCTGATGATCGTGGCCGGGCGGCTCAGCCAGAAGATGGCACCGGTCCTCCGTCAGGTGTACGACCAGATGGCCGACCCCAAGTGGGTCATCTCGATGGGCGTGTGCGCCTCGACCGGGGGGATGTTCAACAACTATGCCTTGGTGCAGGGCGTCGACCAGATCGTCCCCGTCGACGTCTACGTCCCCGGATGCCCGCCCAACCCCCAGACTCTCATGCACGGGATCCTGAACCTGCACGACAGGATCATGTCGGGTGAGATCGCTTCGTGACCGACGGTAAGGGCGATCGGGGCGATACGGCGCCGGCCGATATCTCAAGCGCGGCGGCCCTGCATGCGCCGCAGCGACATCCGGTGCCCAACCTGTATCCGCTTCCCGGTGCCGCGCCGACCGGCAGCCCGAAGCAGCCCGACGAGTTCATGGCGGCCCTGCTGGAGGGCTTCGGTGACGACGCCGTGATGGAGGACTCCCACGGTCAGGATGTGGTACGTCTCGATTCCGGGCGATGGCTCGAGTTCGCTCAGGCGGCCAAGCAAGCGGGCTTCGACATGTGCGCCGACATCACGGCCGTCGACTGGTTCCGGCACCGTCGCGAGCGCTTCGAGCTGGTCGCCAACCTCCTGTCGACGAAGCACCGGCGCCGGCTCCGGGTGCTGATCCCCCTGCCGGCCGACGAGCCGATCATCGAGTCCGTCGTTTCGGTATGGCCGGGCGCCGGGTATGCCGAGCGGGAGACCTACGACATGTACGGCGTCGTCTTCGAGGACAACCCCGACATGACCCGCATCCTGATGCCGGACGACTGGGAGGGCCACCCCCTGCGCAAGGACTTCAGCGTGGGCGCAGTACCCGTGCAGTTCAAGGGCAACCCCAAGGCGACATGACCGACACACGCGACACCGGGCAGAAAGAGACCGTCGAGCTCTGGATGAGCGGCACCGAGGAGCCGCCCTTCGACCCGACCGACGAGGGTCGTCAGGAGATCGGCCCGGAGGAGTCCCAGGCGAGGCTCGCCGAGCAGCTCGGGCGGGTCGTCACCGATGACTACATGTACGAGGAGAGACAGCTCGATGACGACCGCATGCTCCTCAACATGGGCCCCCAGCATCCCTCGACCCACGGGGTGCTCCGACTCCAGATCGAGCTTGAGGGAGAGATCATCCGCCGCACCCGGCCTGTGATCGGCTACCTCCACACCGGCATGGAGAAGACGGGTGAGACTCTGACGTTCCTCCAGGGCCCCACCAACGTCACCCGGATGGACTACCTGGCGCCACTGCACAACGAGCTCGTCTACTCGCTGGCCGTCGAGCGCCTGCTCGATGTGGAGGTACCTCCCCGGGCGACGGCCATCCGGGTGATGATGACCGAGCTGAACCGGGTCGCCTCTCATTTGGTGGCGCTGGCCACGAACGGCATGGACATCGGCGCCCTTTCGATGATGCTCTACGGGTTCCGGGAACGAGAGATGATCCTGGGCTTCTTCGAGAAGACCACCGGTCTGCGAATGAACCACAACTACATCCGCCCCGGCGGCGTCGCCGTCGACCTTCCGCTGGGCTGGCGCCAGGACGTCGCCGAGATCGTCGACACGATCCCCGAGCGGATCGGGCGTTACGACGACCTCCTCACCGGGAATCCGATCTGGCTGGAACGCACCAAGGGCGTCGGGATAATCAACGCCGAGGAGTGCCTCGCCTACAGCGTGACCGGTCCCACACTGCGGGCCGCCGGGGTGCCGTGGGACCTCCGCAAGGAGATGCCCTATTGCGGCTTCGAGCAGTACGAGTTCGACGTAGTGGTGGGCGAGAACGGCGACGTCTTCGATCGCTACATGATCCGGATGCAGGAGATACGGGAGTCTCTGAAGATCGTCCGGCAGGTGGCCGACTCGATGCCGAAGGGCAACTACCGGATCGACGACCGCAAGATCACACCACCGCCTCGGGCCCGGATCGATGAGTCGATGGAGGCTCTCATCCATCATTTCAAGATCTTCACCGAGGGCTTCAAGGTGCCGATCGGCGAGACCTACACGGCGGTCGAGTCCCCCCGAGGAGAGCTCGGGTGCTACCTGGTCTCCAACGGCCAGGGCAAGCCGTGGAAGATTCATGTTCGGGGACCCTCGTTCTACAACCTGCAGGCGCTTCCGATCATGATGGCCGACTCCCTCGTGGCCGACACGATCGCCTCGATCGCTTCCCTCGATCCGATCATGGGCGACGTCGACCGGTAGGACCCTTCATCGACGAGGGCGGTCGGATCCGCCCGCTCACGCCGCGGCTCGGGGTCGAAAGCGCCGTAGCGAACCCAGAGTTCTAGACCCGGGTGCCGGTGTCTGTGGCCCACGGTTCGACCGGTGGAGGCGAGTTGTGGAACCCTGGGTTCTAGACACCGGACGGCTGGTGGGAACCCGGCAAGTCGGGGGCCAACTTCGCCGACCTGACACTTCGCTGAAACCTGGCCGGGATGCCGCCGCGGGCCGGATTCGGCACGTCCTCGGGGCCATTCCTATTCTCGGCCGTGATGTCTGACTGGTCGAAAGCCACTCTCGAGCGCGCGCACGCCATCGTCGGGCGATATCCGGACAAGCGTTCCGCCGTCATGCCGCTCCTCTATCTAGCCATGGCCGAGGAAGGGTGGTTGACCAACAAGGGCATGGAGCAGGTGGCACTCCTCCTCGACATGACCGAAGCACAGGTCCAGTCCGTCGCCTCCTTCTACACCATGTACAAGCGCGAGCCCACGGGACGCTATCTGATCTCCATGTGCACTTCGATCTCGTGCATGCTGCTCGGCGCAGACGAGGTTCTGCATGCCATCGAGGACGAATCAGACGTTCCCAGCGGTGAGACCGACGACGACGGCGTGCTCAGCGTGGAGCACGTCGAGTGCATCGGCGCCTGCGGTGGTGCTCCCGCCTTGCAGGTGAACTACGAACTGGTGGAAGGGATAACCCCCGAGAAGGGCCGTGAGCTCGTTCGCTGGCTGCGCACCACCACGCCGGAGGTGGTGAACGCCGACGAAATACAGGAGTTGTTCGGCGGCCGGCGCTCTTTCGAGTGGGCTATCAAGTCTGACGGCGGCGCCATCGGGCCCTACCCGGCGTTCCAGCTGTATGACACGGTCAAGCGGGACCGGCGGTGACGACCACCGCCACATCGTTCGAGCGACCACTGGTCGTGACGCAGCGGATGGTGGATCATCCGACCGACTCGCACACCCTCGACCGTTACCGCGCCACCGGGGGCTACGAGGCCGCCCGCCAGGCACTCGACATGAGCCGAGACGAACTGGTGGAGCTCGTGAAGGAGTCGGGTCTCCTGGGCCGGGGAGGCGCCGCCTTCTCGGCAGGTATGAAATGGAGCCTCCTCGCGCCGGAGCGCCCCGCCTACCTGGTGATCAACGCCGACGAGTCCGAGCCGGGCACTTTCAAGGACCGCCAGCTTCTCGAGCGAGACCCCCACCAGATGCTCGAGGGCGTGATCATCGCCGCCTGGGCCAACGAGGTGCCCCACGCCTTCATCTACATACGAGGCGAGTACGCCAAGCCCGCCCGGCGGGTTCAGGCGGCCGTCGACGAGGCCTACGCCGCCGGTCTGCTCGGCAAAGGAATCATGGGCAGCGACTACGACCTCGAGGTCACGGTCCACCTGGGCGCCGGGGCCTACATCTGCGGAGAGGAGACGGCCCTACTCAACTCGCTAGAGGGCCGGCGCGGTGAGCCCCGGCTCAAACCACCCTATTTCCCCGCAGCCGTCGGCCTCTACCTCAAGCCCACCGTCGTGAACAACGTGGAGACCGTCTCCAACCTCCCTCACATCCTCATCAACGGGGCCGAGTGGTACAAGGAGCTCACCGGCGCCGAGGACACCGGGACCTTCCTCGTCTCCCTTTCGGGCCACATCGCCCGGCCGGGCAACTACGAACTGCCACATGGCATCACCTGGCGTCAACTCTTCGACGAGGTTGGAGGGGGCATCCCCGACGGACGTCAGCTCAAGATGTGGATCCCGGGTGGAGCTTCGGCGCCGTGGTTCAACCCCGAGGAGCATCTCGACCTGGAGATCACCAAAGGAGCGGCGGCGGCCGCCGGGTCCATGCTCGGCTCCGGCGCCGTCATCGTCATGGACGACACGACATGTGTCGTCCGCGCCGCCGAGAGAGTGGTGCGCTTCTTTGCCCACGAGTCCTGCGGCGAGTGCACTCCCTGCCGGGAGGGCACCTCTTGGTTGGAGATGATCCTGCGCCGGATCGAAGCCGGCCAGGGCCGGCCGATCGATTTCGACCTCCTCGCCGACGTGTCCGACAACATCAACATCGACCTTTCCTGGCCGCCAAAACAGACCACGATCTGCCCCCTGGGACCGTCCGCCACCTCACCGATCATGTCGATCGTCAAGTACTACAAGGATGAGGTGATGGATCACATCCACGGCCAGGGATGCCCGTTCCCGTGAAGTCGGAAGTCGAGAGTTTCTAGCCGTGGCAGAGGAAGTCACCATCACTGTCGATGGGCGTGAGATGTCGGCCTCGAAGGGGGACATCCTCATCCGGGTGGCTCAGGACAACGGGGTCTACATCCCCCGCTTCTGCTGGCACCCTCGCATGCGACCGGTGGGCATGTGCCGCATGTGCCTCATCCAGTTGGAGGGCCCGCGGGGTCCGATGATCGTCCCTGCCTGCACCACCGTCGTCAGCGACGGGATGGTGGTCGACACCGAGAACGACACCGTGGCCAAGGCCCAGGAGGGAATCCTCGAGTATCTCCTGATCAATCACCCCTTGGACTGCCCGGTGTGCGACAAGGGCGGGGAGTGTCCCCTACAGGACCAGACGATGGCGTACGGCCCGGGTGAGACCCGGTTCGTCGAGGAGAAACGGCACTACGAGAAGCCGATCGAAATCTCAGAGCTCGTTCTGATCGACCGCGAGCGCTGCATTCTCTGTGCCCGCTGCACCCGCTTCTCGGAGGAGATCTCCGGCGATCCGCTGATCGAGTTCATGGGACGCGGGTACAACACCGAGGTCAACACATTCCCCGACGAGCCCTTCCGTTCCTACTTCTCGGGCAACACCGTTCAGATCTGCCCCGTCGGGGCCCTCCTCGCCGCTCCGTACCGTTTTCGGGCACGCCCGTGGGATCTGCGTGAAGTCGCCTCCACCTGTTCTCACTGCTCGACGGGCGACGCCATCACCGTCCAGACGTCCCAGAACCAGGTGGTGCGCTTACTGGCCGTCGACAACCCTCACACCAACCAGAGCTGGCTGTCGGACAAGTGCAGGTTCGGATACGAGTACATCAACTCGCCTGATCGCCTCTCGGTGCCTTTGGTGCGCGATGGCGGCGAGCTGCGGGAAGCGACCTGGAGCGAGGCATTGGACACGGTCGCGTCCCGGCTCTCGGGCATCATCTCCGAGCAAGGAGGGGCAGCGGTGGCCGGCCTGGGCGGGGCCCGCGGCACCAACGAGGACGCCTACGCCTTCTCCAAGTTCCTGCGGACCGTCGTCGGCACCAACCATGTCGACGCCCGCATGGATGACACCGTCGCTTCCCAGTTCCTGGCTGGAGTGGCCGACCGGGGCGTCATCGACGACATCGACTCCGCCGCCACCATCGTGGTGTGGGGCCCCGACCTCAAAGAGGAGCACCCGACTCTCTATCTTCGGGTGAGAGCTGCCGCCACCGGCTTCGACACGAACGCCGTCGTGTCGAACTCGGACGGCCTCATCATCCGCCGGCCCGGGGCTCGACTGATCGTGATTCATCCCCGCCGGACCGGACTGGACGCGGAGGCGGACTTCACACTTCGCTACCGGCCGGGAGCCGGCGGCGACCTGCTCTCCGCCCTCCAGAACGGGGAACATCCCGACATCGACCAGGCGCTGGCCGCCGGGCCGGTGGTGGCACTCGTCGGACGCACCGGACTGACAGAGGATCCCCGCCTGGCCGAAGGGGCGGCGGCCTGGCTGCGGGACAAGGGCGCCAAGATCCTCCCGCTGGCGCGACGGGGCAACATCTTCGGCGCCCTCGACATGGGTCTCGCCCCCGATCTGCTTCCGGGCCGGATCTCGGTGAGCGAAGGCCTGGAAGCCTGGGGTGAGGTGCCGACCGGCGTGGGACGTCCCACCCGGGCGATCCTCGAGGGCTTGGCGGCCGGCGACATCGAGGCCGTGATGCTGATGGGCGCCGATCCGGTGGCCGACGTCCCCGACTCGGCGGTCGCCGCCGAAGCGCTCGAAAAAGCCGGGTTCGTGGTCGCCCTCGACCTGTTCCACACCGCCTCCACCGCCTACGCCGATGTGATCCTGCCGGCTCTCGGGTTCGCCGAGAAGGAGGGGACGATCACGAATCTCGAAGGCAGAGTGCAGAAGGTCAACGAGATCGTCCCCGGGGCGGGCCAGGCGCGGGCCGATTGGTCGATCATCGACGACATCGCTCGCCGCCTGGGAACCGACCTCGGGTTCGGTTCCGCCGCCGGGATCGCCAAGGAGATCGCCACGGCTGCTCCGGCCTATGCCGGCATCACGTGGGACCTACTCGATTGGGAGGCGCGTTCCGGGGCGGTGGTGCCCTACGGCGACGCCGTCCAGAAGCTCCAGTACGTCCCGGTGGCCACCGCCCTGCCGGGCATGTCGGCGGAGATGGTGCTCCACTCGGCCAGGAAGATGTACGACGACGGGGTGATGATGCGCCACAGCCTCTCGCTGCACCGCCTGGCGCCGGGGGCGGCGGCGCATCTCCATCCCGACGACGCCCGTCGCCTGGGGGCCCGCGAGGGCCATCTGGTCAAACTGGTCACGAAGACGGCCGAGGCGGAGCTGCCGGTCCTGCTCGACGAGACGCTTCACCGGGGTGTCGTCTATGTGCCGTTCAATCAGCCGGGCGGCCCGAGCCTCGGTTCCGACCCGGTAGTGAGGGTGACGGCGGTCGGCTGACGGCCTTTCCGTGAAGATTTTCTCGGCGTCCCGCCGATAAAATCTTCACAGCCGATCAGTGGGTCAGAGTGACTTTGGAGAGCCCACGGGGGGAGTCGGGATCCAGTCCCCGAGCCAGCGTCAATTCACGGGCGAACATCTGCACGACGGGAGCGGCGACGATCGGCGACAGCCACGGCTCTATCCGGGGTATGGGGATCACCACGTCGCCCGGAGCTTCTTCCAGGTCGCTGACGGTGACGATGTGGGCGCCGCGGCGGGTCAAGTCGGCGACCAGCGACGTCATCTGGTCGTACGTTGGCCCCGCAGTCGCCACCGCCAGCACCGGGAAGCCTCGTTCCACCACCGCCATCGGGCCGTGCCGGAAATCGGCCGCGGAGAACGGTTGGGCGAGGATCTGGGCCAGTTCCTGCAGCTTCAGCGCCCACTCGAACGCGGTTGCCATGTGGAATCCTCGACCCACGACGACACACCGGTCCGACTCGACCAGCCCGCCGACCGCCTCCGCGACATCGCCGCCCAGGTCGAGGGCCGCTCCCACCGTCTCCGGGAGGCCTGCTAGCGGACCGAGAGGCTCGCCGGAGAAGGCCAGCCCACACAACGCCACCGCCGCCAGCTCGGTGGTGTAGGTCTTGGTGGCGGCCACGGCTCGCTCGGGGCCGGCCGCCAACTCCACCACGACGTCGGCTCCTTTCCCCAGCGGCGAGTCCGGCTCGTTGGTTATGGCCACGGTGGGCCGTCCCTGCCGGGAAGCCTCCGTCATCACCGCCACCAGGTCCGGCGACCGTCCCGACTGCGAGATACCGGCCACGAGAGCGCCAGCCAAATCGGGCGGCGCATCCAGCGGGCCGAAGAGTGAAGGAGCGGTGAGGCCCACGGCGAGGCGGTTGCGGGCACCCCACACGTACTGGGCGTAACGAGCGGCGTTGTCCGACGTTCCCCGGGCGGCGACCACCACATGCGTCACGCCCGTCGCCAACTCCGCCAGCCTGTCCGCCTTCCCCGCATTGGCGGCCAGCATCCGTTCCAGGGCGGCGGGCTGTTCACCGATCTCCGACAGCATGCTCACGAAGCGTCCCTTCGATACGCGATCTCGCCTGCCAGGGCGGTAGATACGACCGCCATCTGGTCGTCGACCAAGACGGCGTCTCCCGGGTCGGGTGAATGGCCCACGATGGCGGCTGGCGTGGTCGAGGCCATCGCCGCCAGGTCTGCGAGCGTGCAGCCGGTTGCCCGGGCCATGACTCGAATCACTCCATCCATGAGGGCCATGCTGCCGGCCAGCCTTCCCTCCGAGTCGCGCACGGCCCCCTCCGCTGCGGTCGCCACGGCCGGGCCGAGGCGGAAACAGCCTTCACCCATACCGGCGGCGGCCATGGCATCCGAAACCAGAGCGAGCCGCTGTGGTCCGAGAGCCTTCCAGGCGAGCCGCAGCATGACATCGGATACGTGAACACCATCGGCGATCAGTCCGACCGTCACCGAGTCGTGGGCGAGCACCGCGGCAGCCGCGCCCGGTGTCCGGTGGTGCAGTCCGGACATGGCGTTGAAAAGGTGGGTGGCATGGGTCATGCCCCAACCGAATGCTGTCTCCGCTTGGGCGGCGGAGGCGTCGGTATGGCCGATGGCCACCTTGACTCCGGCGTCGGCCAGGCGACGCGCCACAGCCTCGGCACCGGCCAACTCGGGGGCCAGCGTGACCATGGCGGGAGGGCCGGCGGTGAGCAGCCGATCCGCCCAGGCGATCGACGGCTCGGTCAGGGCCTCGGCGGGATGCACGCCCCGCCGGACCTGAGAGATCGCCGGTCCCTCCACGTGCAGACCGAGCGGCCGGGCGCCGACCCAGCCGGGTGGAGGCTCGGCCAGGACGGCGAAGGCCGCCTCGGCCACTTCCGGTGGGCTGCTGATGATCGTGGGTAGGAAGGCGGTGACACCGTGGCGCAGAAGGTGTCCGGCGACAATCCAGATCGACGCCGGGTCGGCGGTGAAGTCGTGGCCATAGCCACCATTGACCTGGAGGTCGACGAAGCCGGGGAGCACGCGACCCTCCATCCCGGGGAAGGGCCCCTTCATTTGAAAACGAGGCCGTGGCCCCGGGGATAGAGGCCGGGAATGGCGGCCGCCAGAACACCGGACGGCCTGGCGTCGCCGCCGAGGACGTCCGCGAGGGCGTCCATCGACGGCGGGACGATCGAGTAGGTGCAGAGATGAGTCGCCGCCCTGGGGTACCGGGCGAGGTCGAAGGGCGTGCGTAACGCCACGGTGACTGTCGGTTTCCCGGTGTCGATCATCGCATCGACCAGGGCGGCCTGTTCGCGACCGGCGCTGATGGTGCCGACGACGATCACGTCGGCGTCCGCCGCGGCGGCGACGGCCCCGGCGACGTCGCCGTTGGTCGGCGTGGGCTGTGTCACGATCTCGGTCACGTCGGGATGTACCCGGCGCAGGGCCGGAGCCAATCCCGGCGGTAGGCGCGACGAGGTGTCGGCGGGAGTGAGATCGGCCGGTCGGGGCATCACCGCCAGCAGGCGGCCACTTGAGGGAATCGGCACGAGGCCTGGTTCGTCCCGCACCAGCGTCACCGAGCGGCGGGCGACCTCTGCCGCCAAACGCCGGTGGTGCCCCGAACCGACGACATCCTTGTCCGGGGCCGGAAAGCCGGCGAGCCAGCGACGGAGGCCTGCCACCCTGGCCCGCGATGCGGCCGGGTCGGTCAGCAGGCCGCGGCCCATAGCCAGGTCGAGTGCCGATCGCAGCCGCTCGTGTGCCTCGGGGTCGGGTGTCGTCAACAGCAGGTCGACTCCCGCCAGTATCGCGGTGATGGCGTCGACTACCTGACTGATACCCTGAGGCAGGGCACCCATGTCCAGGGCATCGGTCACCACCACTCCCTCGAAGCCGAGTTCGCGGCGAATGAGTCCGCCGACGGTGGCGCTGGATAGCGATGTCGGGAGCCGGGGTCGGCCGGTGAGAGCGGGGACGTCGTAGTGGCCCACCATCACGGCCGACACCCCGGCCTCCACCGCCGATCGGAACGGCGCCAACTCCACCTCGTTCAGGCGCCTTCGCTCCAGGTCCAGGAGGGGAAGCTCGTGATGGGGGTCGACGACCGCCTCGCCCTTCCCGGGGAAGTGCTTGGCGGTGGAGGCGACCCCGGCCGCCCTCATACCCTCCACCGTGGCGGCTGCCATCTCCGCCACGACGACCGGGTCGTCGGAGAAGGCTCGGATCCCCAAGGAGGGGTTGTCCGGATTGGTGGCCACGTCGCAGACGGGGGCGTAGTTCATCGTCACGCCCAGCGCCCGGATCTCGGAGCCCACCGCCTGGGCGACGCGGCGGGCCAGCTGCGGATCCCGGGCCGCTCCCAGCGCCATCGCTCCGGGGAACGGGGTGGTGTCTTCGCCGAGCCCGAGGAGTTGGCCAGTCTCCTGGTCGGCCGCAATCAGAAGGGGCAGCCCGTCGGGGGACGCGTCGTGCAGCCGAGCCGTCATGTCCGCCACTTGGGCGGCGGAGTCGACGTTCTCTGCCCGGAACAAAGACACGCCGGGAACACCGCCTCGGATCAGGTCGAGCGTTGTCGGTGAAGGGTCGGTGCCCTCGAAAGAGGTCATGAGGTAGGAATCCCCTCTCATCGCCGACTCATCCCTTGACGGAGCCCGAAAGCAGCCCCCGAACGAAGAACCTCTGCAGTCCCAGGAAGACGGTCACCGGCACCACCATGGTCACGAAGGCGCCGGCGGTGAGGAGGTGCCAGTCCTGGCCGCGGCTCCCGACCAGTTCGTTGAGCCGGGAGGTGAGGATCGCCACACTGGAGTCGGTCCCGAGGAAGACCAGCGCTATGAGCAGGTCGTTCCATACCCACAGGAACTGGAAGATGGCGAAGGCGGCCAGGGCCGGCATCGACAGGGGCAGGACGAGACGGGTGAAAGCGGTGAAGTGCGAGGCGCCGTCGATGAAGGCTGATTCGAACAGGTCCTTGGGCAGCTGGGAGATGTAGTTGTACAGGATGTAGATGGCGAGGGGCAGCCCGAAGGCGGTATGGGCCAGCCATATCCCGAGGAACGTGCCGGTGAGGCCAGTGGCGGTGTACGCCTGCAACAGAGGCACGAGGGTCATCTGCAAGGGGACGATGAGAAGGCCGACCACCAGGGCGAAAAGTGTTGCCCGACCGGGGAATTGCATCCAGGCGAAGGCGTAGGCGGCGAATGCGGCCAGCGTGATGGGGATGATCGTCGCAGGGATCGTGACGATCAGACTGTTGAGGAAGGCGTCGAGCATCCCGTTGGCGGTGAGCACCTCCTGGTAGTTGACGAAAGTCCATGTGGTCTCGAACGGGTGGAGGATGGTGGTCCACCAGCCGGTGCTGTTGATGTCGTTGGCGGAGCGGAGCGAACTGATGAGCAGACCGGCAGTAGGCAACGACCAAACCACCGCGATGAGCATCACGGCCACCCGGACCGAGCTCCGGGACCAAAAGCCCGTCCCCACCGCATCCCGGCGCGCCTGGACGCTCGACGTCGTGCGACCGCTGGTGCCGACTCCGATTCGCGGCTCGGGTCTTGCCACTTGCTTCTCGAGAGTCACGATGACGCTCCCTGATGACGGAGGTTCCTCACGTTGACCACCATGATCGGAACCACCGCCACGAGGAGCACCACTGCCAGCGCCGACGCCGTCCCGGGGTTTCGGAACCGCACCAGCTCCTGGAACATGCGATTGGCGATCACGTCGCTGTCGAAGCGGCCGCCGGTTGTGACGAACACGATGTCGAAGACCTTGAGGATCACGATGAACACCGTGGTGGTCACGGTGATGAGCGATCCGCGGATCGACGGGACGATGATCCGGCGAAAGACCTGTAGCTCGGATGCCCCGTCGATGCGGGCCGCTTCGACCAGCTCATCAGGAACCCCCTTGATCGCCGCCGAGAGAATCACCATGGCGAAGCCGGTCTGGAGCCAGATCATCACAACGATCAGGGCCAGTGTGTTGATCGGCGGGGTCTGGAAGAAGGCGACGGGTTCACGCCCGAGCCATTCGAGGATGCCGTTGGCCAGGCCGATCTGGGGTTCGGCGGACGGGCGCCAGTAGAACACGAAACGCCAGATGACGGCGGCTCCCACCATCGAGATGGCCAACGGCAGGAAGACGAACGTCTTCGCCAGCGCCTCACGCTTGACGCGATCGACGAGGGTGGCGAAGACCAGACCTATGAAAACCGAGCCGGTGGTGCCGAGCACCAGCCACAGGACGTTGTTGCGGATGGCCGCCAGCATGTCGGGTTGGGTGAACACCTGCCGGTAGTTGGAGAGCAGACCCCCGTCGCCGGTCTCCGTCACGCTGGTGACGATGGTGCGGACGGCGGGGTACACCAGGTAGACGCCGACCAGGACCACGGCCGGGAGGACAAACACCCACGGCCGGACCAAACGCTCGTAGCGCCCGCCCAGCACCTCGAGCAGACGGTTGAGCGCCACCAGGATCAACCACACCCCGCCTACGCCGACGACCAGGGCAATTCCGGCCAGCAGCGACTTTTCCGTGATCGACGTCAACCCGTAGGTGGCGATGTCGTCGGCTGCCGAGGCGGCGCCCACCAACCGGTAGGCCGTCTCCACCAGGTCGGCGACACCGGTTTCGGAGAGGAGGATCGAGGTTCCGCCCCACAGGACTGCCATCGCGGCGATGACCAGCCCCAGGGCGCTGAGGCCGGCCCGGCTGGCGATGGTGGCGGGTGTGCGGTTCATGAGGGAGGCGTTTTACC
>DATABS010000075.1:0-8401 GCA_036259475.1 Acidimicrobiia bacterium | reverse complement strand
CGCGAGATGGGGGTCCTATGCTGGCTCGGTGGCTCCCGAGACGCCGGCTCTCCAGCACCTTGCCCGCCTGGGGGTCGCCTACCAGGTAACGAGGCATGGTCGCGTGAACTCGCTGGAAGAGGCGGCCGCCGCCCGAGGCGTCGATCCCGATGACCTCATCAAGACCATCGTGGTCCGGCGAGGCCCCGACGATTACCTGCTCGTGCTGGTGCCCGGGAGGCGGGTGATCTCCTGGCCGCGGTTACGCACTCTCCTCGATGTGAACCGCCTGTCCATGCCGGATGCCGACGAGGCTCGTGCGGTCACCGGCTACGAACGAGGCACGATCACCCCTTTCGGCACTTCCCGGGCGCTTCCCGTGATCGCCGACGAGCGGATCGGAGGGCATCGAGTCTCCATTGGAGGCGGCGACCATGGAGTGGGGGTGCTCATCGATGGAGACACGCTCATCCGGGTGACGGAGGCAACGGTGGCGGACGTCACCGACCCCCAGTAGTCGTACCATGAACCCCGACGGAGGGGTGGCCGAGCGGTCGAAGGCGACGGTCTTGAAAACCGTTAGGCCCCTTGCGGGGTCTCGCGGGTTCGAATCCCGCCCCCTCCGCCCATCTGCTTCCGACCCTTAGGGGAGGAAAGCGGTGGTGAAGGCGTCCGCCACTTCGATCGGCCCACTCAGAGCGTCGTATTCGACCAGCAGGTCGTGGAGTGCCTGCCACTGCTCGGTGGTCTGCCAGCCGATCCCGTGCTCGCCGGTGACTTCGCTCTCGGCGTCCACCAGTTCCATCTCCAGCATGAACAGCTGATGATCCCGGTCGGCGTCTTCTCCAACGTATCCCATGACGATGTCGACCGCCGCCTCCGGCTCGTCCCGGGCGAACTCGATGCCCCGGATGACCGCCCGCGTGAAACCCTCGAGCATGACGGGATCCGACGCCACCGTTCCCTCGGTGGCCACGTATGCCAGGCCGAGCGTAGGAACTCCGTAGTCGGCCGCGTCCCACAAGTGGAAGTCGAAACCCCAGCCGGCGAGCGTGTCGGGTTCGTTGGACTTGAAGACTGGATACACATCCACCTGTCCCTCCGTGAGGATTCGAGGATCGAAGCCGACGTTGACCAACTCGACCGCCTCCCGGTCCACCCCGACGGCGTCCAGGATGGCGAAGAGGTCAGGCGGCGGAGTCCCCTTGTAGCCGACGGTATGTCCCGGCCAGTCGGCCGGCGACTCGATCCCGCTGTCGGCCAGGGCCACGAACGCCTGCTGGCCCCGCTGGCCGATGAGAGCAATCGATACGAGAGGCAGGCCCGGATCCGCCCGCCGCTGTAACAGCACGGCGGCGTCCTGGGTGGTGACGTCCACCTCGCCCGCCGCCAGCAACTGGAGGTGCTCGCCACCACCGGCCGAGTGCTCGATAGTCACGTCGAGGCCTTCCTCGGCGAAGAAGCCACGGTCTTTCGCCACGTAGGCCCCGACAAACGGGAGGTTGGCCTGGGGAGCGAAGCCGGCCATGAACGTGACATCCTTCAGCTCGTCGTCTCCCGAAGTCGACCCACCGCAGGCGACCACGACGAGCGCTGCCAGCAACCCACATCGAATCCGGCTCTTCATGCCCAGTGGACTGTCCGTCTCTCCGTGGCCACAACCGCTCGGTACACCGAGGCGCTGAGCACGGTCAGCACGATGACGGCAGCGAACAGCGACGGCATGTCCAGGTTCGTGTACGAGAGCCACATCTGGCGGCCGAGGCCGGAAGACGCCCCCATCCACTCTGCCACCACCGCTCCGATCAGCGACAGGGGCGCGGCTACCTTCAACGCCGCGAACAGGAACGGTCGGGCCGAGGGCCACCGGGCCTGCAGGAAATACTGACGAGAAGGAGCGTCGACGGAGCGGAACCAGTCGGCCAGGGCGGGGTCCACCGAGCGGAAGCCCTCGAGCGAGTTGATCAGCACCGGGAAGAAGGTGAGTAGAGCGGTGACCACGATCTTGGGTCCGGGTCCGAAGCCCATCCAGATGGTGAGGATCGGGGCGACGGCGATGATCGGGGTGGACTTGATGAGAAGGGCGAGCGACATGACACCCTGTTCCAGCTCAGCCCAGAAGGTGATCACCACGGCCATGAGAAGCCCGACCGCCCCCCCGAGTGCCAGACCGGCCAGGGCCTGGCCGAGCGTCACCCCGGCGGCCGGGAGAAGGGACGAAAGGTCGTCGGCCAAAACCCCCGCTACGTCGCTCGGCGCAGGGACCAGATAAACCGGCGTGTCCGCCACCTGCACAGCCACTTCCCAGACCACGACCGCCACCACCAAGATGCCGACGGCGAGAATCCCTCGGCGGTTCATGCCACGACCTCTGCTCGGGGCGCTCCCCGGAGCAGCTGGCGGGCCTCCCTCACCACCGACTGGAATGCCCCCGAGGTGGCGTCACGCGGACGGGGAAGGTCGACCTCGACGAGGCCGGCGATCCGGCCGGGGCGCGGAGTGAAAACCAGGAGGCGGTCGGCGAGGCTGACCGCCTCGGGAATGTGGTGGGTGACCCACACGACGGTGGGTGTCGCCGACGCCCAGATGTCGAGCAAATCGTCCGCCAGTGTCTCCCGAGTCAGTTCGTCGAGGGAGGAGAAGGGTTCGTCCATCAGCCACAACGGAGCACCGATGGCCAGGGTCCGAGCCAGGGCGGCCCGCTGCTGCATCCCTCCCGACAGCTCACCGGGATACGCCAGAGCCGCCTCGGCCAGACCGACCATGGAGAGAAGCTGGTCCGGGTCCGGGAGCGTACGAGGGCGGGGATTGATCGACTGGGCCAGCGTGACGTTGTCGATCACCCTGCGCCAGGGCAGCAATGCCGGACGCTGCGCCATCCATCCGACCGCCTTCCGCCGTCGCAGCTCGTCCGGTGCCAGGCCGTCCATCGTGACCTGACCCGAGGAGGCTACGGTGAGTCCGCCGATGATCCGTAACAGGGTCGACTTCCCGGATCCCGAGGCCCCCACCACCGCGGTGAAGGAGCCCGAGGGGGAGGCGAAGTCGATCTCGTCCAGGGCGGGCACCGGCGGATCGCCGTAGGACTTCGACAGTGAGACGACGCGGAGTCCAGCGGTCATGACGCCGCTTCCGTCGCCGCGATCGGTCCCAGGCCCTTTCGACCCAGGATCCGTTCGGGTCGGATCCGCACCGCCGCCCAGCCCTCCACCTCGTTGAGTTCCGGCTGTTGCTCGGCTCCCTGCCCCAGGTACCGGATGGCCAGGCGGCGTCGGAGGCCCCGCAACCCCCCGCGCACCGCGAACCCCTCCACCTCTTCGGCACGGCCGGTGAGGAACGCTCGCCGCAGGGGTGACCACGGCTCGTCCAGCGTCACAGAAACGTGAGGGTTCTCGGAGATGTACCCCCGCCAGGAGGCACCGGGAGAAGCGGCGAGCCACATGGCCTCGCCGTCCCACTCGTACCACAGCGGCACGACATGGGGGGTCCCGTCGTTCCTGACACAAGCGAGCTGAGCGCCCCACAGCCCCTGCAAGAATTCGTCGAGCTCCTCGTCGGTCAGCTGGCGGCTGGGCCCGAGGGGTGCGGCCGGGGCCCACCCGTACGGCTGGTATACCGGTGCCCCGAGTCGATGGGAAAGTCGGGCGGCCATCTGCCGCAGATGTCGGTCGAGGCTCTCCAGCGTTTCAGGGTTCGTTCGCTGGGACGGCACACCCGCCACCAGGGCGGCGATGGGACGCACTCCGTCAGCGCAGATCGGAACAGAGATCTCGGTGGCCTCGGCTGTGTGGTGGAGAGCGCTGGCCTCTCGCCGTACCCGTCGCAGCTCGGTGGTGTCACCCGGCCCGCCGGCCGCGATCACTGCCGCATCCGGCCCACCGGCGGGGCGGACGACTCCGGCCCGGTATGCGACCCGAACCGGTCGGTCCGGCTGCGACTCGGCGACGACGACGGTCCCCTCCCTCTCGGGCCACACCAGGGCGACAGACTCGTCGATGGTGTGAGGCTCCTGACGGAAGGCAGAGGCCAGGGCATCCAGTTCCTTGGGACGGTCGGGCAGGAGGTTCCAGACGGCGGGCCCTAGCCGGTAACGGCCGTCTTCGGCGGCTACGTATCCGCGGGACTTGAGCGTGTTGAGCAATGCGTACAGCCCGGAACGAGAGCCGTCCATTTCGTGGAGCAACTGGGCAGTGGTCTGACCCTCCGAGGACATGGCGAGCACCTCGAGCAGGTCCAGCGTGCGCTCGGCGGCGGGGACGCTCTGTGAGTAATCGCCCGCCGTCATCCGCTGTGTCGAGTCGCAATGTGTCCAGGGTGATGCATCGACGTCCACTATACGGGACACCGAATGCTAGCGCAGGCGGGGCTAGCCTGTCGCCGGGATGATCCTCGCCCAGACGACAACCACGACCACCACGCCGATCTTCGACGAGGAGCAGCAGGAGCGGCCTCTCACCGACTTCATCGTCGACCTGTTCGATCTCGACACCGAAAGCCTGACTGCCGGCGTGCTGGGACGCATCATCGAACCGCTCCTCCAGATCGTCCTCATCGTCGTTCTCGCCTGGCTGGCCATTCGGCTGCTCCGGGGGCTGATGAGACGGTTGATCCGGCGGCTGAAAGAGGACCCTGACGCCAGTTCGCTGGGTGTGACCCTGGGTGACGAGCGACAGGTGATGTCGACCCGCCGGGGCCAGCGGCTCGACGCCCTGGGCACGGTCTTCTCCAGCGCCATTGCCTTGATCGTGTGGGCGGTGGCACTGTTTACGATCCTCGGCCCGACTATCGGACTCAACGTCGCTCCTCTGCTGGCCGGCGCCGGAATCGTCGGCATCGCGGTCGGCTTCGGAGCCCAGGACCTCGTGAAGGACGTCCTTTCGGGGATGTTCATGCTCGCCGAGGACCAGTACGGGGTGGGAGACGTCATCGACGTGGGGGAGGCGGTTGGGGTGGTCGAGGCGATCGGGCTCCGTACCACCCGGGTTCGGGACGTGAAGGGAACCCTGTGGCACCTTCCCAATGGGGAGATCCGCCGGGTGGGCAACATGAGCCAGGAGTGGTCCCGTGCCCTGCTCGACATAGGGGTCGGGTACGGGTCTGATGTGGACGAGGCTGCTGAGGTGATCAAGCGCGTCGCCGACCGGATGGCCGCCGAAGACTCCTACCGGCACCTGTTCCTAGCCGAGCCGGAGATATGGGGGGTGGAGACCCTGGGCCCGGATGCCGTTTCCATCCGGCTGGTCATCAAGACAAAACCCGGCGAGCAGTGGGCGATCTCACGCGAACTGAGGCGCCGGATCAAGATGGCGCTGGACGAGGCTTCGATCGAGATCCCGTTCCCCCAGCGCACCATCTGGCTGCGTCGCGGCCAAGACGCCCCCGAGCTGGGTCCACGCGACCCGTCCGCTCCTTCGGCGGCCACCGGCAAGGCAGCAGCCGAAGAAGGCGCCACCGCCACAGCCGACGAGACCAGCGATCAGCCGGAGTAACCCAACTCCCGCTTGACCTTCTTCCAGTCTGATTTGTGGACCGACCATAGAAGGTCGGTAGTCACCGCTCCGAAAGCGAACGCCGTGACCAGGCGGCGGACCCAGCGTGGCTGACCCGTCAGGCGGGCGACGGGGATGGCGACAAAGGCCATGACCTTCGTCACGAGCGCACCGGCGGCGTGCATCAATGCCCTGTGGCGGGCCGAGGTGCGGAGATAGGAGTCGTAGTCCACCTTGACCCCCGGCTGGGGCTGAGTCGCCTGGCCCACGAACCAATGCGTGAACCGTATCCCCATCGCTTTCCCGACGATCAGGTGACCCACCGAGTGGGAAGCCACCAGGACGGCGGCCGTGCCGGTTCCGAACACCAACCAGTTGGCAGGCGCTCTGAGCCGCGACGAGAAAGCGATGGCCGTGGTGCCCGCAGCTGTGGCGGCCGCCATGATCCCCAAGCCCGTGCCATAGGGGAGGGTCATGAGCGCCCACTGCTCGAACGCCCGGCGGTCGATGTCGGCGATCCGGGGAGCAAAGCGGTCCACCAGCTCCGGAGTCCTCTTCACCTCTGAGACCGCCTTCCAGAACCCAGTGTCTTGCAAGCCCTCGCCCCGCTCAACCGCCGCTTCGGCACGGCCGAGGGCGGCGTCGATCTCAGCTTCGGTCATGGTTGGAGAATAGGGAGTACGCCGCCGGACGATTATCCTGAAGCTCTCCGAAGCCCGATTCCTATTGACGCGCTGTGTGCGCGAGGAAACGGATCGAGGGAGAGGTGGCCGAGTGGTCGAAGGCGCTCGCCTGCTAAGCGAGTAGGGGGCGAATAGCCTCCTCGAGGGTTCAAATCCCTCCCTCTCCGCGTTTTTATCAGCTGAGCGTTGCGTCCAGCCCGACGTTTCGTCAGGGAGAACGCGACTCCACCCAATCCGACACGATTTGGCCGAGTACCGGCATGGTCACCGATCCCGACGTCAACACGGCGTCGTGGAATCCGACGATGTCGAAGCTGCTTCCCAAACGCTCCTCGGCCTGGCGGCGGAGACGCTCGATCTCTATCTGGCCCATCTTGTAGGAGAGCGCCTGTCCCGGCCAGCCGATGTAGCGGTCGACCTCCTGCTCGATTGTGGGCCGGTTGATCGGGGTCCAATCGACTAGATATTGCACCGCCTGATCCCGGGTCCAGCCGTGATGGTGAATTCCGGTGTCGACCACCAGCCGGGCGGCCCGCCACGAGTCGGCCATGAGCATCCCTAGGCGGTCGACCGGACCCGAGTAGAGGCCCATCTCGTCGGCAAGCCGCTCCGAGTAGAGGCCCCATCCCTCGGCGTGAACGTTGTGCGGCCGGAACCGCCGGAAGTCGGGAAGGTCGGTGAGGCTGGCCGCCAGCGCTCGGTCGAAATGATGTCCCGGGATCGCCTCGTGGAAGGCGGTCGCCTCGGCCGCGAACCGATCACGGGTATACGGGCGGTACGTGTTCAGGAAGTAGGTCCCGGGTCGCGAGCCGTCCGGCGACGGCTGGAGGTAATAGGCGGGCGGCATGTCCTTGGCGAGTGCGTCGGGAACCGGCAAGACCCGACAAGGGCCGTCCGGTCGGGCTCCCAGCCATCCGTCGATCGCCGACCACGCCCGCGTCACCACCTCTTCGGCGTGGGACAGCATCTCTTCCTCGGACGAGTAGCGGAGAGACGAGTCAGTCCGAAGCCGTTCGAAGAGATCCGCGCGGTCGCTGATCCCGAATGCCCCCTCACCGGTAGAAGCCCACTCGTCCATCAGAGTCTCGGTTGCGTGGAGGTGACCGATGCGGTGAACTTCTGCAGGGTCGTAAGGGACGGTGACGAACCTTCTGACCAGACGCCGGTATATGTCGTCCCCGCCCGGCAGGTGCACCACGCCGACCTGATCGTTGCCGCGGCCGCTGGGAAGTACTTGTTCGGCTAGACCTGTTCGATAGGTGGCGAAGGCTGGACGAATCTCAGTGGCGACCGTTTCCTCCATCCGAGATCTCCAGGTGGAAGCACCGTCCCAGTCGTCGGGCAGTTGAAGGGAAATGAAGGGGTCGGTGTGGAGTTCTGAGGCGAGATAGGCGTCGATCTGGTCTATCACCCGCTGTACAGACGTCCGGGTAGGTGATACGCCATCGGCGGCCAGACGACCGTGCCGGGCGAGTGCCTGGTCGAGCAGCCGGGGGACCTGCTCGTAGCGCAAAGCGAGGGCTCCGGCGTGAGCGGGCTCCGACGCCCGGGTTTGCGCGGTCCATCGCAATAGTTCGGAGTGGATCCCGAGGTTGGCGTCGGGCGGCCAAACCAACACCTCTGTCTCGGCCTCAGCCACGTCGACGCTGAGCATCGACTCAAGAAGGGCATGAGTCATTGGGTCGTCGGACGGATCGGTTGCTTCAACGTCCACTGCCAATGTCAGCAAAGAGGAGATGTGCGAGGCGCGGCCAGACTCGGAGAGGTCCTCGATCCGGTCGTCGTACTCGTGAGCCCCGATGAGCGTGGCGAAGGTGGGCTTGTTTGTGAGATAGACGTCCCAGTAGCGCTTCGAAAGTTCCTCGATCACGGTCATCCCATCCATTCTGGCGCGCGGGACGCTGCCACGGGATGCCGCGCTCGCTCGCCCGCCGGAACGGATGACGCTCGGAACTACTTATGGAGACGGGCGGATGCTCTACTACCATTGAGGGAGCGGGCGCCAGCTATCGGCACGGCCCGTTCACCGTCTGACAACTGAATCGCTTGCGCCGGTAGCTCAGTTCGGCACAGTGAGCGTCTGAGTTGGGGTGGCATGATCTGACAACTGAATCGCTTGTGCCGATAGCTCAGTTCGGCACAGTGAGCGTCTGAGTTGGGGTGGCACGATCTGACAACTGAATAACTTGCGCCGGTAGCTCAGTTCGGCACAGTGAGCGTCTGAGTTGGGGTGGCGCCATCTGACAACTG
>DATABS010000074.1:0-11667 GCA_036259475.1 Acidimicrobiia bacterium | reverse complement strand
GGAGACGAGCGCGCAGACGAAGCCGATCGTGACGTGCCCGACGTCGGGGACATGCTCGGACGAAGTTGACCACGACAGCGGCCGCCGAGTCTGCTCTGGTAGTGCCTGTGCCCGAGGCCGAGCTGGCGGTCGGCTCCTGGCGCGAGCGCCTGGACCCGTCCTGTGTCGCCGGGATGCCGGCGCATATCACCGTTCTGTTTCCGTTCGCGGCGCCTCCCATGATCGACGAGGCGCTGGTGTCGGAGCTGGATGCGCTCCTGGGGGACGTATCGGCGTTCGAGTTCGAGCTGGCGGGTGTCCGGTGGTTCGATGACGACGTTGTGTGGGTGGAACCCAAGCCGCTCGAGCCCTTTCGTCGACTCACGGAACTGGTGGTGAAACGCTGGCCCGAGTTTCAGCCTTACTCCGGGATTCATACCGAAGTGGTTCCTCACCTCACCGTCGCCCAGGACTGCCCGTTGCCGGAAATGCAGGCGGCAGCCGACGCCATCGCCGCCGCCCTACCCATTCCCTCCCGCGCCGACCGCATATGGCTGATGGTCGGGGAGCAGGAACCGGCGTCGTGGGAGATGCGGGCCGAGTTCCCGCTGGTGACCTGAGCGAACGGCGAAACGCCACGTGACTCTCGGTTCGTTCGAAGGTGTTGCGGACCGCCGGCTGGGCGATGTCACCGCGGGAGGGTACGTTCACGCGCCATGACCGCCATTGCCCGAGCGGCCCACGAACAGCTGCGAAGACTCACCAACCAGCCGGATGCCGAGTTCCGTTCCGGCCAGATGGAGGCCATTTCTTCCTTGGTCGAGGAACGGGCACGGGTGCTGGTCGTTCAGCGCACCGGCTGGGGGAAGTCGGCGGTGTACCTGATCGCCACCCAGCTGCTGCGAGAGAAAGGGGCCGGGCCGACCGTCATCGTCTCACCGCTGCTGGCGCTGATGCGCAACCAGTTGGAGATGACCGACCGGCTGGGCCTGTCCGCCCACACCGTCAACTCCACCAACCGGGACGAATGGGACCCCATCTTCGATCAGATCCGGGATGGAGAGATCGACCTGCTCCTCATCTCGCCGGAGCGGCTCAACAACCCTGCCTTCCTACGCGACGTTGCGCCCCACCTGTTCCGGTCGGTGGGCCTACTGGTCATCGACGAGGTCCACTGCATCTCGGATTGGGGCCACGACTTCCGGCCGGACTACCGCCGCCTCCGCCAGCTCGCCTCATCGCTGCCGGACGGCACGCCGGTCCTGGGCACCACCGCCACCGCGAACGACCGCGTCGTGGAGGACGTGAGAGAGCAGCTCGGCGCCGATGTGGCCGTGGTCCGCGGGCCTCTCGAGCGGGAGTCCCTCTCGCTTCAGGTGCTCGACATGCCCAACAAGGCCGAGAGAATGGCATGGCTCGCCGAGCACATCCCCAACCTCCCCGGCTCGGGGATCGTTTACTGCCTCACCATCGGAGACGCCGAGACGGTGGGGGAGTCCCTCACCGCCGCGGGCATCCGGGCTGCCACCTACACCGGGCCCACGCCACATGAGGAGCGGGTGACGATCGAGCAGGCGCTCTCCGACGGTGAGTTGAAGGTGGTGGTGGCCACCTCCGCTCTGGCCATGGGCTACGACAACCCTCATATCGAGTTCGTCGTCCACTACCAGACCCCCGGCTCACCGATCGCCTACTACCAGCAGGTCGGTCGCGCCGGTCGGGCAGTGGAGCGCTCCTATGGGATCCTCATGGCGGGCTGGGAGGACACCGACATCCAGGACTGGTTCATCGACACCGCCTTCCCGTCTCCTGAAGACACCGCCACGGCTTTGGACGCCTTGACCGAACAGCCCGGCCTACGTCTCACCGACCTGGAAGGAGTCCTCAACCTGCGTCGCAGCCGCCTGGAGGCCATGCTGAAGATCCTGGAGGTGGAAGGGGCGCTCTATCGGGAAGGCACCGCCTGGTACCGCCGCGACGGCGAGTGGTCATATCCCCTCGAGCGGATCGAGGCCGTGACCGCCCACCGCCGCGCCGAACAAGCCGCCATGGCCGAGTATCTGCGCACCGAGGAGTGCTTGATGCAGTTCCTCCGACGCCAGCTCGACGATCCAGGCGCAGAGCCGTGTGGCCGCTGCGCCAACTGCGCCGGTCCGGCGTTCACGACCGAGGTCCGATCCGATCTCGTGGAAGCGGCGCTCGGTCAGACGAGGTCACGGCAGTATGTGATCCAGCCTCGCAAACGCCTCCCTTGCCACCTGGGGATCGAGCTGGACCTGAAGAAGCACTCGCTGGAGCCAGGTCGAGCTCTCACACGCTGGAGTGACCCGGGCGTGGCGACGCTGGTCCGTCGTGGCGTGACCGAGCGACGATTCGACGACCAACTCGTGGATCGGGTGCGGGCGATGGTCGACGAATGGGCGCCGGCCGCCACTCCCTCATGGGTCACCTGGATCCCGTCCAGCCGAGGCGAGTTCATCGCCGATTTCGCACGGGCCCTGGCCGGCGCCCTGGACCTTCCGGCGGTCAATTCGCTCGAACGACGGGCAATGATCCCGCCTCAGTCGGAGATGCAGAACAGCTGCCAGCAGGCTCGCAACGTGGTAGGGGCGTTCGATGTCATCGCAGTACGAGAGGGTGCTGTGTTGCTCGTCGACGACACGGTCGATTCGCGCTGGAGTTTCACCGTTCTCGGCGGTCAGCTGCGGGCGGCCGGATCAGGTCCCGTCTACCCGGTGGCTCTGGCGGACACGGCCCAGCGCTCCGGCTGATCCCGACCTCTTCACAGTTTCGCCGTGTTGAAGGAGGTGTTCGCGGCCGACCGGTCATGGATGCCGAGGTATTCGGCGAGACCGGTCAGCCTGTTTGCTTCGGCCCGTTGTGAACGGCTCAGGCCGTTGGTGGCCAGATGCTCCGCCAGACCCGTGAGCCGATCGTCTCCGCTTGGCCGGCTCGGTCCTGGCGGTAGTACTCCGCTCTAGCCTCCCACCGGGCCGTCTCAGCCACATTCCTTCTCAGGGGCCGGCTCGAGCTGATCAGCCCCGGGAAATCGGCGCCGGCCGCAGGGAGATTGGTCGCCACCTCCGACTGGGGAGCGCTGACCCCTCCCGGTCCATCGCAGCGCTCAGCAGAGCGAAACTCCGGTTGCGAACACCACCAGAGTCAAGATCAGTACGGCGGTGCGTACTCCACGGTTGCGCGGAACTATGAGCCCCGCCGGCTCGATATTTGCGTTCCTCATCGGGAAAGCCTTCCTGTGCGGCCGGGCCTCGTGCCCGGGATGGAATGCCATCGTCCGCCGGCTCGCTCCAGGGACGCTCATGGCGCGCTCCACGTCCGCTCTAGAGTTCATCCAAGGCCGCCAACGCCCCCGTTTCATCCTGTCCGACCGCCCTTTTGCCCACTTATCTACCCCACGGGCAGGGACAGCCCGATAGCCTCGCAACAGAATCGTGACGACACGCGGCACTCTCACTTTCCTCTTCACGGACCTCGTCGGATCCACCGACCTGCTCAGCCGGCTAGGCGACGACGCCGCTGTCGCCGTCCACCGTCGGGTCGACGACCTCCTCCGTTCGACTCTCACGGAGCACCGGGGAACTGAGGTGAAGAGCCTGGGGGACGGCCTGATGGTCGTCTTCCCCAGCGCCGTCGACGCCGTAGCTGCGGCTCTGGAGATGCGTCGGCGGGTGGTGGAGAGCGACCTCGGAGTCTCACTTCGAATCGGGATGAACAGCGGCGAAGCCATTGCCGCCGGCAACGACTTCCACGGGACGCCGGTGGTCACTGCCCAGCGGCTCTGCGACCTGGCCGGGGCCAACCAGATCCTGGCGTCGGGCGTGACTCGGGCGCTCGCCGGGAGCAGGGGCGGATTTGCTTTCTCCCCGCTCGGCCACCATCAGCTCAAGGGACTGGCCGAGTCGATCGAGGTGTGGGTAGTAGGGGACGACCGACCACTCGCCGAAAGCCCCGTTCGTCAGCCGGTCGCCGTTCCCTATCCCGCCATCCTGAACGGACCAGCCGGCGGTCGCCTCCTCGGACGCGACTACGTCCTGTCCCGTCTCGACCACGCGTGGTCCGAAGTCATGACGGGCGTCCGGCGGTTGGTCTTCATCGCCGGGGAGCCGGGCATCGGAAAAACGGCGTCGGCCGCCGCTTGGAGCCGTACGGTCTACGACGAGGGTGCCCTGGTGGTGGCCGGAAGGTGCGCGCCTGAGGCAGTCATTCCTTATCAGCCGTTCATCGAAATCCTCCACCAGATCCTGGCCGATCCGGGGGGATTGGCGGCTGTCGCCGGACTCGGCTCCCCGGCCTCAGAGTTGTGCCGGCTGGTACCCGACCTCGCCGGGTCGCTTCCGGCCCGGACGACGGTGCAGGCGGAGCCGGGGACAGAACGCTATCTCCTGTACGAAGCGGTGGTGTCGGCGCTCTATCGGATTGCCGAGGCGTTCCCCGTCGTGGCGGTCCTCGACGATCTGCACTGGGCCGACGCCCCAACGGTCAGCCTGTTGGATCACCTGGCCCGTCATCCCCGGCAGGGAAGGCTGCTGATCATCGGCACGTATCGCGAGATAGAGCTGAGTCGCAGCCACCCGCTGGCAGCTTCCCTCGTGGAACTCAGGCGTTCTGGAGGTTTCGAGAGGCTCCAGCTGCGGGGACTCGACCAGGAAGGCGTGAGGCAGTTGTTGGAGACCGCCACGGGCCAGGATGTCCCCGACGACGTCTCCGAGGCGATCTGGGCCGAAACGGAGGGCAACCCGTTCTTCGTCGAGGAGGTCGTCGCCAATTTGATCGAGTCCAGGCTCATCGGCCGGGGGCTCACCTGGCCCGATGCGTCGGAACTCCACCGCCTCGAGATCCCGGAAGGTATCCGCGAGGTGATCGGTCGACGCCTGTCAAGGCTTCCCGAAGCCATCAATCGAACCCTGGCGGCGGCCGCCGTCATCGGTCGGGAGTTCGACGTCGGCCTGCTCGAGAGCTTGACGGAGACGGATGATGACTCGGTCGTCGACCAGCTCGACGAGGCGGTGGCCGCCCACCTGCTCATCGAAGCTCCTTCCGCTCTGGGCCGCTATGCCTTCACTCATGCACTCATCCGCCAGACGCTGTACGAGGAGCTGAATCTCACGCGTCGAGCTCGGCTGCACCGGCGGGTCGCCGAGGTGCTGGAGGCCCAGGGAGGGTCGCCGGCCGAGTTGGCACTGCACTTCACGGCCGCCCATGAGATCTCCCGGGCGCTGCCGGTGACCATCGCCGCGGCCCAAGCCGCCGAGGGGGTATTCGCTTTGGCCGAAGCGAGCCGCCATTACCGCCATGCCCTCGAGTTGTGGGAGGAGTTGGAGGATCCCGAGGGGTTGGCCGAGATCGATAGGGCGGAGCTCCTCCTGCGCGCCGCCGAGGCCAGCCACCTGCTGGACGGCGGGCTGGCCGAGTCGATAGAGCTGGCTTTGGAAGCCGAGCGAAACATCGACGCCAACACCGACCCGATACGGGCCGGCGTGATCGCAGAACGCCTGGCCCGCTACCTGTGGGTTGCGGGCCGGGGATTGGAAGCGATTGAAGCCAGCGAGCGAGCCATCCATCTGATTCCCTCCGATCCTCCAACCTCGGAGAGGGCGAAGGCGTTGGCTACCTCGGCCGGGATCCTGATGTTGGCCGGACACCACCGTGAATCCGAGAAGTTGAGCCTCGAGGCGATCGACGTCGCCCGCAAGACGGGAAACCGCCCGGTCGAGGGCCATGCCCTCGTCACGCTCGGGACCACGGAGGGACTCACCGGACGAATCGATCAAGGTGTCGCTCACATGCGGCAAGGTCGGGACATCTCTTTGGACGAGAAGGCACTCGACGACATCTTCCGGTCGTCCGCCAACCTCGCCTCGATACTGGACGTCGCCGGGCGAATGGAAGAAGCTGTGGCCGAAGGCCTAGCCGGCGCGGAAGGAGCGGCCGGCTACGGGTTGCTGGGGAAGTACTACTGGTACAACAGTTGCAACGCGGCCTGGTCCATGATCCGGCTGGGAAGGTGGGATGAGGCGGCGGCCCTTCTGCGGCTGGAAGAAGACGTCCACGCCGAGGGCATGAGTGAGATCTTCTTGCAGTCGCTTCGGGCCACCCTCAACGTCCTGACGGGTCGCAACGAGACGGCGCGGCGTCAGTTGGAAACTCTCACAATCATGATCCGCGACATGGTCGATCCCCAGTTCTTGGGTCCGATCCATTGGATGGCCGCCATGCTCGAGTGGTTCGAGGGCAACCCCAACCAGGCGTGGAACCTGATCGAGCAAGGGGTCGACAAGATCCAGAAGGGTGAGGAATGGTTCTACCGGGCGCCGCTCCATGTGCTCGGCGCGGCGGTGGCTGTCGACCTCGCCAACGACGGAGTGGAGGCGGCACACTTCTCCGCGGCTGCCGGAGTGCACCTCCGGGTGATGCGGGACGCGGTGCTGGAGGCGGAGAACGCCGACTTCGGCGCCCAGTTGGCCCAGGCCGAGGCCGAGCTCAGCCGGTTGGCCGGCGGCGATCCGGATTCATGGGCTCGTGCTGCGGCGCTTTGGGATGAGTTTCCCCAGCCCTACGACGCGGCCTACTGCCGGTTCCGTCAGGGCCAGGCGATGATCGGCGTTGGCCGGTGGGAGGAAGGGGAGGCGCTCTTCGACCTGTCTGCTCAGGTGGCCGACCGTTTGCAGGCCCGCCCGTTGCGACGGATGATCGACCGTGTCCGGGGCCCGGGTCCCTCGGGGTAGCCGGATGAGACGACCGGCGGTGGCCATCGCTCCCGACTACGCCGACTGGGCCGGCGAGGCCATCGTCGCCGCTGGCGGCGATGTCGTGGATCTCGATGCGGCTGAGGCCCTCGTGTGGCTCACCCGCCGGCCGACCGAGCTGGCGGACGTCCTCAGGTCTCATCCCGGTTTGGCCTGGGTCCACCTCCTGCCGGCCGGGATCGAGACTCTGGTGGAGAGCGGCGTGATCGACGACGGACGGGTGTGGACCTGTGGCAAGGGCGCCTACGCCGCGGCGGTGGCGGAGCATGCCCTGGCGCTTATCCTCGCCGCCAAGCACCATCTCGTTGAGTTTGCCCGAGCCACGACCTGGACGGAGTCGCTCGGTTCGTCGTTGTCGGCCAACACCGTCGTCATAGTTGGCGGAGGTGGCATCGCCACCGAGCTCATCCGTTTGTTGGTGCCGTTCGGGTGCGAGATTGTCGTCGTTCGCCATCGAGGCCTGCCCCTCGACGGGGCAACCCGGGTCACGACAGACATCGATGCGGTCGTGTCGAAAGCGGACGTCGTGGTGCTGGCCGCGGCCGTCACCGATCACACCGTTCGCCTTCTCGGCCGCCGCCGGTTCGAAGCCATGCGGCCAGACGCCATCGTGGTGAACGTAGCCCGGGGACGGCTCATCGACACCGACGCTTTGGTCGAGGCTCTGGCCAACAACCGAATCGGGGCGGCTTGCCTCGACGTCACCGACCCCGAACCGTTGCCGGACGACCACCCTCTCTGGCGTTTCGACAACTGCCTCATCACCCCCCACACCGCCAACCCCCCGGACCTGACCCTACCCGCCGCCGTTCGCCGCCTCACGGACAACATCAGACGCTGGGCTGCGGGAGAGCCGCTGATCGGGGTGATCGACCCGTCGCTCGGGTACTGAGAGCCGCGATCGGGGGTTCCTCGAATGCCTGACCGCCATCGCCGGCCGGTGTGGGGTGTACCGAGGAACGACCAAAGCGGCTCCGTGTCGGCCTGTGTTTCGCCGTCGGGCCGGGCCGAAGGCGTGCTAGCGTCCCGCGGCATTCGATCGGGAGTCCCCAGCCGCGGACCGCTTAGCAATCGAGACCCACGTTGTCAGCAAACTTCATCCTGGTTCAGGTGATGAACGGCCTCAGTTTCGGCGCACTTCTGTTCCTGCTCGCCAGCGGATTCACCCTCGTCTTCGGTCTGATGCGGATCGTGAACCTGGCGCATGGGGCTCTCTACCTGGCCGGCGGGTATGTAGGCATAGTCACCGTCGCCGCCACCGGCAGCTTCTTCCTCGCTCTGCTGGCCGGCGCGGTGGCGGCGGCCGGCATCGGCGTCATCACCGAGCGGTTCCTTCTCCGACGGGTTCGAGGGAACGAGCTTCCCGAAGTTCTCTTGACCGTCGGGATCGCGTTCGTGATCGGCGACCTCGCCCTGGCCATCTTCGGGGGGAATCCCCAATCGCTTCAAGCGCCTGAGCTGCTTTCGGGTGCCCTGTCATTCGCAAGCTTCGGCTATCCCCGCTACCGGCTGTTCATGATCGTTCTGGCTCTTGCCATCGGGCTGGGCCTGTACGTCGTCCAGCGTAAGACCCGGATCGGGGCGATCATGCGGGCCGGCGTGGACGACCGCGAGATGACCGGGATGATGGGCATCAACGTCGATCGGGTCTTCGCCGGAATGTTCCTATTCGGTTCCGCTTTGGCCGGCCTCGCCGGAGTCGCAGCCGCCGGGCAACTCACCATGCGGCCCGGGGCGGACACCGACATCCTTCTGTTCGCCCTGGTGGTCGTGATCGTTGGTGGCCTCGGAAGCGTGGAGGGAGCGGCCGTGGGCAGCATCCTGATTGGGCTGATCGACTCCTTCGCTCGCGTGTGGATCCCCGAGCTCTCTTACTTCGCGGTGTTCGCCCCCATGGCTCTCGTTCTCGTGCTTCGGCCGCAGGGCCTGTTCGGGATGCCCGAATGAGCCGCCTCACCGCCTTAGTTCTTTCGGCTGCGGGGCTCGGAGCGGTGTATGCCGCCCCCTATGTCTTGCCCAGCTTCGTCATCTCCCTCATCACCCTGGTGTTCATTTCCGGCCTCGTAGCCATGAGCATCAACCTCCTGGCCGGTGAGGCGGGGCTCGTCTCGATCGGCCACGCCGGCATCGCCGCTGCGGCCAGTTATGGAATCGCCTGGGCGACACTGAACGGCATGGGGGTCGGCTCCCGTGTGCTGCTCGCCCTCGGTCTTGCGCTGGTGGTGTCAGCCGTCTTCGGCCTCACCACCATGTACACGCGGGGGATCGTGTACCTCATGATCAGCCTCGCCTTGGGCATGGTGGCCTACGGACTCGCCCTACGTCTTTCCGGCCTGACCGGAGGCCAGAACGGCCTCACCGGCATCGTCCGCCCCGATTTTGTCGACCTCTGGTGGCAGTTCTACTTCTTCACCGCGGCCATTTTCGTCTTGGCCCTTCTGGCGATCTGGGTGATGCGGCGCTCGCCCTTCGGCCTCACGCTGCGGGCGGTGCGCGACAGCGAGACCCGTGCTGCCAGCCTCGGCTATTCCGTTGCAGCCACCAAGTTCATCGCAACCATGCTTTCAGGGCTACTGGCCGGCATCGCCGGCGTCCTGGCGGTGTGGAACTCCGAGTTCATCAGCCCCGCGGCCGCCTCATTCGCCCGTTCAGCGATGGCGGTGGTGATGGTCATCCTGGGTGGGACGGGAACCTTGTTCGGGCCCTTGGCGGGGGCGGCCGTGGTGGTCGGGGCGGAACACTGGCTCAGTTCGTACGTGGAGCGGTGGCCCACGCTGCTCGGCCTCGCGTTCATCGCGGTGGTGATCTTCATGCCCAAGGGGTTGATCGGCCAGTTGCCCAGGCGCCTCCGGCCCGAGACCGATCGGCCCCAGAAGCCGGCCGAATCGATCGAACCCGAGGCGACGACACACACTTCGGCCTGAAGACGCCTTCAAACGTTTGCAGAAAACCGGCTACGCTGCGAACAACGTGCCTCGAACCGAGGTGCCGACCCAGGGGAAGGAACTGATGCTGAAACGAAACAACCGCCCGATCAGAGGATTCACTCTCAGTCTGCTGCTCGCCGTGGTGGCACTGGTCGCCGCGGCCTGTGGGACACCCGGTGACGACGGCGCCGCCACCACTGCCACCACTTCCGCCGCGGCACCGGACACGACTGCCGCCGCGACCCCCGACACCACGACCGGCGGCACGGAGACGACCGAGCCCGCCACGGACAGCACCGCCGCTGCCGGCGACGGCACGGTGACGGTGGGATTCATCTCTCCGACCACCGGCTTCGTGGCCGCCCTCGGGACCGACATGCAGCGGGGCTGGGAGATGTATTGGGAGCAGAACGGCGACACCGCCGGAGGCGTCACGGTCGAGACAGTCTTCGAGGATGACGCCGGTGATCCCGAGATCGCCCTCACCAAGGCACGCCGACTGGTGGAGGAGGAGCAGGTCGACATCGTTGCCGGGCCCATTCTCGCCAACACCGCCTACGCCGTGGCCGAATACGTGGCGGGACAGGGCATTCCCACCCTCCACATCACGGCCGCCGACGACCTGACTCAGCGCGAAGCCGACCCGCACGTCCTTCGCGTGGGCTACACGTCCAGCCAGACGAACTTCCCCGCCGGGCAGTGGGCCTTCGAGCAAGATCACCAGACTGCCGTGACACTGTGTCCGGACTACGCCTTTGGTTGGGAGAGTTGCGGCGGCTTCGTCAGCGCCTTCACCGAGTCCGGCGGCGAGGTGGTCGAGCAGATCTGGCACCCGCTCGGCACCCAGGACTTCAGCACCTACGTGACCCAGATCCAGTCGACCGCACCCGACGTTGTGTTCATCGGATCCGCCGGTGGATCCGACGCCATCCAGCTCTTCCAGGCGTGGTCGGACTTCGGAATGGCCGGCACGATCCCGATGATCGGCAACTGCTGTTTCGCCGACCAGGTGTTCCTGCGCGAGGTCGGCGCCGAGGCCATGGGAGCCGTCAAGAGCTTCACCTACTGGGTCGAGGGAAGAGACTCCGAGGAGGTGCAGGCGTTCGTCTCAGCCTACGAGGACGCCCACGGCGAGATCCCTTCGCTCTACGCAGCCGGCAGCTACATGATGGCCCGGGTGGTGGCCGAGGCGCTCGCGACCACCGGTGGTCAAGTCAACGGGTCGGAGTTCATCGACGCCGCCCGCGGCGTGTCGCTGGACAACAGCCTCTACGGTCCCCTCGAATTCGACGACTACAACAACGTCGTGGGACCGGTCTACGTCACCGACATCGTGGAGCGCGAGGACGGAACCCTCTGGGCTGTTGTCGACGAGACGTTCGAGGACGTGAGCCAGTTCTGGAACAAGTCTCCCGAGGAGTACATGGAGAACCCAGTGTTCACCCGGGACTACCAGGGGAATTGACCGACGCGGGGACGTCGAGGCCTTCTTCACCCGATCCTTCGGGGTCGGGTGAGGATGCTTCCGTCTTGGTGCTCGACGAGGTCGTCCAGCGTTTCGGTGGGGTCACCGCCGTCGACGGGGTGAGCCTCGAGGTCGGCCCGAGGGAGCGGCTGGCGATCATCGGTCCCAACGGGGCGGGCAAGACAACGGTCTTCCGGCTGATTGCCGGGGAATTCCGCCCCACCGAGGGTCGGATATTCCTCTTCGGCCACGACGTCACCGGTCTGTCGGTCCACCGTCGCGCCCGCATGGGGCTGTCGCGGACTTTCCAGGTCTCGAACCTCTTCCTCAGTCTGTCTACGGTCGACAACGTGCGGGTGGCGCTCCAGGCGCGCAGCCCGGTGCGGTGGCGTTTCTGGAAGCGGATTCGCTCCGGCGACGCAATCGAAGAGGAAGCCAGGCACATGCTGGAACGGGTCGGCCTCGCCGGAGCGAATCCGCTTCCAGAAACGCCACCGCACCGGGCTGCGCGCCTGGAGCGCAGCCCGCA
>DATABS010000073.1:0-28911 GCA_036259475.1 Acidimicrobiia bacterium | reverse complement strand
CGTTTGCACGTCATAGCGTGCAAACGGTGCGCGAAAACGGCTCATTGGAGGTTTCCGATGTCGTTGGACGTGATGCCCAGAGCGTCCCAGGCGGGCTGGAGGGCGGCACGGACCTCGTCGCCTCCCCCGTTGGCCGCCGGTTCGTTGTCCAGGGACAGGATGCCGTTGATCGTTTCGACGTCGGCACCGGCATCGGCTGCCGTCGCCTCGATCACCCGCCAGAAGGAGTAACCCTCGGCCTGGTGAGTAGCGGCGGCCTCGGCGTCGCCGGCGGCTACGTCGTCGGCGGTGATCGTGGCGTAGCGGATGGCGGCCTGGGAGTAGGTAACGACGATGGCACGACGGACCGCTTCGGCCGCGTCCTCCGCCGCGGCGGCGTCAGAGGCGAGCAAGGCGTCGCGTCCGGCGTTCATCGCGTCGGCTATCTCGGCGTTGGCGGCCGAGACACCGTCCGTCATGGTCCCGAAATCGTCCGCTCGCTTCTCGGCGGTCGAGTAGGGCGCACAGTCGGGTTCGGCTCCGTGATAGAACGCCCAGGCCTCATCCCAGTTGTGAACCGCCCCCGATTGGGGGTCGAAGTCACCCTCCGAGGCCTTGGCCAAAGCGCTGTTCAGCTCGTGTTCCGTCCAGGCGACCATCACCTGGTTCTGGATCCCCTTCTGGACGCCCTGCCGCCGGACACCTTCGGACGTGCCTTCGAACAAGCCCGTGCCTTCCAGGGCGGCCGACACGAAGTCGTCGAGAGGAGTCGGAGTCCCGTAGTAGTCCGCCAGACCGTGCGCCCTGTCGGTGGCGGTGGCGAAACCGCCGATCGAGCGCACGGACCCGTCGTCGTTGACCGAATGCTCCCCTTCCCGGTAGAGGGTGGCCACGGCGTCGAAATCGATCGATTCTGCTTCGAGCAACTCATTGATCTCGCAGATGTCCTCGGTGACCAGCCGATGGGCACTCACGTCGGTGGCGTAGGCATAGTCGCCATCAGCCACCTCTGCCTCACTTCCTGAGGCCGAAGCCGAAGGGGAGCCCGAGGCCGACGCCGAACCGGATGCCGGAGCCGAAGCGGAGCCGGACGCAGAGCCGGACGCCGATGCAGAGCCCGAAGCAGATCCAGAGGCCGAAGCGGATCCGGAAGCCGAGGCGGATCCGGAGGCAGAGCCGTCGGCCCCCAGATCGCGGACCGTGGCACCTTCGTCATTCCCACAGGCGGTGACTGCCAACAGGGCGAGCGCCATGACGAGCGTCATCGTGGTCTTGGGTTTCATGTTGCGTGCCTTTCTCGTTCGACCTTCTTCGGGCGCCACACGGGTGCTCGGTGAGAGATACCTTGGCGGACCATCACGACGATGAGCACCGCCAGCCAGGCGCCATGTCGCATCCAGGTTGCGGGCGACGGATCCATGTAGTCGGGGAGCAGGCCGGAGTAGAGGCGGTAGGGCGGGTAGTTGGTGGAGCCGAAATCCACCACCCAGGTCAGGTCACCCGCTCGGCCCTGTGCGAGCAGGAAGGCGAAGGCCCCGACACCGACGACTCCCAGGCCGGCCGCAAACAACAGGCGAAAACTCGCTCCGTCGGCCCACCGGGCCACCAGGAGGACGGCCGCCGGCAGGACGACGACGAGCTGGCGTCCGGGGAACCACCAGCCGTGCATCGTCAATGCGAGGAAGGTCGCCGAAAGCCAGCCGGCGGCCAGCAATGCCACGAGGAGAGCGGAAGCTGTCGTCCGGCGCCGCATGAGGTGAGCGGCCGCCAGGGGAACGAGTAGAAAGGCCGGCTGCCAGGCAGCCAGGCCGAAACCTCGATCGACGAGCAGGCCGATCAGTCGGCTAGACCGGGCCCACCAATCCGGCTCCACTCCGACCGCCGTGAACTCGCCGCCTAGGAAGTGGTCGCCGGTGGCATAGGCGGTGAGACCACCGTAGAGGGCGAGGTGGGCCGCAACGTATACCGCGCCCGCCGCCGCCAGCGTGGCTAGGAGCCACTTCCGGGCAGGACCCGAGGCCCAGCGGAGCGCCGCCACGGCGAGTACCAGGGCCACGGGGACGTACTTGACGGCGAGCCAGGGTAGGACGACGACCGCCGCCGCCGCCACCATGACCGACAACGGCCGCGGCGGACCGAGGAGAGCGGCGATCCCGGCCGTGACGGCCAAGGCGGCGGCCACCTCGGGATAGACCTGGGTGGCATAGATCGCCAGCGGCGGAGCGAGGCTGAAGATCCCCACGACCGTTAGTGCGGTCGACGGTCGCGCTCCCAACCGGCGATGGGCCACCCAGACCATGGATGCGGCCAAGAGCCCCCCGAGGCCGGCCAGGAAGAGCTTGGCCCCGACCCAGCCGCCCAGTCCGACCGGCACGGCCAGCAGGAGAGGGAGCAATGGGTCGTGGGGGCTGATGTGCCGACCGTCCGGGAGTGGCTCCGTCTGAGCAGGCAGCAGAACCTCGTGGAAGTCGCGGTACCGCTCGTCGCCGATCTCGTCGGAAATATCCAGGTCGCCGTCCTCCCAGAGGCTCATCGCCGAAAGCAGGTACTGCGGCTCGTCGGCGGTGGTCTGGGCGCCGTAGGTTGCCCTCACTTCCACGCCCAGGGCGGTGATCACCGTCACACCGAGAAAGGCGGCGCCCAACAACCAGGCGAACTTCCGCCGGCTCATCGGGCGCTTGCTCCGACGCGCCGCATCGTCACCGACGATTCCCACACCCGTCGCGCCACGGCGTTCACATCCGTCACGGGGACGAATCCCAGCACCTGGCCGCACAGGGTGGTGTCGGCCAGGGTGATCTCCGCTTCCTCCTCAGGGGCATCCGCCACGACGACCTCGGTCGCGCCCCCGGATGCTCGAAGGAGGGCGGCCGCCAGGTCCGACAGCCGCTGACCGACCCCGGTGCCCAAATTGAGTACCCCGTCGTGTCCCACGGACGCCGCCTGGATAAGGCCGCGGACGACCGCATGGACATCGGTCACGTCCCTAACCCGGTCGGGCGACCCGAGCAGGCGAATCGGTCGCCGGTGGCGGATGGCGTCGGACCATATGGCCAGGGCCATGTCGGAGCGCTGGCCCTCTCCGACCACCGTGAACGGTCGAATGACGCTCACCCTCCCTCCTCCCCGACGCCGTTCCTGGCTGAGGCGTTCCACCTCCACCTTGGAGGTGGCGTAACCGCCTCTCGGGGCCAGCGGGTCGCTCTCCCGGCAGGGACGGACGAACCCACCCATCCGCCCGGCGCCTCCGTACACGGACGAGGAGGAGGTCACGACGATCGCCACGTGGGCCGGAGCCGCCTCGAACAGGTTGTGGGTGGCCACCACGTTGTCGCGAAATCGGATCTGTTCGATATGCGGATGCGAGTCACGCACACCGGGGCGAGCCGCCAGGTGAAACACCACGTCGACATCCGAGAGAAGTGATGCCAGGCCGGTCAGGCTTCGGCGGTCCGCCAGGTCGAGGGTACGATCGGTAGAAGCGCTGGGACGTCTGTCGAGGCCCACGACGTCGTGTCCGCCGGATCGAAGCCGTGCGACGACGTGCCGTCCGATGAACCCCGCCGATCCAGTCACCAAAGCCTTCATGAACGCGGCGAGCCTAATAACCCTACGACGAGCGTGTAAAGTCGCCCTCACACATGATGTTCGGCAAGCCGAATAGCCTGCCTGAGGGACGCTTGACGCATCGCCTGCGCCGGATTCTCGTCGCGGCGTCTGTGCTGTCTGTGGCGCCAATCCTCTGGGTTCTGCTGCAAACGGTCGACCGGACCAGTCTCACCCGGGTCTGGCAATCTCTTTCGTCGGACCCGATCGGACTGGTCGTGGCCCTGGCCGCATTCGGCGCCGCCTTCGGTTTGCGGGCCGTGGCCTGGCACAAGATCCTGCCCGACCTCGCCTTCGGCCAGGCGTTGGCCGCGCTCCACGTCTCCCTGGCGGCGAACCACGTTCTGCCGTTTCGCATGGGCGAGCCCCTTCGAGTGGTGAGCGTTGCCCGGCGGGCGAGGATCCGCTGGGGCGCGGCGACCGCCTCGACGGTGACTCTGCGGGCGGCGGACGTCGTCACCCTGGCGGCGCTCGGGGCGTGGGCCGGGCTCGGTCGGCTAGGAGGCTCCTTTCCGGTCTGGCTGGTGGCCGGAGGAGCGGTGCTGGCGGCGGCACTTGGCATCGGCTGGCTGCTCCGCCTCCGCCGGCGAGGCGAAAAGGCCGTCCTCCCCGGCCCGGTGGCATTGATCGCCACCGCCGCGGCCTGGGCCCTGGAGTCCGTCGTCATCTGGCAGGCGGCGATCTGGGCCGGCGCCCCCCTCACTGCCGGCGAGGCGATGATGGCCACCGCCGCGGCGGTGATCGCGCAGGTTGTCGCCTTCACGCCGGGAGGATTCGGGACCTACGAAGCCGGTGGCACCGCCGCCCTGGTGATCGCCGGTCAGGACGCCGCCACGGCGCTGGCAGTTGTCGTAACCGCCCACGCTGTCAAGACGCTCTACTCGCTGGCGACAGGGGCGGTGGCGCTCTTCGTCCCCGACCCTGGCTTCTTCGGCCGGCTGCGGCTCTCCCCCTCCCAGACGCCCGCCGAGGATTGGACCGAGCCGGAGGCGAATGCCCCGGTGGTGCTGTTCATGCCCGCCCATGACGAGGCGGCCTGCGTCTCCCATGTCGTCTCACGGGTACCAGCGGAGGTCCAGGGCCGGCAGGTCGTCTGTCTCGTCATCGACGACGGATCCACCGACGCCACCGCCGAGGAGGCGAGGCAGGCGGGAGCCACGGTGGTGTCGCTCGGGTCCAACCACGGCCTGGGGGCGGCAGTGCGGCAGGGAATGCGCGAGGCCCTGGCGCGACGGCCGGCGGCGATCGCCTTCTGTGACGCCGACGGGGAATACGCCCCCGAGGAGCTGGGGCGCATGGTGGAGCCCATCCTCGGCGGCGAAGCCGACTACGTCGTCGGGTCACGCTTCACCGGCGACATCCAACGGATGCATCTCCACCGCCGCCTCGGGAACCGCATGCTGACACTGGTCCTGTCGTGGGTGGCTCGCCGATGGATCACAGACGGCCAGAGCGGGTACCGGGCCTTCTCACCTCGAGGGGCGGCGGCAGCCGAGATCATCCACGACTTCAACTATGCCCAGGTGCTCACGCTGGACCTCCTGGCAAAGGGCATGACCTACACCGAAGTGCCGATCAGCTACAGCTTCCGTACCACGGGGCGGTCGTTCATACGCCTGGGTCGATATCTGCGCTCGGTGGTGCCGGCGGTCTACCGGGAGCTCAACACCACCTGAGGCTCAGTCCTCGACCACGTGGCGGGCAAAACGCTCCCGGGCGGCAGACCAGCCGGCGGAGTCGAAGTCGAGGTCGGCGGAGACGCACGCCACAGCATCATGGGCCATGGCCAGCGCGTGGTGGGTGTTGTCATGGGCGAACAGGCCCTGGCGGCCGAACGTGATCAAGCCGGGCTGACCGTCCAGCCACGAGTAGACCTGCGCCAAGGTCTCCTCGACACCGACCCGGTACACCGGATAGGCGTGGCGCCGCCTCTCCACCTGGATGCGGCCACCTGGATCAGGCAGGCCCTGACTCTCGATTCCAGCTCTCACCAACGCCGCCAACTCCGCTTCGTTTGCTCCCCACACCGCATCGCCTGGATCGCAGGGAATCTCGACACAGATCACGGTTCGATCCGGCGGGTCGCCGCCCGACTCGCGGTAGTTCTTCGGCTCGGAGATCCGGGTGAAAGGGATTTCCCGGCCGGGGAAATAGTGGGCGTCGTAGTCCGTCCAGCGCGAGGCGGGAACGGTCAGGTAGATGAGAACCATCGCCCGCGTTCGGAGCCCGGTCGCCGCTTCCGCCACGGGAGCGGGAGGGGCAAGCATGCGGGCGAGGAGCGAGACCGGCAGAGTAGAGAGAACCAGGCGGAAGGAAGCGGAACCGGCGGATGTCGTCACCTCCCAGCCGGAACCGGACCGGACCAAGCCCATCACCTTCTCGCCCAGACGGATAGCCGCCCCGGCCTTCTCCGCCTCCGTGGCGATAGCACGGGGGATGGCCCCGAAACCATCTGGGGGGTAGAAGAAGGCGCGTCCCGACCTAGATCCGAATGTCTTCCGAAGGAGCTTGAGCGGTGAGTCGGCGCCGATGCGGCGCCGGGCTTGCTCGCCCGACAGGTCGTCGGGCGCTACTCCCCAGATCTTTTCGGCGTACGGGAAGTAAAAGAGATCGCCCATCGGGCGACCCAGTCCTGTGGTGACCACGTCGGCGAAGGTTCGGCTTGAGGCCGGCTGAAACAGAGCCGCCGCGGCTCCGGCGGCGAGCCGACCCTGGATGCGAAGCGGAAGCGATCGGACCACCTCCCCCGGTGACAGCGGAAAGGGGAGCCAGGTGTCACCGAGGCGAATGCGGCCGTGGCGCCGTCTCTCTCGAAGGTCGAGCATCGACCTCAGGTCGGCGAGTATCTCAGGGGAAATCGACGGATGGAGGCGATGGCTTCCGTAGTCGACGCGTTGGCCGTCGACCACATGACCGCCCGCCAGACCGCCCGCCCGGTCACTCTGTTCGAAGAGCGTCACCTCGATCCCGCGACGGGCAAGGAGGAGGGCGGCGTAGAGTCCGGCCGGTCCGCCGCCCAGGACGGCGACGGTCACGCCCCGACTGGTGTGGGGGTGTCGGCGGCGGGGAAGACGACCACCTCGGGGCCGCGATAGGCCACTTGGACGCGGTCGCCGACACGGACGCGGGGACGGCTCATCGCCCGCACCACCACTTCGGTCTCGGGCAGAGCCACCCGGTAGGTCGTGTCGTGGCCGTAGTACTCGACTGCCACCACCTCGCCCTCGTCACCTGGCCCGATCTCCAGTTCCTCGGGTCGGACCAGCACCCGGCAGAAGCCATCGACCCGATCGGCCAGGGAGAGGGTGCCGACCGGCGAAGAGGCGACTCCCCCGGCGGCATCGACGTCGAAGACGTTGGCGTCGCCGACGAACGCCGCCACCCAGGGATCCACGGGATGGGAGTAGACGACATCGGGGTCACCCTGTTGACGGATCCGCCCGTCGCGCATGATCGCCACTTCGTCGGCGAGAACGAACGCTTCCTCTTGATCATGGGTGACGAACAGGGCGGTGACGCCGATCTCGTGGAGCAGAGCGTGCGTGTCCGAGCGAACCTGGGCGCGCAGGGCCGCATCCAGATTCGAGAACGGCTCGTCGAGAAGTAGCGCCTCGGGACGGGGAGCGATCGCCCGGGCGATGGCCACACGCTGTTGCTGGCCTCCGGAGAGGGTATGGGGCATGCGCGACCCGAACCTATCCAGGCCGACCAACTCGAGTGTTTCCTCCACCCGTCCGGAGTTGCGCTCCTCCCGGTCGAGGCCGTAGCCCACGTTGGCGGCGACATCGAGATGGGGAAACAGAGCCCAGTCCTGGAACACCATCCCGATCCGGCGCCGTTCGGCGGGGAGATGTAGGCTCGATCCGGCCAGACGCCGCTCGCCTAGGGAGACAGAGCCGGAATCCGCCGTCTCCAACCCGGCGACGATCCTCAACAGGGTCGTCTTGCCGCATCCGCTCGGACCGAGCAGCACGACGGTCGAACCGGCCTCGACCGTGAGGTCGACGCCGGATAGGATGGGCTGACCTCCGAAGGTTTTCGAGACTCCTTCGACGACGAGGCGGCCCGGGTGGATGGCCGGTTCCGTCACGATCTGATCCTATCGTGAGGGGCTCCGTACCTCAACCGTACGGCGAGCCTAACGGCGGTCATGGAACACCTGCCGGTGTGGGGGTTTCGATCTCAGGCTGGTAAGTCTGATAGGCCGCCATCTCCCCCAACTTGCCCCGTCGCAGATAGACCAGCACGGGGATCAGGGCGACCGCCACGATGAGAAGGGCGGGGATGGCCGCCGACTCCCAACGCGACTCGGAGGCCAGCTCCCAGACCCAGACTGCGGTCGTGGTCAGCCCGAAGGGCCGAATCAACAGGACGATCGGGAGCTCTTTCAAGACGTCGACCATGACGAGCACCATCCCGGCCGCCGCTCCCGTCCGGGCCAGTGGGAGATGAACCCGACGGAGCACGTTGCCCGGGCCGGAGCCGAGGGTGTGGGCGGCGTCCACGACGCCGGGCGTGATCGCTTCCATGCTGGCGTCCACCGACCCGTAGGCGACGGCGGTGAACCGGACGGTGTACGCGTAGACCAGGCCGAGAAGGGACACCACCACCGTGACCGCCGGGCTGCCTGAGATCAGACCGGTGGCCGCCCCGATCAGCACCAGCACGCCCATCGCGACGACAGGTCCGGGAACGGCGTAGCCCACGGTTGCGAGGTGGCGGATGCGGAGCGCCAGGGGGGATCCGCTGAGCCTGGCGCCCCCGGCGACGAGCAAGCCGAGTCCGACACATGCCACTCCCGAGGCCACCGCGATCCCCAGGCTGTTGCCCAGCGTCTCGAAGATCCGGGTTGCCTCTACCTGAGCCGTGGAGCCGACCGCCCAGGCGCCGAGTTGCAGAATCGGAATCCCGACCGCCAGGGCGAGCACGACACCGCACGCGGTGGTGGCGAAGGCCGCCCTCCACCCCCCCAGTCTTCCCCGCTCGAAGTCGCGTCCCGGCCCGCGTTGATAGAACCGCAACCCTCCCCGAAGAACCCGTTCGGCGGCGATGACGATCAGCGCGACTCCCAGCACGAGAGCCGCCAGCTCGAACGCCACGGCCCGGTTGAACATCCCCCGCCAGACCTGATAGACGCCCACGGACACGGTGTCGACGTTGAAGTACTGGACGGTGGCGAAGTCGGTCAGGGTCTCCATCATCACGATCGCCAGACCCGCCGCCAGTGCCGGACGAATCAGGGGCAGGACCACGCGCCGGGCGGCGCGCAGGCGCCCGTCTCCCAGTGTGCGGGCCGTTTCGAACGACGAGGGAACCTGCTGGCGGAGAGCGGCCCTGCCCAGTACGTAGACGTATGGGTAGAGGGTGAGAGAGAGCACGATGGCAGCCCCGGGGAGGGACCGCACGTCGGGAAACCATGCGTCACTCCCGATTACGCCCCGGAGGAAGGTCTGCACGGGGCCGGCGAAGTCGAACACTGCCAGGAAGACGAACCCGAGGATGTAGGCCGGCATGGCGAGGGGCAAGACCAAAGCCCAGCCGAAGAACCCGGCACCCGGGAACTCATAGGCGGTGACCAGCCAGGCCAGCCCGGCGCCAAGGACCAGCGTGCCCAGACCCACCCCGACGAGCAACCAGAGCGTGGTCCAGAGCATCCCCGGGAGCGGCCCTGCCCAGAGCTGGCTCCACGCCTCCCCCGATGGACTCAGAGACCTGGCCCCGACGAGCAGGATGGGTAACAGCAGCAGGCCCACCAACCCTGCCGTGACAGCGGTCCATAGCGGGCGACGGCCGGTTGGAGATCGGTACCGGTCAGTCGTAGCCGGCCTCGTTCATCAAGCGGATGGCGTCGGCGTTGAGCGAGGCGAAGTCGGCGGCGTTGAGCGGGTCCTCCTCGAATGCACCCCAATCCTGCACCAGCGGCGGCGGCTCGACTTGGGGATTGACTGGATATTCATGGTTGCCGTAGACGAACGATTCCTGACCGTCTGTCGCCAGCCACTCGATCAGCTCACGGGCGAGTTCGGGGTCATCGGCGTCGACGGCCACTCCGGCGCCCGATATGTTGACGTGGACGCCCCGGTCGTCCTGATTGGCCCAGAACGGCAGAACGGGGAAGTTGGGATCGTCTTCGATCAGCCGAGCCAGGTAGTAGTGATTGGTGATTCCGACGTCGCACCCACCGGCGGCAATGGTCTCGAGGATCCGGATGTCGTTGGCGATTATCTCGACTTCGTTTTCGACCCATCCGCTCACCACCGCCAGGGCCTCGTCGTAGCCGTGATGGGCGATGAGGCTCGCGACGAGCGACTGGGTGTAGACGTTGGCCGAGTCGCGCATGCACAGCCGTCCCGCCCAACGCGGGTCGGCGAGGTCCTCGTAGGTGGAGAGCTCGGAAGGCTCCACGCGGTCAGGGTGGTACATGATCGTGCGAACCCGTTTCGAGAGACCCATCCAGAGACCGTCGGGGTGACGCAGATTCTCCGGCACGGCCTCGGTCAGAACCTCCGAGTCGAGCGGCTGGAGGAGGCCGGCCTGGGCGGCGATCTGCAGGTTGGCGGCGTCGACCGTCATGAAAACGTCAGCCAGGCTGTTGTCACCCTCCGTCTCCAGACGCTCCCGCAGTTCGGCGTCACCTCCGAACAGGAACTCGACCGACGTGCCGGTTTCTTCGGCGAAGTCCTCGAAGGCCTGCTCGAGGTCGTAGTGGCGGCCGGAGTAGACGCGAACGACGTCTTCGCCACCGCTCAGCGAGGAGGCGAGGCCGCAGGCTGAGAGGGTTGCGCCGGCGATGACCAGAAGCAGCGTGGGGGTTCTGAGGGACATATCGGAACGGACTCTCGGTTGCCTGACATGGCGTGATAGGCGTGCCTAACGCCTGGATGCTATTTCCACTACGGAGGTGGGGCAAACCGTCATCCTCCCCGGTTCCATCCAACCCGAACGGCCAGGTAGGCCAGCACGACGTAGCCGAGGGCCAACGCGGTGTGGACGGCCTTGAAAGCCGGCGACTGTTCACCGAGCCAGACTGTGACCAGCGACCTCACCCAGATCGCGGTCGTCCAGGCAGCGAAGAGCGTGAGGAGCCACCGCTCCCCAAGGCTTCGGGGAAACTGGAGCAGGGCGACCGCCGCCAGTGCCCCCACGAGGAGCGATCCGCCGATTCGTATCAAGTTGCCCGGATCCGCCTGTTCGGCGCCGGTGAGCAACCGAATCCGCCCACCCCAGGACAGGAGAGTCCAGGCGGCGATGAGGAACGCCAGCACCGGACGAGAAAGCATGTCGGGGAAGGTAGTCTCTCGTCCGTTCGTGACGTAGCCAGGTGACGCCAGGATGACGATGCCCTTCTTCCGCCGACGCAGAGCGGTGCCAACTCCTCCGGCGTCGCCCCTTCCCGTCCCTGCGGATCCCTCACCGCTAGGCGGTGTGTCGGGCGAATCCCCGCCTCGATCGCCGTCGATCTGGCCGATTCGCTGGTCTCGTCGCTGGATCCGGACCGTCTCCTCGTCGGTATCGCCAGCGACGCCAACATCGACGTCAACGGGCTGTCTCCGGAATTGGATCTGTTCTACGACCTTCCACGTAGGGCCAGCCAGCTGAATGTGAGGATCAGCCCGCTGGAGGGCCACCTAGACGATTCGCCCCTGGGCGTCCGACTGCGGGAGACGCCGTTCCTCCGTGAGTACGAGGACGAGGCTTTCGTCCACGAGGTTGCCCGGGAGATCGGCCTGAGTTGGGAAGAGTGGCAGGCGAAGCGCTTGGAGCTGGTCCTGGCCGAACGGCACCCCGCCCTCCCGGTGCCGTTCGTCGACTCGCCTCGTGCCGTAGAGAAGCTGGCGGAGGCAGGCATCGACTTCGTGTCCGGGCCCACGGACATCGCGCTTTCCACCAAACGCCACAGGAGGGCAGGATCGTGTGGGAGGCGCAAGCCGGGGGAAAGAAGCGGGAGACGCCGTTCACCGATGGGGACGACGGTCCGAAGCCGGCTAGTTGAGCTGCCGGAGGCAATGTGTCAGACGATTCACATACGTGTGGCGCTCACGCACAAGCTCCATCAAGTCGATCATGTCCTCGAGCGCCGACTGGCCGAACCTCGCCACCCGGGCGGCATAGCGACCGAGAAGGAGATCTTCGTCCTCTGCGTAGATCAGTCGCTTGCCGAACAGATCGTGCACACCCGGGTTGTTCGTCACTCCCAGGGCGCCGTAGCTGATGTTCTTGAGAATGCGACAGGGCAGGTAGAACTCGTGGACGTTCTTGCGATGCCCCTCACCCTGGATTGCCGGCGCCATGTATGACTCCCGCGTAGCGGCGATCAATTCATCCATGCCATCGATTCTTTCGACTGCGAAATCGAGCCCGTGTCGACGACAGGCCGCCCCGAACCGTCTCATGACCGCCTCGTTTCGAGCCCATACGCTCCCGACGAACAAGACCCGATTGCCCGGGAACAGGGTGCAGGCCCGGAATCGTCTCTCGACATACTGGATCGATGTGTTGACCTGCCGGGGTAAGAGGTCGGTGGCCCAGGGCATCAGGAGACGTCGTTGCGACGGGTTGAAGAAAGTCAGCTCATCGGCGGCCAGCGGTTCAAACCCGTCGCCCGGTGGGGGAAATCCTCGAAAAACCCGCCAGTACACCGCCCTACCGGAGTCGGCGTGACCCCCGTACTGATCGATCGTTCGTTTGCTGGTCCACGACCGGCTCCAATCGGCGTGGAGGATGTAGCGAGCGTCGTCTACCAAAGGGACATGCCGATCGGCGTCGTAGTGGGGGCTGGCGAAGATCAAGTAGTTCCGCCGCCGCCGGTTGGGTCTCCGAATGGGACGCCTCAGGGGAAGGTCGTCGTACCAGTGGACGCGCACCCCGGCGCGACCAGCCAGGGCGGCGAAACAGGTGAAAACCCCCCGGTGGATGTAGTGGTGGCTGTGAGTATTGGTCCTCAGGCCCCAGACGACGACATCGGTAACGCGCATTGCGCGCAGCCGCTCTACCAGCTCGGCGGACACGGCCCGACTCTACCCTCGTCATCATGTCCGCAACGTCTGACATGATCGGGGTGATCCTGGCGGGGGGCCGAAGCAGCCGCATGGGAGTCGACAAGGCGACCTACGCCGTCGCGGGACGCCCGATGATCGACTGGGTGGTGGACGCTCTAAGCCGGGCATGTCACCGGGTCGTGGTAGCCGGACGATACGAGGCCCCGGCCGGCCTGGAGTCGATCCCGGACGAAGGAGACGGTCCGCAAGGGCCGCTGGCCGGTCTGGTTTCGTGTCTGCGCCACTTTCCCAGCGAGTCGCTGATCGTGGTGGCGGTCGACCAGCCGTGGCTACGGACCGACACGGTGAAGCGCCTCGGCGAGCTGGCCGGCGACCTGCCCGTGGTCCCGGTTGAGGGCGGCGTCCGCCAGACCACCTGTGCCCTGTATCCGCCCGGGGTGGCGGATGCCGGTGAGACGGAGCTGAAGACGGGCGGTTCGCTCCAGAGCCTGCTGGACGTCGTTGCCTTCGCGCCCGTCGTCGACTGGCACGAATGGGGAGAGGACGGGCGTTCCTGGTTCTCGGTCGACACGCCCCAAGCCGCTGAAGAGGGCCTGGCCCGCTTCGGCCCGCCTTGACCATTCGGCTATTCGGTGCGACTGGCGGTGGGGCTGTGCCCCACGTCGACCAGGGTGTGGGCCGAGTCGATCAGCCCCACATGACTGAACGCCTGCGGGAAGTTCCCCAGCATCCGGCCCAGGGAAGGCGAGTACTCCTCGGCCAGCAGGCCGACGTCGTTGCAGAGACCCAGCAACCGCTCGAATCGGAAAACAGCCTCGTCGGTGCGGCCCGCCAGTGCCAGGGAGTCGACGAGCCAGAAAGAACAGATCAGAAAGGCTCCTTCCTCTCCCTCCAGGCCGTCATCGGACCGATCGACCCGATACCTCAGGATCAGGGCATCGTCGACGCTCAACTCCTCGATCACCGCATCGATCGTCCCCACCGTCCTGGGGTCGTCGGGCTCGATGAAGCCCACCTGGGGAAGAAGAAGCAGGGCGGCGTCGACGCCGCTCGAGCCGTATGACTGGGTGAAGGTATTGCGCTCGGCGTCGAAGGCCTTCTCGAGCACCTCCCGCCGGATCTCGTCGCGCGCCGCCGCCCACCGGTCAACCGGCCCTTCCAAGCGCGATCGCTCCACGGTCTTGACCGCCCGGTCGAACGCGACCCACGACATCACCCGGGAGTGGGTGAAGGGGCGGGGCTCACCCCGGACCTCCCACAGCCCGTGATCGTCTGAGTCCCATACCGTCTCCAGGTGCTCGAGGATCACCCGCTGCATGTTCCAGGTGCCCTCGTTCGGCTCCAACCCGTTGTTGCGGGCCACGAACAGGGCGTCCATCACCTCGCCATACACGTCGATCTGAGTCTGATGCGAGGCGGCGTTGCCCACCCGAACGGGCCGCGAGCTCGCATAGCCCGGCAGCCAGTCGATCTCCATCTCGGGAAGCCGGCGTTCGCCCGCCACGCCGTACATGATCTGGAGACGCCGGGGGTCTCCGGCGACCGCTCGCAGCAGCCAGTCCCTCCACGCAGAGGCTTCCTCCCGATAGCCGCCCATCATCAGGGCATGGAGTGTGAAGGTGGCGTCGCGCAGCCAGACGTACCGGTAGTCCCAGTTCCGCTCCCCTCCCAGCGTCTCGGGCAGCGACGTCGTCGGAGCAGCCACGATGCCACCCGTCGGCCGATAGGTCAGGCCCTTTAGGGTGATCAATGAGCGCTCGACCGCCGCGCGATACTTTCCGGCGTGATGGTTCTCGCCGGACCAGCCGACCCACCAGTCTGTCGTCGCCTCGACCGCCTCGTGGGCATCGATCCCCTTGGGTGCCGTCTGATGCGACGGAAACCAGGCCATGTCGAACGGGACCTTGTCGCCCTGCGAGACCGTGAAGGCGGCGACCGTTGTGGCGTCCTCGCCCCTGAGCTCGACTGGCGTGTAGAGCACCAGACCGTCGGGTCCGCCGACCGCCGTCCAGGCGCCCTGCGGTTTGGTCACCCACGGGACGAAATTGCCGTAGTCGAGGCGGACTACCAATTCGAGCATCATCTCGACCCGGCCCGAGACGCCTTCCACCACCCGGATCAGATCCGGCCGGCCGCCGGTTCCGGACTCCTCATGGCGGACCGGCATACAGTCGATCAGGCGGACAACGCCCTCAGGCGTGTGGAACTCGGTCTCCAGGACGAGCGTCGCCTCCCGGTACCGCCGCACTACCCGGGCGTCGGGGTTGCGGGGCGCAATCCGCCACCTGCCGTGTCGTTCGTCACCGAGGAGAGCGGCGAAACATGCCGGCGAGTCGAAGCGGGGCAGGCACAACCAATCGATCGATCCGTCCCGGGCCACCAGGGCGGCGGTCTGGGTGTCGCCGATCAAGGCGTAGTCTTCGATGGGTCGAATCACCTGGTCGAGACCCTAACCCGCCCGGATCGGCTGAATCTCTCAGCCGCCGATGTAGGACATCTCGACTTTGGGGAGGTCGGTGGTCGCATCCGAACGGAGCTGCGAGTAGCGGTCCGTCCGCCCGGCCCAGACCCGGTCGATGACCTCACCCAGCTCGTGGTCGGTGGCACCGTCACGGAGGATCGCCCGAAAGTCGGTGCCACCGGTGGCGAACAGGCACGTGTAAAGCGAACCCTCCGCCGAGAGCCGCGCCCGGGTGCAACTGGCACAGAACGGCTGGGTGACAGAAGCGATGACGCCCACCTCCCCGCCACCGTCCTTGTAACGCCAGCGGTTGGCGACTTCGCCTCGATAGTTGGGGTCCACCGGCTCCAACGGGAAGACGGAGTTGATGCGCTCGACGATCTCGTGAGCCGGAACGACATCGTCGAGGCACCAGCCGTTGGTTGTGCCGACATCCATGTATTCGATGAACCGCAGGATGTGGGCGCTGCCTCGGAAGTTCTTCGCCATGTCGACGATGGAGCCGTCGTTGACCCCCCGTTTGACCACCATGTTCACCTTCACCGGCGTGAGACCGGCGGCGGCGGCGGCTTCGATACCCTCCAACACCTTGGCCACGGGGAAACCGACGTCGTTCATGGCCATGAACACTTCGTCGTCGAGCGAGTCGAGGCTGACGGTCACCCGGTCCAGGCCCGCCTCCGCCAGGGCTTCTGCCTTGCGAGCCAGGAGTGAGCCGTTCGTGGTGAGGGTGAGATCGTCGATGCCCGCTACGCCGGCCAGCATCTCCACCAGTTCCTCGATGCCCTTGCGTAGGAGAGGCTCTCCGCCGGTGAGGCGGATCTTGTTGACGCCCCGTTCAGCGAACAGGCGTGCCAGCCGGGTGATCTCCTCGAAGGACAGCAGCAGGTCCCGGGCGAGGAACTCGTAATCCCGCCCGAAGATCTCCTTGGGCATGCAGTATGTGCAACGGAAGTTGCAGCGGTCCGTCACCGAGACGCGCAGATCGCGCACCGGGCGGGAGAACTGGTCGACGAGGGGAATCCTCCTCATACCACCAAGCTACAGGCTCTCGCGATTTGGTCATACCCGCTGCTTGCGTTTTTTGGTAGTCATGACTCACCAACCGCCGGGATGGGGGCTACCCAACCCCCGATGCCGACCGGGACAACGAACAGCAGGACCGCCCAGATCAGCCAGGGAATGAGAGTGGCGGTGATCACGACGCCGGCGCCGTACAGGAAAGCCCGCACCGGGCCTCGACGCCGGTTGCCGAGCCGGCCCAGCCAAGGGTACACGGCGGAGGGAGCGATGAAGGCGAGTGCGGTCACCAGGCCAAGAACGGCGACGAAGAGCGGGAGCAGCACCCCGATCAAGGGCAGGGCGGCCTCAGTCGGAGACAGACCGACGAGGGCTGCCGACAGAGCCACCATGACCAGCGGGGAGAGCATGACGGCCAACCCCCGCAGCCAGGATCGCCACCATGAGCTCGTCACGCTTCCGGCGGCACGCTGGGACATCGCCGGCAGTGCCCACATGACGAGGAGGCCGACCACTGCGCCCATCAGACCCAGTACCACCTTGGCGAGGACCATCAGCGCCCTGATCCTGATGTTCGGCGGGAGCGGGAGACGATGCACCACGCTGCCCCCTACCGCGGCCTCCTCGATCCCTGCCGCCACCCGGTCGGACCGGTATCCCAGATCCTGGCGGACTTGGGCACCTGGCGAGACCGTCAAATGGCCCACCGTCACGTCGACGTTGTCCTCCACAGTGCCGCCCAGATCCAGGCGGCGCATCTGACCCTCGAGGTCACCCTCGACGGTGCCGCTCAGCTCGGCGTCCCAGCCCCAAACCACCGCCTCCCTGGCGACATCCCCGGCGAGCCTCACGTTCCACCCGACGACCAACACGTCTCCTCCCACCTCGCCCGTCAGATCGATCCGCGGTGAGACGACCCGCAGAGACTCACCGATCGTTCCCGGCACCACCACGGAGCCGGCCAGACCCAGGACGTCACCTGCGACGGTGCCGGTGATAGTGACGTCCTCGTAGGCGGCGACGATCAGGTCGCCCTCGACGCGCCCGGCGATCACGACCCGGTTGCCGGCGGCGTAGAGGTCATCAGGGATGACTGCGCCCTCATCGACCAGCACTACATCGGAGGCGGAACGCTCGGCGGCGGAGGCGGGGAGGGCCGCCAACAGGAGGAGGAAGAACACAATTGGTTCCAGGCGGACTTTCGACTTCCTTCTTCCGACCGGCGACTCAGAGCGGAATCGCATTGCCGGCCAGGTCGAGGAGAGGGCCGGGGAAGATTCCAAAGATGATCGTGCTGGCTACGGCCAGGCCCATGACCCACCGGATGCTGGCGGAAGAGGAAAATGTGACGCCGTCGGGCTCGTCCATGTACATCGTGACGACGACCCGCAAGTAGAAAAAGAACGCCACCACCGACGCCAGTACCCCCACGACCACGACCCATTCGTAGCCGGCCGCCCAGGCGTCGGTGAACACCCCGAACTTGGCGACGAAACCCGAGGTGAGCGGCAGGCCACCCATCCCCAACAGGATCACGGTGAAGGTGGCGGCCAGGAACGGCTGACGCTGGGCGAGCCCGGCGTAATCGGCCAGGGCCGAGCGGCTGCCGGACGACCCGCTCACCGCCGCCACGACGGCGAACGAGGCGACCAACTGGATTGTGTAGACGGCGAGGTAGAACCAGACGTCAGCCGTCCCGTCGGCACCCGAGAGAAGCCCGGTGAGGATGAAACCAGCGTGGGCGACGCCCGAGTAGGCGAGCAGACGGCGGAGGTCGTCCTGGACGATGGCGAGCACCGAACCCAACACCATCGAGACAGCCGAGATCGTTGCCACCACCGGAGCCCAGTCGGCCGCCATGGCGGGGAACGCCGAGACGAGGATTCGCACCAGGGCGGCAAAGCCCCCGATCTTGGCGATGGCGGCCATGAAGCCCACCGCCCCGGCCGGCGCCCCCTGGTAGACGTCCGGGGCCCAACTGTGGAACGGCGCCGCCGTCACCTTGAAGCACAGGCCGACAATCACGAGAGCCAGCCCGAGGAGTATGACCCCTGGCTCGAGAACCACCACTCCCGTCAGGTACTCACGCACCGCCGGGAGGGTGAAGCTGCCGGTCCCGGCGAATACCAGCGCCACCCCGTAGACGAAGACCGCCGAGGCGAACGAGCCGAGGAGGAAGTACTTGATCGCCGCCTCGTCCGAGTCCTCCCGCTCCCGGGCGAAACCGGCGAGGACGTAGAGCGAGATCGAACCAACTTCGAGGCCCAGGAAGGTCATGACCAGGTTGGCGGACACCGCCATGAGCGAGAACCCGGCCGTGGCGAGCAGCATGAGCGCCAGCATCTCCGCCGCCCGGGGACCGACCTCCTCGATCATGCGCCGGGCGGCGAGCAACCCCAGGCCGGCCACGGCGAAGAGCACGTAGCGGGCGAACACTCCGAACCCGTCGAGGGCGATCAGCCCGGCGAACGGCAGCTGGTCAATGCCGTTGCCGGCGTCGAGGTAGCGGTGCAACACCACAGCCATGACTCCGCCCAGCACGAGGACGCCTCCCGCCGTCCAGGCTAGAACCCGCCTCGGGGGCTTCCATTGCACCTCGATCAGCAGGACTAGCGCTGCTCCGAGTCCCAGGACCAACTCGGGTGCGATGCCGAGCCACGAGATGGTGGGAGCGGGGATCGAGGCCTGGGCGATCACCGGGCTCACCCTTCGCCCCCGGCCAAGAAGACATCACCCAGTCGGCCCGGCTCGGGCACCCGGTAATCGGTTGAGGCCTCGATGCGGTCGAGGATCGCCTCCGTCGACGGCTCGATCTTGTCGAGGAGGACCTTCGGGTAGAGGCCCAGGACGATGATCAGAACCGCCAGCGGGGCGAGGAGGCCAATCTCCCGGGGGCTCAGGTCGGACAAAACCCGGTTCTCGTCACGGTCGGGGACGCCGGTGAAGACGCGCTCATACGCCCACAGCATGTAGATCGAGGCCAGGACGACCCCGGAGGTGGCGATGACGGCGTACACCGGCAGACTGGGGAAGGTCCCCACGAGCACCAGGAACTCGCCGACGAAGCCGTTGAGGCCGGGTAGGCCGATCGAGGCGAACGCCATGAACAAAAAGAATCCGGCGAGGAGCGGCATCGACTTCTGCAGGCCGCCGAACTCGGCGATCTTCTTCGTGTGCCGGCGGTCGTAGATCATGCCCACCAGGAGGAACAGTGCTCCGGTGGTGAGACCGTGGTTGACGTTCTGGATGACGGCTCCCTGAAGGCTCCCCGACGTGAGCGCGAAAGTGCCGAGAACGATGAAGCCGAGGTGGGACACCGACGTATAGGCGATGAGCTTCTTCAAGTCTGGCTGGACGATCGCCACGACCGCCCCGTAGACGATGCCGATCACCGCCAGGACCGCCAGGACGGGCACCCAGTCCACTGACGTCTGGGGGAAGAGAGCCAGATTGAAGCGCATCAGACCGTAGGTCCCGAGCTTCAGCATCACCCCGGCCAGCAACACCGACCCGGCGGTGGGTGCCTCGACGTGGGCGTCGGGCAGCCAGGTGTGGAGGGGGAACACGGGGACCTTGATGGCGAACGCCAGGGCAAGGGCGACGAACAGCAAAGTGGCGGTGCTCGGGCTCAAATCGAGGCCGGCGAGCTCATCCAGAGCGAAGCTCGGGGCGCCGTTCTGGGCGGCGTGGAGGACCGACATGGCGATGACCGCTGCCAGCAGGAGCGCCGATCCGAAGGCGGTGTAGAGGAAGAACTTGATGGCGGCGTACTTGCGACGTTCCGAGCCCCAGATCCCGATGATGAAATACATCGGGATGAGCACGGCCTCGAAGAACACGAAGAAGAAGAAGAGGTCGAGAGCGAGGAACACGCCGATCATGCCGGCTTCCAGCAGCAGGGTGAAGATGACGAACTCCTTGCGCCGGTCGACGATGCTGACCGAGGCCGCCAACGAAACGGGTACGAGGATGGCGGTGAGTAGGACGAGCGGCATGGATATCCCGTCGACGCCCAGATACCAGGAGATACCCCACGGCTCGTACCAGGCGGCCCGCTCGACGAACTGATAGTCGGCCACCGGCTCGAAGACGGCGAAGAGGTAACCCGCCAGAGCGAGCGGCAGGACCGACAGGGCGGTCCCGAGCGGAAGGATCACCTCGCTCCGCCGTCGCGGCACGAGCATCACGACCACGGCAGCCAAGGCCGGCAACAAGACAAGCCAGGTCAACATGGCAGATCGCTTCGCTCGCGGTGGTAAGTGGTAGGTAATAAGTGGTACGTGACTGAGCGGCGCGGGAGGGGGTCCTCTTCTGCGGTGCTTCTGCGGTCAGCCGCGCCGGTCGAACTCAGAAGAGGAGAGTGAGTCCGACCGGGGTACCTACCACTCAGAACATTGAACCTAGAACGGCGAGCCCAGCGAGCCATCATATGCCCCTCGCTACCAGCCAGATCGCCACCACGAGGAGACCGGCGGCGAAGCCGGCGCCGTAGTTGCGGACGTAGCCCGTCTGCAGCCCCCGGAGCGACTGGCCGACACGCTGGAAGAGCCATCCCACCCCGTTGACCGCTCCGTCGATCCCCCCGGCGTCGACCTGGAAGGCGGCGAGCTCGGCGCCCCGGCGGCCGGGACCGACGATGGTCGTCGCATAGAGGTCGTCGACCCAGTAAGCGTTCTCCCATGCGGTCCACAGCCGACCGAAGCCGTCCTGGAACCGTCGCCACGCCTGCGGCGGGCGGTTGTAGGCCAGCCAGGCGGCGGCTACCCCGGCAACCCCGGCCAAGGTGGAGAGGCCGGCCAGAAGAAGGAACATTCCCCACCCCTCGGGCGGATGCTGGAGCGACACGCCCTCGAACGCCGGTTCGAGGAAATGCTCGAGGGTGAAGCGCAGCGGGGTGTTGACGAACCCGGCGACGATCGAGAGGACCGCCAGCACGATCAGGGGGAGCGTCATCACCCGGGGCGACTCGTGGGGTTCGACGCCTTCTTCCCAGCGCGGCTCACCCCAGAATACGAGCACCCATTGGCGTGCCATGTAGAAGGCGGTCATCAGGGCGGTGACGAGCCCGACGATCCACAGGGCGGCGTACATGCCGCCCCGCTCGAACAGTGAGCCGAGGATCTCGTCCTTCGACCAGAACCCCGCCAGCGGCGGGATACCGGCGATGGCCAGGGTGGCGATTCCCATCGTGGCCGCGGTGACGGGCATACGCCTTCGGAGGCCGCCCATCTTGTGCATGTCCTGTTCGTCGGACATGGCGTGGATCACGGAGCCGGCTCCCAGGAACAGCAACGCCTTGAAGAAGGCGTGGGTCATGAGGTGGAATACCCCCGCAACGTAGGCGGTCGCACCGACCCCCATGAACATGTAACCGAGCTGTGACACGGTGGAGTAAGCCAGGACACGCTTGATGTCGCTCTGGGCGATGGCGATCGAGGCGGCCCAGATGGCGGTGATGGCGCCGATCACCGCCACCGCTCCCGAAGCGATGGGCGCCTCCGCGTAGATGGGGGCGGAGCGGGCCACGACGTACACGCCGGCCGTGACCATCGTGGCGGCATGGATGAGCGCGGATACCGGAGTGGGGCCCTCCATGGCGTCGGGAAGCCACACATACAGCGGGACCTGAGCCGACTTGCCCGCCGCCCCGACGAGAAAGAGGAGTCCGATGGCGGTGGCGGCGCCGGTCGTGAGCTCGGAGCCGACCCGCTCGAAGATGCCGGTATACGACATCGTTCCGAAGGTGGCGAAGACGACCATCAGCCCGATGAGGAAGCCGAAGTCGCCGATCCGGTTGACGACGAACGCCTTCTTGGCGGCTGCCGCCGCCGTGGGCCGGGTGTACCAGAATCCCACCAGCAGGTACGAGCACAGTCCCACCAATTCCCAGCCGACGAACAGCATGCCGTAGTTGCCGGCCAGCACCAGGGTGAGCATGGAGGCGGCGAAGAGGTTGAGATATGTGAAGAAGCGATGGAACCGTTCGTCGCCGTGCATGTACCCGATCGCGAACAGATGGATGAGCGACCCCACGCCGGTCACGACCAGCGCCATCAGGGCCGACAGGGGATCCCATTGCAGCTCGAAGTTGGCGCCGATCGCCGGCATCCACTCCCAGATGGCGATTTGCTCTGCTTCGACGTCCCCTCCCTGGAAGAAGGGCACCGCGGCGACGGCCGAGACCACGAAAGCGGCGGCGATGGCGCCCGTGGCCAGCCATCCCGACAGCGGTTCGCGTAGGTATCGCCCGAAGAAGTGGAGGACGAACGCCCCGGCGAGGGGCAGGGCGATGACGAGCCACAGGAGATCGGTCATCCCGTCAGCCCTTCAGTTCGGAGAGGGCGTCGACGGAGGCGGTGTCGCGCTGGCGGAAGATGGAAACGATGATGGCCAGTCCGATCACGACCTCGGCTGCCGCCACGACCAGGACGAACAAGGTGGCGACCTGGCCGTCGAGGTCGTTGAGGGCGCGGCCGGCGGAGAGAAGGGTGAGATTGACGGCGTTGAGCATGAGTTCGACGCACATGAACATCACCAGGGCGTTACGTCGCAACAGGATCCCCATCGCCCCGATGAGGAACAGGACAGCCGCCAGGATCATGTACCAATCCGTCACACGCGGCCTCCTCGGCAGCAGGAAGCACTCGCCCGCCGGTAGTCAGTGGTGAGTTGTGAGTGGTAGGTGGCGTACTGGCAGCGTGATGTGATCTTCTGCTGCGAAATTCTGTCCACGCTCCTCGCCCCCATTCCCGGCGGCACTGGAGGCACGTCAGCGGACGACCTGGTCAGAGGACGACGAGGAGGGAGGAGGCGAGACCTACCACCTACCACACACCACCTGGTACCAGCGCTGCGACAGGCCGTCATTCCTCGGACCTCGGTCCCGTCCGGTAGTACGCCAGGGCGATGGCTCCGGCGGCGGCGACCGTGAGGAGCAGGGCGGTGACCTCGAAGGCGAGAACCCAGGTGCCGAAGAGTGACTCCCCCACCGCCTGGACGGTGCCGTTGGTCGACTCCGGCACCGGATCGCCGGTGGCAGCCGGAACCCAGTCGAATCCGGAGGAGAAGCCGAGGAAGATGCCGAAGCCGACGGTGACGAGCGCCAACCCACCGACGATGAGCCGCTGGTGGGGGAGGTTCTCGCTGGTGTCCTCGGCCCGGTCGACGCCGATCAGCATGATCACGAACAGGAAGAGAGTCATCACCGCACCGGCGTAGACGATGATCTGGATGGCGGCTACGAAGTGGGCCAGTTGGGCGACATAGATGACGGCGAGCGAGAGCATCGTCCCGAGAAGACCGATACCGGAGTACACCGGATTCCGGGCCATCACCACGGTGACGGCACCGCCGACCGCGGTGATCCCCATGAGCACGAAGATGACGACTTCTACGCTCACGTGGCTCTCACACCACGGGCGGTAGCTCGAGCCGAACGGCGCCTGTACGGCGCAACAGATACGGCGCTGAGGGAGCAAGCGTGCCGAACCCGGCCGGCAATCATCAAAGGTCCCGCTCTTCCTGGGAAGGCTCGGGTGACCAGTCGCCTGGTCCGGGGGTTCCCTGCCACATCTGGATCCCCTCGTACTCGGAGTAGCCGTTGGGGGCGGTGGCCCGAAGCCACCCGTCGGCATGGTCGAGGTCGGACAGGTCGGCCAGGTGATCGTCGGGGAACATGTGGGGCACCGAACCGTCCGGGCGCATCAGCAGTTCTTTCTTGGTGAAGATGGCGTCCTCTCGATTGGTGGTGGAGAACTCGAACAGCTTCGTCATGGTGATCGCCTCGGTGGGACATGCCTCCACGCACAGTCCGCAGAAGATGCAGCGCAGCATGTTGATCTCGTATATGAACCCGTACCGCTCGCCGGGTGAGACAGGGTTGTCCGGATCGTTGTCCTCGCCCCGCACATAGATGCAGCGGGCCGGGCAGACGCCGGCGCACAATTCGCAGCCGATGCATTTTTCCATCCCGTCGGGATAACGGTTGAGGACGTGGCGCCCGTGGTAGCGCTGCGGCTTGGGACGCATCTCCTTGGGATACTGCGTCGTCAGCATCTCCTTGCCGGTGACCGTCCGGATCATCTCGGCGCCGGTCACCTTGAGGCCCTTCAGCAGTTCCCCGATCACGCCCATGTCAGCTCCACGGTGCTCCGAAGCGGCGGAACCCGATCACCACGGTGGACAGGATCAGCCAGATGAGGGCACCGGGGATGAGCCGCTTCCAACCCAGCTGCATGAGCTGGTCGTAGCGGAACCGCGGGAGGGTGGCGCGGATCCAAAAGAAGATGAAGACGAGGGCGTACGTCTTGATCAGGAACCACACTGTCGGAAGGATGCCGGAGATGAACCCGGGCAGGACACCGTCCCAGGTGGGGCCGTTCCAGCCGCCCAGGAACAGGGTGGCCGTCAACGCCGACATCGAGAAGATGTTGATGTACTCGGCCAGAAAGAACATGGCGAAGCGCATGCCCGAGTACTCCGTGTGGTATCCGCCGGTCAGCTCCTGCTCTGCTTCGACCAGATCGAACGGCGCCCGGTTCGTCTCGGCGACGATCGAGATGAAAAAAATCACGAAGGCGACGAAGAGGGGGATGATGTTCCATCTGGGCAGGATCCCTCCGTAGGTGCCGGCCTGTCGGGCGACGATGTCCGAGAGGACGAGTGTGCCGCCGTCACCCTGCGTGGCGGTGAACATCACGACGGACACCATCGACAGGCCCATCGCCGCCTCGTAGGAGATCGCCTGGGCGGTGCCTCGGATGCCACCGATGAGCGGATACTTCGAACCCGACGACCAACCGGCGAGAACGACCGCATACACCGCCATGGCCGACAGCGCCAGGATGAACAGGAGGCCGATGTTGAGGTCCACTCCCTGCAGGGCGATCTCCCGTCCGTTGACGGTGAAGGGCCGGCCCCATGGGATGTTGAGAAAGATCAGGAAGGCGGGCAGCACGGCGAGGAAGGGAGCGGCCAGATAGAGGCCCCTCTGTGCCTCCGTCGGGTCGATCGCCTCCTTGAAGAACAGCTTCAGCCCGTCGGCCAGGGTCTGGAGTATGCCGAAGGGGCCGGCTCGCATCGGCCCGAGGCGGTTCTGGAAATCGGCGACCACCTTGCGCTCCGCCCACACGTTGAGGAGGGTCACCAAGAGGAGCAGAACGAACGCCATGAGAACCCTCACCACGGCGATCAGGACGTCGACTGCGTCCATCAGCGCACGTGGTAGGGCTCGAAAGGCATGGCCCGATTGAGATTAGGAACGGCCGGTAGGGCGAACAAACCCTCCCAATGAACCCAAACCCCTCTCCCCACCTCGAAAGAATCGGTTGACAGGTTTACGAAGGGTTTGTAAGTTCACTGAACTTACTATGCGAGCGCCCACTCCCACCTCCCGCCATCCCCGCAAGGCCAGTCGCGACGACGGCCGCCGATGGAACCTCCTCACCGCCCTGCAAACCATCGCCGCCCGCGGCACGATGAGCCGGGCGGACATCGCCCGGGCCACCGGGCTGACCCGAGCAACGGTGTCGTCTCTCGTCACCGAACTGATAGGGCAGGGCCTCGTCCAGGAGGTGGGCACCGGCGAGGCGGAGGCGGGGGGCAAGCCGCCCAGGCTCCTCGCCATCCACGACGGCGGGCGCCAGATCATCGCCCTCGACCTCAGCCACCAGCCGTTTCGGGCCGCTCTCATGGATCTCGGAGGAGCCGTCACCCAGACACTCACGGCGAGCTCTTCTGCTGTCGGACCGACGGCTCTCGAGGTCGCTGGGGATCTGGTGGCTCGCTGCCTCGACCACGCCTCCGCCCCGGTGCTCGGCGTCGGGGTGGGCACGCCCGGCATGATCGACCGCGACGGCGCCGTCTCGGAGGCTGCCCACCTCGAGTGGAAGGACGTCCCCCTCCGCCGATACCTCGCCAACCGTTTCGACGTGCCCGTCACCGTGGGCAACGACGCTCACGTGGCTGCCCTCGCCGAGCTGCGGGCTTCGGACGGATCCGAGACCTTCCTGCTCGTCGCGGTCGGCGAAGGGATCGGAGCCGGACTCGTCCTCGACGGCGTGGTCCACACCGGCGAACATTTGTCGTCAGGCGAGATCGGTCACGTGGTGGTAGAGCCCGATGGGGCGGCGTGCCGCTGCGGGCTGCGCGGTTGCCTGGAGACCGTGGCAGCGATTCCATCGATCGACCGAACGTCGACCGGCGCCCTCGACGTCGATTCCTCTCACCGAGCCGGCCGGCGTCTCGGCGCCACTCTGGCGGTGGTGATTTCGGCCATCGACGTCGACCGCATCATCATCGCCTCCGAGTTGACGTCCGTCGACGGGTACATCGGCGCCATCGCGGAAGAGCTCACCGCCCGCATGCACGTTTCGCGGCGTCCTCACATCCTGGTCGAGGCGAGCTCGATCGAAGGTCTGGTCCTGGCAGGGGCGGCGGCCGCAGTCATGCGTGACGAACTCGGGGTGCTGCTGCGATGACGAGCCGAATCGGGGTCGACGTGGGAGGAACGACCCTGCGGGTCCGCCGCTACCCCGGCACCCAGGACGACCGGGTCGAAGAGCCGACCGGCGTCGTCGGAGGCGAAGCCGTGGCCGAGCGAATCGCCCTCCTGGTTGGACAGCTGCCTCCCGGCGAGCGGCCCTCCGTGGTGGGAATCGGCATCCCCGGGCTGGTCGATCCGGTGGCCGGAACCGTGCGTCATGCCGTCAACCTCGGCATCGACGGAGCCCCCTTCCCCCTCGCCGGTCGCCTGTCTCGCCGACTCGGCCTTCCGGTCGCCGTCGAGAACGACGTTCGCACCGCGGCCCTCGGCGCCTTCCAGTATCTCGCAGAGCGCCTGCCTGAGGTCCGCGACATCGTCTACCTGAGCGTCGGCACCGGTATCTCCGCCGGCGTGGTGATCGACGGCCGACTCCACCGCGGCCGCCACGGAATCGCCGGAGAGATCGGCCACGCCCCGTTGGGCGGCGACTCGACGCCCTGCCGATGCGGTCTCGCCGGATGTCTGGAGGCGGTGGCGGGTGGACGAGCGCTCGACGAGGTGGTCCCGGGCGGCGCCCACCAACTCTTCGCCGAACCGTCACCCGATCAGATGCGCAGAGATTCGGTCGCCGACGCCCTCGCCCGGGCGCTGTATGTGCTGGCGATCGCCTACGACCCCGACATTCTCGTGATCGGCGGGGGCATCGGACCCGATGCCGCTCCCACCGTCCGGAAGGCCCTCGCCGCCCTCTCGGCTTCCTCGCCATTCGGCGAGGCTGTCCTGGCGGGCGACAGGGTGACAACGCTGCCCCCCGACGCCGAGGTCGGCACCGCGGGAGCTGCGCTGCTCGAACCCAGCTCCGCCCCGGCGGACGACCCCCAAGGAGGAGAACAATCATGAGACGCAGCCTCACGGCACTGACGCTGGTGGTGGCGATGCTGCTGGGCGCCTGCGGCGCCGTCCCGGCCGCCGAGGATCCGACCACGACATCAGCCCCGACCGAAACCACGACCCCGCCCGCCGCCGCCCCGGACACGACCGAGGCGGAGACACCCGACACGACGGCGGCACCCGTCGCCGAAGGGCCCTACGAGCATCTCGCCCGAGCCGAGGCCGGCGAGTTCGACGGAGCTTCGGTCGAGGTGATGGCGCAGTGGATCGAAGGCGAGGCCGCCAACTTCGAAGCATCCCTTCAGCCGTTCATCGATGCCACCGGCATAGACGTCAATTATGAAGGCATCACCGACTACGAGACCGTCCTCTCGACCCGGGTCGACGGAGGCAACGCCCCCGATATCGCCCAGATCGCCCAGCCGGGTCTGATGCGCACATTCGCCTCCGAGGGACACCTGGTGAACCTGAGCGAATGGCTCAACCTCGAGCAACTCTCCGAGGACTACATCGAATCGTTCATCGACCTCGGATCGCTCGACGGCGACCTGTACGGGATCTTCTTCAAAGGCGACCTGAAATCGATCGTCTGGTATCCGGTGGAAGCGTTTGCCGCCGCCGGCTACGAGGTGCCCGCCACCTGGGACGAGCTGGTGGCATTGAGCGATCAGATCGTGGCCGACGGCAATGGCAACCCCTGGTGCGTGTCGATGGAGCACGGCGACGCCACGGGATGGGTCGGGACCGATTGGGTCGAGGACATCCTCTTGCGGACCGCCCCGGTGGAGATCTACGACCAGTGGGTGGCCCACGAGATTCCCTTCAACCATCCTGAGGTCGTCGAAGCCGCCGACTACATGGCCGACGTCTGGTTCACCGACGGCTACGTCTATGGCGGGAACACCGCCATCAACGCCACTTTCGTCGGTGACACCCAGACACCGATGTTCGCCGAGGACGGGCCTGACTGCTGGATGCACAAGCAGGCCGCCTGGATCCCCGAGTTCTGGCCGGAAGGCACCGAAGCCGGAGTGGACAGCTCCTTCTTCTACTTCCCGCCGATCGAAGAGGAGTTCGGCAGCCCTGTCCTGGGAGCCGGTGACCAGATGGTCATGTTCAACGACCGGCCCGAGGTGCGAGCGTTGATGGAGTACCTCGCCACGGCGGAGGCGGCGCGAGGCTGGATCGAAGCCGGAGGCTTCGTGTCCCCCAACCAGAGCGTTCCGCTCGACTGGTACTCCACGTACCCGAATGACGAGCTGGCGGCGATCCTCAACGGGGCGGACGTCTTCCGCTTCGACGCCTCCGATACGATGCCGGCGGAAGTGGGGGCAGGCACGTTCTGGTCGGGGATGATCGAGTGGGTGTCGGCCAACGGCGAAGGCACCGAGACGGTCTTCCAGCAGATCGAGGAAAGCTGGCCGGCCGGCTGAGACGGCCCCGGTAGCGTTTGCCCGGAGCCACCCTCCGGG
>DATABS010000072.1:0-8921 GCA_036259475.1 Acidimicrobiia bacterium | reverse complement strand
ACCGCCCGCCGTGTTACCTTCGATCGTGGCATCGGCCGGTCCCGTGACGACCGGGCCGATTGTGTCCACGACGGTGATCGTGAAGCTGCCATTGGCGCTAAGGCCACCTGTGTCGGTCACAGAACAGTTCACCGTATGCGGGCCGCCAAGAGCAAAGAAGCTGCCGCTGGCAGGACTGCAGGCCGGGGTGAGCGCGCCGTCCTGAGTGTCATTGGCGGCGGCGGTATACGTAACATCGGCGCCACCGAGCGTGTTGCCCTCCACCGTCATGTTCGCGGGCAAAGTGAGAACGGGTCGGGTGTTGCTCGGTGGCGGTGCGGCCTGCACGTGCAGAGTGAATTTCGCGGGATTCGTGTTGTAGCTGCCTTCGCCACCATCGCTTACCCCTACGGTGATCTCATGTGCTCCAACAGCTGTGGCCGTGAACACGACCGACTTATCAGTGCCGCACGAAGTGAACGTGATTTCGTCTGGGGTCGCAATCACTCCGGCTGGCGTATTGATCGTCACGGTTGCAGCGGTCGTGTCTGCTGCGTTGCATCCGATCTGGCCGTCGCCGTTATTCGATGCGATCCGGTAGTTAACGGTCGTCGAGTTTCCAACTGTGAACGTGTCGTTTCCGCCAACGGTTACATCGTTCTGAACGTTGTCCGCCCACGCAACCCCACCCATCACCAGCAACATCACCAGCGTCAGTGGGAGAACCCACGTTCGTGAAACACGCCGAATTGTCGGCGCCAGGTGTTTGCCTCTCTGTGTCATCGTCAAGCCTCCTTAGTGCTCCTGAAGGGAGTCCACGCGGTGTGAGCCCACCCCCGTTTCGATAACCTCAGAATGCGGCCGCCAAAGTGGTCTGTCTATACCCACAGTGGGCAAAACGGCTACCGGAATGGGGGAACGCGTCTACCCGATTCCGGTAGACGTCACAGATTGGAGGAGGCGACGAGAAGTGCCAGCTCGCGGCGACTGCGAACCCCGGATTTCTTGAGGATGTTCTTCACGTGGGTGGCTGCGGTAGCGGGGGCGATGAACAGGATCTCGGCTATCTCGTTATCGGAGATATGGCCGTCCGAGATCGCCCGCAACACCTCGATCTCCCGGGCGGTGAATCCGTACTCGGTGAGGCTGGTTCCTTCAAATAGACGGTCCGACACCGCGGAGGCGATCCGGTCGGCGGTCTTCAGGGACTTGCCGTAACGGCGCACCAGGAAGAACGCCGCTACACCAAGACCGGTCGCTGCCAACGACTGGATGAGATGCCACTCCGAGGCTATGAAGTCACCGACTCTGCCGTCCAACCAGCCCAACCTCACACCGACGGATACCAGGCGAGTCGCAGCTCCGAGCACAAAGGCGGCAGCCACCACCGCCAGCATCGTCGACAGGACCCGGATCCGCGGCGAGTCGTCCTCGTGCATCGAAGTCCACACCCAGATACCCAAGCCCGCGAACAGCAGCATGTTGGTGGCGATCACGGTGAACAGGAACACGGTCAACTGACCCCTCTCTCCCGATCGGTTACGGACACCTTATGTCGAAGCAGGCACAGTGCTATAGGCCCCACGTCCCTGATGCCGGTCACCTGAACCTTGCGACTCGGGTTCTCGCCGATGACGGGGTCCCACGATGAAAGATGACTTCGAATGTCGTCCCCCGCCTACGGCCCCTGGCTTCAGGCGAAGTGCAGGGGATCCAAAATGGATCCTTCACATCCTTCATCTCTTTGTCTCTCCTTGGTCGCAATGGCTGCCGATTGGCAGTTCATCACCCCTTTCCATAGGCCATAGGGCCCGGTGGACGGTGCCACGGCCACGGAAGAGCGAGTCTCAGACGACTCGACAGTCCGAAATGGCGGCCGGCACAGCCCATCCCCGCCGCCGGGATCCACGGCTGCCTATACCGCCTCCCCTTTGCCAGATGACCCACCGGCCGACGATATCTATCCGCCGTCCGCCCTTGGTTCTCATAGCCACCAAGGGACAACACGTCGCCCCAGAGGTCACCGACTAGCGCCCGGTCCCTCTCGCGGCGGTGCACGGTGTACAGATCAGTCCATTGGGCCCACGTGACCCTTGGAACCTTTCACGCGCCAACGGCACCCGTAGCCGGCTAGTGAGCTTGATGCCTGGCTGTGTTCCTTGCTTCTGGTTCCTTGCGGGGTGGGGAGGGTGAGTCGGACCGGGATTGGAGGATCACGGTGGCGCTGACCGCGATGAGGATGATCCCGCCGCCCACCCATTGGCGCGGAGTGAGCGACTCGGAGAGGAGGATATGGCCGGCGGCGACACCGAAGACGGGCACGAGATTGATGAACAACCCCGCCACGGCGGCTGGGACTCTCCGCAGCCCGCTCAAGTAGAACCAGAATGCGATCGCGTAGTACAGCATCCCCGACACCACGGCACTCAACCAAGCCTCAACCGACACGTCGGACAGCTCGGGGTAACCATTCATGACTGAGACGACTCCGACGAGCAGAAGAGCGAGCCCGAGTGCGGCTAGCTGCTGAGCGGCGACCACCTCGAGGGTCGACTCGGCGGCCATCAGCTTTCCGGCGACGACTGTATAGAGAGCACAGGCAGCCACACCGGCAAGGGTGAGAGCAATACCGGCGACCCGTCCAGTAGTGCCAGGCTGGGCCACGACGAACGCCACCCCGGTGGCGGCGACGGCGACCGCCGCCGCCAGGGGTTTGCTGATCCGCTCACCGAGGAGCCACCACGCCAGGCCAACGATCATGAGCGGCTCAGTCGCCCACAACAGCACAGAGAGGCTGGCGGTGACAGTTGTGAGGCCGGCGAGACTGAGGGCATAGGACACTCCCGGATTGAGCAGGCCGAGCGCACCCAGGCGCCCCAACCCAGGCGACAAAGCGAGCCGTCGCCCCCGGGCTATGAGCAACGCCAGGAGGAGGACCACGCTCACAGAAAGCTGTACTGACAGCAGCGTGAGAGGTGGAATCTCGGTGACGGCCCGCTTGCTGATCACCGCCGCAATACCCCATGACGCCGCAGCCGCCAAGAGTGACAGGGCGTGCCTATGACGAGACAGAACGATGTGCATCGAGACGAACTCCTTTGAACGGGTTAGAAGCAGACGGTCGACCTAGCAGTGCCGACTCGTCCCTCCCTCACCGTCGCAGCACGCATATCCCGGCAGACGGGTCCGCCCCGAAATTCGCCTCGTACCGCTCATGCGCTGCGATTACAACAGAACATCGCAACGGTCGCCACCGCCCGCCGCCATCGGCGCACTGGCAGCGACACGGAGTTATGTCCTTGTCCTCGAGGCAACAGAAAGGCGCCGGATGCGGGACGATGTCGTCACACGACGACTGCCTCCATCCGTCTCAGGGCTGATTCAAGTTCTCCATGCCGCCGAGCCGATACGGAGGGGTATTGCCGATTGTTGGAGTGGCACGTTGAACGAAAGTGATCGGTTCGAGGGGGTATGGGCGTCCGCTCTCGGACCCGTGGTGGACCAGGTGATCGAGGACGCCGACGTCTACCTCGCCGGGTTGGACGAGCTGGTTATGAGCGGCGTGAACGTGACGGTGAGGGAATCGGCCGGGGTGCCGGGCTGGGTCGGCGTCGTCGATGCCGACCTCACCCGCTACCTCGAGTTCAAGTTGGAGTTGCGGATGCCGAGCGAGTCGGCCGACTGTGCCATCTTGTTCGTTGTGGGCGGCGAGGTGTTGGGCAGGACGGTGATACGGGGAACCGGCCGGATGCCCGGCGTGGCGCCGAGGATACGCGACAGACCCCGCGTCACCCCCAAACCTCGCGAACTTCACTAGCGCTGGAGCCGGAGGCGCCGGAAGCCACGCTGAGAGTCGATCGGGACAGGCAGCGTTCGTCCTGTACCCGCTCCACCATGACAACGGCCGCCGCCTGCTTTGGCACGCTTCGCTGCTCGAAATCCGGAGCGCCTGGAGAGACTGATCCTCTTCAACACGACTGCACGGTTCCTAGGGGCAGGATGGCTATCCGATCGGTCTGTCGCCACACACCCGCAGAACGCCATGGAGGGACGGTAGAAACCGTCAAGTAAGCATCGGACCGGAGGGTATCCGCGTTCAGTGGGGCGCAACATGGATTCCTCGCTCTTGAGTCTGCGGGACGCCCGGCTTAAGGTGTGGCATCGCCTGGACGTCGCCTGGCAATCCAGCCTTGACCTCGCCGAAGCGTGTCGTTTGACAAGCCGCTAAGGAGAGGACCGTGAAGGTAAACGGATTCGCGATCGAACGCTTTGACCTCGACGGTCACCGCCGCATCAAACTTATAGGCGAGCTCGACATCGCCACCGCGGACGCCCTCAGCCAGGAGCTGGATGGCGGCAGCGATGGCGTTCAACGGTTGGTCTTGGACACGACCCGGTTGGAGTTCATCGACTCCACCGGACTGGGCTTGCTCGTCGCAGCCCGCGAAAAGCTCGGGGCCGGTCTGGAGTTGGTACCGGGGAAGGCAACGGAGCGCCTGCTCGACCTTGCCGGCCTGCGCGAGTACTTCGGATTCGAGTAGAAGGTTTGCCGGCTGGGGGATGGGGCATTGGGCGGAGGCGACTCCACCAACCCCTGGGACCAAATGCTGCCGCTTGAAAGAGACTTCGACGCCGAACCCGAGGCTGTGCGTCAAGTCAGGCACTTTCTCGAGGGTGCCGCCGAAAGGGTGGCCCGTCTTGACGACATCGTCATAGTCGCAACAGAGCTCGCTTCGAACGTCGTCCGTCACGCAAGGACAGATTTCTCCGTGCGGCTCACCACCGGCGCCGACCTTATCCGGTTGGAAGTGTCGGACGGTTCGTCCATCGTCCCGGCCGTCGAGGACTTAGCCGACCGCAAATTTGGCCTGCGAATCGTCGAAGCGGCTGCCCACCGATGGGGTATCGAGTCACGGCCGACGGGCAAAACCGTGTGGGTTGAGTTTCTCGCTCACCCGAGCGACCCTTAATAGACTCACGGCGGAGAGCCGCAGTTCTCTGGAGGCGCGGTCACATCGGCTGGTAGGCCTGCCGGCTCCGTCCGAGTTCTCCCATCGCCAGGTCCTGGAGCCGGTGGAATTCAGGGTCGCTGCGGGAGCGGGGCCGGAGCAGGTCGACGGTGATGTCGGCCCGGATCGGCCCGGGCGTCCCGCCCAACACGATCACTCGGTCGGCGAGCACGAGCGCCTCGTCGATGTCGTGGGTGACGAGCAACGTGGTCGGCTGATACCACTCCCACACTTCGAGGAGATGGGTTTGGAGGTCGATGCGGGTGAAGGCGTCGAGGGCGCTGAATGGTTCGTCGAGCAGCAGGACCGGGGGTTTGGTGACCAGCGCCCGGGCGATCGCCACCCGTTGGGCCATGCCACCCGAGAGCTCGCGGGGAAGGGCATCGGCGAAGGCGCCGAGACCGACCCGGTCGATCACCTCCGATGTCGCGGTCGGGGTTCCGTCGACCGGGTCGAGGCCGAAGGCGACGTTCCTTCCGACGGTGAGCCACGGCATCAGGCGTGGCTGTTGGAACACGATGCCCGCCGACCGGTCGGGGCCTTCGACGCGGTGGCCGGCGACCTGCGCTTGGCCGGCGGTGGGCTGGTCGAGGCCGGCGACGAGACGCAGGATGGTCGACTTGCCGCATCCGCTGGGCCCGATCAGAGCCACGATCTCATGCCGCTCCACACGGAGGTCGATGCCGGAGACGGCGAGGTGGCCGCTGGGGTAGCGTTTGGAGACTCCGGTTAGCTCGATCATGCGGTGGCTCCCCGCCGGGTGAACCCGTCCTGCCAGTAGGTGAAGCGCACGCCCACCGAGGTCAGCAGCCGGTCAGTTACTTTGCCGAGGAGGGCGAACATGAAGATGGCCGAGATGATGATGGCGGGCCTTCCTGTCTGTTGGCCGTCGACCAGCAGATAACCGAGCCCTTCACTCGCTCCCAGGAACTCGGCGGCGACGACGAACATCCAGCCCAGGCCCAGCCCATTGCGCAGGCCGATCACATACGTCGGCAGAGACGCCGGGAACAGGATCCGCCGGATCAGCCTGGCCGAGGAGAAACCGTAGGCTCGGCCGACCTCCACCAGCCCCCGGTCCACCGTGGCGATGGCGCCGGAGAAAGTGAGATAGACGGGGAAGAACACTCCGAGGGCGATCATCAGCACCTTGGATGTCTCGAAGATCCCGAACCACAGGATGAACAGGGGCGTCCAGGCGATCGAGGGGATGTTGCGGAGGGCCTGCAACGCGGGGTCGAAGAGCGACTGGAACCGCTCGGACACTCCCGTGGCCGCCCCCAGGATCGTCCCGCCGACCGCCCCGAGCACGAAACCGGCGAGAACCCGCAGCGTCGTGGCGAGGCTGTGGGTCCACAGGTCCCCGTCGACCGCCAGGTCGACCAGTGTTGCCCCTATCTGGGAGGGAGGCGGGATGAGGCGGGTGGAGACCACTCCGACGAGGGCACCCACCTCCCACAGAGCCAGGGCGAGGACCGGGACGACCAGTCCCACACCGGCGCCCCTCAGCCGACGGCGGCCCTCCTTGGACGGGGGGTCCTCTCCGGGAGTCTCCGACTCCGGGAGAGGGGTGATCGTGTCGGTCATGACTCCTCCAATGAGGTGGTGAAGGAGGCGTCCAACAGTTCGTCGACTGTGGCGGCGACGTCGACGTCGGCTTCGATGACACCGGCCTCCTGGAGGGCCATACCGGCCATCGAGATCGTGGCGGCTTGCACATCGCCGATGGCGGCAATGGTCAGGTCGGTGCGTTCGAGCTGGCGGACGGCGACCTCGTCGCTGAGCCCGGCCGCCTCCGCCAGGATCTCGGCGAGCCCGTCCGGGTTGGAGCGGGCCCAGTCCCGAGCCCGCTCGTAAGCGCGGATGACTGCGTCCACCACGTCGGGGTGATCGCCGGCAAAGTCCTCGTCGACATTGAGGACACCCCACGTGTTCAGCTCCGGCGCCCGGTAGAACAGTACGGCTCCTTGTTCAAGCTCGGCTTCGGCCATCATCGGGTCGAGCCCCGCCCAGGCGTCGACCGACCCGTTGATCAACGCGTTCCTGCCGTCGGCATGCTGCAACAGCACCGACTCGATGTCCGACTCGGAAAGCCCGTGATCGGCGAGCGCCAACAACAAGAAGATGTACGGATCGGTCCCCCGGGTCACCGCTACTCGCTTGCCGGCCAGGTCCTCCACCCGGTCGATCCCACTATCCCCGTTGGCGACGAGGGCGGTCCATTCGGGACGGGAATAGGCGTACACCGACTTGATCGGGCTGCCATTGATACGAGCCAATAGGGCGGCTGCGCCAGCAGACGAAGTGAACTGGGCACTACCCGAGTTCAAGAACTCGATCGCCTTATTGCTCCCCGCCGACTGCACCCAGTTCACCCTCACCCCCGGCAACTCCTCTTCCAGCCAGCCGTTGTCCTTCAACACCAAACTGACCGGGTTGTAATACGCCCAGTCCACGGTGATCTCGTCCACCTCCTCGCCAGCCCCGGCGCCACTACCACCGCATCCGGTCACAACGACCGCAGCAACCAACACGACCACCACCAGCAACCGGCGTTTCGGTCGGACATGCCCGACCCCTCTGATCTTCGACATTTCAAGAACTCCTGAATCGATGAGCTAGAACACTCGACGCCCCGTCGGATATGGTCCGACGTGAGCTCTCGGGCGGTGGCGTCGGCGAAGCGCTAGACGTGCGAAGCGATGGCGCTGAGACAAGCCGCCCGAGAGCAACTACACGGATGACAGGGACCAGCCATCGATCCCAGGAGGGCGGCGAGCGGCTCGACGAATGGAGGGGGCGTCTCCGGTGTGGTAGATGTCATGGCAGTCTTCCCTTGTCTCGACGCGCTCGCGAGCGCCCCGAGCGGAAAACCCGCCCAGGCTCTCATCGAATCAGGCATTGGCACCTCGCGCCTTGTGCGCCGGTTGCCGCGGCTTCAACGGGCCTGTCCCTCCACCGCTCTAGATGAGCGCGTATATGTGGCAGGCAGCATAACGTCACCACAGCGAGGATCGAACCCAACATATCCCCCGTCCCATTGATGTCGATCGGACGGACGCCGGCCATCCTTCATGGACAGCGCAATAACGCATTCTCGGCCTCGCTCGGCGGTTCTGTCCGACGACGGTCGTAGGCGACAGGCCCTCGCCGGCCCGGCGTAAAACATCCCCAACACTTCCGCCGCGGCTCAATGAGGTAGGGTCAGCACTCCGACGAACACGGGAGCGCAGCTTTGGACCCAACAGACCTCAAGGCCGTGCAGGCACCGATCAAGGAGCGTTACCGAAAGAGCCCGAGCTCGGCCGTCGTGACGCTACGCGCCCGCGGCTCGGTCGATAACCAAGCCATCTCCTGCAAGGTGGAGACCGGCCAGGCGTTGGCCGTAGCCGGGCTCCACCCAGCGACAGGCGGCAGCGGACTCGAGCTCTGCTCGGGCGACATGCTGCTCGAAGCCCTGGTCGCCTGCGCCGGGGTCACCCTCAAGTCGGTAGCGACAGCCATCGACTTCAACCTTGACGGCGGCCGAATCGAGGCCGAGGGCGACCTCGACTTTCGGGGCACCCTGGCCGTTGACAAGGAGGCCCCGGTAGGGTTCCGCTCGATCCGGCTCTCGTTCGACCTCGATACCGACGAACCCCCCGACCGGATCGACACCCTTGTCAGGTTGACCGAGCGCTACTGCGTCGTGCTTCAGACGCTGGTTGGCGATCTCGACTTTTCCCTATCCACCTCGAGCTGAGCCTGATCAGCCAGAAGAAGAGCCCGGCGGTGCACCCCATCATGTCGACCTGTACCTTCCGAGCCGGAACCCCGCCGACACCGAAAAAAGACCAGTCGTGACGGCGCACCATCGTCCGCTTCCCGCCATCGGAGAACGAGCAGTCGTGGAAACGGGCCACCGCCAACGCCTCCTGCCAGTCCTCGAAAGTG
>DATABS010000071.1:0-68647 GCA_036259475.1 Acidimicrobiia bacterium | reverse complement strand
ACGCCCTTCGTCACCTCGCTTCTGTTCGGCCTGTGGCATGTGCTGCCGTCACGTGACCAGTCGCGGGCGAATGGCAACGAGGGCAGCCGGTCGGCTCAGGCGTGGGTGGCGGTGGCGGCGACTGCCCTGGGCGGTGGGCTACTGCACCGCGTCAGGGTGAGGACGGGCCACGTCGCAGCGCCGATCGCCCTCCATCTGGCCTCCAACGCCTTTGGGCTCCTGGCCGTTCGGATCACCGGCTCTCGTCGGTGACGCGACCGAATTTCCTCGGCCTGGTCGCAGGCGTCCTCTTCCTGTGCGCGTCGCTACTTCCGTCGTTGCTGCCGCGTCACTGGGGCTACCAGGTGATCGTGAGCGGAATCGCCTCCGCCGCCACCTATGGGTTGGGGACACTTGCGAGCCACCTCTGGCGGCGCCTGCCGTTTCGTGAGCCGCCGCGGCGGCTCAAGCGGCTGGCCTGGTGGATCCTGCTGGTCGGCGGCTCGGCCTGGGTGATCGTGACCCTGGTCCTCGGCATCAGGTGGCAGCAGGAGCTGTACCGGATGATGGGAATGACGGTCCCTTCAAGGTGGGGATATGCGGCCGCCCTCTTCCTGGCGCTCCTCCTCGCCGCCATCCTGGTCCTCATCGGGCGGGGCATCCGGTTCGCTTCCCGGCGCGTCGGCGTGACCCTGGCTCGGTGGCTCCCCGGACCCGCTGCCGGACTGTTGGGCGGGGTGCTGGTGGGGCTGCTCGTCGTAGGTCTTCTCGACGGTTTCGTCGTCGACCGCTTCTTCGACGCGGCCGACGAGACATTCCGCGTGAGCGATCGGATCGTCGCCGACGACGCCGTCCAGCCGACCAGCGCCTTGCGGTCGGGATCCCCCGAGTCGCTGGTCAGTTGGCAGAGCCTGGGCTCCAAGGGCCGGACGTTCGTGGCCGGTGGACCGAGCCTCAACGACCTGACCGAGTTCGGGGGAGAGATCGCCCGCCAGCCGATCCGGGTTTACGTGGGTCTGGCCTCCCACCCCACACTGCAAGGCCGGATCCAGTTGGTGCTCGATGAACTCGAACGCACCGGCGCCTTCGAGCGAGAGATTCTGTGTGTCGCTACCGCCACCGGTACCGGGTGGGTGGATCCGCAGGCGGCCAACGCTCTCGAGTACATCTGGGCCGGCGACACGGCGATTGCGTCACTTCAGTACTCCTATCTCCCCAGCTGGATCTCCTTTCTGGTGGACTCAGGGCGAGCCCGGGAGGCCGGGGCGGCATTGTTCAATGCCGTCTACGAAAGATGGGCCTCGCTGCCCGAGAACGACCGCCCGCGTCTCTTGGTTTTCGGTGAGAGTCTGGGAGCGGATGGCTCCGAGGCTGCCTTCAGCGGTGTCGCAGACATCCGCAACCGCACCGATGGCGTGCTGTGGGCGGGGCCGCCCAACTTCAGCGAATTGTGGTCCTCCTTCACCGAAGAACGCGAGCCCGGTTCGCCCCAGCGCCTCCCCCTATACGAGGACGGCGAGACGGTCAGGTTCGCCTCGGGGCCGGAACAGATCGAGTCCCCGATGGAATCATGGTCCCGTCCCCGGGTGCTGTACCTGCAGTACGCCTCCGATCCGGTCGTGTGGTGGACGCCCCGCATCATTCTGAGGCGGCCGGACTGGCTGGAGGAGCCGACAGGGGGGGAGGGGTTGCCAAAGGTCTCATGGTTTCCGTTGGTGACCTTCCTCCAACTCACGGTCGACCTGGCGAACAGCATCGATGTCCCGGCCGGCCACGGCCACAACTACGCCGGTTTGTTCGCCAACGGGTGGGCGGCCGTCGCCTCTCCCGAAGACTGGACCGCCGATGACACCGATCGGCTACGGACTCTTCTGATTGCCCAGGAGCGGGCGGCGAGTGCCCCCAAGTAGCCGCTTCCCCCGCACGTTTCGGTGACTAGTCCTTCCGATGGTGTCCGATATGGCCATATCGGCCGGTAAGCGGACTTCCGATAGGAAGCCCATGACGGCGATGAACGTTTTCGAACTTGCCAGGATCCGGCCCCTCCCTCGGTGTGGGCGATGTGATCAAACGGCCTGGGCGACTACGCCGGACGGCGCTCGCTGTGAAAAGCACACCGTCGAAGAGTTGGAACAGGCGATCGCCGACAACACGTGCGACTGGATGCCACGTCGCCTGCGTCGCCGCCGATTCTGACGACCTGCTTGGAGCGAGTCACCGGTAGGCTGAGCCCATGCCTGCCGTAACCGTCCCCGATATTCTCAGCCTTCCCCGGCTGGCCGAGCCGGACCCCCGGTTGACGATCGAACGACCCATCCGGTCGATCACCACCGCCCCGGGCGGCTTCGAGGGTGAGGGATTTCCGGTACGGCGGGCATTCGCCGGAGTGGACCTGGCCGATCTCGACCCGTTCGTGCACCTCGACCAGATGGGCGAGGTCGAGTACGCCCCAGGAGAGCCCAAGGGCACCCCCTGGCATCCGCACCGTGGATTCGAGACAGTCACCTACATGATCGACGGCATCTTCGACCACCGCGACTCCCACGGCGGCGGGGGCAGCATCACGAACGGCGACACCCAGTGGATGACGGCCGGATCGGGCATTCTCCACATCGAAAGCCCGCCCGAGCATCTGGTGATGTCTGGCGGGCTCTTCCATGGCTTTCAACTCTGGGTCAACCTGCCCGCCCGCCAGAAGTTCACCCCACCCAGGTATCAGGACCTGCGGGGCGGTGAGGTCGCCCTGTTGTCCTCCGCCGACGGGGGAGCGCTTCTCCGTCTCATCGCCGGGGAACTAGGCGGCGTCGCCGGACCGGGCTCCACGCACACCCCGATGACGATGGTGCACGCAACCATTTCCCCGGGGGCTCGGATAGCGATTCCCTGGCGCGCCGACTTCAACGCCCTGGCGTATGTGCTGGCCGGCAGAGGCAGCGTGGGCAGCGAGCGGCGACCGATCCACTCGGGTCAACTCGCCCTCTTCGGGCCCGGCGAGACTCTGGTGATGGCCGCCGACGCCGGACAGGAGTCACGCAGCCCCCAGATGGACGTCCTGTTGCTGGGCGGCCGACCAATCGGCGAGCCGGTGGCGTGGATGGGGCCTTTCGTGATGAATAGCCACGCCGAACTGGCTCAGGCGTTCGACGATTACCAGAAGGGCCGCCTCGGCGTCATCCCCGCCGGCTGACCTCGGAGTCACCGCGCGGCGTGGACGCGGGGCGGGTCGAGGTGATGATGAAGGAGGTCCCACACCTCCGGCTCGGCCAGCTTGCGCTTCATCGCCGCCAACGTGCGGATGAATGTCGGAACGGCGGCTTCGGGCGCCATCGGATTGGGTCGCATCGCCGCCAGCACGGCGGGAGTGGGGCGCAGGACGAGGACGTCGGTGTGGGGCCAGGCCTCGGCCACGATGGCCATCTCCTCGTCCAGCGAACGGCGCCCGACCCGGTCGAACAGCCTTTCTCCTAGCCACGCACCCCTTCGACCCTCCTCGGCTGCCAGGGGGGCGATCACGATCACCAGGTCGAGTTCCTCGGAGCTGCCCAGGACCAGATCCAGATGGGTTCCCGAGGCGACGCCGCCGTCGACGTAGGCGTGGTCACCGATGACGTGAGGATGAAAGAGCACCGGGATGGCGGAACTCGCCGCCACCGCTTCCGCCAGAGAGACCTCAGGAGCGGCCACCGTGCCGAAGGCAACCCGGTCGCGGGTTGCCAAGTCGTAGGCCGTTATGACGGTGGGTCGCTCCGGCCAGGAGTCGGCCGCCTCCCCTACCTGCTCCCGGACCCAGCCCGCCAAGCCCTGTGCTCCGTAGCGGGCGGGGCATCCCATCAACATCGTCACTCCCGGTCGACGCAGACCCGGCAGCAGACCCTGGCGGACCCATCGGCCCACCCGGATCCCAGGGTCGGGGGTGAAGACGTGGCGACGGATCCGGTCGGCGACCGATCCGGGATCCTCGCCGTAGCGCACCATCGAGTCGAGGTCGAGGCGTCCCGACCGAACGAGTGCCGCCACATAGGAACCGCCGGAGGTCCCGATCACCACCCTCGCCTCGTTAGCCTCCCACTCGCAGGCCAGTTCCAGGGCCATGAGGGCGGCGATCTGATACGAGGCCCCCGTGATGCCTCCACCCCCCAAGACGAGACCGATTCGACTCATTCGGGGCCGATGATATCGCCCGCCGGGTGACAGCTACCGTCACCTCGTGCTCGTCCGAGTCCTGACTCTGCCCGGCGACCGCGCCGCCGTCCTCACTTTCCTCGACTCGGCGATTTCCGAAGGTGACCACGGTCTCAGCGAGAACAAGCATTCCTTGGTCGAGTTGACCGACGGCCGCCCCGGCACGGGCCTCATCGCCCAGTCAGATGGCCAAATCGTCGGATACGCCGGACTGGCCCCTAGCGGGCGGCCGGGCGAGTGGGCGATGGAAATAGTCACAGGACGGATGGGGCGAGAGCAGGTGGCCGAGTTGGTCGATGCGGCCACAGCCACCGCGGTGCAGTCGGGGGCGAGGCGGCTGCGGTGGTGGACTTTCGACTCCGACGACCATGCCATCCCGCCCCACCTGGGGTTCCAGCCGGAACGGGAACTCCTGATCATGGCCCGGGACTTGCCGGCGCAGTCGGCGCCCGAATTCGGCCCGGAGTTCGTGGTGCGCCCTTTCCGGGTCGGGGAGGACGAAGCGGCCTGGCTCGCAGTCAACAACGTCGCCTTCGCCGGCCATCCCGAAAACGGTGATCTGACTCTGTCGGACCTGGAACGGCGGACGGCGATGGATTGGTTCAAGTCCGACGGGCTGCGGATGGCATGGCATGACGACGACCTAGCCGGTTTTTGCTGGACGAAGATCCATCCAGGAGGGCGGGGTGAGATCTACATCATCGGCGTCGACCCGGCCTATCAGGGCCGGGGTCTCGGCGAGGCTCTCGTACTGGAGGGAATGCGCCATCTGACCGAGGCGGGTTGCCCGGAGGTGTTCCTCTACACAGAAGGCGACAACGTCAAGGCGGTGAAGCTCTACGAAAGGCTGGGCATGACCGTGGAACGGGTCCACCGGTCATTCATCAAGCAGGTCGAGTGAGAGCGCCGCTCAACCGAACCGGCGCCCGCAGCTGGGGCAGCGCTCGTCGGTCTCCCTGGTGCCCCGGCCACACCACGGGCAAGGGAGATCCCGATCGTCTCCCGGGAGCTCCACCACGAGGCGGGGGTCGATCACGAATGGCTGCTCGCGGGAATGGCGAGCGAGAGCCAGCAGTCCAGTCGTCGCAGTGGCCGCCACCAACGCCTCCAGCACTTCCGTCCTCCTCGTTGCGGTGTGCGGACGTTAGGTGAGGAAGCCGGGGACTCCTGGGATTTCGCGCTCTCGGCGGAATCAGCCGGCGCCGACGGCGTGGGCGAGATGGCGCACCGTGTTGGCCAGGTCGCCCAGGCGGCCGTCACGGGACTCGCCGGCGTCGAGCAGCTTCATGGCGGCGTGGTAGGCGGTCCAACTCTCGAGCCGGTCGGCTCCGATCGAGTCGCCATAGCCGTCGAGGAAGGCTGCCGCCGCGTCCGCTTCGTGGATCGTCTTCACCGACCACGTGGCCAGGCTCAGATCCCATTCCGGAGGCGCCAGCGTGGCCCACTCCCAGTCGACGAGCATCACCTCGCCGTTCTCGTTGACGAGGAACTTGTCTGGAGTGGGATGGGTGTGAGAGGTCACCGGCTTGCTCGACACCGGGGGAGGGGCGGAACTGGCTGCCTCCAGGACGTGAGGCGGGATCTGCAGCTTGCGCCGGTAACGGCCCAGACGATCGATGGTCGAGCCGTAATGGGTGGCGATGTAGTCCCCGTCCATCCCCCCTTCGAGGTTCGTTATGGAACGGGTCGACTCATGGACACCCCGCAGGACATGACCGGCTCGGGCGAGGACGTCGAGGTTCTTGGTGAGGCTCTGCAGGGTCCATCCGCCCCCGTCGGTCAGCTGGGCCCACGCCGTTCCGTCGGGCGTGACGCCCCGGTCGATGAGGTGCGGTATGCCGTCCAGCTCCTCGAGGGCCTCCAGAGCGTGGCGCTCGCGCCGCTCCCGGCCTGCACTGGCGTAGATCTTCACCACCGAGGCGCGACCGCCTTCCTCGAGCAGACGGAAAACGCGGTTCTTCTGACCGCCGTCCACGCGGGTTACCTCGCGAACCGAGGCGCGGGGGGCGATGCGCCCCACCAGTGTCAGCGCGTCCATGACTTCGTAGGCCTCCTGGCGACTCTCTGGTCTCTTATACGGCTTGTTAATCTGCTTGGGACCCCGGCCAAGCCCTGTACGCTCTTCGCGGCAACAGGCTAGTCGCCGTACCCCAGGTTTCTACGGAACTCCGCCGACCAATCCAACATGCATGGCCATTGAACTGACATATCCCGACGGCTCCCGTCACGCCCATCCGGAAGGGACCACCGGCCTCGAAGTCGCCGAGTCGATCGGTCCCCGGTTGGCGAAGGCGGCCATCGCCGTCGAGGTGGATGGGCGCCTCCTCGACCTCGAACGTCAGCTGCATTCGGGAGGCGAGTTCTCGGTCATAACCGAGGGCAGCGACAAGGGGCGGGACATCCTCCGTCACTCCGCCGCGCATGTACTCGCCCAGGCTGTCCTCTCGCTGTATCCGGGGGCGACATTCGCCATCGGTCCCCCGATAGAGGACGGGTTCTACTACGACTTCGACATCGGCCGTTCCTTCACACCCGAGGACCTCGAGAAGATCGAGAGTCGGATGGAGGAGATCATCGCCGCCGACCAGCCATTCGAACGTCGGTCGGTGAGCCGGGAAGAGGCGCTCGAGATGTTCTCAGAGCACCCTTACAAGCTGGAGATCATCCGCTCGGTCGACACCGACCAGGTGGCACCGGGGGAGGAAGTGACGGTCTACCGCAACCTGGGGTTCGTCGACCTCTGCCGCGGTCCCCACCTGCCCTCGACCGGACGTCTCCAGGCGGTCAAATTGTTGCGCACTGCGGGTGCCTACTGGCGCGGCGACGAGGCCAACCCCCAGCTGCAACGGATCTACGGGACGGCCTGGGAGGACCGCAAGTCGCTAGAGGACTACCTCCATCGGCTCGAGGAAGCGGAAAGGCGCGACCATCGCAGGCTGGGCCCGGAACTCGACCTGTTCTCGTTCCCCACCGAGCTCGGCGCCGGCCTGGCCGTCTGGCACGGAAAAGGGGGAATGCTGCGCAAGGTGCTGGAAGATCACAGCCGCCGGCTCCACGAGCGCTTCGGATTCGACTTCGTCTTCACCCCCCACCTCGCCCGTTCGGAACTGTGGGAGATTTCAGGTCATCTGGAGTTCTACGCCGAGGGCATGTACCCGCCGATGGAGCTCGACAACGACCAGCAATACCTCGTCAAGCCCATGAATTGCCCGTTTCACATCCTCATCTACCGGTCCCGATCCCGCAGCTACCGTGACCTTCCGATGCGGCTGGCGGAATTGGGGGGCGTATACCGCTACGAACGGTCGGGGACGATTCATGGGCTCCTGCGGGCACGCGGCTTCACTCAGGACGACAGCCACACTTTCACCACTCGCGAACAGCTTCCCTCCGAATTGGCGATGCATCTCCAGTTCGTCGTGCAATGGCTCCGTGACTTCGGCTTCGACGACTTCGACGCGATGCTCTCGACCCGTGACCCGAGCAAGTCGATCGGGGAAGCCGAATTGTGGGATGAAGCCACCGAGGTACTCCGCCAAACGCTCGTCGATGGGAACATCGACTACACCGTCGAAGAGGGAGAAGGTGCCTTCTACGGGCCCAAGATCGACATCAACGTCCGTGACGCCATCGGACGTCGCTGGCAGGTCTCCACCATCCAGGTCGACTTCTTCCTCCCCGCCAGGTTCGAACTCGAATACGCCACGGCCGAGAACAAGACCGAGCGCCCGGTGATGATCCATTGCGCCAAGGCCGGATCGATCGAACGGTTCATCGGGGTCCTCACGGAGCACTATGCCGGGGCGTTCCCGATGTGGCTGGCTCCAGTCCAGGCGTCCGTGATCCCGGTGGCCGACCGACATGTCGACTACGCGGACTCGGTTGCCAGTGCGCTGCGGAATTCCGGTATCCGCGTCGAGGTGGACCGATCCGGTGAGACGGTCGGAGAGAAGATCCGCCGAGCACTCACTTCCAAGCATCCCGCCGTGCTCGTGGTCGGAGACAAGGACGTCGAAGCCAAGACAGTCGGTCTGCGTCGTTATGGAGAGGAATCCGAACGCCGGGGAGTCCCCCTCGGCGATGCAGTCGATGAGTTGTCCGTCGCGTCACAGGGACCGGCATGACCGAAGAACGCCGGGTCAATCGCGACGGGATACACATCGACCGCCAGGTGGCGGAAGGCGTGGCCATCGAAGAGGAGCTCGACTCCAACGTCGTCGGCCCGTACCGCTTCCCCGACCCGACCCGTCGCCGGGTCCCGGCGCTGATCTACCTCGCTCTGGCAGTTTTGGCGGCGCTCATCATCGACCCGCTGCCGGCCCTGCTGCCCCTGGCGCTCGCCGTGTGGCATTGGATGGCCGCCTGGCCCCTCCGTGTCGAACAGGAGAAGGCGCTCACCAAGGGCGCCTCCGCCATCGACTTCGCCGTTGGGCATGCCTCGGCCGCGGTCACGTTTCATGGCTTGAGATCCAGACCCCATTGGTCGGTGATCCTCTACTCGGCCGCCGAGCCTCCCGACCAGCGGGCGCTGGTGGCCATCGACGGTGTCACCGGAGAGGTCCTCGACGAGCCGTATGTGGAGGGCCTCTGAAACTGACGAAGGTCGAGGAGCCGGTACTAAGTAATAGGTGGTAGGTCGTGGTCACTTACCTCGCAACGGCTGACCGGTCTTCACCACTGATCCGATCCCTGACCGATTCGTGGTCTCAGAAGAAGACGCGAAGGACCGGGCAGGTACCTACCACCTACCACCCGCTTCACGATCGATCGCTCAGGGGTACCACGTCGCGGACGTTCGCCCCGGTGTAGATCTGGCGGGGACGGAAGATCGCCGTGTTGGGGTCGGCAGCCAGCTCCCGCCACTGGGCGAGCCAGCCCGGGAGGCGGCCGATGGCGAACAGAACGGTCATGAGATCGGTGGGAAAGCCCATCGCTCGATAGATGATGCCCGAGTAGAAGTCGACGTTGGGATACAGCCGCCGCTCAACGAAGTAGTCGTCTTCCAATGCCACCGATTCCAGCTCCTCCGCCACGCGCAGCAGCGGATCTTCCTGCCCCAGTTCGCGCAGGACCTGCTCGGCGACCTGCTTGATGAGGCGGGCGCGGGGATCGAAGTTCTTGTACACCCGGTGACCGAATCCCATGAGCCGGAAGGGATCGTTCTTGTCCTTGGCCCGGGCGACGGCGGTCGAGACGTCACCTTCGCCGCTGACGATGTCCTCGAGCATCTCCAGCACGGCCTGGTTCGCCCCGCCGTGGCGGGGGCCCGACAGGGCATGGATGCCGGCGGCCACGGAGGAGAAGACGTTCGCCTGCCCCGAGCCGACAAGACGGACCGCCGAGGCGGAGCAGTTCTGGCCATGGTCGGCGTGCAGGATGAACAGTGCGTTGAGAGCCTTGGCGATAGTCTCGTTGGGCAGGTACTCCTCGGAAGGGACCGAGAACATCATGTGGAGGTATCGGGAGGAGTAATCGAGGTCGTTGCGGGGATACACGTACGGCTGGTGCACGCGGTACTTGTACGACCAGGCCACCATGGTCGGCACCTTGGCGATGAGACGCCGCGCCGATATGTCGACCGCCTCCTCATCCCGGGGGTCGAGTGCATCGGGGTAGTAGGTCGCAAGCGCCGAGGTTGCGGAGGCCAGTATCTGCATCGGATGGGCCTCGTGTGGAAACGCCTCGAACAGGTTCTTCATGTCCTCGCGAAGGAGGGTGTGTCGGGTGATCGAGTTCTCATAGGCCTCGAACTCACCGGGCGTCGGAAGGTCCCCGTACTGGAGGAGGTAGGCGACCTCCAGGAAGGAGCATTGCTCAGCGAGCTGTTCGATGGGATAGCCCCGGTACCGAAGGAGGCCTTTCTCCCCATCGATGAACGTGATCTCCGACCCGCCCTCGGCGGTGTTGGCAAACCCGCGGTCGAGCGTGATGAGGCCTGTTTCTGCCCGCAAGCGACTGATGTCGAGTGCGATCTCTCCTTCGCTGCCGACCTCGGCGGGAAGCTCGAGCTCCTGATCTTCGTACCTGAGGACGGCTTCGGGCATTGCGTTCCTTTCCTTCAGTTCTCTTCTTTTTGGGCGGCGTCGATGATCCGTTGCACCTCCTGGGGGGGAACCTCCTCGTAGTGGTCGAAACGGACCTCGAAGGTGCCGCGGCCGGAGGTCATCGATCGGAGATCGACGGCGTACCGCTGTACTTCCGACATCGGTACCTGTGCCTCGATGACCCGGACGCCGCCGTCCGTGTCGATTCCGAGGACTCGCCCTCGCTTGGCGTTGATATCGCCCATGATATCGCCGGTGCTCTCCTCGGGGACACGGACCACCATGTGCATGATCGGTTCGAGCAAGACGGGACGCAGTGAGGGGCCGGCCGCCCGGACTGCCTGGATGCCGGCCATGCGGAAGGAGAGCTCGTCGGAGTCGACCGAGTGATACTTGCCGTCGATCAGCTCGGCCGACAGGTCGAGCACCGGGTACCCGGCGACGATTCCGCCGGCGAGGGCCTCCTCGATGCCCTTCTGAACGGCGGGAATGAACTGGCGAGGGATCGACCCTCCCTTGATGCTGTCGATGAACTCGAACCCGCTGCCCCGAGGACGGGGGGCGAACTTCACGACGGCGACACCGAACTGCCCGCGGCCACCTGACTGCTTCTTGTGCTTGCCCTCGGCTTCGGCGCTGGCCGAGATCGTCTCGCGGTAGGGGACCTTGGGCAAAGAGGTGTCCACATCCACCCCGAAGTTGCGGCTGATGCGGGCGAGGGTCACCTCGAGATGGTTGTCTCCCAGGCCGGCGAGAATCGTCTCACCGGTCTCGGCCCGGCGCTCGACCCGGACCGTCGGGTCGGCTTCGGCCACCCGCGCCAGGGCCCCGGACAGTTTCTCCTCGTCCTGATTCGAGCGCGGACTGATGGCCACTTCCATTACCGGCACCGGTTGGGTCATCGGGACGATGACGACATCGGAGCCGGGGGAGCGAAGGGTGTCGCCGGCCCGGGCGTTGTCGACCTTGGCCACCGCGGCGATCTCGCCAATTCCCACCGAGCCCACGTCGCGATGCTCCTTGCCCTGCATACGGAACAGGTTGTGCATGCGCACACGGCCGTCACCGGCCACCTCGAGCTCCGTGTCGGCGTCGATGGAGCCGGAGAAGACCCGGAACATGGAGATGCGGCCGACGAAGGGGTCGGAAAGGGTCTTGAAGACATAGGCCGCGACCGGTCCCGACGGTGAGATCTCGAGCGATCCGGATGACAGGGGTGGGACGGCATGCTCGAGCGGGTTGGCTCCGAAGTCCACGAGGAACTCGGCCAGGGTGTCGATCCCCACGAGCGTGTGGGCGGAGGCCACGAGCACAGGGAATATCTCGCCCGTCAGCATTCCCTGGTGGACGGTTTCGACGATCACCTCCCGGTCCGGCTCGTTCCCCTCGAAGTAGGCCTCCATGAGGGCGTCGTCCGTCTCCACCACCGACTCCACCAGCGCGGTGTGCGCGTTGTGAACCAGCTCGGCAACCGAGTCGGGTAGCTCGATCTGAGTGCCGGATTTGCTTCCCGCCTCGTATCGATAAGCCCGCTCGGAAACGACCCGCACCAGACCTTCGAGGCCCGCCTCCTCGCCGATGGGCACCTGGACAGGCGCCACCCGCTTGCCGAACGCCTCCTTAAGCTGATCGAGGGTGCGGCGGAAGGACGCCCGGTCGCGGTCCAGCTTGGTGACGACGATTGCGCGAGGAATCCCTTCCTCGGCGGCGACCTTCCACATGAGTTCGGTGGAGACCTCGACGCCGTCCACGGCCGAGACGACGAACAGGGCAAGGTCGGCGGCGCGGAGGGCGGCGCGCGCATCGCCGGAGAAGTCGGCAAAGCCGGGCGTGTCGAGGAGGTTGATCTCGTAGCCGTTCCAGTCGATCGTCGCCACCGACAGGCTGAGAGAGATCTTTCGCTCGACCTCCTCCGGCTCGTGATCGAGGAGGCTGGTGCCCTGGTCGACGGATCCCAGGCGATTCGTGGCCCCGGAAACGTAGAGAAGCGCCTCGGCGAGGGAGGTCTTGCCGCTGCCGCCGTGGCCTACGAGCGCGACGTTGCGAATCTTCTCTGGAGCCATCGGACCTCCTCTTTTTGCCGGGGTTGCGATCATAGGAATGCCGGTTCCGGTCCGCACCCTGCCGCTTGCCAACGACCCTACGCTCCGACCGGATCTGTTACGTTGACGTTCTCGTGATCGACACTCGAGTCCGGCCCCACCTCCAGGGTTTCCTCGGACCCATCGGGGGTTTTCTCGCCGGTGTTGGCGTCACCCCCGCCGTCATGACAGCCATCGGGCTGGCCGTGACTATCGCCGGCGCAGTCGTGATCGCCCTGGGCTATCTCGCCACGGGGGCCCTGATCGCCTTGCTCGGCTCGGCTCTCGACGGCCTCGATGGAACCGTCGCCCGGGCCGCCGGCTCGGTCACCGCACGGGGCGCTTTCCTCGACGCCGGAAGCGACCGAATCGGCGAGATCGCGTCATTCGCCGCCCTCGCCTTCGCCATGGAGGGCAACGCCCGGGTCCTGCTGCTCATCGTACTTTCCGTCGGTGGGGCGATGCTGGTGCCTTATCTGCGGGCCAAAGCGGAGTCGGTGGGCCTGGCAGGCAAGAACGGCTTCATGGGACGGGCGGAGCGGGTCATCCTGTTTGCGCTCGGTCTGTTCACCGGTCTGGTCGAACCCATGCTGTGGGTGATGGTGGTGACGGTCTGGCTGACGGCTATTCAACGCTTCGTCTCCACCTATCACCGCATCGATGTCTGACCGGCGATCGGCCGTGGAGCGAACTGGACGGGCGATGCAGTGGGTCTCCTTCGCTGCCTTGCGTCTGGCGGTTGGCTTCCTCGGGATGTTGCCGGAGGCGGCCATCCGCCGGCTGGGAAGGTGGGGGGGTCTCGTGTGGTACGCCGTGGATCCCGCCCGTCGCCGGATCGCCCGCCGCCACATGCAACGCCTCGGCCAGCCCGCCTCGAGCGCCCGCCGGGTGTTCATGTCCTACGGGCGGTATTGGGCCGAGTCTTTTTGGGTGAGACCCCGGCGGTTCTCCTCATTGTGGTCCTCGATGACCGTCGACGGCATCGAGAACCTGGAGAAGGCGATGGCGGCGGGGAAGGGAATGATCGTGGTCCTGCCGCATCTGGGTAACTGGGAGATCGCCGCCCTGATCGGACTCCACCTCGACCTGACGGTCGTGGCGGTGGCCGAGCGCCTCGCCAACCAGCGGATCACCGAGTGGTTCACGCACCAGCGGAGCATGTTCGGGATCGAGATCATCCTCACCGGCCAGGGTCGGTTGGGTCCCAAGCTGGTGCGGGCGGTCAAGGACGGTAAGGCTGTCTGCCTGTTGTCCGACCGCGACATCTCCGGCCGGGGAGTGGGCGTCGAGTTCTTCGGCGAGGAGACCACACTCCCGCTCGGCCCTGTCTCGATCGCCCGGAACGCCGGAGCACCGATCATCCCCGTAGCGATCTACTTCAAGGACGGACCGGGCCACCATGCGGTGATCCATCCGCCCCTCGAGTTCCCGGAAGGCGCCACACCAACGGAGTCGGTTCAGGTTATCGCGGCCAAGCTGGAGGAGATGATCCTCCGGGATCCCGGCCAATGGCACCTCGTGCAGCCCAACTGGCCGTCGGACAAGGCATGACTCAGGGGCCAGGAGCCGGCGGTAGGTCGAGACCGCAGCTCATGTGTGACGCCCGCCCAATTCGCAGCGAAGACGAGGCACGAACCGCGGGCTGCAGACCCCTCAGGCGTTGTCTAGAACCCAAAGTTCCACGCTCGCCAACCACCGGTCGTACCGTGGGCTGGAGTCACCGGTGAGCGGCGGCATGCTCGCCACGGCGCGCTGATGCGTATCGGGATCGTCTGCCCCTATGACCTCACCACCGACGGAGGCGTCCAGCAGCTGTGCCGGGAGTTGGCCGTCCGGCTCGCCGAGGCGGGCGACGACCCGCGGCTGGTCGGACCGGGCACTCCGGAGACCGGCCGCACCGTTTCGGTGTCCGCCAACCGATCAAGCGTGCCGCTCTCCCTCGACCCCCGCGCCATCGCCTCCATCCGACGCCGGCTGGCGGACGTCGACGTCGTCCACGTCCACGAGCCGTTCATTCCCGTCGTCGGCTGGGCCGCTCTCACCCTCGACAAGCCGACGGTGGCCACATTCCACGCCGACCCGGCGCCCTGGACTCGCCGTGTGTATCGGTCCGCTTCCAGAATCGGTCGGCGCCTCCTGGGCGACTCAGTCGTCACGGCGGCCAGCGCGGTGGCGGCAGAAGCACTGCCCGTCCGATGGGGCGAGCCGGTGATCATTCCCAACGCCATCGACGTGCCCTCTTACCGGGTACCGGTCCCGCGTCGCGCCCACCGGGTCGTGTTCTTGGGTCGCGACGATCCTCGCAAGGGCCTGGAGGTGCTGCTGGCGGCGTGGTCGGCGATCCGCCGGACCGTTTCGGACGCAGAGCTGGTGGTGCTCGGGCGGGGACATAGCCGGACCGTGCCGGGCGTCGAATTCCGGGGCAGGGTCGACGAAGAGACGAAGCGAGCCACGCTGGCGTCGGCGTCGGTGATGGTTGCCCCCAACCTCGGCGGGGAGAGTTTCGGCATCACGGTCGCGGAAGCGATGGCGGCCGGCTGCGCGGTCGTCGCCTCGGATCTTCCGGCTTTCGACGCCGTCCTGGCGGGCACCGGCGTCCTCGTGCGACCCGGAGACGCCGAGGAGCTATCCCGCGAAGTGGCTCTCCTCCTCACCGACGGAGGGCGCCGCGAGACCCTCGCCGAGCGGGCGCAGGAGGCCGCCTCCCGCTTCGACTGGGGGCGGGTGCTGGGTCTCTACCGGGCAGCTTACGAATCGGCGGTTATTCGTCATCGAACTACCATTGACGCCCGGAAGGAGTAACCGTGGAACGTGGAACCGAACTGGTCAAGCGAGGCCTGGCCGAGATGCTCAAGGGCGGCGTCATCATGGATGTCGTCACCGCCGAGCAGGCAGTCATCGCCGAGGAGGCCGGGGCCGTGGCTGTCATGGCTCTCGAGCGCGTACCGGCCGACATTCGCCGCCAGGGCGGCGTCGCCCGGATGGCCGATCCCACCAAGGTCCAGGAGATCCAGGAAGCGGTCAGCATCCCGGTGATGGCGAAGGCCCGCATCGGCCACTTTCTCGAAGCGCGGGTCCTGGAAGCGCTCGAGGTTGACTACATCGACGAGTCGGAGGTGCTCACTCCGGCCGACGAGGAGCATCACATCGACAAGTGGGCTTTCACCACTCCATTCGTGTGTGGGGCCCGCAACCTCGGTGAGGCGCTGCGTCGGATCGGCGAGGGGGCGGCGATGATCCGCACCAAGGGTGAGGCCGGGACAGGAAACGTGGTCGAGGCCGTCCGACACATGCGCACGATGAACAACGAGATCGCCGTCGCCACGCGGCTCACCGACGAGCAACTGATGGCGGCCGCCCGCGACCACGGAGCGCCCGTGGAACTGGTCCGCCTCGTCCGCCAAGAGGGCCGGCTGCCGGTAGTCAACTTCGCCGCCGGCGGTGTGGCGACACCGGCCGACGCCGCCCTAATGATGGCGTTGGGCTGCGACGGCGTCTTCGTCGGCTCCGGCATCTTCAAGAGCTCGGATCCCGAGGCATACGCCCGGGCGATCGTCGAGGCCACCACCTATTGGGAGGACGCCGACAAGGTGGCCAAGGTGTCGACCGGCCTGGGCGAGGCAATGTCGGGCATCGAGATCGAGCGGCTGGCCGAGTCGGAGCGACTGGCGAGCAGGGGCTGGTAATCCGTGCCCCGCGTGGGTGTGCTCGCCCTGCAGGGTGACGTCCGGGAGCATCTGCGGGCTACCGAGGCGCTGGGAGCAGAGGCAAGCGCTCTCAAGACGCCGGAGGCGTTGACCGACATCGATGGAGTCATCATCCCCGGTGGCGAGTCGACGACGATCGGCAAGCTGGCCGAGAGGTTTGGACTGCTCGAGCCCCTGCGCCGGCGGATCGACGACGGCATGGCGGTTTTCGGCACCTGCGCCGGTCTCATATTCCTCGCCGGCTCCGTCACTGAGGGAACCCAGCCGCTGCTCGGCGCCCTCGACATCGTCGTGCAGCGCAACGCGTTCGGACGCCAGAACGACTCCTTCGAAGCCGACCTCGACGTGGAGGGTCTGGAAGAGCCGTTTCACGCCGTGTTCATCCGCGCCCCCTGGGTCGAAAAGACCGGCGCGGCCGTGGAGGTGCTCGCCCGGGTGGGAGACCATCCGGTGATGGTCCGCCAGGATCGAATCCTGGCGACGTCGTTCCACCCCGAACTGACGGCCGACGACCGTATCCATCGCATCTTCCTCGACCTCGTCGAGTCCAACTCCTAGGAGAGCCATGGCCGGACATTCCAAATGGGCGAACATCAAGCACCGCAAGGGACGCCAGGACGCCGCGCGAGGCAAGCTCTTCGCCAAGCTGGCCAAGGGTATCGAGGTCGCTGCCCGGCAGGGAGGAGGCGATCCGGGCTTCAATCCGACACTCGCCACCGCAGTGGACAAGGCGAAAGCCGCCTCGATGCCCAATGACAACATCGAGCGGGCGATCAAGCGGGGGACCGGTGAGGTGGAGGGGGCGGTATACGAGGAGATCTGGTACGAGGGTTATGGACCGGGCGGAGTGGCGCTGTATGTGCAGATCCTCACGGACAACCGCAACCGGGCGGCCTCGGACGTCCGCTCGACCTTCACCCGAAACGGAGGCAATCTCGGAGAACCGGGCTCGGTCGGGTACCTCTTCAGCCAGAAGGGAAGCATCCTGGTGGTAGGCGACGAGGACGAAATCATGCTCACCGCCCTGGAAGCCGGCGCCGAGGACATCCGGGACTCCGGCGACGGGATGTACGAGGTGATAACCGCCCCATCCGAACTGGGCGAGGTTCGCTCGGCGATCAGCGAGGCGGGTCTCACCGTCGAGAATGCCGACGTCACGCAGATTCCTTCGGCGACGGTGCCGGTGGGGGAATCGGACGCCAAGAAGCTCCTGCGACTCATCGATGCCCTCGACGACCTGGATGACGTCCAGGCGGTCTTCTCCAACTACGACATAGACGACACGGTGATGGAAAAGGTTCTGGCCGAAGCTTGATTACCGGAGGGCGTCGGTGCCAACCACTAGGCTCAGAACACATGTTCGTACTGGGAATCGATCCGGGCCTCACCGTCACCGGCTATGGGCTCGTCCACTCGGGCAACCCACCCCGGGCGATCGCCGCCGGGGTCATTCGGACTGCGAGGGACCTCACGATTGGACAACGCCTGGCCCGACTCCATCGTGAGCTCGTCGGACTGATAGGTGAGCATCGACCCGACGTGGTTTGCCTGGAGTCGGTATTCACCAACCGCAATCTCAACACGGCGATCTCGGTGGGTCGGGCGTCCGGTGTGGCGATCCTGGCTGCCGCCGAAGCGGGGTTGGAGGTGACCGAGTATGCCCCGACGGCCGTGAAAGCGGCCGTCACGGGTGACGGGGCGGCGGACAAGGGGGCTGTGGCGGAGATGGTCGCCCGCCTCCTGCGTCTGACTTCGGCCCCCCGCCCCGCCGATGCAGCCGATGCCCTGGCCGTGGCACTTTGCCACCTGCGCTCGGCTCCGCTGGCAGCCGAAACCCGGCGCGTCGGGGGAGTTCGGCGATGATCGGCCGCCTGCGAGGAACCCTCTCCCAAGTGGGTCCGGGCGGCGTCGTCGTCGACGTCTCCGGAGTGGGCTACGAGGTCGCCATGACTCCCGAGGCGGTAGCCGATCTGCCGCCGATCGGCGACGAGGTCGTGGTCCACACCCACCTGCAGGTGCGGGAGGACGACATGAGTCTCTTCGGGTTCACCCAATCCTCCGACCGTGACCTGTTTCGCATCGTGATCTCGGCCAGCGGGGTTGGCCCGCGGGTGGCGATGGCTCTGATGGCGACCCTGCGCGCCGATCAGCTGCGCCGGGCGATCCTGACCGAAGACGTAGGCGCGCTGAGCACCGCTCCTGGCGTGGGGAAGCGGTCCGCCCAGAAGATCATCTTGGAGCTTCGCCCCAAACTCGCCGAACGCGAGGCGGAGGTCGTCACGGGGACCGGTCCGGCTCAGGTGCGACAGGCACTCGAGCAACTCGGCTACCGCCCCGACGAGATAAACGACGTGGTGGCCGACCTCGATGGCGACCTACCCGTGGAGGCACAGATCAAGAGCGCCCTGAAGGCGCTGGGACAGGCTCGCCGTGCGTGAGGACAGCCTGCTCAGCCCCACTCTCGACGACGAGCTAGAGCTGAGTCTCCGGCCCCGGCGTCTCGACGACTTCGTCGGACAGGAGAAGGTCAAGGAACGTCTGTGGATCTCCATCGACGCGGCGCGCACGGAGGAACGGTCTCTCGACCACATCCTCCTGTCCGGGCCGCCCGGTCTGGGAAAGACGACCCTGGCCGGCATCGTGGCGGCGGAGATGGGCACCGATCTGCGGATCACCTCCGGTCCGGCGCTGGAACGTCCCGGCGACCTGGCCGCCATCCTCTCTAATCTCGAGGCGGGAGACGTCTTTTTCATCGACGAGATCCACCGCCTTCCCCGGACCGTCGAGGAGGTCCTGTACTCGGCGATGGAGGACTTCGTCATCGACATCGTCCTCGGCAAGGGGCCCACCGCCCAGTCGATCCGGCTCGATCTTCCCCGATTCACGCTGATGGGGGCCACGACGCGCAAAGGCACGGTCACGGCGCCGCTCCGTGACCGTTTCGGCATCGAAGAGAAGCTCGACTACTACACCGATCCCGAGCTGGCGACCATCGTCCTTCGCTCGGCGTCGATCTTGGGCGTGGACGTCGAAGCGGGGGCCGCTTCTGAGATCGCCTGCCGTAGCCGATCGACGCCCCGCATCGCCAACCGGCTGCTGGCCCGGGTGCGTGACTACGCCGTCGCCCGGGCCGACGGTCACGTCGATGCCGAAGTCGCCGACCAGGCGCTGGCGGTGTTCGAAGTCGACCAGCTCGGTCTCGACAAGGTCGACCGGGCGATTCTCGAGGCGATAGTCCTGAAGTTCGATGGGGGACCGGTGGGACTGGGAACCCTGTCCATCGCCGTGGGAGAGGAGCCGGAGACCGTGGAGGACGCCTACGAGCCCTTTCTCCTCCAGATGGGTCTGATCCAGAGAACGCCCCGCGGTCGCATCGCCACCGACTTCGCCTACCGCCACCTGGGGGTCGAGAAGCCCGGACAGTCCACACTCCTTTGAGGGCCGCCCCACCGACGCATGCTTGGGACTTGCTGGGGCGACGTCAGTACCGTCACGGCACCCGTGCGCACCTCCGACTTCACCTACGACCTGCCCGATGAGGCGATCGCCCAGCATCCCGTGGAGCCGCGGGATGCGGCCCGCCTGTTGGTGACTTCGGACCTCAGCGACCACCGGTTTCATGAGTTGCCGTCGCTGCTCGAGCCCGGAGATCTGGTCGTCTTGAATGACACCCGGGTGAGGGCGGCCAGGTTGCGGGGGAGAAGACGACCAGGCGGAGGGGCGGTAGAGCTTCTTCTGCTCGAGCGGCGACCGGATGAGACCTGGAAGGCACTCGCCCGGCCCGCCCGCAAGCTCGAGACCGGTTCCCGCATCGACGTCCAGGGGCTGGAGATCGAGGTGACGTCGGATCCGCAGGAAGGGATCGTCGCTCTTCGATTCGGCTCGGTCGGCGATATCGAGGCGGCCATCGAGGAAGCGGGCGAGATGCCCCTTCCGCCTTACATCACGGAGAAGCTCGAACGGCCCGAGCGATATCAAACGATTTACGCTCGCTCGCCCGGCTCGGCGGCGGCGCCCACTGCGGGCCTCCACTTCACCGACCGGGTGTTCGCCGGACTGCGGGAACGCGGCGTCGCAATCGCGTGGATCGAGCTCCGGGTTGGTCTGGGGACATTTCGACCGATCACCACCGACCGGGTGGAGGATCATGTCATGCATCGCGAGAGTTACGTGGTGCCCGACGCCACAGTCGATGCGATCGACCGCACCAAGGCGAACGGCGGGGCGATCGTGGCAATCGGCACGACCACGGTGCGGGCTCTGGAATCGGTCTGGACCGGCGGAGCCTTTCAGCCGGGCGAAGGCAGCACCGACCTCTTCATCACCCCGGGGTTCGAGTTCCAGGTGGTCGACCGCCTGGTCACGAACTTCCACCTCCCCGGATCAACACTTATCTGCATGGTGGCCGCCTTCATGGGCGACGGTTGGCGACACGCCTACACGACGGCGCTGGACCGGCGCTACCGGTTCTTGAGTTTCGGGGACGCCATGCTCGCCGACCGCCATGGGCAGGCCAGATGACCCACGCCGTCGAGTGGAACCTCGAGCATGCCGACGGTTCGGCTCGGGCCGGCCGGCTGAGTCTCACGCACGGCACGGTTGCCACCCCGGCGTTCATGCCCGTCGGTACCAGGGCGACCGTTCGGGCCCTCGACGTCCGGGATCTGGCGGAGGTCGGAGCCGAGATCGTGCTGGCCAACACGTATCACCTGATGCTGCGTCCCGGAGCCGAAGTGATAGCCGACCTGGGCGGCCTCCATGGCTTCATGGGCTGGGACAGGCCGATCCTCACCGACTCGGGGGGCTACCAGATCTTCTCCCTCGACCCCCGGGTGACCGAGGAGGGCGCCGAGTTCCGTTCCACCTACGACGGAGCGACGGTCCGACTCAGTCCCGAGGAGGCGATCCGGATTCAGGAGTTGCTCGGACCCGACATCGCCATGTGTCTGGATGTGCTCGTGGGTCTCCCCGCGGAGAGACAGGTGGTCGCCGAGGCCATGGAACGCACATTGAGGTGGGAGGAGCGAGCGCTGACGGCCCACACTCGGGTCGATCAGGCCCTCTTCGGCATCGTCCAGGGAGGAGTCGATCCTGACCTGCGGGCGATCTCCGCCCAGAGCACCGCCGAACTGGGATTCGCCGGTTTCGGCATCGGAGGCCTCTCGGTGGGCGAGTCCGCGGAGGAGCGCAACCTCGCCCTCGAGGCGGTGATGAACCACCTCCCTGACGGCAAGGTCCGCTATGCCATGGGGCTGGGCGACGCTACGGGCGTGCTTGATGCCATCGGCCGAGGCGCCGACCTGTTCGACTGCGTGTGGCCCACGCGTCTGGCCCGACATGGACGTGTCTTGACCCCAACGGGCGATTTCAACCTCCGGCGCGCCGAGTTCACCACCGATCCCCGTCCGCTCGACGAAGAGTGCCCCTGTCTCACGTGTCACACCTACAGCCGGGCTTACCTGCGTCACCTGCTCATCACTGGTGAGTTGTCGGTTCTGCGGCTCGTGACCCTCCACAACCTCACGTACACGTTCCGACTGCTGGCCGGGGCTCGCAGGGCGATCGAGGAAGGGCAGTTCGAGGACTACCAGGCGGCAGTGGTCGACCGGCGGGAGGAGAGGGTTGGTGAGGCGGGGCCGTCCTCCTAATCTCGTTGTTTCCAAGCCCTCGAGAGGAAAACGTGCTCCCTGTCGTCTTTGCCCAAGAAGCCACCGGTGGTACCTCCACCTTGATCTTCCTACTGCTGATGGTGGCAGTCTTCTACTTCCTCATCATCCGTCCGCAGCGCAATCGGGCTCGCAAGCAGCAAGAGCTGGCCTCCTCTCTCTCCGTCGGCGACGAGATCCAGACCATCGGGGGCATCAAAGGCCGGGTGACGCGCCTCGACGGAGACGACGTGGTCCTCGAGCTGGAGCAAGGACAGATCCGTCTGAGTCGGCGGGCGGTCGCCAGCCGGGTAGAGCCGGAAACCGAGACGGGGATATCGGAGTAGGCGGAGCGGAGCCGAGAACCCCCCGGATCCAGCGCCATCCGTCGTAAACTGGCTTGGTGGAACCATTTGCCAGCCTGATCCGCAACATCCCGGACTTTCCCGAGCCAGGCGTGATGTTCAAGGACATCACCCCCATCCTCGCCGACCGGGAGGCCTTCTCCGAGCTGGTCTCCGTCATGGCCGACCCTTTCCGAGATGACGGCGTGACCCAGGTGGCGGGCATCGAAGCCCGCGGTTTCACTCTCGCCGCTCCCATCGCCCTCGAGCTCGGCGCCGGATTCATCCCCATCCGCAAACCCGGGAAGTTGCCGTTCGAAACGAAGATGGAGGAGTACACGCTGGAGTACGGCACCGATCAGCTCGAAGTCCATGTCGACGCCGCCGGGGGCGACGACCGGGTGCTGTTGGTCGACGACGTGATCGCCACCGGCGGCACCGCCGCCGCCGCCTTGCGGCTGATGGAGTCGATCGGCGCCAAGGTCGTCGGATTCTCCGTCTTCATCGAGCTCGCCTTCCTCAACGGCAAGGAGACCCTGCCCGAGGTTCCGTACCATGCCCTCCTCGTATACGACTGACGTCGACCCGGCTCCGGCCACGTTCGACGACGTGGTCGAGGCGTTCACCAGCCACCATCCTCGAGGCGACGTCGACCTGCTGCGACGGGCCTACGCGCTGGCCGAACGGGCCCACGAGGGTCAGGTCCGCAAGACCGGTCACCCCTACATCACCCATCCTCTGGCCATCACCTGGCACCTCGCCCACTACGGTCTGGATTCCGCCACCCTGGCCGCCGGGCTGCTCCACGACACAGTCGAGGACACCGACCTCACCCTGGAGGAGCTGGCCGTCGAATTCGGCCCCGAGATAGCCGCCCTCATCGACGGTGTCACCAAGCTCGATCGCATCGAGTACTCCTCGGTGGAGGAGGCTCAAGCCGCCACTATCCGCAAGATGGTCGTGGCCATGGCACAGGACGTCCGGGTACTGCTGATCAAGCTGGTCGACCGCCTCCACAACATCCGCACCGTCTCGGCCTTGCGCGAAGAGAAGCAGAGACGAGTGGCCCGCGAGACACTCGACATCTACGCCCCCCTCGCCCATCGTCTCGGTGTCCAGGAGATCAAGCACGAGCTCGAAGATCGCTGTTTCGCCATCCTCCATCCCGGTCCCTTCGCCGAGATCGAAGACAAGCTCGACGCCCGGGGAGTGGAGAGAAGCGTCTTCATCGAAAAGATGATCTCGGAGATGGAGGCGGTGTTGGCCGAGGCGGACATTTCCGCCCAGGTCACCGGACGCCCCAAACACCATTATTCGATCTACCGCAAGATGGTGGAACAAGACCGCCCGTTCGAGGAGATCCACGACGTCATCGGTATCCGGGTGATCGTCGGCAGCACCCGCGATTGCTACGCCGCCCTCGGTCTGATCCACAGCCACTGGGTGCCCATCTCGGGCCGGTTCAAGGACTACGTGGCGATGCCGAAGCTGAACCTCTATCAGAGCCTCCACACCACCGTCGTCGGTCCCGACGGCAAACCGCTCGAGGTTCAGCTTCGCACCGAGGAAATGCATCGTCGGGCCGAGTCCGGCATCGCCGCCCATTGGCGCTACAAGGAGGGCGAAGACGCCACGCGCCAGCCCTGGATCGACGTGGGAGACCTCGACTCCGAAGACCCCTCCGAGTTCCTCAACAACCTCAAGCTGGACCTCTACCAGGACGAGGTGTTCGTCCTGACACCCGCCGGCGACGTCAAGACCATGCCCCAGGGTGCCACCGCCGTCGACTTCGCCTACGCGGTCCACACCGAGGTGGGTCACCGGTGCGTCGGTGCCCGGATCAACGGGCGGCTCCTGCCGCTCTCGACGCGCCTCAGCTCGGGAGACATCGTCGAGATCATCACCGCACGGCGCGACAGCGGGCCTTCGCGAGACTGGTTGACGTTCGTCCGCACCTCCCGAGCCCGGTCGAAGATCAAGCAGTGGTTCCTGAAGGAGCGCCGCGACCAGGCGCTGACCGACGGCAAGGAGGAAACCCTGGCGGCGGTCACTCGGGAGATACCCAGGATGAACGCCGGAGAGAGATACGACCTGCTGGAGGAGGTCGCCGCCGAGCTGGGCTATCGCGACGTGGAGACCATGTTCGTCAAAGTCGGCGACGGCACCATCTCGGCCGGAGCCGTGGCGTCGCGCGCCGGCCGCATCCACACGCCCGACCAGCCGGTCGACCAAGGCCCGCCCTTCGTTTCCCGGCGTAGGACCGACCGAGACGGGTCCTCGGTCATCGTCGAGGGCCTCGACGACATGATGGTGTCGCTCGCCCGCTGCTGCGAGCCGATACCCGGCGACCCTATCGAAGGCTTCGTCACCGTAGGTCGCGGGGTCTCGGTCCACCGGTCGGATTGCACCAACATCGACGCCCTTCGTGAACAGGCCGAGCGAATGGTCGACGTCAGCTGGTCCGGCGACCGACTCACGAGCTTCTCCGTGTGGATCCAGGTGGAGGCCCTCGACCGAACGCTCCTCCTGCGTGACGTGACCGCCGTGATCTCCGACACCGGCGGCAACATCACCGCCTCATCCACCATCACGGGCCGCGACCGGGTCGCCGTCCTCCGCTACGAGGTCGAGCTGTCCGATGCCAGCCAGCTCCCCCGGATGCTGGCCGATGTCCGCGGGGTGGACGGCGTGTACGCCGTCAAGCGCATCCCGCAACCGCAATGAGATCGGGCCTGCGACAGGCCATCCTCATCTCGCTGTTCCTGGCGACCACCGTGGTCATCGGATTCAAACCCCATCCGTCGGGCACCCAAGGAGCCGTCGGTGAGCTGCTGGTCTCGGCCGGCGAGGCGCCCGTCGCGATCGCCGCTCCCGGAACGGCACCGGAGCTCTCGCCTACGACAGTGGCGACGTCGGTCGTCACCGCCCCACCCACCGCGGGATCCCGTCAGCTGGAGATCGAGGTGTATCCGTCCGATGCGGATGCCGTCATGGAGATACACGACATCACAGGCAGTCAGGCTGTCAACGGTGCGACCTTCACCGGCGAGCTCGAGGGCGTAGTGACCGTCGATGTGACTGCCGAGGGGTTCCGAGCGGAGTCCCACACCATTGGAGCCGAAGTAGGAGGCCGGCGGGAGGTTTTCCTCGACCCATCCGACCAGGCCGTCGACCGGTTGGTTGCTTTCGTCACGGGATCCGCCCCCAAGCAAGTCGCCTTCACCCCCGACGGTTCGGAACTGTGGGTCACGCTGCTCGCCGGAAGCGGCTTGGAGATCCACTCGCCGACTACGGGCGAGCTGCTCGCCGAGATCGACTTGCCGGAAGCTGGTTCGGTCGAGATCATTTTCGACCACGCCGGGGAGACGGCCTGGGTGAGCCAGATGGAAACAGCCCGGGTGTACGAGATCGACGTCGCCTCACGACAAATCCGCCGGACCCTGGAGACGGGAGGATCGTGGACCAAGGTGATGGCCCTATCGGTCGACGAGACGCGCCTGTGGGCGTCGAATTGGGTCAGCAATGACATCTCAGAGTTCGACCTGGCGACAGGAGAGATGGTCCGCCGGATTCCGTCCGTCGCCACCCCGAGAGGTCTGGCTGCGGTGGGCGACACGCTGTATGTCGCCGGCTACGACGGCGGGGACATCGAGGCGATCGACCTGGCGACAGGCGAAGGGACGGTTCTCGAACACACCGGCGGGGCGATGCGACACCTCGTGGCGGACCCGTCCGGGGACGTGGTGTACGCATCGGACATGGCGCGGGACGCCATCTTCGTCATCGACGCTCGAACCGGCACCGTCTCTCATCTCGCCACGACCGATCGGCTGCCCAACACGATCGATCTCACTCCCGACGGTCGCCTCCTCGCCGTGTCGAATCGTGGTCGCAACAACCCCGATACGTACTCCCTCCCGGGTCCGCAGTGGGGCTCCGTCCTCCTCATCGACACGGCCAGCGGCGAAGTGCTCGACGCCATCGTCGGCGGAAACCAGCCGACGGGCCTCGACATATCGTCCGACGGGCGGATGCTCGCCTACTCGGACTTCCTCGACAACCGGGTCACGGTGGTCGAGGTCCCGCCCTTCGATGATCTCGCTGCCGCCGGAGGTGGCAGGGCCGACACGTACAAGGCGGAGCTCGAAAAATGAAGCTGCCCCTCGGCGTCCCCGGCTGGGTATCACGAAGATGAGACCGCGATACCCCAGATGATCATCCTTTCCCGGGCGCTGTGGGCGGCTCAGACCAACACCTACGTCATCGCCTCCGAAGATGGCGGGGAAGCGGTGATCGTCGACGCTCCTCCCGAACCGGATTCAGTGATCGAGGTGCTGAAGGAGGCCGGTCTGGCGGCGGTGGCACTGCTCCTGACACACGGCCATGTCGACCACACCGGGGGAGCAGGCCAGGTGGTGGCCTCCACCGGCGCCGCGGCCTATGCCCACCCCGACGACGACTTCTTGACTCTCGACCCTGCCTCGCAGCTCCGGATCCTGTTCGGCATGGTCCCACCCGGGGACTTCGCCCCACCCGACGACCTGACGCACATGACGCACGGCCAGACCCTCGAGCTGGCAGGCCTGTCATTCCAGGTCATCCACACGCCGGGGCACAGTCCGGGGCACTGCTGCTTCCGCATCGCATCCGAGGGGCTGTTGCTCGCAGGAGATCAGCTCTTCGCCGGTTCCATCGGCCGCACCGACCTGCCCGGAGGTGATCTCGATTCGCTGGCGACGTCGATGAGAGAGAGGGTGATGACCCTCCCCGATGACACCCGGGTGCTTCCCGGTCACGGTCCCGAAACCACGATCGGTCATGAACGCCGCACCAACCCGTTCCGTCAATTGTGGGGCTGACGGCTTCGTTTCCCGCCCTGAGCGCTGCCATCCTTAACCTCTTCCCCGCATGACCGTCACACCTTCGACCCCACCCGGCGTACTCGAGCTGCTCCCCACGGAACAAGCGGTCCACGACGCCATGCTGGGCAAGATCCGCGATGGCTTTCGTCGGTTCGGCTTCCCACCGATCGAGACACCGGTCTTCGAACGGACCGAGGTTCTTCTCACCAAGACAGGAGGAGAGACCGAGCGGCAGGTGTACTTCGTCCAGTCGGCCGGTGCCCGCGAGCAGGGCGACGAGCCGGACCTCGCCCTTCGGTTCGACCTGACAGTGCCCCTGGCCCGCTACGTCGCCGAGCACGAAGCGGACCTGGTCTTCCCGTTCCGCCGCTCCCAGATCCAGCGCGTCTACCGGGGTGAACGACCCCAGCGAGGGCGCTACCGGGAGTTCTACCAGTGCGATATAGATGTCATCGATCGGAACGAACTCTCCCTCCACCACGATGCTGAAGTGGCGGCGGCCGCCATCGCCCTGCTCGGTGATCTCGGAGTCGGCAACGTGACACTCCGGCTCAACAGCAGGCGAGTGATGCGTCGCCTCCTCACAGAGCTGGGAATCGACGGCGCCGATCGCCAAAGCGACATCCTGCGAGAGATCGACAAGCTAGACAGGCGAGGCCCCGAAGCGGTGGGACGGACCCTGACAGACGGCGGTCTGACCACCTCATCCACCGCCCGCCTGCTCGAGTGGACGTCGACGCGGGTGAGCGGCCCCCAAGCGATCATCGACGCCCTCTCCGAGCTGCCGGGAGGCGCCGAAGCCGACGGGGGCGGCGCTCAACTGGCCGAGGTGGTGCGGACGATGTCGGCGCTGCAGGTGCCCGCCGATCGCTACGTCCTCGATCTCTCGATAGCGCGAGGTCTCGACTACTACACCGGCACCGTCTACGAGACATACCTCGAGGACCACCCCGAGTTGGGCAGCATCTGCTCGGGTGGACGCTACGACGACCTGGCCGGGCAATACACGGCAACTCGTCTCCCTGGCGTCGGCCTCTCCATCGGCTTCACCAGGCTCTTCTGGCAGCTACGTGAGGCCGGCCTGCTCCCCGACACGGTTCCAGTAGTCGCGGTTTCCGTCACGCTTCTCGACCAGGCGGACCTTGCCTACTGCCTCTCATTGGCAGCCGGTCTCCGCTCGGCCGGGATCGCCACGGAGACCCAGATGGTCGCTTCGAAGTTGGGAAAACAGCTCAAAGCGGCGGACCGAAGAGGGGTCCGGTTTGCCGTGATCGCCGGTGAAGCGGAAAGAGCCGCGAGGACGGTCGCGGTGAAGGACCTCAGGACGGGAGACCAGGTCGAGATCGCCGCCGACGACCTGACCGAGCATGTCAACCAACGACTCACCGAGGGCTGAACCAAATGCAGTACCGGACCCACTTCACCCGCGACCTGGACGCCGGAGCCGTAGGAACCAACGTGACCGTAGCCGGCTGGGTAGCTAGGAGACGCGACCACGGCGGAATCGCCTTCCTCGACATCCGAGACGGACAAGGAATCGTCCAGGTGGTCGTGGATCCCACCCAACTGCCCCACGTCGACGAGCTCCGCATGGAGTTCACGGTATCGGTAGAGGGATCGGTCGAACTCCGACCGGAGGGGACGGTGAACCCCGAGCTGGCCACCGGCGAGATCGAGATTCGAGCCGCCCAGTTGGACGTCCTCAGTCCGGCCGATCCGCTTCCCTTCATGCTCGACGACCGGACCGACATCGACGAGCGCCTGCGGCTCGAGTATCGCTACCTGGACCTGCGCCGCCCCCGAATGGCGGACAACCTCCGGGCTCGATCCCGCGCCACGGCCGCGATTCGCCGCACACTCGACGATCTGGGCTTCCTCGAGGTCGAGACGCCCACTCTGATCCGTTCGACGCCCGAGGGCGCCCGTGACATGCTGGTGCCGTCCCGTCTCAGACCGGGCGACTTCTACGCCTTGCCGCAGTCCCCCCAGCTGTTCAAGCAGCTGCTGATGATCGCCGGTGTGGAGCGTTACTTTCAGATCGCCCGTTGCTACCGCGACGAGGACTTCCGGTCCGACCGCCAGGTCGAGTTCACCCAGCTCGACCTGGAGGGCTCCTTCTGGACGGCCGAGGACGTCCAGACCACGATCGAGGCGACGTTGGCGGCGGCGACCCGGGAGTTGCGCGGAGTCGACGTTCCGACTCCGCTCCCGCGGCTCACATGGAGGGAGGCGATGGAGCGGTTCGGCACCGACAAGCCGGACATCCGCTTCGGAATGGAGATCGTCGACCTGTCGGAAGTGTTCACATCGACCGAGTTCGGGGTATTCGCCAACTCTCTCCAATCCGGTGGAACGATACGGGGCCTCAACGCCGGCCAAAGGCACCTCTCGCGGGCCGAGGCGGATGGACTCATCGACCGGGCAAAGGAGCTCGGCGCCAAGGGCCTGGTGTGGTTGCAGGTGGAGGAGGACGGAGCGCTTCGCTCACCAGTGGCGAAGTTTCTCACGGCAACCGAGGAATCGAGCCTGGTCAAGGCACTGGACGCCAAATCGGGAGACTTGTTGCTCATCGCCGCGGACCGCTGGAAGACCGCTCTCACTGTTCTCGGCGGTCTGCGCAACGACCTCGGCCGGCCCCAGGGCCACTCCGACCTCGCCTACCTGTGGGTGGTCGACTTCCCGCTGTTCGAGGAAGAGGACGGAAAACTGACCTTCAGCCACCATCCCTTCACCGCACCGACATCCATCGACGAGATGCGTTCGTCGCCGGAGAGCGCCCTCTCCCAGGCGTACGACGTCGTGCTCAACGGGATCGAACTCGGTTCAGGATCCATCCGTATCCACGACCCGGCCGTGCAGCGCCAGGTCTTCGAGATCCTCGGAATCGACGCCGAAACCGCCGAACGGCGCTTCGGATGGTTCCTCGACGCTCTGCGCTACGGCACACCTCCCCACGGAGGGTTCGCCTTCGGGATCGACCGGCTGGTGATGGTCCTCCAGGAGGAGACGTCGATTCGGGAGGTCATGCCCTTCCCCAAGACCCAGACCGGTGTCGATCCTCTGACCGACGCCCCGGCGCCGGTGGAGGAGAGTCAGCTCGCCGAGCTGGGTATCGAGTTGCGGCCCGAAATCAAAAAAGCGCGGGAGCAAGCGGACGGCGGAGCGGGGGAGTGACGTCGGCACCTCGATTCGAAAGGATCGAGCAGGTGGTCATCTCCCACTATGGCCGCGGGGAATACGACCGAGCATTGGCCGTTCTCGAACGAGCCGGATCTCAGTGTGCCGGACAGTGGGAGCGCATTGCCTATTGGCGAGCCTGCTTGCTGGCACGGCGGGGGCTGGTTGAGGGCGCCATCGACACGCTGCGTCAGGCGGTCGATGCGGGGGCGTGGTGGGCGCCTCGCCTACTGGAAACAGAGGCGGATCTCGATCCCCTATGGGACAGCGACGGTTACCGCCACCTGCTCACGGTGATGGAGGATCGGCGGCGGAGATGGGCCCCGGCTGCAGCCGGCGTCTACCTCCAAGGGGTCGCCGGCGGCTGGCCCTACGTGGGACTCCACGGACGCAACCAGATCTTCGAGATCGACGCCGCTCATCTCGCAGATGCCATGGGCAAGGGATGGGAGGTCGTCCTGCCCGAGTCGGTTCAAAGGATTGCCTCGGACGGTCCCGTCTGGGACGACCACGGCGTCGCCCGTGACCAGGTCATGCGTCTCGCCGACAGCCTGTTTCCCGATCGCCGTTTCACCATCGGTGGCTTCTCGCAGGGCGCTCGCCGGGCGCTTCAAATCGGCCTCGAATCGGGTGGTCGGATAACCGGCGTGCTGGCGGTAGCCCCGATGCTCCTCCGATCCCGGGAGATCGCCGAAGTGATCGAATCAATGGGTCATCCACCCTGGCCATTGGTGTCACTGGTGACCGGCGGTGACGATCCCGCCGCCGAAGGAGCCGAAGCGGTCGCCGGCCATCTCCGCGACGAAGGCGTAGAGGTGATGAAGCACGTGGCCCCGCAGACAGGCCACGGCTGGATCGATCCGCCTCGAGAGATCCTGGTGGCACTGGCGCAGCGGGCCGGCGCCCGCCGCGGCGATTTCAGCCCACCACCCCGGTAATCCGGCACCGGTACCCTTCGGCGTGATGGACAACCTCTTCGCCGCCAGGGCAGAGCAAAGCCTCGAAAAGCTCGCCCCGCTCGCCACGCGCATGCGCCCTCGAATCCTGGACGAGGTGGTCGGCCAGGAGAATCTACTGGGTCCGGGAGCCGCCTTCCGACGCGTCGTGGAATCGGGGCGCCCCGTCTCGATGATCCTGTGGGGCCCGCCTGGAACCGGCAAGACCACCCTGGCGCGGGTGGTGGCCAATCACACCGCGGCGGCCTTCGAGACCCTGTCTGCGACGGCGGCCGGGGTGAAGGACGTCAGGGAGGTCCTGGCGCGGGCACGGCAGCGACTCGAGACGGACGAGCAGCGTACGGTGCTCTTCCTCGACGAGATCCACCGATTCTCGAAGAATCAGCAAGACGCTCTCCTTCCGGGCGTGGAAGACGGGACGATCATCCTCATCGGCGCCACCACCGAGAACCCGTTCTTCGAGGTCAATTCCCCCCTGATTTCCCGATCGACGCTCTTCCGGCTCGAACCCCTCGATGCTGAGGATCTGGCCGCGGTGATGGACCACGCCATGGCCGACGTCGATCGGGGGCTGGGAAGCAGGGGTCTCGCACTCGACGCCGAGGCACGACGAGCGCTGGCAGAGCGTAGCGGGGGCGACGCCCGCCTCACCCTCAATACCCTCGAGATGGCAGCCACACTGGCCGAGGGCCGCCAGTCCGACCTGATCGCCGTGGAAGACGTGGAGGAAGCTCTTCAGCGTCGCATCGTCCGATACGACAAGGCGGGCGATGTCCACTACGACGTCATCTCGGCATTCATCAAGAGCCTCCGGGGCTCCGACCCGGACGCCGCTACCTATTGGCTGCACCTCATGCTCGAAGGCGGCGAGGATCCCGAGTTCATCGCCCGCCGGATGGTGGTCTTCGCCTCCGAGGACGTCGGGCTGGCCGACAGTCGCGCCCTCACCGTGGCCGTAACCGCATCCCAGGCGCTGGCCTACGTCGGCCTGCCGGAAGCCGCCTACGCCCTGACCCACGCCGCCCTCTATCTAGCCACCGCCCCCAAATCCAATTCGGTGACCACAACGATGAAAGCCGCCCGCCAGGCAGTACAGGACGGTCCCTCTCCGGTGGTCCCGCTCCATCTCCGCTCGGCCGGATATTCGGCGGCGGAGAGCCTGGGACATGGTGAGGGCTACCTGTATCCCCACGACCATCCTGGCCACATCGTCGACCAGCGCTACTGGCCCGAAGGCCAGGACCCCCTGGTTCTCTATCGTCCGAGCCGGGAGGGCGCCGAGGAAGCCCGGGCGGAATGGTTTGCCCGGTTGGAGGCCCTGATCGGCCGGGAGCGGGAACGAGGCTGATCGCGCTACCCTCAGGGACATGTTCGATCGGTTGTGGTGGTTCGCCACCGGCCTGCTGGCCGGCGGACTGGTTACGGTGCGGGCGCTGCGACGGAAGCCGGATCCAGCCGACCTGCGAAAGGCCGCGGCCTATACGGGGGCGGATGTGATGGAGCTCGCCGCCCGAGCCATCCGGCCGCCGCGTCGTAACTGACTGCGGCGGCACGCCTGTCACCGTTCCCGAGCACCACATCCTTGAGGCATCGATGATGGACTCCAATCAGATCCGCACGACCTTCACCTCCTTTTTCACGGAGCGGGGCCATGTGCTGCGCCCTTCCGCCTCGCTCATCCCGACCGATCCGACTCTTCTGCTGACCAACGCCGGGATGGTCCCGTTCAAGCCCTACTTCCTGGGCGAGGAGGAACCACCCTGGGATCGGGCGACCACCGTGCAGAAATGCGCCCGCACCGTTGACATCGACATCATCGGCACCACCACCCGTCACTTTTCCTTCTTCGAGATGATGGGCAACTTCAGCTTCGGGGACTACTTCAAAGAGTCGGCCATTCCGTGGGCCTACGAGCTCGTGACGCAAAGGTACGGCCTCGACCCGGACCGCCTCTGGTTCACGGTGTTCGACACCGACGACGAAGCCGCCGCCATCTGGGTGGACGCTGTCGGCGTCCCTCCGGAGCGGGTGCAGAAGGGGGGCCGCGACAATTTCTGGCAGATGGGAGTGCCCGGGCCGTGCGGACCGAGCTCTGAGTTGTTCTACGACAAAGGCCCCGAGTTCGGCGACCCAGGGGGACCAATCGGCGGCGGCGAGGAGCGCTTCGTCGAGATCTGCAACCTCGTCTTCATGCAGAACATCCAAGACGAGCCATATCACGTCATCGGTGAGCTACCCGCCAAGAACATAGACACCGGCATGGGCCTCGAGCGGATGGCGGCGATTCTCCAGGATGTTCCGACAGTGTTCCAGGTGGACACCGTGTGGCCTGTGCTCACTGCCGCCGCCCGTTACGCCGGGGTGGGCTACGGCGACCGCGAGGAGACCGACGTCTCGCTGCGCCTCTTGGCCGATCACGGACGGGCCGTGACGTTCCTCATCGGCGACGGGGTGGTTCCCTCCAACGACGGCCGCGGCTACGTATTGCGTCGCATCCTGCGGCGAGGAGTCCGTCACGCCTGGCAGCTGCGCCCCGACGCAGGCAAGGACATGATCTTCCCCCACCTGGTGGAGGCGACGATCGAGGTGATGTCGGAGGCCTACCCCGATCTCGTTGCCCGGCGGGACGTGATCCTCCAGGCTGTCACCCGAGAGGAGGAGCGGTTCCGTCAAACCCTGACTTCGGGAGGCGAGTTGTTGGACCAGGAGCTGGAGCAGACAACCGACCGTCTGTCGGGCGAAGTCGCCTTCCGCCTCCACGACACGTATGGCTTCCCGATCGAGCTGACTTCCGAGATCGCCGCCGAACGCGGCGTGACGGTGGACCAGGAGGCATTCGCTTCAGCCATGAGCGCCCAGAGGGAAAGGGCCCGAGCAGCATGGAAGGGCGGTGATACCGCCGCCACCGCCGACGTGTACCGCCAGTTGGCCGACGACCTCGGACTGACGACCTTCACCGGTTACGAGCACGAACGCGATCGGGGCCGGATCCTCGCCATCCTGGTGGATGGCGAGGCCCTCGAGTCTGTCGAGGCCGGGCAAGCCGCAGAGGTGTTTCTCGATATCACCCCCTTTTACGCCGAGTCGGGCGGTCAGGTCGGAGACACGGGCGTGATCATCACTGAGTCGGGAACCGCCCGGGTAACCGACACTCGCCACGCCATCCAGGGCCTCCATGGCCATTTGGCGACGGTCGAATCGGGCAGCCTGCACGTGGGTCAGGACGCCGACCTGGCCATCGACTCTCCTCGCCGGGAAGGAATCCGCAAGAGCCACACCGGGACCCACGTCCTCCATTGGGCGTTGCGCTCGGTGCTCGGCGACCACGCCACCCAGGCCGGATCGCTGGTGGAGGACGGACGTCTCCGATTCGACTTCTCCAACTACTCGGCGGTGAGTGATGAGGACCTAGCCCACGTCGAATGGGAGGCCAATCGGCGGCTCATCTCCAACGCCGAGATCTCCACGGTTGTCACGTCACGTGACGAGGCCCAGGAGATGGGCGCCCTGGCCTTCTTCGGCGACAAGTACGGCGAGAAGGTCCGGGTAGTGAGCATCGGCGAGTTCTCCGTCGAATTCTGCGGTGGGACTCATACTCATACCGCCGGCCAGGTCGGACCGCTCGTAGTCACCTCAGAGTCGTCGATCGGCTCGAACATCCGACGCGTGGAAGCCCTCACCGGGGAGAGCGCCTATGGCCACCTGGCCTCGCTCCGGTCCTCTCTCCAGGCGACGGGTCGCCTCCTGCGAGTGCCGGCCGCCCAGGTACCCGAGCGGGTAGAAGCCCTGCTCGAACGGGTGGCACGAGTGGAGGATCGCCTGGAGCAGGCTGCGGCCGAGCGGCGAGTAGACATGGCGGCCGAAATGGCCGCCGGAGCCGAGTCGGTAGGCGACCGGCGCCTGGTGGTGGCGGACGCCGGCGAACTGGCTCCCGGTGACTTGCGTGAGCTGGCTCTCGACATCCGCAACCGTCTGGGAGCTCCTTCGCTCGTAGTGGTGGGATCCTGCAACAACGGCAAGGGGGCTCTGGCTGCCGCTACGACTCCGGACATGGTGGCGGCTGGGATCTCGGCCGGGGAGCTCGCCGGCGAGGGCGCGGCCGTGATGGGAGGCGGGGGAAGCCGCGATCCCGAGCTGGCCCAGGCGGGAGGGCCCAACGGGGCGGCGCTGGCCCAGGCGCTGGATGCGGTACGGGAGTCGGCAGCCCGGAAGCTGAGGGGATGATGGGACGCGTCCTCGCCGTCGATCCCGGGACCGTCCGAGTCGGGCTCGCCGTGAGCGACCCTCTGGGCATCTCGGCCCAGCCCCTCGAGGTGGTTGCCGCCGCCGGGGCAGTCGAACGGATCGCCGATCTCTGCCACGAACTCGCCGTGGACGAGATCATCGTCGGCCTACCTACCACCGAAACCGGCGACGAGGGCGCATCCGCTCGGATCGCCCGTAATCTGGCCGCCGAACTCAGCGAAAGGACAGGCCTTCCGGTGACGGCGGTGGATGAGCGCTACACGACACGCATGGCGGACTCGATGATGGTCGAGGCAGGGGTGAAACGACGCCGCCGCCGGGGGACCGTCGACAAGGTCGCAGCCGCCGTTCTCCTCCGCGGCTATCTCGACCGACCCGGAGAGGAACGTTGAGCCTCGATCCGGTGCCTCCGCCTCCCAGCTTTTCGCGCCTGGGCCGCATCGGGGCGATCGTGGCGTTGGTCGTCGTGGCGGGCGTCGCCATCGTCGGAGGCGCTTCGTTCCTCGGCCGCCAGGTCGGTGGAGCTCTGGGCGGTGACCAGTCCAGCGACGGTATCGACGTCGAACCCGGGCTCGAGGTGGAGGTGGTCATCCCCTCGGGCGCCAGCGCCCAGGACATTTCTGCCATCCTGGCCGGCCAGGGCGTGGTGGCGTCTGCCGTCCAGTTCGAGGCTGCGGTCCGCTCGGCGGGCGCTTCGGGCGAGTTGAAGGCGGGCACTTACCAGCTCGTGACGGGTATGGATTCGAGCGATGTGCTGGCGGCCCTTCGGACCGGACCTCTCGTCGACGTGTTCCGGATCACCGTTCGCGAAGGTTTGCGCGTCGAGGAGATCACCGAGGAGCTGGCCGAGAACAGCGGCATCCCCCTAGAGGACTTCGTGGCGGCCCTGGAGGGAGGAGACGTGACCACGGAGTTGCGCCAAATGCCTGAGTCGCCGCAACTGTCCGACTGGGAAGGTCTGCTCTTCCCCGACACCTATGAGTTTTCCCAGGCGTCGACGGCGGCCTCGATGCTGCAACGGATGGCGTCCACCATGGAGGAGCGGGTGGGCCAGGTGGACTGGAGCGGTCTGGAGGAAGACGGCTACGACCGTTACGAGGGCATCGTCATCGCCTCCCTCATCGAGTCGGAGGTCCGGGTCGCCGACGAGCGCCCGGTCGTGTCGAGCGTGATCCACAACCGGCTGGACGAGGAAATGCTGCTGCAGATCGACGCCACCGTGCTCTATGCCCTCGACACGCGCTCGCCGGAGGACTTCGATCCCGAGGTCGACTCGCCCTACAACACGTACCGGTTCACCGGACTTCCGCCGACTCCGATCGCGGCGCCCGGATTGGCGGCGCTCGAGGCGGCCGCCAACCCGGATGACACCGAGTTCCTCTACTACGTGCTGAGCGCTCCGGACGGCAGCCATACCTTCACCACCAACCTCGATGACCACAACGAAGCGGTCCGGCAGGCCCGGGAGGATGGAGTACTTCCCTAGTGCCACTCCGGTTGGCCGTGGTGGGGGACCCGATCGCCCATTCACGCTCTCCCGCCATCCACACTGCCGCTCTGTCGGCCCTGGAACTGCACGGGTCGTATGAGGCCCGGCGGACGCGTGGTCCAGAGATGGAGGAGGTGATCGCTCAGCTCCGGAAGGGTGCTCTCAGCGGTGTGAATGTCACCATGCCCCTGAAGGGCGTGGCCGCCGCCCTCGTCGACTCGCTCAGCCCCCAGGCCCGCCGGGCGGGATCGGTCAACACGATCGTCCGTCGCCCCGACGGGGGCCTCGAGGGCCACAACACGGACATATCCGCTCTCCAGCGCCTGTGGCCGGTGGACATCTCGACACCGACCTTGGTCCTGGGAGCCGGCGGGGCAGCCGCGGCGGCATGCCTGGCGGCACGGGGCAGAACCCTCTACGTCAGCGCCCGGCGCCCCGGGGCGGTATCGGCTCTCGCCGACGGCCTCGGCATGGAAATAGCCGAAGCCCCCTGGGGAGCGGCCGTGGTAGATGCCGTCATCGTGAATGCGACACCGCTGGGAATGCAGTCGGAGTCGCTCCCGAATCGAGTGGTTGCCCTCTCCTCGGGCCTCATGGACCTCGCCTACGGACCCGCACCCACGCCGGCGGTGGTCGAGGCCCGGAGGCTCGGTATCCCGACGGTCGACGGGATCGAGTTTCTGGTGGCCCAGGCGGCCGATTCCTTCCGGCTGTGGACCGGCCGAGAACCTCCACTCGCCGCCATGACGGAGGCCGCACTAAACCACTCAAGCCGGGTCGGTCAGGCACCGAATGACATATGACGGCGAAGGTCACCAAAGGAGAATTTCAATGTCGCTAAGCGGAAAACTCGAGATCTTCCCTCTCGAAGAGGTCCTTCGCCTGCTGGCGCGCTCGCACCAGAATGGCTGCCTGCGGGTCGAGGGAGCCGGATCGGGCCGGGTCTACATGGAAGGCGGATCACTCACCTACGCCACCGTCGAAGGCGATGAGGCCATCCGCGACCATCTGCTGGCGTCCGGGATCGCCTCCCAGGACGGGCTCAGCCGGCTCGATGTCTCCCGGGGCACCCTGACCGAGGCGCTGGCGCCGTCCGCCGCCAGCTCGGCCCTGACCGACCTGATCCGCGAGCAGTGCGTGGAGTCGATCTACCGCATTCAGCGCCCCCAGTCGGGCCATTTCGAGTTCCTCATCGACTCCCGACCTCGCTACGCCACCGGTCAGGCCTTCGACGTGGAGATGATCATCGCAGAGGCGGAGCGCCGGGCGGCCGATTGGGCCGACATCGAGACCGTCGTCCCCGACCTCTCCACCCCCTGGCACATGGTTCCCGAGATCGACGAGGATTCGGTCAATCTCAGTGACAGTGCCTGGCGGTTCCTGGCCGCCATGGAGGGTTCGTGCTCCGTTTACGATCTGGCCGGCCGTCTCGGGCTCACCACCTTCCAGACTGCCCGGCGGATGGCCGAGTTGTCCAGGGCCCGGCTGGTCGAAGCAGTCGCCGTTCCCGAGGCACCCCGTTCCACCTATGAGTCCTCCTACGTGGGATCGATAGAAAGCGTCCAGCACGCGATCACCGAGCCAGAGCCGGTCTACGAGCCGGTCGTTGAGACGGAGCCGGTGTCCGAGGTCGATTCTCAAGCCGATCGTTCCTGGTGGGGTAAGGCGGCCGAGGACGAGGTCGAAGAGCCGGCCGAGCCGCGGGAGGACGAACCGGCCGACGGATCGTTCCTCGAGACGGTCTTCGGCGAGCTCGAGAAGACCGAAGAGGCGTCGGACGACGACGACGACGATGACGATGACGATGACGATGATCCCGAGGACGGTGGGTTCGGCTTGTTGCGACGGCGTGGCCTCGGCGCCGCCTTCCGCGAGCTTGCCGACAGCTGAGCTCCACCGGTCCTCAGCTCGCAGGGCGAGTAGCATCCCGGCCTCGTGCACGTCGCCCTCTCGGCTGTCGCCGGGCTGCTCGCCGGTCCTCTGATCCACCACGTCGCCGTCCAGGCGGGAGCCGATCTCCCGTTTGGCGTGGGGGCGGGAGTCTGTCGTCGTTGCGGCGCACCGAACTCGCTGCTGGCTTCGTGTTCGTCCTGCGGTCTGAGAATCACGCGGGCGATTGCGACCGCCCTGGTCACCAGCATCCTCAGTGGTCTGATCGCGATGGCGTTGGGTCCGGTCTGGGTACTGATCCCGTATCTGGGTTTCGCCGCCATGACGGTCGCCCTTTTCCTGACCGACGTCGACCACAAGCGGATCCCGAATCGGATCACGTATCCCGGCACGCCGCTGCTCGCAGGCCTTCTGATGTTGGGCGCCGTAGCGGATGGCACGCTTTCTTCTTTTCCCAGAGCGCTCCTGGGAGCCCTCGCCTATGCCGGGTTCTTCGGAATGGTCTATCTGGTGGCCCGAGGAGGATTCGGTTTCGGGGACGTGAAGCTGGCGGTTTCGCTGGGGTTGTTCACCGGTTTCTTGGGATGGGACAGGCTGTTGCTGGCCGGGATGGCAACCGCCGCCGTGGGAGGGCTGGTCGCATTGGCGGCCGTTCTGGGCGGTAGCGCCCGAGCCAAGTCGGAGATTCCCTACGGGCCGCCGATGATCGTCGGCACCTGGATATCCATCATCGGCGGAGAGCGCCTGGTTCAGATGCTGCTCTGAGACGTTTCGAGTCGCACACCTCGCGAGACACGGTGCCTAGATCCCTGGGTTCCAGGCTCCGGCGCCAGCCACAGCCGCGCCGAGCGGATCGTGGGCGGGAGTCCCCGTTATGCGGGGCCTAGAGCCCTGGGTTCCACGGACCGCCGCCAACCCCCGCCCGCCGAGCGAACCGTGGGCCGGGACACCGCCAGGCAGGACTAGAACCCTGGGTTCCACGCCCCGCCGCCGCTCGAGCGGTCCGCCGAATGCGGCGCCACAACCGGTGGTCGGTAGCATCGTCGACGTGCTGCGGTTCCTGACAGCGGGCGAATCCCACGGCCCCGGCCTCGTCGCCACCATCGAGGGGCTCCCGGCCGGCCTCGAGTTCGATTCCGACGGGTTGGCGGCCGAATTGGCGCGACGCCGATTGGGTTACGGTCGCAGCCCACGGATGGGCCTCGAGCAGGACCGGATCGAGATCCTCGCCGGTGTTCGCCACGGGCGCAGCCTCGGATCACCGGTGGCCGTGCTGATCCGCAACACCGAGTACGAGACGAAATGGTCCGAGGAGATGAACCCGGGGGCCGGCACCGCCAAACGGCGAATGACGACGCCCCGTCCGGGACACGCCGACCTCGCCGGAATGCTGAAGTACGACACGCACGATGCCCGCAACATCCTGGAGCGGGCGTCGGCGCGGGAGACGGCAGCCCGCACCGTCGTGGGATACCTGTCGAAGCTGCTGATCGCCCACCTCGACATGTCCGTCCTCAGCCACGTCGTCGAGATCGGTACCGTTCGGACCCCCGAGGACATGCCTCGACCGGAGCCTTCTGACCTGGGAACCATCGACGCCTCTTCCGTCCGCTGCTTCGACCCCGCCAGCACGGCTCAGATGGAAGCCGAGATCCGGGGAGCACGGGAAAGCCGCGACACACTCGGAGGAGTCATCGAGATCCTCGCCTACGGCGTTCCCCCCGGTTTGGGAAGTCACGTCCACTGGGACCGCAAGATCGACGGACGGCTGGCTCACGCGCTCATGTCCATCCAGGCGATCAAAGGAGTCGAGGTGGGAGACGGATTCCGCCAGGCACGCAGCCGGGGCAGCCAGGCCCATGACGAGATCTACCACGACGGTGCATCGTTCACCCGGCAGACCGCCCGCGCCGGCGGCACCGAAGGCGGCATCACGATCGGGGGAGTTCTCAGCCTGCGCGCCGCCATGAAGCCGATCTCGACCGTCATGCGCTCCCTGGACACGGTGGACGTCGACTCCAAAGAGGGGGCCAAGGCGTTTTTCGAGCGCTCCGACACCTGTGCCGTGCCGCGGGCGGGGGTGGTGTGTGAGCAGATGGTGGCCTACGTGCTGGCGGACGAGACGATGCGCAAGTTCGGCGGCGACACCGTCGACGACGTCGTGGCTGCCGCCGAACGCTACCGGGCCCGTTTGGCCGAGTTCTGATGCTGTGGCTCATCGGGATGATGGGCTCCGGCAAGACCACTGTCGGGATGGCGGTGGCGGCTCACCTCGGCCTCGACTTCGTCGATACCGATCTCCTGGTGGCATCCGTGACGGAATCGTCGATCACGGAACTCTGGGATGACGAAGGCGAGCAGTCCTTTCGCCACCTCGAGAGCCAGATGATCGCTTCGGCAGCGGCCGGTGAGCCGGTGGTCGTGGCCACGGGCGGCGGGGCGATTCTCGATCGGACGAACATCGATGTGATGCGTTCGTCCGGACTGGTCGTGTGGTTGACAGCGGCACCCTCGACGTTGGCCGAAAGGGTGGGACGGGACGGGAGCCGTCCGCTCCTGGCCCAGGCCGACGACCCCGTCGAACGGCTCGGCACGCTTGTGGAAGAGCGGGAGGCTCGCTACCGGGAAGCGGCCCACGCCACGGTGGCGACCGACGGCAAGACGGTGGAATCAGTCGCCGATGAAGTTCTGGCGGTATGGAACGCATCCTGATCGGCGCCGAATCGGAAGTATTCGTCGGGCACACATGGCCCCGTCCGCTGCTCGAGGTGAGGGCCGACCGGCGCAAAGTGGCGATACTGTCCCAGCCGGGTGCGGAAGAGATGGCGAGGGTTGTCGGTTCGAGGCTCGATGAGGAAGGTCTCGAGGGACGGATCCACATCCTGCCGGACGGCGACGAGGCCAAGACTCTCGGAGCGATCGGGATCGCCTACCAATGGCTCGCCGAAAACGAGATCTCTCGGGGCGACACACTGATGGGCGTTGGCGGTGGCGCCGTGACCGATGCCGCCGGTTTCATCGCCGGGACCTGGATGAGAGGCATCGAAGCCGTTCACGTCCCGACCACACTCCTCGGCGCGGTAGACGCCTCGATCGGCGGCAAGGCTGGCATCAATGTGGCCGGCAAGAACCTCGTGGGGGTCTTCTGGCACCCGAGTCGTGTCCTGGTCGACCTGGCCCTGCTGGAGAGGCTGCCCGCTGAGCTCAAACGCCAAGGTGCAGCCGAGATCATCAAGGCCGGTCTCCTGGCACGCCCCGCAATAGTCGACGCCTATCGCAGTCGGGGTCTGGAGGTGGACCTGGCCGAGGTGGTCCCCGCCGCCATCCGCATCAAGACCGAGATCGTGAGCGAGGACTTCAAGGAGAGGGACCGGCGGGTCGTGCTCAACCTGGGGCACACCATCGGCCATGGAATCGAGTTCGCCTCGAATCTCTCCCACGGCGAATCGGTGGCGCTGGGCCTGGTGGCCGAAGCCGCCGTCGCAGAGCGACTGCTCGGCTTCGCGGGGAACGATGACATCCGGGAGGCGCTGACGGCCGCCGGCCTTCCGACCGTCGCCCCGTCCCTCGACAGGGACGAGGTCATGCGCCTCATCGGACTCGACAAGAAGAAGGTGGCCGGCGCGCTTCGCATGGTGCTCCTCGAGGCGCCGGGCCGGCCGGTGGTGAGGGAAGTAGAGCCGGCGGACGTCGAGTGGGGACTGGCTGCCATCGGTCTTTGACGCCGACTCTGGTCCCTTATCCTTGTCGCCATGATCTCCACCAACGATGTCCGACCGGGGATGGCACTCGACCTCGAAGACGGCATATTCACGATCGTCGAGTACCAGCACGTCAAGCCGGGGAAGGGCAAGGCCTTCGTACGCATGCGTCTGAAGAACGCCGAGACCGGCCAGGTCCTCGACAAGACGTTCCGGGCCGACGAGGACGTCGAGCAGGCGTACATCGAGCGGGTGGACCACCAGTATCTCTACTCCGACGACCTCGGCTACCACTTCATGAACATGTCCGACTACGGCCAGATCGCCCTCACCGCCGACGACGTGGACAGCGCCGCCCACTACCTGACGGACGGAGCCACCGTGACCCTCGCCCTCTACAAGGGCACGCCTATCGGAGTCGAGTTGCCGGCGGCCGTGGAACTCGAGGTGACCTATGCCGAACCCGGGGTCAAGGGCGACACGCGCACTGGAGCGACCAAGCCGGTGACACTCGAGACGGGGCTCGTAGTCAACGCCCCGCTTTTCGTCGAACAGGGCGACAAGGTCAAGGTCGACACGCGCTCCGGCGAGTATCTGACCCGGGTGTGACCGAAGATGTGAGCAGCGAGCCGCGGGACCTGGCGCTGCAGACGCTGTATCAGGCCGACCGCACCGGCGACCCGGGACCACTCGACGGACTGCCTCCCAAAGCGCGCCGCCTCGTCGAGGGGGTGCTGGCCGAGACCGACGAGCTCGACCGGACCATCGCCGACGTGAGCGCCCACTGGAGCATCGAGCGGATGCCTGTGATCGATCGGGCGATTCTCCGGCTGGGACTTTTCGAGCTGCGTCACGTCGCTTCGACTCCGGCGGCCGTGGTCGTCAACGAAGCCGTCCGGATGGCGAAGACCTATTCGACGCAGCGCTCGGGGGCGTTCGTGAACGGCGTTCTGGCGTCGTTGGCGGAGATCGAACGCCCCTGACTGACCAGCCGCGCGAGTCTCGTCCACCATCCAGCTAAGCTCGCGCACCGACCTTTAATCCCGGTCCCGTGAGGCCGGAAAGGAGCACGATGACGGCCCTCGACGCCGCAGTGATGGACGCCGCCGACGTGCGGCGGGCCGTCCACCGAATCGCTCATGAGATAGTGGAGAGGCACCACGGCGCCACAGAGGTGGTTCTCGTCGGTGTCCACACCAGGGGAGTGATCCTGGCCCGGGCCCTGTCTTCGGTGATCGCCGACTTCGAGGGTCTGCGACTGCCGGTGGGCGAGCTCGACATCGGCCTCTACCGCGACGACCTCGATCGAAGGGCGGCCACCCGCCTGGCTCGCACCTTCATTCCCGTCGACATCACTGACCGTCCGGTGGTGCTCGTCGATGATGTGCTGTTCACCGGGCGCACCATCCGGGCCGCTCTCGACGCCCTATCCGATCTGGGGAGGGCCGCCACCATCCAACTCGCCGTGCTCGTCGACCGGGGCCATCGCCAGCTCCCGATTCGGCCCGACTACGTCGGCAAGAACCTGCCGACTTCGCAGGACGAGAGAGTGGTCGTGAGGCTGGAGGAACTCGACGACGAGTCGGGCGTGTGGATCCGCCCGGAGGGATCGCCGTGAGACATCTCTTGTCGATCGAGGGCATGAGCCGAGACGAGCTCGAGGATCTGCTCGAGCTAGGGAACGAATTCGTCGACGTCCTCGAACGCGACATCCCCAAGGTACCGACTCTCCGGGGTGCCACGGTGGCGACGCTCTTCTTCGAGCCGTCCACCCGGACGCGGCTCTCGTTCGAAAGGGCCGCCCGGGCGTTGTCCGCCGATGTTCTGAGTTTCAACCCCGGTACCTCGTCGGTCACCAAGGGGGAGAGCCTCAAGGACACGGCCCTGACGTTGCGAGCGATGGGAGCCGATCTGATGGTGGTGCGACATACCGCCACAGGGGCCGCTCATCGGGTCGCCCAGTGGGTCGATGCCCCGGTGGTGAACGCGGGCGACGGCGCCCATCAGCATCCGACGCAGGCGATCCTCGATGCCCTCACCCTGCAGCGCCATTTCGGGAAACTGGACGGCCTCCAGGTCGGAATCGTCGGTGACATCCGTCATTCTCGGGTGGCGCGCTCTTGCCTGCAGGCGTTTTCGACATTGGGCGCCGGTGTGACACTGATCGCGCCACCGACGCTCCTCCCGCTCGACATGGATGGATGGCCCTCGGAGGCGGTACCCGACCTGGACGCCGTTCTCGACACCCTCGACGTGGTCTATCTCCTGAGGATCCAACAAGAGCGGGGCGGTTCGACCGGCTTCACCTCGCTACCCGAGTACGTGCGGCGTTTCGGGCTCGACGACTCCCGCTTCGATCGCCTCAAGCCCGAGGCGGTCGTCATGCATCCCGGGCCGATGAACCGGGGCGTCGAGATCTCACCCCACGTGGCGGATAGTCCCCGCACGCTCATCCTCGATCAGGTGCGCAACGGCGTCGCGGCCCGGATGGCGGTGCTGTTCAGACTTCTGGCGTCCCCGGGAGCCGAAGCATGATCGTGATCCAGGGAGGCTCGGTGGTGACCAGCGACGGAATCATCACGGCGGATGTGGCGGTCGACGATGGCTGCATCCAGGCCATCGGCCATACCGATGTGACCGATGCCGTCCGCGTCGATGCGTCGGGCTGCTGGGTCGGCCCCGGTCTCGTCGACCTCCACGTCCACTTGCGCGAGCCCGGCCAGGAGTGGAAGGAGGACATCGACTCCGGCAGCCGGGCGGCGGCGGTGGGGGGATTCACGGCTGTTGTCGCCATGCCCAACACCCTGCCGGCGATCGACATGGGGCACCGAGCCCGCTTCGTCTCCGAAAGGGGACGTCAGGTCGGACGGTGCCAGGTGGTGGCGGCCGGGTCCATCACCCTGGACCGGGCGGGCACCGCTCTCGCTCATCTGGACGAACTGATCGAGGCGGGCGTGCGCGTCTTCACCGACGACGGCGACACGCTGGTGGATGCCGGTCTGCTGCGCCGGGCAATGGAGTACCTGGCGGGAAGGGACTGCGTCGTCGCCCAGCACGCCGAGGATCCGGGACTCGCCGGAGGCGGCCACATGCATGAGGGTTCGGTGTCCTCCCGCCTGGGCATCAAGGGTCTCCCCGCCCTGGCCGAAGAAACGATCATCGCCCGCGACCTGGCCCTCGTCGAGCTGACCGGTGCGCCCTATCACGTCCAGCACGTCTCCACTGCCGGCACGGTCGACCTCCTCAGGCGAGCCAAAGCCGCAGGCCTGCCGGTCACGGCCGAAGTGACTCCTCACCACCTCACCTTCGACCATACGGAGGTCGAGTCGATGGATCCCGACTTCAAGATGTACCCGCCCCTGCGGACTGCCGACGATGTCGCCGAATTGCGCCGCGCTCTCGCAGACGGGACCATCGACGCGGTGGCCACCGATCATGCCCCGCACGCCGACCACGAGCAGGAGGTTCCGTTCGAGGAGGCACCCCGCGGCGTCGTCGGCCTGGAAACGGCGGTGGCGGCAACCCTCACCGTGGTAGGGCTCGACCAGGCCGGCTTGTTCGAACGCATGTCGACGGCGCCCGCCCGGATTGCCCGTCTCGGTGAACACGGCAGGCCGCTCGAAGTCGGCGGGCCGGCCCACATCACGGTGATCGACCCGACGGCGACATGGATGCCGGACCGCTTCTCATCCCGCTCGCAGAACAGCCCCTTTCGGGGTCGCAAACTGACCGGCCGGGTCATGGCGACCATCTTCGGGGGAACCGTCACTCACCAGGTGACCCAGTGACCGAGGGTTTGCTCGTCACCTCCGACGGAGAAGTGTTTCGGGGCCGCTCGGTGGGGGCGGAAGGCATCGCCACCGGCGAAGCGATCTTCAATACGTCCATGACGGGATACCAGGAGATCTTGACCGATCCCTCCTACGCCGGGCAGGTGGTGGTCATGACGGCCCCGCACCAGGGCAACTATGGCGTCACCTCCGCCGACGCACAACGGCCCCAACCGGCCGCCGCCGGCTTCGTGGTGCGTTCCCTCTCACGGCGCCACTCGAACTGGAGAGCTGAAGGGTCGCTGGCCGCCTACTTGCGTGAGAATTCGATGGTGGCCGTGGCCGACGTCGATACCCGCCGACTCACCCGCCATCTGCGGGATCGGGGGGCGATGCCGGTAGCCGTGGGGGCCGGCGTCCACGAACAAGAACTGACGGCGGCGGCGGCCGCCGCCCCCTCGATGATCGGCCTCGATCTGGCGACAGGCGTGGCCACTGTCGAGCCCTACACCGTCGCCGCCCGAGGGATCAGGAGGGGCTCGGTGGTGGCCATCGACCTGGGGATGAAGGCGGACATCATCACGAACCTGACCCTTCGCGGGCTCGAGGTCACGGTGGTCCCCCCCCGCCTCACCGCCGGCGATGTGTCCGCCATGCGCCCCGACGGCGTCTTCGTCTCCAACGGTCCCGGCGATCCCGAGCCGTTGCACGCCGCCACCTCGACCCTGGAGGGTCTGCTCGGCAAGGTGCCCGTGTTCGGCATCTGCCTCGGCCACCAGGTACTGGGTCGGGCCCTGGGTGCCGCCACGTTCAAGCTTCCCTTCGGTCATCATGGCGGCAACCATCCCGTCAGGCGTTTAGCCGACGGACGGATCGAAATCACCGCCCACAACCACGGCTTCGCGGTGGACCTGTGGAGCCTGTCGGGGGACCGGGCCCCCGGACGACACGGGCTCGTGGCACCAGAGCTCTTGCCCGGTTCGGTGGAGAGCCGGTTCGGACGGGTCATCCCGACCCACCAGAACCTCAACGACGGCACCCTGGAAGGCCTCCGCTGCCTAGACGTCCCCGCCTACTCGGTCCAGTACCACCCGGAAGCGGCTCCGGGGCCTCACGACTCGGTGCACCTCTTCGACGAGTTCACAGATCTGATGGGAATGGGCGATGCCGGCTAGAGGCGACATCCGCTCCATTCTCCTGATCGGGTCCGGGCCGATCGTCATCGGCCAGGCCTGCGAGTTCGACTACTCGGGCACCCAGGCGGCCAAGGTGCTGCGCGCCGAGGGATATCGCGTTGTGCTCCTCAACTCCAACCCGGCGACGATCATGACCGATCCCGAGTTCGCCGACGCCACGTACATCGAGCCGATCACACCCGAAGTGCTCACCGAGGTCATCGCCAAAGAGCGACCCGATGCGCTCCTCGCCACTCTCGGCGGCCAGACCGCGCTGAATGTCGCCACCCGCGTGTCCCGGGACGGGGTCCTGGAACGTTACGGCGTCGAAATGATCGGAGCCGATATCGACGCCATCGAGAAGGCGGAGGATCGCGGCCGGTTCAAAGAGACGATGGAGTCGGTCGGGTTGGCCGTGCCCAAGGCCGGCTACGCCCGCTCCATGGCCGATGCGATGCGGATCGGCCAGCAGCTCGGCTACCCGCTCATGGTGCGGCCCTCCTACATACTCGGTGGTGGGGGCACGGGTATCGCCCACGACGAAGAGGCCTTCATCGAGATCGCCACCCGGGGTCTCGAGGTGTCACCCGTGAACGAGATCCTGGTCGAGGAGTCGGTCTTCGGCTGGAAGGAATTCGAGATGGAGGTGATGCGTGACCGGGCCGACAACGCCGTCATCGTCTGCTCCATCGAGAACCTCGACCCGATGGGCATCCATACGGGAGACTCGATCACCGTGGCTCCGATCCAGACCCTGTCCGACCGTGAGTACCAGGAGATGCGGGACGAGGCCATCCAGGTCCTGCGGGCGATCGGGGTCGAAACCGGCGGGTCCAACGTCCAGTTCGCCGTCGACCCGGCCACCGGGCGACGCCTGGTCATCGAGATGAATCCCCGGGTGTCCCGGTCGTCGGCCCTCGCCTCCAAAGCGACCGGGTTCCCGATAGCCAAGATCGCCGCGCTGCTAGCCGTGGGCTACACACTCGACGAGATCGCCAACGACATCACCGGCGCCACACCCGCCTCTTTCGAACCGGCCCTCGATTACATCGTCGTCAAGGTGCCCCGGTTCGACTTCGCCAAGTTTCCCGCCGCCCCCAACACCCTCACCACATCGATGCGGTCGGTAGGCGAGGCGATGGCGATCGGACGGACGTTCCCCGAGGCGCTGCAGAAAGCGCTGCGTAGCCTGGAGAACGGCCGGGCCGGGTTGGCCGCGGACCCGGCCGAGGCGTCCATGCGAAACCTCGGTGACGAGGACCTCGCAGCGGGAGTGACCCGTCCGAGCCCCGATAGAATCTTCGCGGTTGCCGAGGCACTGCGGCGCCGCTGGACGACTGAGCGGGTGAGCGGCCTGTCGGCGATCGACCCCTGGTTCGTTGACCAGATGTCTGAGATCGTCGATCTACGCACCGACCTCGAGGGCGGGGACCGTTCTCTCCTGCGGGATGCGAAGCGAATGGGCTTTTCCGATCGGCAACTGGCGTATTTGTGGGGGACCGACGAAAGCCAAATCTATGAGAGCCGACTGGCTCAAGGCGTCGTCACGACCTACAAGACAGTCGACACCTGCGCCGCCGAGTTCGAGGCGTACACCCCATACATGTACGGGACCTACGAGGACGAGAGCGAGGTGCCGCCGGCCGATCGCCCCCGGGTGATCGTCTTGGGATCGGGTCCCAACCGGATCGGCCAGGGCATCGAATTCGACTACTGCTGTGTCCATGCCAGCTTCGCTCTCCGGGACGCCGGCTACGAGACGGTGATGGTCAACTGCAATCCCGAGACGGTCTCCACCGACTACGACACGTCGGATCGCCTGTATTTCGAGCCGCTGACCGTCGAGGACGTCATGGCCATCGTGGAGGTAGAGAAACCGGAGGCCGTCGTTGTTCAACTCGGCGGCCAGACGCCTTTGAACCTGGCGCGAAAGCTCGCCTCGCGCGGGGTCCCGATCGCCGGGACGTCACCGGCGTCGATCGACGCCGCCGAGGACAGGGAGCAGTTCTCGGCCCTGTGTGACCGGCTGGGGATCAAGCAGCCACCGGCGGGAACCGCCACCTCCGTGATCGAAGCCGAGGAAGTGGTGGACCGGATCGGCCTGCCCGTGCTGGTACGGCCCTCATACGTCCTCGGTGGGCGTGGAATGCGGGTCGTGTACTCCTTCGACGAGTTGAGCGACTACGTCAGGGAGTTGTACGGCGGGGACGCCGAGACTGATCCCGAGGTCTCCGGGGCGCCGATCCTGATCGATCGCTTCCTCGAAGGAGCGGTCGAAGTCGACGTCGACGCCATCTTCGACGGTTCCGAGCTCCTGGTCGGAGGGGTGATGGAGCACGTGGAAGAAGCCGGCGTCCACTCGGGCGATTCGGCGTGCGTGACGCCCCCGCCCACCCTGTCGGAGGCCGCCCACAAGGAGATCCTGGCCGCCACCGAGGACCTGGCCCGGGCCCTGGAGGTACGGGGCCTGATCAACATCCAGTTCGCAGTAAAGGGCGACGACGTGTTCGTCCTCGAGGCGAACCCCCGGGGTTCGCGCACCGTTCCGTTCATCTCCAAGGCGTCGGGCATGCCTCTGGCCAAGATCGCCGCCCGGGTGATGGTCGGCGCCTCGATCGAAGACCTCAGGCAGGAGGGAGTCGTCCCTCCACGGAGGGCGGAAGGCTTCGTGGCGGTGAAAGAAGCGGTCCTTCCGTGGGACCGCTTTCCCGAGGAGGATGTAGTGCTCGGACCGGAGATGCGTTCCACCGGGGAAGTGATGGGCCTGGCGCCCGACGTCGGGGTCGCCTACGCCAAGGCCCTGCTCGCCGCCGGCCATGTCCTGCCCACCCGCGGCCGGGTTTTCCTGTCCTTCGCTGATCGCGACAAGCCGATGGGCCTGGCAGTTGCCCAGGCCTTCACCCTTCTCGGGTTCGACATCATCGCCACCCCGGGCACCTCCCGGTACCTCGAACACCATGCGATCGCGGCACAGCCCGTCAACAAGGTCGGAGAAGGCCCCAACGACACCCGCGACCGGATCCTCGCCGGTGAGGTGCAGCTCGTGATCAACACTCCCCGCGGTGGAAGAGCCCGCTCCGACGGGCGGGTGATCCGTCATGCCGCCCGCAGTGTGGGGGTGCCATGCGTGACGACCATCCAGGGAGGTCTGGCCGTCGCCCGCAGCCTACGCGCCGGGACGGTGGCGATCTCCAACCCGCGCAGCCTCCAGGAATGGCACTCCGACAACGGTCGCCGATGACGGCCAACACCTCGGTTCGGCTGGGCGCACTCCGGCTCTCCACGCCGCTCGTGGCAGCATCCGGAACGGTCGGTTCCGTGTGGGAGTTCGCCCGCGTGGCCGACGTCGGCGCCTACGGGGCAATGACGGCAAAATCCGTGTCTGGCGAGCCCTGGGAGGGTCGGCCCCCGCCGCGTCTCGCTCCCGCCGGCCTAGGAATGCTGAACGGCATCGGCATCCAGAACCCGGGGATCGAGCGCTGGGTGGACGAGACCGCTCCCAGGCTCCAAACGGTCGGTTGCCAGGTGTGGGGCTCGGCCGTCGGCACCAGTCCGGAAGAGTTTGCCCGCGTCGCCGGAGGACTGGGTCGGGCAGGGGTGGCGGCGGTCGAGGTCAACCTGTCCTGTCCCAACCTGGAGAGCGGACGGATGTTCGCCCTCGAACCGGAGCCGTCGCGCAAGGTGATGGAAGCCGTCAAGGACGCCACCGACCTGCCAGTCGGCGCCAAGCTGTCACCCAATTCCACCGACATCGTGGCGGTGGCGGCGGCGTGCCGGGAGGGCGGCGCGGATTGGGTGACGCTCACCAACACGATTTCAGGGGCGGGGATCGACGTCGACACCGGGCTCCCCCTCCTTTCGGGCGGCGTCGGCGGTTACTCGGGCCCGCCGCTCAAGCCCATTTCCCTGCGCTGCGTGATGGAAGTGGCCCTGGCGCTTCCGGGGCTGCCGATCCTCGGCTGCGGGGGAGTCTCTCGCGGAACGGATGTGGTCGAGTACCTGATGGCGGGTGCGGCAGCGGTTGCGCTCGGCACCATCCATTTCGCCGAGCCGCGGGCGGCGCGGCGGATCCTCGATGAGCTGACCGACTGGTGCGACCGCCGGGCCATCGAGGCCGTGTCCGACCTGACCGGAGCAGCCACCCTTTGAAAACCACGTGGGAGCGCACTGGTGGCTGAACGGAACCCCATCATCGTCGCCCTGGACTTCGCCGAGGCCCGGCCCGCCATCGAGATGGCTCGGCAGCTGCGACCCCACGTCGGGGGTTTCAAGGTGGGCCTGGAGCTGCTCACGGGACCGGGACCGGCGACTGTGGCGGCGGTGAGGGAGCTCGGCCTCCCGGTGTTCGTCGACGCCAAACTGCACGACATACCCAACACCGTGCACCGCTCCGCCCGCAATCTCGGTGCCCTCGGCGCCCGCTGGGTGACCGCCCACGGAGCTGGTGGCCAGGCGATGTTGCAGGCGGCGGCGGAAGGTCTGGAACAGGGTGCTGCGGGCCACCCGGCCGGAATCCTCGCCATCACCGTCCTCACCAGCCTGACCGGGGCGGACCTCGCCGCCACCGGGATCACGGGCAGCCCCGGACGTCAGGTCGCCCGAATCGCGAAACTAGCTCGCGCCACCGGAGTCGAAGGCGTCGTGTGCTCGGTGAAGGAACTGGGGGACGTAGCGCAGGTAGCTCCTGACCTCCTCAAGGTGACGCCGGGGATCCGGCCGACCGGAGCAGCCACTGACGACCAGGCCCGGGTGTCGACTCCCTCCGAGGCCATCCGCCGTGGAGCCGATTGGCTGGTCATAGGGCGCTCGATCACTCGGTCGGACGACCCGGCCCAAGCGGCCACAGCCATTGCCGACGGCATCGGCTGATCACATGAAGCGACGGATGAGCCTGGAAGGGACCACCCGCACGATCCAGCCGAGCGCCCGCCATGGCCAGGCGGGAACGACGACGTCGCCCGCCCGAGCGTCCATCGCCGCGATCATGGCCGCCACGCCGTCCTCCAATCCCGTCATGTAAGGGACTGCGGCCCGGCGGTTGAGCTCGGTGCGGATATAGCCCGGCCGCAGTGTTGTGACCGCGATGTCGCTGCCTGCGAGCTCGGCGCGCAACGACTGGCCGATCGATGCCAACGCTGCCTTGGTGGCCGAGTAGGTGGCGGCCGAGCCGGGCAGTCCCCGCACCGAGGCGAGCGAGGACACGAGGACGAGATGACCGCGGCCGCGGGACCGGAAGATTTCCATCGCCGCCTCGATCTGGCCGAGAGCGCCGGTCAGATTCGTCTCGATCACGGCGCGGTTCTCGGCCGACCGGCCGGTGCCAATCCGTCCTCCGCCGCCCCGGCCGGCGTTGACGACAACCACATCGAGGCCCCCGTGGGTGCGGTCGGCGTCTCGGATGGCCCGTTCGACGGCCTCCGGTTCGGTTACGTCGACCGGGTGCACTGTCACACCTACGCCCAGTTCCGCCGCCAACGCCTCGAGACGCTCCGTGCGGCGGGCGGCGAGCGCGACTGCGTCCCCCCGGTTGGCGAGCTGGCGGGACATCTCCGCCCCGAGACCGGAACTGGCTCCGGATATGAAGTAGCTTCCCACTCAGAACTCACCCAGAGTGAATGGGTCCACGGCACCGACTCGGCATGGCATGACGGTAATCGAGCCTGATACAGTCGACCGGGTCCGCTCGTGGGAGGATCCATGAAGCCACCCGAACTGTCCGAAGAGCAACGCGCCGCCGCCCTCGCCAAGGCGGCTGAGGCCCGCCGAGTCAGGGCCGAGATGAAGGAGCTGCTCAAGACGGGCACCATCTCGTTCTCCGAGCTGCTGCAAAGAGCCGCTGAGGAAGAGCTGATCGGGGGAATCAAGGTCGAGTCGTTGCTTGCTGCCATGCCGGGAACCGGAAAGGTGAAGGCCAAGCGTCTGATGGAGAAGTACGACATCGCCGACAACCGCCGTCTGCGCGGCCTGGGCGAACGCCAACGTGCCGGGCTCCTCTCTGAGTTCTCCTGACGCCGAGGACAAACGACCGCCGGGTCGGCTGATCGTCATCGCCGGTCCAGGCGGGGTGGGGAAGTCGACCATCGTGGCGGAGGTGCGACACCGGGTCCCTGTCCACTTTTCCGTTTCGGCGACGACCCGCTCACAGCGGCCGGCCGAGGTCCAGGGCTTTCACTACCGGTTCGTCGACAAGGAGCAGTTCGAGCATCTCATCGAGTCCGGCGAGCTACTCGAATGGGCCATGTTCAATGGCAATTACTACGGCACGCCTCGCGACGCCGTCGAAGCAGCCCGGGCAGAGGGCCGGGATGTCCTGTTGGAGATCGAGGTGCAGGGAGCGAGACAGATCCGGGCCGCCATGCCGGAGGCACTCATGATCTTCGTGGCTCCGCCGTCGATGGACGATCTGCGGCGGCGTCTGGAAGCCAGGGCAGACACCAGCCCAGCAGACATCGACGCCAAGCTGCTCATCGCCGAAGAGGAGATGGCCGCCGCTCCTGTCTTGTTCGACCACATCGTCCTCAATGACGACGTCGACCGGGCGGTGGACGAGGTCGTCGACATCCTGACCCGCTAACTTCCCTGGACCGCCTCGAACACCTCTCCCCTTGCTAGGGGAAGCAGGCTGGTGAGGTGATCCCGGGCTGACCGACTACCCTGTGCCTCACCAATGAAGATCGAAAACGTCATAGACACCATCGGAAACCGATTCGCCGCCGTCGTAGTCTCGGCTCGACGGGCCCGCCAGATCAACGGCTACTTCAGCCAGCTCGGCGGCGGGATCGGCGAGTACGTGCCGCCCCAGGTCCATTCTCTGTCCCGCAAGCCACTCACCATCGCCATGGAAGAGATCGCCGAAGGCAAGGTGGCGGTGGAGGATCAAGAGGGCTGATGCTCACCGGCCGCCGGGTCGTCCTCGGCGTCTCCGGCGGTGTGGCCGCCTACAAGTCCGTCTACCTTGCCCGCCGCCTGCAGGAAGCCGGCGCGGAGGTCCGGGTCGTGATGACCGAAGCTGCCGCCCGGTTCGTCGGCCCCCAGTCATTCGCCGCCATCACCGGCCACCATCCTGTCACCGACCTCTTCGGAGCGGATTCCGTCAGCCCCCACACCGATCTCGCCCGGTGGGCCGATCTCCTCATCGTGGCACCGGCCACCGCCGCCACCATCGCTCGATTGGCCAACGGCCTGTCTGATGAGACCCTCTCCGCTACGTTGCTGGCGACCCGCGCCCCCGTCCTGGTCGCCCCGGCCATGCATACAGAGATGTGGGAGCATCCGGCGACCCGGCGCAACATCGACCGGCTCCTGGCCGACGGTCACCAGCTCGTCGGCCCGTTTCCGGGCGAACTGGCCGGCGGAGACGTCGGCGTGGGGCGGGTCGCCGAGCCGGATGAGATCGTGGAGGCCGCCGGCCGGATGTTCGACATGTCGATGGAGGGCTTGACCGTTCTGGTGACGGCCGGGGGAACCCGCGAAGCAATAGATCCAGTCCGATATCTGGGCAACCGGTCGTCGGGCAAGATGGGACATGCCCTCGCCGACGAAGCGGCTCGGAGGGGTGCCCTGGTGGAACTCGTGACGGCATCTTCGCTACCGGCGAGAACCGGCGTCAACGTCCACCGGATCGAGTCGGCCCAGGACATGCTCGACGTCGTGGACAAGATCGAACCCGACGTCGCCATCTTCGCTGCCGCCGTCGCCGACTTCCGTCCCGCCGGGCCGGCGACCGAGAAGCTAACTCGCTCGGAGGGCCCTCCCGCAATTTCGCTGGAGGCGACGCCCGACATCCTGGCTTCGGTAGTCGCCCGGGACGACAGAATCTTCACCGTGGGCTTTGCTGCCGAGACAGGTGGCCTGGAGCGGGCCATCGACAAGGCCAAGCGCAAGGGAGTCGATCTGCTGGTCTACAACGACGTCACCGAAGAGGGGTCGGGTTTCGGCACCCAGACGAACCGGGTCGTCATCGTCAACGACGACCTGACGACCGAGCAGTGGCCCCAACTCGACAAGGCCGAGGTCGCCCGGCGCCTCCTGGATCTCATCACCTCACGTCTCCGGCGATAAGCTGAGCGATATGGCCCATCGATGGTACTTCTCGTCTGAGTCCGTCACCGAGGGGCATCCCGACAAGGTGGCCGACGCCGTGAGTGACGCCGTTCTCGACGACGTCCTGGCCCACGACGCGCTGGGCAAAGTGGCGTGCGAAACGCTCGTGACCACAGGCAAGGCGGTCATCGCCGGGGAGCTCAACTCGGAGCACGAGCCCGACTTCGAGGCTGTTGCTCGACGGACGATCGCCGAACTGGGCTACGTGGACGACACTCATTTCCGGGCAGATGACATCGATGTCGTGGTCCTGGCCCACACTCAATCGCCCGACATCAACCAGGGAGTGGAGCGGGGGGATCTAGATTCGTTGGGCGCCGGCGACCAGGGAATCATGTTCGGCTTCGCCGTCGACGAGACCCCCGAGCTCATGCCGCTGCCGATTCTCACCGCCCACCGGCTGGCCGAGCGGCTGGCGAGCGTTCGGAAGCAGGAGCTCCTCGGATACCTGCGTCCCGACGGCAAGACCCAGGTCACCGTCCGATACGAAGGCGACCGGCCCGTGGCAGTCACCTCGGTGCTCATCTCGGCGCACCACGAAGCTGACATGGACCAGGAAACGATGGCCAAGGAGGTGTGGAACGAGGTCGTTGTTCCCACCATTCCCGACGGGATGCTGGCCCAGGACGCCGACTACTTCTTCAATCCGACGGGCAAGTTCGAGATCGGCGGACCGCACGCCGACACCGGCTTGACGGGCCGAAAGATCATCGTCGATACCTACGGCGGGTATGCCCGCCACGGTGGCGGGGCGTTCTCGGGCAAGGATCCGTCCAAAGTCGACCGGTCGGCGGCCTATGCCGCCCGATGGGCCGCCAAGAACATCGTGGCGTCCGGCCTGGCCACCCGTTGCGAGCTACAGCTCGCCTATGCCATCGGTCGGCCGGAGCCGTTTTCGGTGTTCGTGGAGACCTTCGGCACGTCGGTCATCGACCCGGCGAAGCTCTCCACCCTCGTCCACGAATACTTCGAGTTTCGGCCGGGTGCGATCATCTCGCGGCTCGATCTTCGCCGACCGATCTACCGGCCGACCACTGCCTACGGGCATTTCGGCCGCGAGCTCTTCCCCTGGGAGCAAACCGACGCCGCTGACGATCTGCGGCGGGCCGCCGAGGCACTCTGACCGCTGCCGCCCGGGTAGTTCCCGCCGTTCCGACCTTCTCGGTCGACGACGGATTCTGGTACTCGATCCCCGACTCACACCTCTCCCGCCTCCAGGTGGGAAGCATCGTGCGGGTTCCGCTCGGCGGGCGCCGCGTACGCGGACATGTGGTCGAACTGGGAGAGAGGCCACCGGAGCGGTTGAAGCCGATCACCGGGGTGTCGGGCGATCTTCCCGTCTTCGGGCCCCAGCTGCGGGACGCCCTGGTCTGGGCCGCCCATCACTATCTGGCCCCGGTGTCGGTGATGCTGGAGCGGGCGGCGCCGCCGAATCTCCCCACCCAACCGACTGAAATTCACCACAGTCGACGCGACACGCCGACAGGGCAGAATCCGTCACCTGCCAAGCATCCGCTCGATGAGCTGACCGAGGCCGTGCTGGAGGGGCGGCGACGGCCCATCACGGCCCTCCTGTCACCCTGGGAAGACGTGTCGTGGCTGGAGGCGCTCACTCCCATCGTCGGGACCGCCCGGTCGCTGCTGATAGTGGTGGCAACCGCCTCGGAAGCTGACATGGTGGCCCGTCACGCCCGCCGTCTGGTCGGTGAGAACGTCATCGAGATATCTGGCGATGTCGATGACGCCACGACCACCGAACGCTGGTCGAGGGCTGCCTCCCAGCCCGGGCACATCGTCATCGGCACTCCTCGCGTCGCCACCTGGCCCGTGGCCGGATTGGCGGTGGCGGTGGTCGTCGAAGAGAGCCGCCGGGCGATGAAAGACCGACAGACGCCGACGCTCGCCGTTCGGCGGCTGATGATGACACGCGGTCGGCTCGAGCGCTTCTCCCAGGTGTACGTCGGTCCGACGCCCTCCCTCGAATTACTGGCAGCGGGAGCGGAGGTCGTAAGACCCGGTCCCCGAGCCTGGCCCCTGGTCGAAGTGGTCGACCGCAACGAGGAGCCGCCCGGGTCGGGCCTCGTCTCGGCTCGCGCCCGGACGGCGATCGCCCGGGTGCTCGAGCGGGACGGCACAGTCTTCGTCTTCAGCCACCGGCGGGGCTACGCCCCGGCGTACCGGTGCGCCACATGCAAGGAACTCCGCCGGTGCGCCAACTGCGGTTCCCGGCCGGAACCGGGCGAAGCCTGCACCCGCTGCGGCGCACCCTCCCGCCCCTGCCTCAACTGCGGCGGTGCCACGTTCGAGCCATTGGGGGCGGGAGTCGGCCGGGTACTCCACGAGTTGAAGGGCCTGTTCGGCGACAGAGTCGGCGAGACGAACTCGAAGGCTCCGGTCGGCGTCGGCTCAGAGCGGGATCTCGCCTCCACTACGGGGGTCGAACTGGCAATTGCGGTCGACGTCGACGGACTGGCCCTGGGAAGCCATTTTCGGGCGGGCGAAGAGGCCCTCCGCATTCTGGCACGGCTCGCCGGACGTGTGCGAAGGGGTCGAGGAAACCGGCTGATACTCCAGACGTCTCTTCCTGATCAGCCCCTGGTGACCGCGCTTCGCCGGGGAGATCCCATGGAGTTCCTCACTCACGAGATGGCCGAGAGAAGGGCCCTCGGTTATCCCCCGGCATCGGAGATCATGGTGATCGAGGTGAGAGGCGGCTCTGCCAATGTCGACGGCGATTTGCGTGCGACCGGCGATGACGGAATGTCGATCATGGGACCAGCACCGACCCAGGGTGCCGATCGCTGGCTCGTCCAGGGAGCCGCGCTCGGGGGATACAAGCTGGCGCTGCGGCCTCTGGTCCAGCGCTGGAGGGATCAGGGGGCAACTGTCCGTGTCGACGTCGACCCCTTGGACCTGTGATGATTTGGCGGCGACGCCCCGCCCGAAAGCGTATAGTCGACCGCCGATGACAGCGGGGACTGAGTCACGGCAAGCCGACCGACGCCCGCAGCGCCGCGTCCTCGCCTTCATCGCCATTCTGGTGGCAGTGATCGTCCTCTGGGAGGGCTACAAGCTCCTCGGAAGGGCGACCGGGGGAGTGTGGCCTTTCACCGAGACTGAAATGCGGCCCCGGCCGGGGAACAACTCGATGCCCCATGTCTGGGACGTCGTCACTTCCCTGTTCGGACCGGTGCGACGCGGCGGGGAGCCGTTGATCGTGGCGCTGGCCGTGGCGACCTTCTACACGCTGCGCGAGGCGGTTGTCGGGTTCCTGGTCGGAGGTCTGGTGGGATTCGTCATCGGTGTGATGTTCGTCCGCTCCCGGACGGCCGAAAGAGCCTTCATGCCCTACGTGGTGGCCTCCCAGACGATTCCCATCATCGCCATCGCGCCGATGGTCGTCATCTGGGGTCGACGGCTGGACGCTCCCGGCTGGATGGCGGTATCCATCATCGCCGCCTATCTGACCTTTTTTCCGGTCGCGATCAACACCGTTCGGGGGCTCCGTTCGCCCGAGCCCACCGCCACCGAACTGTTCCACTCCTATGCCGCCTCCCCCTGGGAACGCCTATGGAAGCTCCAGGTTCCTTCCGCCCTGCCCTACATCTTCACTGCATTGAAGATCTCGGCGGCGGCGTCAGTGGTCGGGGCGATAGTCGGCGAGCTACCGGCAGGCTTCGGTGAGGGACTGGGTCGGGCGTTGCTCCAGTTCAACCAGGTGTTCGCCGCCGACCCGTCCAAGCTGTACGCCGCGGTATTCATGGCAGCGATCGGCGGCCTGATCTTCGTGGGAGTGGTATCGCTCGCCGAACGTCTCACCCTTCCGTCGGGTGTGCGAGGAGCCGAGCTCTGATGGACTTCATCGTCGATGCCCAGAAATTGAGCAAGACGTTCTCGGGGCGCTCCGGCACGGTCGAGGCCCTCTCCGATATCGACCTCCAAATCGAACCGGGCGAGTTCGTGTCTCTCATCGGACCGTCCGGCTGCGGGAAGTCGACCCTGCTTCGGCTGATAGGCGAACTGCTCCATCCCAGCGCCGGGCGGCTGATCGTCAACGGCAAGGACCCTCACCAGGCGCGCCTCGACGGCGACTACGGCATCGCCTTCCAGAGCGCCACCCTTCTGGAGTGGCGGACAGTCCTGCGCAACGTCGAGTTGCCCTTGGAACTGGCGGACGTCGACGCCCACGGCCGTCGCTCGAGAGCCGAAGAATTGCTGGCGATGGTCGGTCTGAGTGACTTCGTCGACCACTACCCGTGGCAGCTCTCAGGCGGCATGCAGCAACGGGTGGCGATCGCCCGTGCCCTTGGACAGCGTCCGCCGCTTCTGCTGATGGATGAGCCGTTTGGGGCCCTCGACGAGATGACTCGTGAGTCGATGCAACAGGAGTTGATGCGGATCTGGAGAGACACGGGGACAACGGTCGTGTTCGTGACCCATTCCATCCCCGAAGCCGTCTTCTTGTCCACCAGGACGATCGTGATGTCGTCGCGACCCGGGCGCATCACCCACCGCATCGACATCGACCTGCCTCAACCCCGTCAATTCGAGATACGAGAGAGTCCCAGATTCTTCGAGCTTCTCACAGAAGTGCGTGAGGCGCTCCGTCAAGGAGAGAAGCTCTCGTGAGGGCCGGCCGGCTCACCGCGCCGGTGCTCGCGTTCGTTGGCGGCGTGGCGCTGTGGGAGGCCCTCGTCCGGCTGTTCGACATCGAGGCGTTCATCCTCCCCGCCCCGTCGGCGATCTGGACCTCATTCGTCACAAACTTCGCCGACATCTGGAGCTACGGATTCCGCACTCTCATCGAAGCCGTGGGGGGTCTGGTGGTGGGCACGATTCTGGGAATACTCGTCGCGGCCGCGGTAGCCCGCTGGACGACCCTTCGGCTCGGGGCCATGCCATTCGCGGCGGCGGTGAACGCAATGCCCATCGTGGCGACCGCCCCGATCTTCAACCAGCTCTTCGGCCTCACCAGCCCGGTATCGAAAATGGCCGTGGTAGCACTGATGGTGTTCTTTCCCGTCATGGCGAATACGACCCGGGGGCTGGTCGAGGCGGACCCTGCCCGTCTCGAGCTGATGCGGGCGATGGCCGCCTCACCGTACGAAATTCTACGCCGCCTGAGGATCCCGACGTCCTTGCCGTACTTCTTCTCGGCGATGAAGGTGGCAGTGCCGCTGTCGTTGATCGGGGCGATCATCGCCGAGTACTTCGGCGGTCCCCAGGACGTCCTCGGCCAATACATAACCAACCGGGCTCAGCTCTTCCAGTTCCCCGACGCATGGGCGGCGATCCTCGTCTCCGCGGTGCTCGGGATAAGCATGTATTCGATAGTTCTCGCCGCTGAACGGCTCGTCATGCCGTGGCACGTCTCGATACGAGCCGCGGAGTGACGCGACACGGACTACCGAGGAAAACGACAACCCAGGAGGAAATGATGACATCCATGTACCGCCGACTGATCGCCCTGGTGGCGATTTTGGCGTTGGCCCTCGCCGCCTGCGGCGATGACGCCGACGTAGCCGGCACGGAAGACACGACGACCGATGACACCGTCACCGACACAGCCGCGACCGACACCGGATCGGCCGAGGCGTGTGAGACACCCGACGACGTTCGCCTCCAATTGCAGTGGTTCGCCCAGGCTCAGTTCGCCGGCTACTACGCCGCCATCGACCGGGGTTACTACGACGACCGGTGCCTCAACGTGGAGATCCTCGAGGGCGGCGTCGATATCGTCCCTCAGCAGGTCCTCGCCTCGGGAGGCGCCGAGTTCGGAATCGCCTGGGTGCCGAAGGCATTGGTATCCCGCCAGGCCGGCGCCGACATCATCAACGTCGCCCAGATGTTCGAGCGATCGGGCACCCTCATGGTGAGCTGGGCCGATTCCGGGATCACAGCTCCCGAGGACTGGGAAGGCAAGGTCGTCGGCAACTGGGGATTCGGCAACGAATACGAGCTGCTGGCGGCGATCGAGAAGTTCGATGTTCAGAACGTCGAACTGGTGGCACAGGACTTCACGATGGCGGCATTGCTCAATCGGGAGATCGACTCGGCCGAGGCCATGACCTACAACGAGTACGCCCAGGTCCTCGAGGCAGAGAACCCCGACACGGGCGAGCTGTACCAACCGGAGGACCTCAGCGTCATCGACTTCAATGAGGTGGGCACGGCCATGCTGCAGGACGCACTGTGGGTCAACGCCGAGTGGATCGCCGACAACGAGGACATTGCGGAGCGGTTCCTGGAGGCGAGCTTCGAGGGGTGGATCTATTGCCGTGACAACCCCGACTCCTGCGTTCAGTCTGTGCTCGACGCCGGCTCTACCCTGGGCCTCAGCCACCAGACGTGGATGATGAACGAGATCAATGCGCTCATCTGGCCCGCCAGCAACGGAATCGGTGTCATGAACGAAGAGCTGTGGAACCAGACCGTGGAGATCGCCACAACACAGATCCCTGATCTCCAAGGCGTGGAGATCGGCGAAGACGTATACCGGTCCGACCTCGCCGAGTCCGCCGTCGCCGCCCTCGAAGAGAAGGGTCTGGACGTCCACGGCAATGACTGGGAGCGGATCGAAGTTCAGCTCAACCCAGGAGGGGAGTAGAACTTGTGACCAAGGCGGGGGACGGAACTCCGTCCCCCGCCCACAGGAGAGGAGAGACGACATGTCCAACATCGTGAGAGCGGCCATTCTCCAGACCGAATGGACCGGCGACTCCGAGTCGATGGTCGACAAGCACATCAAATACGCCGAGCAGGCCGCCGCCGACGGGGCCCGGGTCATGTGCTTCCAGGAAATCTTCAACACGCCCTACTTCTGCCAGGTGCAGGAGAACGAGCATTTCGACTCGGCTGAACCGATCCCCGACGGGCCGACGATGCAGAGGATGATCCAACTGGCGAAGGACACCGAGATGGTGCTGGTCGTCCCGATGTTCGAGAAGGCCGACGAGGGGTTCTACTACAACACTGCCGCCGTCATCGATGCCGACGGCCAGTACCTCGGCAAGTACCGCAAGACCCACATTCCCCACGTGAGCGGATTCTGGGAGAAGTTCTACTTCCGGCCCGGCAATCTCGGCTACCCCATCTTCGACACCAAGGTCGGCAGGATCGGCGTGTACATCTGCTACGACCGCCACTTCCCTGAAGGCTGGCGAGCGCTCGGCCTGGCCGGAGCGAAGATCGTGTTCAACCCCTCGGCTACCAGCCGAGGCTTGTCGATGTACCTGTGGAACCTCGAACAGCCGGCTTCGGCGGTTGCCAACGAGTACTTCATCGGGGCGATCAATCGGATCGGCAAGGAGCCCTACGGCGACAACGACTTCTACGGATCCTCCTACTTCGTTGATCCCCGCGGCCAGGTCGTCGGAGAGTCGGCGTCGGATACCGACGAGGAACTCGTGGTTCGGGACCTCGACCTCGACATGATCGATGAAGTGCGCAAGACATGGGCGTTCTATCGCGATCGCCGCCCGGATGCCTACCAGCCCTTGGTGGCCCCGTGAATGGCATTTTTGTCCCCCACGACGTAGGAGTGGGGGAAGGGGCCCCCACGAAGTGGGGTAGGGGGGAGCCGAACCCGTCTTTCACCTCGTCCTCGGGTTCGCCAAGGTTTCCCCCCTACCTCCGAGCGTTGCTAGCGCAACACTCGCAGGAACCTTCCCCCACTTCGTGGGGGACAAGATGAACGTTCATTCGGAGCTTCTCTCCCGACATCGGCAGGTGATGCCGTCGTGGCTGGCTCTGTACTACGAGGATCCGATCTCACTGGTGGATGGGGAAGGACGGCGCGTCACCGACGCTGAAGGCGTCACCTACCTCGACTTCTTCGGAGGGATCCTCACCACCATGACGGGCTACAACGTGCCCGAGATCGTGGCGGCGGTCCGGGCCCAGGCCGAAAAGATGGTTCACACCTCGACGTTGTACCTGATCGAGCCCCAGATAGAGCTGGCCGAGAAGATCGCCGAGCTTTCGGGCATCGCCGATGCCAAAGTGTTCTTCACCAATTCCGGTACCGAAGCCAACGACGCCGCCCTGATGCTCGCCACCCAGTATCGGCGCTCCAATCAGATCCTCGCCCTGCGGGGCAGCTATCACGGAAAATCGCATTCGACCGTAGCCATCACCGGCCAACGGTCTTGGTCGGCGACATCCCTCTCTCCATTCGACGTCACGTACGTCCATTCCGGTTACAAGCTGCGTTCGCCGTTCGGACATCTGCCCGACGACGAGTTCACCGCCGCCTGCGTTGCCGACCTGGAGAATCTCATGGATGTGGCGACCGCCGGGGACGTCGCCGCGATGATCGCCGAGCCTATCCAGGGCGTCGGAGGCTTCGCCACCCCTCCCGATGGCTTCTTCGGGTCCATGAAGGAGGTCCTCGACCGCCACGACATCCTCTTCATCAGCGACGAGGTGCAGACGGGGTGGGGCAGGACCGGCGAGCATTTCTGGGGCTACCAGTCCCACGGAATGACTCCCGACATCCTCACCTTCGCCAAGGGCCTGGGGAACGGCCTGGCGATTGCCGGCGTCGTGGCAAGGGGCGAAGTGATGGACTGCCTCTCGGCCAACTCCATCTCCACCTTCGGAGGCAACCCCCTCTCGACGGCGGGAGCGCTCGCCAATTTGAACTACCTCCTGGAGCACGACCTGCAGTCCAATGCGTTCAAGATGGGCGGACAGCTGCGGGAGGGCCTCGACTCGATCGCGGGGGAGACTTCGGAGATCATCGACGTCCGGGGCAAGGGGCTCATGGTGGGCGTAGAGTTGGGAACTAATGACGGTGAGCCCGACCCTGCCCTGGCGGCCAGGGTGATGGAGGCGGCCAAGGTCGGGCGCCTCCTCATCGGCAAAGGCGGCTTGTACGGCAACACGCTCCGCATAGCCCCCCCGCTCACCGTCACGGCCGACGAGGTTGCCGAGGGCCTCGGAATTCTCGACTCGGCGTTCAAGCAAGCGACAGGAGGCTGACAGCCAATGGCACGCACCATCATCGAAAACGGAACGGTCGTCACCGCCACCGACCAGGTGGCCGCCGACGTCCTGATCGAAGACGAGAAGGTGGTGGCGTTGGCCGCACCGGGCAGCCACGACTGGGCGGCGGATGACACGGTGGACGCATCGGGCAAGTACGTCATTCCCGGGGGACTCGACGTCCACACCCACATGGAGTTGCCGTTCGGAGGCACATTCGCCTCCGACACCTTCGAAACGGGAACCCGGGCGGCCGCCTGGGGCGGCACCACGACAGTCGTTGACTTCGCGGTCCAGACCAAAGGTCAGGGCTTGATGGAGGGGTTCGAAGCCTGGCAACAGAAAGCCGCCGGCAATTGCGCCATCGACTATGGCTTCCACCTGATCGTGGGTGACGTTAACGATCAGACTTTGAAGGAGATGGAGACGGCACTCGACGAGGGTGTCACCAGCTTCAAGATGTTCATGGCCTATCCGGGTGTGTTCTACTCCGATGACGGCCAGATCTTTCGGGCCATGCAGAAGGCGTCGGAGAACGGCTCCACGATCATGATGCATGCCGAGAACGGCATCGCGATCGACGTGCTGGTGGAACAGGCACTCCAGAGAGGCGAAACCGACCCGATCAACCACGGGCTGGTTCGTAAATCGATCCTGGAGGGCGAGGCGACCCATCGGGCCATAAAGCTCGCCGAACTGGCAGAAACACCTCTCTACATCGTTCACCTTTCGGCCCTCGAGGCGCTGGAAGAGGTGACGATCGCCCGCGATCAGGGCCTCAACGTGTTCGCCGAAACGTGCCCCCAATACCTGCTGCTGGGCCTCGACGACCTCGGCAACGGATTCGAGGGCGCCAAGTACGTCTGCTCACCACCCCTGCGTGACTGGGACGCAGGTCATCAGGAGGAACTGTGGCGGGGCCTACGCTCCAACGATCTCCAGGTGATTTCCACCGACCATTGCCCGTTCTGCATGGATGAGCACGACGGTCTCTTCGCCCAGAAGCGACTAGGTGAAGGCGACTTCTCCAAGATCCCCAACGGGATGCCAGGTGTCGAGCCCCGGATGGAGCTCATCTTCCAGGCCGGCGTGGCCGAGGGCCGGATCGGCCTCAACCGCTGGGTCGAGCTGTGCGCCACCGCCCCGGCGAAGATGTTCGGCCTGTACCCGCAGAAGGGAACCATTGCCATCGGATCCGACGCCGACATCGTGGTCTTCGATCCCAACGCGTCGAAAGTGATCTCGGTCGACAACCAGCACATGCGCGTCGACTACTCGGCATACGAGGATTGGGAAGTCTCGGGGAGCGTCGACACCGTCCTCAGCCGGGGAAGGGTGATCGTCGAGGGTGGTGAATACCAGGGCGAGGCAGGCCACGGGCGCTATCTCAAGCGAGGCCTCAACCAGTATGTCCTTTGACAGTCGGAAGACGGAAGACGGAAGACGGAAGTCGGAAGACGGAAGACCTGACACAGGACCACCGATGGAAGATGGCCCCGACCACGAGAACACCGCACGACAAGCAGCCGTGGGGGTGTGGGGGAGTACCCCCACAATTAGGAGAGCAGCATGAGAACCATCAATCACTGGATCGGCGGCAAGGCTTGGGACGCCGCCCCCGAGCGAACCGGCAAGGTCTACAACCCGGCCACCGGCGAGCAGACGGCCGAGGTGGCGTTCGCCACGGTGGCTGACGTCGACGCTGCGGTCGAGACGGCTCGCAAGGCATTCGAGGAGTGGCGCCACGTCCCGGTCACGCGGCGTCAGAACGTCATGTTCGCCTATCGGCAGATAGTGGCGGAGCGCCGTCAACAGATGGCCGAGTTGCTCACCGCCGAGCACGGCAAGACGCTGCCCGACGCCCTCGGTGAAGTGCAGCGCGGCCTCGAGGTCGTCGAATTCGCCTGCAACATCGCCCATCTGACGAAGGGCGAGTTTTCGGAGCAGGTTTCGACCGGCGTGGACACGTTCACGATCCGTCAGCCGGTCGGGGTCGTCGCCGGGATCACGCCGTTCAACTTCCCCGCCATGGTCCCGATGTGGATGTATCCGATCGCCATCGCCGCCGGGAACACCTTCATCCTCAAGCCGTCGGAGAAGGACCCATCCGTTTCCCGTCTCGCCGCCGAGTGGCTCGAGGAGGCGGGGCTTCCTCCGGGTGTCTTCAACGTCGTCCATGGCGACAAGGTGGCGGTGGACAGGATCCTGGAGCACCCCGACATCGCCGCCGTCTCATTCGTCGGATCGACCCCCATCGCCCGTTACATCTACGAGACCGGAACCCGTCACGGCAAGCGGGTGCAGGCTCTGGGCGGAGCGAAGAACCACATGGTCGTGCTGCCCGACGCCGACATGGAACTAGCCGCCGATGCCGCCGTTTCAGCCGGTTACGGATCGGCGGGGGAGAGGTGCATGGCGATTTCGGTCGTCGTGGCGGTGGGGGAGGCAGCCGACAAGTTGATCCCCAAGGTGCAGGAGCGGCTGGCCAAGCTGCGTACCGGACCGGGAGACGATCCCGACTCCGAGATGGGTCCGCTGGTAACACCGGAGCATCGGGAGAAGGTCGTCGGCTTCATCGATCGGGGTGTGGATGAGGGCGCCGACCTGGTCGCCGACGGCCGAGGTTTCGTTCCCGAGGGGTATGAGAACGGCTTTTTCGTGGGGCCGACGCTTTTCGACCGGGTCACCCCCGACATGGAGATCTACAAGAATGAGATCTTCGGTCCTGTCCTGTCGACGGTCCGGGTCGACTCGTATCAGCAAGCGATCGACATGATCAACGCCTCGCCCTACGGCAACGGCACGGCCGTGTTCACCAACGACGGGGGAGCGGCGCGGATGTTCCAGAGCGAGATCGAGGTGGGAATGGTGGGGATCAACGTCCCGATTCCCGTCCCCCTGGCCTTCTTCAGCTTTGGCGGCTGGAAGGACTCCCTGTTCGGAACCCAGCCGATCTACGGCCCGGGCGGCGTCGACTTCTACACGCGCCCCAAGGTCGTCATCACTCGCTGGCCCGACCCGATGCACCGCGGTGTCGACCTCGGCTTCCCTCAACATGGCGAGTGACCGCCTGCAGTTCGGGGTGGTGATCCAGACGGATCCTCCCGCCTCCAGGGTCGTAGAACTGGCCCGAATGGCGGAGGAGAACGGATTCGCCTACGCCTGGACGTTCGACTCCCATGTGCTGTGGCAGGAGCCATTCGTCATCTACTCGCAGATGCTGGCGGCAACCGAGCGGATGATCGTCGGTCCGATGGTGACCAATCCCGGCACCCGCGACTGGACTGTGATCGCCTCACTCTTCGCCACCCTCAACGAGATGTTCGACGGTCGCACCATTTGCGGGATGGGACGGGGCGACTCCGCCTTGCGCTACATCGGACAGAAGCCGACAACGCTCGCCACCATGGTCGAGTCGATGAAGACCATCAAGGCGCTCGTCGCGGGCGAATCGGTGGAGATAAACGGCAAGGAGATCCGGATCCCGTGGATTTCGGAAGGAGAAGGCTGGGACCTTCCGATGTGGGGTGCCGGCTATGGGCCCAAAGCGCTGGCGACTGTCGGTGAGCACTGCGACGGTTACATCCTCCAGTTGGCCGATCCCCAAGTCCTGGAGTGGACGATGGGGGCGGTCCGCAAGGCGGCGGAAGAGGCGGGACGGAACCCCGACGATATTTCCATCTGCGTGGCGGCGCCGGCGTATGTGGGCGATGACATCGCCCACCAGCGCGAGCAGGTGCGATGGTTCGGCGGCATGGTCGGGAACCACGTGGCCGACCTCGTCGACCGATACGGCAAAGACGGGCTGATACCCAAGGCTCTCACCGACTACATCGAGGCGCGCAGGGGTTACGACTACGCCCACCACGGAAGGGCGGACAATCCCTCGACCGACTTCGTGCCCGACGACATCGTCGACCGTTTTTGCGTCCTCGGCACGGCGGAGGACCACATCGCCAAGCTGACCGAGTTGAAGGAGATGGGCGTCGACCAGTTCGGCATCTACCTGATGCACGACAACAAGGAAGCGACGCTGGAGGCCTACGGCGAGAAGGTCATCCCAGCCCTCGACGGCCTCGAGTCCGCATCGTCGTAGGCGCAGGCGCTCACACGCTCCGCACCCCCGGAGCAGCCGTCACCACCGGATCCGCCACAGGGCGGGAACCCAGGGTTCTAGACACCGCATACCGGTGCCTCTAGCCCACAGTCTGGCGGCGAGCCGACGCGGCCTGGGCCTGGAATCGGACGGAAACCGGGCTCCGCCACCTGTACCTCCAGAACGACGCGCAAAAGAGGAGGGGGGGCCCGCGGG
>DATABS010000070.1:0-58117 GCA_036259475.1 Acidimicrobiia bacterium | reverse complement strand
GTCGGGGGCATTTCCTTGCACGTCTCCCGCTCCTAGGTCTGTTCTGATTGTGTGGGGGGTACTCCCCCCACACCCCCCACGCCTGCTGGCCTAGCTCGGCTCGCGTGGTCGGGGGCATTTCCTTGCACGTCTCCCGCTCCTAGGTCTGTTCTGATTGTGTGGGGGGTACTCCCCACACCCGCCACGCCTGCTGGCCTAGCTCGGCTCGCGTGGTCGGGGGCATTTCCTTGCACGTCTCCCACATCACCCGGGCTCGCGGCCCTAGCTAGAGCTGCGTGGTCGGGCGATTCCCCTTGCGCTCTCCCCGTTATACGTCATGGGGCTAATAGGAGCCGCCAATTAGTTGGTGCGATATCATCGCCGAGTTCCCGACCGAAAGGGTTGAAGCGTCCATCGGCGTCATAACCGGACCTCCGACTTCCGACTTCCGACTTTCGCCTTCCGACTCAGCGACTTCCGACTTCCGCCTTCCGACTCAGTCAGGCCTTCCGGTTCAATGACCGGGTGCTGAAGGCGGCTCGGGTCCGTCGCTGACGGTCGAACGTGTCCTCGATCCAGAACTCGGCCTTGGTCAGATGGAGCGTCACGTCGCCGGGATCTCTCCCGCCGTAGATCGCCGATGAGTAGGCATGGGCCAGTGGGACGAGCTCCCTCGCCGTCGACTCGGCAAACTCGATTGGCGTCTGGTGGGCGAGCGGGCCGCCGCCCAGGTCGACGAGGCGGTCGGTGATCTCCCGCCACACGGCCTCGACATCACCCTCCCGGGCCTGACGACGCCTGCGTCTCGTTCGCGTCAGCTTGAGTATCGGGAGCGCACCGGCCGCGGCCAGCACCATGACGATGCCTATCAGCCAGGGAAGAACGTCGCCCGTTGACCTGGGGGGCGATGCCGGCTCGTCGGCTCCGATCGGCAGACCTCCGGGGAATTCGGAGATGTCGGGAGCGCCGGGGTCGACTCCCGCCCGGTCCTCCTCTCCGGCGAGTTCCAGCGCGCCGGGATCGAACCCGAGCCGGTCAGCCAGAGGTGCGGTAGCTCCGTCGGCGCGTGGAGTGGGGTCGAAGCCGACCCAGCCCTGACCATCAAGCCAGACCTCGACCCAGGCATGGGCATTCCGTTCGCGCACCACCACGTTGACCCGACCGTCGGCGGTCTCGCTCCGCTCTCCGGTGGTGAAGCCGATCACCACCCTGGTCGGGAGGTTGGCGAGCCGGCCCATGACTGCCATGGCGGCGGCGAACTGCTCGCAGTATCCCCGGCGGTAGTTGGGACTCTCCGGGTCGGTCAGCCAGGCGGCGAGATCGAGAGACGAGTGCCCTGTCGATACATCGGTGTCGTACTGGAAGCCCTGCAGGAAGTCCTCGAGAAGCAGAGCAGCCTCGAACGGGGTGGACGCATCGGCGGTAACGTCGTTGGCAAGCTCCCGGATGTTCGAGTCGACAGTCTCCGGGATCGACAGATACGAACCGATCTCCGCCGGTCGGGCCGAGGCAGGGGCGTCCGTCGGACCGAGGGTGAAATCTCCGGCTGCGGCCGCCTCGGCGAACATCGGGGTCAGCTCGCCGTCTTCGGTTGCCAGGGCGGCCAGGTCGACGTTCGGCACTTGCGACTCGACCGCATAGAGCAGACCATCGAAGGTGGGGGCGCTGAGGAGCAGGCTGCCGTCCGTGCCGACCGAGACGCCTGAACGGATCACGGGGTCGTTGGAGCTGACGCGGGTGGGGGCATAGAGGGCGGGAAGCCGGTCCTCGCGCAGCGATTCGATGACCATCGTCTGGACGATGGTGGAAGTGCTGGCAGCCGTCCGGTCGACGATGCCGCTGTCGAGGTCGCCGAACTCCTCGTCACCCGTCGACCACTCCTCACCGTTGTATCGGTCCAGGGTCAGCACCCGCCAATAGCCTCCTGGACCCTCGGGCACTCCCGGTTCGACGGTGGCCCGGAATACCGGGTCGTCGCTCAGCGAGAGAATGCTCTGTCGCAACCCCACGAAGCGGCTGACGGAGAACCCCGATCCGGTTCCGCTCCCCTCACCGCCGGGCGTGCGCCAGTTCATCGCTCCGCCGGCGGGGACCACGCTTCCCAGGAAACCGACGCCGACCAGCCCAGCGAGCGCCGCCCCCAGCGCCAGGCGCCCTCCTGGACCCGCCTCCCACCGGGGAAGGACGCGGTGATCGGTCGAACGCAGATGGCCCGCCCCGGAGGGGACCACATTCGAGGTGGCGACCAAACCCAATCCGGAGATCACCGCCAGGGCGACGTTCCACGGCAGCGAGGCGCCGGCCCGGTCGACCACCGCCAGGTACAGGTAGAAGCCGAGCGGAGTGACGATTCCCGCCCACGTTCGGGCACCGGTCACCGACCAGGCCCAGACTGCCGCCACGCACCACATCGCCATCGCCGTCAGGGCGGCCAATCCCGCCACTGCCAGCACCGGAGGGGCGCCGAAGCGCAGGATCTCGAAGGCGTATGCCAGTCGCTCAGCCAGAGCACCGAGGGTGTCGCCGCCGGGCACGATGCCGTAGCTGAGCGTGTCCGGGGCGGTCACCCGCAAGACGACGATGATGAGGCCTACGAGGTGACTGACGAGCTGTTTCGGTGTTGAGAGACGGGATGTGGCCCAGGTGACCAGAACCCCACCCAGAGCCGCCACCGGGACGATGAGACGCCAGTCGGGAGTGTCGACCGCTGGTTCCAGCACCCGATCCAGCCGGGCCATCACCAGCATGAGGGCGGCCAGGCCTACGAACCAACCGAGGCGGCGTGCCATGTCGTTCTCATCGTTTGCGCCCAGGCCGGAGCCCAGGACTGGTTGGGTGGAGGAATCACCGTCACGATTCCCGCCCGCTGGAAGTCTTTCACCTTCCCATCCGGCGAGCCGGCGGACACCAGCAGCACTGCCGTGGGGAAGTCGGCAGCCAGGACCCTGGTCAAACCCAGGAGATGATCGTCCGGTTCTCCCGTGACCATGACGAGCATGCCTCCGCCGGCCCGGTTGCGGAGTCGGGTGGCCACGGCGGTCATATCGACCCCCGGATGCGGTTCCACTCGGGCGAGCCGCTCCATGGCGAGAGCGTACGAATCGGGCTTGTGCGCCAGGGCGCCGCTTGGACTGCCCGTCCATACCTCCGTCTCGAAGGCGTTGTTGAGGAGATGGCGGGTGGCGGAGGCCGCTCCCGAGACGGCGGCCTCGAAAGAGCGGTCGTCGGGATACGCCTCGGCACGGACGTCGAGGAACACCAGCGAGCGCGCTTGCCACGGTGTCTCCAGCTGGCGGATCATCAGCCGGTCGCGGCGAGCAGACGACGGCCAGTGCACCCGTCGCAGGTCGTCGCCTTGCTGATACTCGCGAAGCGTGTAGAAGTCCTCGCCGCCCCTTTGGCTGTGCTCGGGGCGACGGGCGTTCACCGCCAGATGGCGACCTGGGACTCCCGGCAATCCGTTCAGGTTCTCCACCGCCGGGTACACGACGAGGGTGTCGACGGTTCCGGCCCGGAGTGAGATCGATGCCAGACCCAGTGGGTCGGAGACGGTTATCGAAGCGGGCCCGATCGAGTACACGCCCCGGGGACGACACAGCACCCGATAGGCGGCCGTGACTTCCCGGCCCGATGCCAGACCGGCCGTGGCGAACTCGGCCGTGCCCAGTCCCCCCACCTCATCGGTGACCGTGACCTGGCGGAGGCTCTTGCCTCGATTGGTCAGGCGAAGTGTGACCGAGGCATGGTCGCCTTCATGGACCGCGGCCGGACCGGTGCGGCGGGCTACTCCTACCCGGGGATCGTGCCGGGCGAGGAAGATGATACCGCCGCCGACCGCTCCGAGGAGTAGTAGGGCGGCGATACCCAATTCCACCTCGCCGAAGAGGAACCAGAGGACGATCAGCGCCAGACCGGTCCCGGTGGCAGCCCAGCCTCGCTCGGTCAGCGTCACTGTCCCGAACGCGACTCGAGCGTGCCCGGGACCTGCAATCCGCGGAGCGTCGATTCGATGACCTCTGGCATCTCGGTGCCCCGGATGACCGCTTCCGGCCGAAGAGCCATCCGGTGACTCAGGACCGATACCGCCAGACGCTTGACGTCATCGGGCATGACGAAATCGCGCCCAACGGCCGCCGCCCATACCCGAGCCACGCGAAGGAGGAACAGTGCCGAGCGGGTCGACGCCCCGAGGAGGATGTCCGGATGGGTACGAGTGCGTTCGACCAGATCGATGATGTAGTCCTTGACGGCGGGCGCCACCTCGACCTGTCGGGCGATGTCGGTCATCGCCGTGACGTCCTTAGAGGTCGCCACCGGCATCAGGTCGAGGAACGTCGAGCGCACGCCGTGGGTGTCGAGGATGTCGAGGGCCGTCTCATGGCTGGGATAGCCCAGCTCGACCCGCATCATGAACCGGTCGAGTTGGGCTTCGGGCAGGGGATAGGTTCCTTCGTGCTCCAGGGGGTTCTGGGTGGCGATCACCATGAACGGCGGCTCCAGCACGCGGGTGATCCCGTCATTGGTCACCTGGCGTTCTTCCATCGCCTCGAGCATCGCCGCCTGCGTCTTGGGACTCGCCCGGTTTATCTCGTCTCCGATGACGATGTTCGAAAAGATCGGACCCGGCTTGAACGAGAACTCGGCCCGGTCGCGATCCCACACGGACACTCCAGTCACGTCCGAAGGGAGCAGATCGGGAGTGAATTGGATACGCGAGAAGTCGCATTCGATCGAGCGGGCGATGGATTTGGCGAGCAGCGTCTTGCCCACCCCCGGGACGTCCTCGATGATCACGTGGCCCTCTGCGACCAGACATGCGAGCAGCTGAGTGATCGCCGACCTCTTACCCTGGATGACGCGCTCGACATTGGACGAGATTTCGTCGAAGCGGGTGGCGAACCACTCGATTTCGGCTTGCGGCAATAGGATCTCCGGTGGGGCCAACGTCCCACGACTTTACCGTCGACATATGCCAATCGCGGGCTAGGGTGTCGGCCGGGCGGATGTGGACGACGAGAAGGAGGCTGTGTTGAAATGGGCAGCTTTGGCGACCCGACCGACGCTGATTTGGGAGGCGGCGCGCACGGCATGGGCTTTCCGCAACCGCCGCAGCATCGTTCCGAGCCGGGCGGTGCTTCGTTGGAGGATCGCCACCGCCTATGGCGATTCCCGCATCTCCGTTCGTCCCGAGGACGCCATCCGATTTCTCGCGTGGCGTCGAGGGCTGCGTAAGGCGATCAGGAGGCTCCGGTGAACGGGTTGAGGTCACGGCTCGAGTCGATCTCCGGGGTGGAGGGCATCGAGCTGGAGCTGGGAACCGATGGCCTGGAGGGAATCACTGTCCGTCTCAGCGAAGGAGCCGACGAGTTGGACGTTCTGGAAGAGGTACGCCGGCTTCTCGTCGCCTACGGCACCCGGTCCTCCCGCGTGCTGGCCACCTCCGGGGCCGGTGTGGGCCCGGCCAACGGATCACTCGAGCCCGTCGAGTCGCGTCACGAGGTTATCGATCTGGATGAGACCCCTTCCGAGATGCTCAACGCGACGCCCGTGACGCTCGTGTCGTCGGGGGAGACCTCGGCCGCCATGCTCACTCCGGCGGGGGAGAGAGTAGAGCTGTCGGTCACGCCGGCGGGTGATCGGTCGGTTGCCAAAGTCGTCTACACCCGGGGCGAGCGAGCGGTCAGTCGCCAGGTACCGAGTTCTGCCCGAGCCATCGTCCAGGCGGCTTTGGATGTGGCTGCCGAGACCGGTGGCCACGAGCCCATTTCCGTGATCGGAATGAATCTGTCGGCCATCGAGGGAATGCGCGTCCTCACCGTCATCGCCGGGAACGAAGGTTCGATGCCGAAGGTGAGCACGGTGAGCGTGGTGGAGAGCAACTGGCCTGCCGCACTGCTGGAAGTGTCTGCCCAGATCCTGGAAGAACGACCAGACGATCTCTGAACGGCGGTATTCTGCGGTTACCGACGAAGATTGGTAGCCAATGGTCAGGGCTCTGGTTCTCAACGCCACATATGAGCCCCTGTCGGTCGTCCCGACCCGACGGGCGGTCGTGCTCGTCATGCGCGGCCGGGCGGTCTCGGTGGTCGACCGAGACGAGACCTGGTACTCGGAGCGGACCACTGTGAGTGTGCCCTCGGTCGTCAAGCTGACCAGCTTCGTCAAAGTGCCCTATCGCCGCAGCGTGCCCGTCACCCGGCGGGCGGTGTTCGGACGAGACGGTCATGTCTGTCAGTACTGCGGTGACCAGGCCGAGAGCATCGACCATGTCCTGCCTCGCTCGCGCGGAGGCCACCACAGTTGGGACAACGTCGTGGCCTGCTGCCGGTCGTGCAACATGCGCAAAGGAAATCGCCTCCCCCGGGAGGCGGGGATGGCGCTGCACGCCAAGCCGCAGGCCCCCCGTCACTATGCCTGGATCTACGCCAGCGCCGGCTACACGCTCGATCCCGCCTGGCAGCCGTATCTGAAAGTCGCCGGCTGAGCTAGCCGGCCTGCCCTTCTTCGGACCGTCACAGTCGATTTCCGACTGCGGGCGTCGAAGAAGTGGAGGGCCGATCCCTACGGTCAAGAGGACCATCGGCAGCTGCTCATTCGATGACGTCGAGCGGCGTTGGCCGCACCCGTCACATATCCCGGACTATCTCTGCCCCTTCGCCCCCGGGTTTCCAGGTTGACGCGTTTCTCAGACGTGGATGAGCGCGTCTAGAGAACAATGTGGGGGAAAAGGTTGACAAAGTGGGGGAACGTGGGGCATAGTGGCGCGACTGGCACCGGAGTGGCGTCAGTCGACGAGCAACTGACCATGAGAGTGAACGAGCAAACGTGTTCCTTGGGGACTACATCCACACGCTGGACGAGAAGGGCCGGGTCGTGATGCCGGCCCCGTTTCGCACTGCCATCAAAGAGGACGGCGGGAACGTGGTGGTGACCAAGGGACAGGACGGGAACCTGGTGATCTTCACCGCTTCCAAGTTCAAGGACATCGCCGAGGACGAGATCGAACGTCCCCGCCTCCGCGATGCTCGCCGTGACTTCCGGGCCAAGTTCGCCAATGCCGATTTCCAGAAGATCGACAGCCAGGGCCGGGTGACGCTCAAGTCCAAGCTGCGCGAGTGGGCTCGTCTGACCGACGTGCCTGAGGTAGCGGTCGTCGGGCTGTATGACCGCATCGAGGTGTGGGACACCGCCGCCTACGAGCAGGAGCAGGCGGCCGCCGACGCCGCCTACCGCGAGAGCGAGGAGGTTCCCGGCTTCTGAGCACCGTTCGTCACATCGGCTGACTCTGGATCATCGTCAGCCCCCCGGTTACCAAGGGAAGGCCCCTGACTCCGCCCGCTTCCTATTGGTGCCAGCGCCCGGGGGGCTGACCATGAGCCAGGGACCGACAAACGAACGGGGCGAGCCCGCCTATCACCAGCCGGTCCTGGCGTCCGAGGTAGTGGAGGTGTTCGAGCCCCTCCCCGCCGGCGTGGTGGTCGATGCCACCTTCGGCGGTGGGGGGCACACGAGGAGGTTGCTGGACGAGATGAAGAAAGGGACCCGCATCGTGGGGATCGATCGTGATCCTGATGCCCTGGCGCATGCCAACGTCGCCAAGGCCGATGAGGTGACGGTCCTGTCGGGCAACTTTGCCGACCTTCGCCGGCTTCTCGACGACGCCGGGGTGGAAGCCCCGGTCGGGGTCTTGTTCGATCTCGGCGTTTCGTCGCACCAGTTCGACCGGCCCGAGCGCGGCTTCTCCTACCGTCAGGAGGGCCCCCTCGACATGCGGATGGGTCCGGACGCCGCCCTCGACGCCGACGAGGTGGTGAACCAATGGGATCGAGATCGCCTGGCATCGGCGATTCGGCGATTCGGGGAGGACAAACTGGCCCGCCGCCTCGCTGACGCCATCATCGCTGCTCGCCCTATCCGCTCGACGGCGCACTTGGCCGACGTGATCGCTGCCGCCACCCCGGCGGCCTTGCGACGTCGGGGGCATCCCGCCCGCCGAACCTTCCAGGCGATCCGCATCGCGGTCAACGACGAGCTCGAGGCCCTGCGTCAGGGACTCGATCAGGCGTTGGACGTGCTCGCTCCCGGCGGACGCTGCGCCGTCATCTCCTATCACTCGCTCGAGGACCGGATCGTGAAGCGACGCTTCAACGCGGGGGCGGGAGGATGTGTCTGTCCCCCTGAGTTGCCGGTGTGCGTCTGCGGCGAGGCAGCCGAGCTCCGGGTGCTCACCCGACAGCCGGTCACGCCATCTGCCGACGAGATCGAAGACAACCCGCGGGCCCGTTCGGCCCGTCTCCGGGCCGCCGAGAAGCTCCTCGAACGGAGGGCCTCATGACCGCTCGTCCGCTCCGTTCCCCGGCTCGACTCGCCGGACTCCGGGTAGTTGCCGGCCGGCAGAGCCCCCGTCCGGCGATGGGTCCCTGGCTCGTTGTGTCGTTGATCACCATCGTCGCCTTCCTCGCCCTGATCGGCTCCCGTACCGCCCTCGACCGGTCGGCCTTCGAGATATCCGAGCTCAACGCCGCCATCGATGAGGCAGCCTCCGTCAACCAGAAGCTGCGGATCGAGATCGCCGAGCTGGAGAACCCCGCCCGAATCGTTCCCCTCGCCGAAGAGATGGGTCTGGTCATCCCCACCGATCGTGAGCAGCTGCTGGTTCGAGGGGTGGGCCGGGACGACGGCATCACCGACCCGGACTATGTGGCCGCCGTATCCGACGCCCCCGGGCCGTCTTCGTGATCGCGGCTCACAGGTAAACCGGTGGGGCCCCGTCGAGCTGGCAGGCGGTTCGCACCAGACAGGGTGAGACTGGCAGTCTTCGGTCTCGCCCTCGTGCTGGCGTGGCTCGGCATGGGCTATCGACTCGTTCACGTCCAGGTGGTGGAGGCCGCCGAACTGAGCGAGCAGGGACTCGATCAACGGCTTGTCGAGCGTGAGCTCGCCCCCGAAAGGGGGCGGATATATGACCGGAACGGGGACCTGCTGGCCATGACGGTGGAGGCAGAGACCATCTTCGCCGTGCCCAACCTCGTGACCGAACCGGTGTACATCGCCCAGCAGGTCGGTGGACTGGTGGGAGCCGACCCCGACTCCCTCCTCGACCAGCTCGAGTCAGACTCAGACTTCGTCTACCTCGAGCGCCAGGCGGACCATGAGACGGTCGACAAGGTGAGACAGCTGGAGCTCCCGGGAATCTTCTTCGAGCCAGAGTCGACCCGGACCTACCCGGCGGGCTCGGTGGCGGCGCACGTCGTGGGCTTCGTCGACATCGACGGGAATGGACTGGAGGGCCTCGAGCTCTACTACGACGACCTTCTCCGCGGCACTCCGGGCCGTCAGATCTACGAGAAGTCGCCCAACGGCACGCCCATCCCCCAGGGGCGGCGCGAGGAGGTCCCGGCCGTACCCGGCTCGGACCTCGTGACAACGATCGATCTGCCCCTCCAGTACTCCACCCAGGACGCATGTGTGGCGGTATTGGAGCGCACCGGTGCGAAAGGGTGCTGGGCCGTGGTGGTCGAGGCCGAGACAGGCAACGTCCTCGCCATGGCCGGCGCTCCAGTGTTCGACCCACAGACCCGCAGCACGAGCGACGGGGGGCCGTTCTCGAATGCCGTGGTGAGAGAGCCTTATGAGCCGGGTTCGATCCAGAAGCTGATCACCGTGTCCGGAGCGATCGAGGAGGGCATTGTCGACGTCGACACAGTGTTCGGGGCGGTAGCCGACGAGATCGAGCTGCGACCCGACGCCTGCAAATCCGACGACGACCAGGTCTATGGGTGCTATTCGGACTTCGAGGAGCACGAGACGCACGACATGACCGTCCGCGACATCTTCACCGTGTCCTCCAACGTCGGGATCATCCGCATCGCCCAGAAGATGCCGGAGGGGATGATCGCCGCCTACATCGACCGTTTCGGCCTCACGAAGCCGACCGGCATCGACTACACGGGCGAGTCGGGGGGACTCTTGAATCTCTCGCCCGGATGCACCACCTGCCCCCTCTCGGCGGCGATCGGCTACTCGCTGGCAACCTCTCCGATCCAGATGGCGAGCGCCTTCGCCGCCGTTGCCAACGACGGGGTCTGGTCCCAGCCTCGGCTCGTGTCTTCGATGATCGACGTCGACGGGAACGAGGAGAGCCGGCCACAAGACACCCATCGCGTGGTTTCTCCGGAGACCGCCCGGATCATGCGTGAATTGCTGGCCGGGGTGGTCGAGTCGGGCACAGGCGGGAACGCCTCCGTGCCCGGATATCGCGTCGGGGGCAAGACGGGCACCGCCAACAAGCTCGACGCGAGCGGCAACTACACCGAAGTGACCCGGGCCTCTTTCGTGGGCCTGGCGCCAATCGACGATCCCAAGCTGGTCGTGGCGGTGATGGTCGACGAGCCTACCTGGGAGTTTCGTACCGGTGGCCAGGCGGCCGCCCCCGTCTTCGCCGAGATCATGAAACAGGCACTTCATCGCATGGGAGTGACGCCGGATGGGCTCGACCAGTAGCGCCGTCGGCCGACTGGCCGAGGTGGTGGGAGGCCGGGTCATCGGTGACTCCTCCGTCGTGGTCCGCGACGTCACTCATGACAGTCGCCAGGCCGGACCGGGCACCCTCTTCGTGGCCGTGCCGGGGGCACGCCAGGACGGGCACGATCATGCCCCTGCCGCGGTAGGCGCCGGCAGTCCGGCGGTGATGGTGGAACGACCGCTCGACGTGCCGGCGACGCAGATCGTGGTCGATTCGACTCGAGCGGCGATGGCGCCGGCCGCCGCCGAGGTCCACGGGCATCCCAGCCGGCGTCTCGACGTGGTCGGTGTGACGGGAACGAACGGCAAGACCACCGTGACGCACATGGTGGAGGCGATCGTCGCTGCCTCCGGCCGCCTGGCCGGGCTCATCGGCACGGTCCATACACGGGTCGGGGCGATCGACATCCCCAACACTCGCACTACGCCGGAATCGACAGACTTCCAGCGGCTGTTGGCCAGGATGGTCGACCTGGGGGCGAACGTCGTCTCGACCGAGGTCTCCTCGCATGCGATGGAGATGCACCGGGTCGACTGCACCCGCTTTGCGGTGGCGGCCTTCACCAACCTGAGCCAGGATCACCTCGACTTCCACGGCGACATGGACCGCTACTTCGCCGCCAAGGCGCGCCTTTTCCGGCCTCCACTGGCCGAGAAGGCGGTGGTGTGGATCGATGATCCGGCCGGGCGTGGCCTCGCCGCCTCCGTCGAAATCCCACTCCTCACCGTCGGCAACTCCGGCGAGATCACTGCTCGCGATCCGCAAGTGGGGATCACCGGCTCCCGCTTCACCCTGGTCACCCCCGACGGGGAGCGGTGGGTCGAACTGGCGCTGGGTGGCGGGTTCAACATCGACAACGCCCTGATCGCCGCCGGCTGCGCTCACTCGCTCGGCATTGCGCTGGATGACATCGTCCGCGGCCTGGGTCGGTTCGAGGGCGTGCCGGGCCGGTTCGAGACGGTCTCGGGCGACGATCCCATCCGGGTGGTCGTCGACTATGCCCACACGCCGGCGGGCATCGCCGCCGCCGTCGCCGCCGTCCGTGCAATCGAACCGGAACAGCGGATCATCGTCGTCTTCGGAGCCGGCGGCGACCGCGACCGGGCCAAACGTCCGGAGATGGGTGCCGCCGCCCTGGGGGCCGACGTGGTGATCGTCACCTCCGACAATCCCCGTAGCGAGGACCCCGAGGCCATCATCGACGAGGTTCTCTCGGGCATGAGATCGTCAGCGGGGGCGCACCGCCAGGCGGATCGCCGTCGGGCGATCGCCCATGCCGTCGAGATGGCGCAGGACGGCGACCTGATTCTGATACTGGGCCGGGGTCACGAACGGGGCCAGGAGGTCGCCGGTCGGTTGCTACCCTTCGACGACCGACTCGTCGCCCGGGAGGCCCTCGCCGCTCGGAGGAGGACCAGAGAATGATTTCGCTCCTCGTGGCGGCCGCCGTCTCCCTCACTGTCTCGATCTTCGGGACCCCCTACGCCATCCGGTTGCTGCGGCGCCGCCAGATCGGCCAGTTCATCCAGGAGGACATCCAGACCCAGCATGCCCACAAGCAGGGCACGCCCACGATGGGAGGGATGGTCTTCGTCCTCGCTGCTCTGATCGGCTACCTGTTCGCCCACTTCCGGGTCTGGACGCCGAACCGGGGCTTCGATCTCCACCTCGCCCCCTTCGGTGAGGGAGGCCTTCTGGCGGTCATGGCCCTGGCCGGGATGGCGCTGGTCGGATTCGTCGATGATCTGGTCAAGTTCACCAATCAGAGGTCGCTCGGTCTGAGCAAAGCTGCCAAGTTCGTCGCCCAGCTCGTCATCGCCGTGTTGTTCGCCTGGGGCGCCACCGCCGCCGACGTCGTGACCGAAGTGTCTTTCGTGCGGCCGCTGGGGATCGACCTCGGCATCTTCTTTTTCATCTGGGTCCTGATCATGCTCACCGGGGCGGCCAACGGCGTGAACCTGGCCGACGGCATGGACGGCCTGGCCAGCGGGGCGAGCGCCCTCGTGGTCGGGGCCTACACCATCATCGCCTTCTGGCAGTTCAGGAACGCGGCTCCCCAGGGCATCTATCAGGCCCTCGATCCTCTGGAGCTGGCGACGGTTTCGGCGGCCATGTTCGCCGGCATCCTCGGTTTCCTGTGGTGGAACGCCCCTCCGGCGAAGATCTTCATGGGCGACGTCGGCTCCCAAGGGATCGGCGGGCTAGTCGCCGCGCTCGCCCTCCTCACGAACACCCACCTTCTGTTGGTGATCGTCGGTGGGATCTTCGTGGCGGAGACGTTGTCGGTGATGATCCAGGTGGCCAGCTTCAAGTTGACCGGTAAGCGAGTGTTCCGCATGGCTCCGTTCCATTTCCATTTCGACCTGCTCGGCTGGCCGGAGACGACGGTGGTCATCAGGTTCTGGATCTTGACTGCCATCGGCGTGGCCCTGGGGCTGGGACTGTTCTACGCCGATTTCCTGGCGGTCGAGGGGATCCTCCGGGGCGGAGCATGATGAGTCGGGAGTCGGGAGTCCGAAGTCGGAAGTCTGAGCGGCCGCGACGTGAGTGACTCGGTCTGCTCGATGAGTGCCCGACGAACCTCAGCGGTCAACCGGGAGAGGAGGCGAGGATGAGACTGCTCGTGCTCGGTGCTGGCGTCTCCGGTCTCGCCGCCTCGACCCTCGCTCGCCGTCAGGGCCACTCCGTCACCATCTACGACGACGGGCGGCCCGAGGCGGCGCCGCTCCTCGAGATCGGCGTCGGCCTGGTGTCCGGCGGGTGGGACGCAGGCTTGTTGGATGGGATCGATCTGGTCGTCGCCAGCCCCGGGTTCCCGGAACGCTCCCTGCCCGTGGTCGAGACCCTGGAGAGTGGTGTGCCCGTGTGGAGCGAGGTCGAGTTCGCCTGGCGCGCCATCGCGGGCCGACCCGTGGTCGCCGTCACCGGCACCAACGGCAAGACCACGGTCACGACCCTCACTACCGAGATTCTGCGCGCCTCGGGGATCGGAGCGGTGGCGGCGGGCAACATCGGGACGCCCCTCTCCGCCGTAGTGGACGACGCCTGGGACGTGGCGGTCATCGAGGTGTCCAGTTTCCAGCTCCGGTTCATCGACCGGTTCCACCCTGGCGCCGCCGCCATCCTCAACATCGCCGAAGACCACCTCGACTGGCACGGATCGGTCCAGGCTTATGCCGCAGCCAAAGCCCGCATCTTCGAACGCCAGGACGCCGACGATCTTCTGGTTTACGACGCCGACGATCCGGGTGCAGCGTCCGCCGCCGGACGGGCCGTTTCCGAGCTCCATCCTGTGTCCGGTTCGCGGAGACCCGAAGGCGGTTCAGGGGTCGAGGGCGGATCGCTACATCTGCCCGGCACGTCGATTCCGCTGTCGGATCTCGGCTCGAGCGATCCGGCCCACCTGGTGGACATGGCCATCTCCGCCGTACTCTCCTCGAGCCAGGGGGCCGAGCCGGACGCACTGGAGAGAGTGTTGAAGGGTTTCCGTCCCGGCGCCCACCGCAGGTCTCTCGTCTCGACGGTCGACGGCGTCGCCTACGTGGATGACTCCAAGGCAACCAACACCCATGCCGCTCTGGCCGCCATCGCCGCCTATCCGTCGGTGGTCCTCATCGCCGGCGGCCTGGCCAAGGGTCTCGATCTCACACCGCTGGCGGCGGCCGCCAACGTCGTCGCCCTCATCGGGATCGGCAGCGTCGGACCGGAGCTGGCGGCGGCGGCCGGCGAAAGAGGTCATGTCGCCGCCACCATGGACGAGGCGGTCGCCTTGGCGGCCTCACTCGCCCGGCCGGGCGACACGGTTCTTCTCGCCCCGGGAGGAGCCAGCTTCGACCAATTCCAGTCATACGCCGAGCGGGGTGAGATCTTCGTTTCCGCTGTCGGACGGCTCGAGAAGGAGCACAGCTCATGACCAGCAATGTGACTTCGATCGCCCGTATTCGAACCGCAGCCCGCGTGCGGGCGGAGCGCTCGCGTTCCAATAGCCGCGCTTCGACAGTGCTGCTGCTCGTCGCCGTCGTCCTCGTCGTGATCGGGTTGGGGGAGACGATGTCGGCTTCCTCGACGGTGGGGATCGACCAGGCGGCCGATCGTTTCCACTTCTTCAAGCGTCAGCTCGTGGGGGTCGGCATCGGCTTGGTTGCGATGCTGGTCGCCAGCCGCGTTCCCTACCGGGCCTACCGCAAGCTGGCACTGCCGCTGTACGGAGTCACCGTCCTCTCCCTGCTCGCCGTCCTCGTGACCGGCACCAGCGAAGGCGGCGCGCAGCGCTGGCTCGTCTTCGGGGGGTTCAACTTCCAGCCGTCCGAGCTCGCCAAGTTCTCGGTCATCGTCCTGCTCGCGCTGCTGTTGGAGCGAAAGAAGCGGAACCTCGAGACGTGGGCCCACTTCCTGATACCCGTGGGTTTCGTGGTCGGCATCGTGACCGCGCTGCTCATGAAGCAGCCGGACCTGGGGACGACCATCCTCATCGGGGCGGTCGCCCTGTCGATTCTCTGGACCAGCCCGGCTCCGGGTCACAAGGTGGTCATGCTGGCGCTGGCGGGGGCGGCACTGGCTCTGGCCTTCTCCTTCTCGGCGGAGTACCGGACCGACCGGATCGTCGGCTTCCTCGACCCCTGGTCAAACGCCTCGTCGGAGGGATACCAGCTCATCCAGGGCTACTACGCCCTGGGCGACGGCGGCATCTTCGGGGTAGGCCTGGGCGCCAGCCGGGCCCGCTGGTTCTATCTGCCCAACGCTCACACCGACTTCATCTTCGCCATCATCGGAGAGGAGACGGGACTCATCGGCGCCATGACAGTCATCGCCCTCTTCGTGATCCTGGCTATCACCGGCTGGGTGGTGGCGTCCCGCGCTCCGGACCTCTTCGGCAAGATGGTGGCGGCCGGCATCACGGCCTGGCTGTCGATTCAGGCACTGATCAACGTGGGCGGAGTCCTGGGAGTGATGCCGATCACCGGGATCGCGCTGCCCTTCGTCAGTTTTGGCAGCACGGCCCTGATCATGTCGATGGCCGCCCTGGGAGTGCTGGTCAACATCAGTCAGCAGGGCGGGAGGGGGTGACATACGCCATCGCCGCCGCCGGCACCGGGGGACACGTCTATCCGGGCCTGGCGGTAGGGGAGGCGCTCGTCAACGAGGGGATCGACCCCACCGACGTCCTCTTCGTCGGTGGCAGGCGGCTGGAGGCGACCGTCTATCCCGCCGCCGGCTTTCCGTTCGTCTCGGTGGAGCTGCGGGGCCTGGCCCGGCGACTCACTCCCGCCAACCTCGGCATCCCCTGGGTGGTGATGCAGGCGACCCGCACCATCCACGCCGAGTTCGTAGCTCGCGAGGTCGGCGCCGTCCTCGGTCTCGGCGGATATGTCACCGTCCCCGCCGGCCTGGCGGCTCGTCGAGCCCGAGCGGCCCTGGCGGTGTCGGAGCAGAACGCCGAGGCGGGACTGGCCAACCGGCTCGTCTCACGGATCTCCCAGAGGGTGTTCGGGGCTTTTTCGACCACCATCGGCCTCCCCCGAGCGGAGTGGGTCGGTAACCCGATCCGGCGTTCGTTGGCCGAATTCGACCGCCGTCGGCTCCGCCCCCTCGCCCTGGAACGTTGGAAGCTCGACCCGGATGACCCGGTGATCGGCGTGTTCGGTGGATCGCTGGGAGCCGGAGCGATCAACGTGGCCGTCGCGGGGATGCTCGAACGGTGGGACGGTCCTGATATCCAGGTTCTCCATTTGGCGGGGCGGGGACACGACGACATCGCGGCGCTCGCCCGGGTTTCACCCCACCGATGGCGAGTGCTGGACTTCTCCGACGACATGGACCTGTTCTTCGCCGCCTGCGACCTGGTGGTCGCCCGGGCCGGCGGCTCGGTCGCCGAGCTCACCGCCACCGCCACTCCGGCGGTGCTGGTTCCGGGCGGATTCGGCTCCGGGCGGCACCAGGCGGCCAATGCCGCCGCCCTGGAAGAAGCCGGTGCCGCGGTCGTGGTCCCGGAGGAGCAGATCGATCGGCTCGGCGCGGTGGTGGCAGCTCTCACCGACGACGAGGCGAAACGGCGGGAGATGGCGGAGGCGGCGACCGCCCTGGCCCGGCCGAGGGCCGCTACCGACATCGCCCGAGCACTCATCGGAATGGCGTCTACATGAAGGCGACCTTGCCGCCGCGGATCCATCTGGTCGGAGTGGGCGGCGCCGGAATGAGTGCGCTCGCCAAGATCCTGAGCGGTCAGGGCCACCGAATTTCGGGCTCCGACCAAAGGGGAGGAGCCGCCGTCGACCTGCTCGGCGACCTAGGTCTCGAAGTCTGGGAGGGGAGCCGGCCGGAGCGGATGACCGAGGCCGATCTGGTCGTCGCTTCTTCCGCGGTCCCCGAAGAGGATCTGGAACTGGCCGCAGCCCGCACCGCCGGCGTCCCGGTGTGGCGGCGCCCCCAACTCCTCGAAGCGCTGACAGAGAACATGCCGGCGATCGGTCCAACCGGGACCCATGGCAAGACGACCACCACCGCCCTCATGATCACTGCGCTGCGAGCGGCAGGAGTCGACCCGTCGTTCATCATCGGAGGCGACCTGGTGGCGATGGGGACCAACGCCCACCTCGGCGCCAACGACGTGCTGGTGGTCGAGGTCGACGAGGCGTTCGGCACCTTCGAGCACGTCAGGCTGCGTGGGCTGGTCGTCACCAACGTCGAGCAGGACCACATGGACCACTTCAAGTCGGCCGACGAGCTGGAAGAGAGCTTCGTGCGCGTGGTGAGAGGGGTGAAAGGACCGGTGGTTGCCTGCCTCGACGACCCGGGAGCGGCTCGGATCGCCGGCCGCACCGGAGTCGTCACCTACGGCACCACCGCCGCGGCCGACTGGCGGATGTCGGACTTCGGGACGGTCGGAGGGGCGAGCCGTTTCCGACTGGCCGGGCCCGGGGGCACGGTGAGCGTGGCGCTTCCCCGCCCGGGGCGCCACGTCGCCACCAACGCCGCCGGAGCCCTCGCTCTTCTCTCCGAAGTCGGCTACGACCTCGAGGCAGCCGCCGCCGGCCTGGAGGGATTCGCCGGGGTCCGTCGACGCTTCGAGGCACGGGGCACGGTGGCCGGGGTGCGGATCATCGACGACTACGCCCATCACCCGACCGAGGTCGTCGCCACCCTGGCCGAGGCAGCAGAATACGGCTCGCCCCGGGTCTGGGCCGTGTTCCAGCCACACCTCTACTCTCGCACCCGTGACATGCACCGCGAGTTCGGAGTCGCCCTCGCCCAGGCCGACGGAGTGATCGTCACCGACGTGTACGGGTCCCGGGAGCCGCCGATTCCCGGGGTCACCGGCCAGCTGGTGGCCTCGGCCGCCCAGCGGGCCGGTGCCCAAACCGTGGAGTACGTAGCCCATAGGGGTGACGTTGCTGGCCGGCTGGCGGGGTTGGTGGAGCCCGGCGACCTGGTGGTGGTGATGGGGGCAGGCGACATCACACTGGTGACGGGCGAGCTGGCCCTGGCTCTGCAAGGCAGGGGACGAGGATGAGCGCCTGGGACGAACTCGTCCGGACGGGCACCGCCCGCCGGGACGTGGAGCTGGCGCCCCTCACCACGTACAAGCTAGGGGGACCGTGTGATGTCTTCGTCGATATCGACCACCCCGAGACCCTCGAAGCGGTCGGTGAAACTTGGCGTCGGGAGGCGAAGGACATTTTGGTGCTCGGCCGCGGCTCCAATCTGCTGATCGCCGACGCCGGTTTCCGGGGCGTGGTGGTCCGTCTCGGTTCCTCCTTCACGTCCCTGGCGGTCGATGCGGACGGGATCGTCCACGCCGGGGGCTCCGTCTCCATGCCGGTTCTTGCCCGTTCCGCCTCCAAGCAGGGGCGGGGAGGCCTCGAGTACGGAGTCGGGATACCGGGCTCCGTCGGCGGGGCTGTGCGCCAGAACGCCGGTTGTTTCGGTCGCGAGGTCGTCGACGTGCTGGTGGAAGCCGAGATCGTTTCGCTCGCCGACGGCGGCAAGAAATGGCGCGGCCCCGACGACCTCGACCTCGGCTACCGCCGATCTAACATCGCCCCCGGCGAGGTGGTGGTGTCGGCCCGCTTCGCCACCGTCGCGACTGATCCGGCCGATTCTGCCGAAGAGATGCGCCGGATCACGCGCTGGCGCCGGGATCACCAGCCTGGCGGCACCCTCAACGCCGGGTCGGTGTTCAAGAATCCGCCCGACGTCGCCGCCGGCGCGCTCATCGACCGGCTCGGGCTCAAGGGATACACCGTGGGACCGGTGCGAGTGTCTCCTCGCCACGCCAATTTCATCGAGGCGGAGGCCGGGGCCACGGCCGAAGAGGTGCGTCGGCTCATTCAGGCCGTCCAGGAGAGGGTCGAGGACGAGACCGGACGGGTCCTCGAGCCGGAGATCCAGTTCGTCGGGTTTCAAGGGGCCTCCTGACATGGACCGGCGGCTCGCCGAGCGGCGGAGGCGCGTGGCCGAAGACCGAGCCCGATCGAACCTGGGCCGGCTGGTTCGTCTGCTGACGTTCCTGGTGGTGGTGGCCGCCGTCGTCTGGTTCCTGCAGTCGCCGTTCGTCTCGGTGGGTGAGATCACGGTCCAGGGGGCAAATCGGGTCGACGTCACGGCGGTGCTCGGGGACCACGGGGTGGTAGAAGGCCGCCCATTGCTGGTGCTAGACGTCGCGGGAGCCGAGGAGTCGCTCCTCTCCGACCCTTGGGTCGCCCAGGCGTCGGTGGCCCGAGATTGGCCCACCCGGGTCGTTGTCCAGATCGAGGAGCGGGTCCCGGCCGTCGCCGCCCGGCTCAAGGGGGGATGGTGGCTGGTGGCGGGCGACGCCACCCTGCTCGAGCCGGTCGAGTCGCCGCCCTCCAATCTTCCCAGGGCGAACCTCCCCGACCTGAATGCCAAAGATTCGGCCGACGGGCTGGAACTCGCCGGGGCGGTGGAGTTCCTGGGGGGCTTGCCGGCCCATCATCAGCCAGGAGCCGAGGTGAGGTTGGGCGCTGAAGGACTGGAAGCGACCGTGTCCGGTTTCCGTGTGCGGATCGGCCGGCCGTTCGACACCGCCGAGAAAGCAGTGGTGGCGGCGGCCATGATCGACTCAGGCCTCGAGGAAGGGGGTGTAATCACGGTGGTGGCGCCTGCCTCGCCCGCCGTCCTGCCTCCCGAGGCGACACAGAAATGAGCCGGGCGCGCCTCCAGCGGAACCCTCAAGCTCTAGTTGAGGCTGAGACCGCAGCTCTTTACGTATCCCTCAACCTCGTGTAAAGCTTCAACCGATACCGCACACAACTGGAGGTTTCAAGTGAGTAGTCGCGCCGGTTCCACAGGCAGTTACTTGGCCGTGATCAAGGTGATCGGGGTCGGTGGTGGGGGAGTCAACGCCGTCAACCGCATGGTCGAGGCCGGGGTGCGGGGGGTGGAGTTCATCGCCCTCAACACCGACGCCCAGGCTCTGCTCATGTCCGACGCCGATGTGAAGCTAGATCTTGGCCGGGAGGTGACTCGGGGCCTGGGGGCCGGCGCCAACCCGGAGGTCGGCAGGGCGGCCGCCGAGGCTCATCGAGCCGAGCTCGAGGAGGTACTAAAGGGGTCCGACATGGTGTTCATCACCGCCGGCGAAGGCGGCGGCACCGGGACCGGCGGCGCCCCCATCGTGGCCGAGGTCGCTCGCAACCTGGGAGCGCTTACCGTCGGCGTCGTCACGCGCCCGTTCGGCTTCGAAGGTCGGCGCCGGGCCGTGCACGCCGAGGAAGGGATCCAGTCCCTCCGCGAGGCGGTCGACACGCTCATCGTCATCCCCAACGACCGACTGCTTGACGTCGGCGATCCCGATGCCCCGATCACCGAGACTTTCCGCCTCGCCGACGAGGTGCTGATGAACGGGGTGGCGGGCATCACCGACCTCATCACCACACCCGGACTGATCAACGTCGACTTCGCCGACGTGAAGACCGTGATGGCCGATGCAGGCAGCGCCGTGATGGGCATCGGGCGCGCCTCGGGCGAGAACCGCGCCACCCAGGCAGCCCAGCGCGCCATCTCCAGTCCCATGCTCGAGGCGTCGATGGACGGGGCCCGCGGTGTGCTGCTGTCCATCGCCGGCCCTTCGTCCATGACCTTGCACGAGGCGACGGCGGCCGCCCAGGTGGTGTCTGACCACGCCGACAGCGAGGCCGAAATCATTTTCGGAGCCCTCATCGACGACGACCTCGGCGAGGAGATCAAGGTGACGGTGATCGCCGCCGGCTTCGACAAAGGTCGCGCCCGTCGGCCCGCTGCCGGCCGGACCGAGCGTCCTACCGCTGCTACCCGGCGGGACACCGACACCGACGACGATCTGGACATCCCGACCTTCGTTCAGGGATGACCGCCGGGGCTAGGACCTCGCCGGGGGCCGCCTTCACCGCGCCGGATGAGGGTGACCCAAGAGGAGATCCCGACGCTCGCCGACGCGTGTCGAGCCACCTGGGCATCTCCCCGGCATGGGCAACCGTGGAACAGGTGCACGGCAACAGGGCCGTCCCGGTGGGCGAAGCGGGAAGGGCCGGTCCGGCTGACGGGCTCGTCACGACGGTTCCGGGGCTCCCGATCGCCGTCTTCACGGCCGACTGCCTCGGCGTCGTCCTGATTGCGCCTGCCGCCGTCGGAGTGGCCCACGCCGGCTGGCGCGGGCTCAGCGCGGGCATACTGCAATCGACCATGGACCTCATGGAGAGAGCCGGGTCTTCGCCGGTCGGCGCCTACATCGGGCCGGCCATCGGCCCGTGCTGTTTCGAAGTGGGCGAAGAGGTCGTCGCGTTGTTCCCCGAGGATGCCACCGCGACGACGTGGGGGTCACCATCGGTGGACCTCGTGGGGGCGGCCCGGCGCCGGCTCGATCCGCTACCGCTGACCGTTGCCGGACGCTGCACCGCCTGTGGAGGCGGCCCCAGCCACCGCGCCACGGGCACCTCGGTCCGGATGGCCGCCATCGGCTGGATCCGATGAGCCTGGAATCCGTGATGCGGCGGGTTGCCAAAGCCTGCGACAGATCGGGTCGGCGCCCCGACGACGTCCGGCTGGTCGTGGTGAGCAAAGGGCAGACGATCGACGCGATACGGGACCTCTACGACCGGGGCCACCGCGACTTCGGCGAGAACCGAGCCGATGAGCTCGCCGAGAAGGTGTCGCTGCTCCCCGACGACATTCGGTGGCATTTCGTCGGCCATCTCCAGTCCAACAAGGCGCGGGTCGTCCGGCCGGCGGCGGCGTACCTCCATTCCCTCGACCGACTGTCACTTGCAAAGGCCTGGTTGAAAGGTGCCGGCACGCCGCCGCCAACCTTTCTCCAGGTCAACATCGGGGGCGAAGCGCAGAAGTTCGGTGTCGACCCTGACCAAGCGGCTGACATGGCCTCTACCTTCTCGGCGCTCGACATCCCCCTCGTCGGCGTGATGGCGATCATCCCGATCGTTACCGAGCCGAACGAAGCCCGGGTCCACTTCCGCCATCTCGCCGAGGTCGGCCGGCGGGTCGCCTCCGAGGTTCCTTCGGCGACCGGCCTGTCGATGGGCATGACCGACGACTTCGAGGTAGCGGTGGAGGAGGGTGCCACCGTTATCCGTGTCGGACGGGCTATCTTTGGCGACGACCACAGCACTGCCCCATAGAGGAATCATGTCGTCATTGCTTTCCAAGGCGCTCGTCTATCTCGGGCTGGTCGACGAGGACCAGCCCGCGTACGACGTGGAGCCGCACGAGCCGAGCCGGCGTCCGTCCCGGCCCGAACCGGTCTACGAAGAGCGACGCAGCCGGCCACCCGCTCGAATCGAAGGCGTGAGCAGCGTCGAGGGCCGCCGGGTGGATCCGCCGACGCGCCCCATGATGAGCGGACAGCAAACCGTCCGGGCCGTCCGACCCGTCGAAGTCCAGTCCGACGTCCTGGTGGTCGAGGAGTTCGGTGACGCCAAGATCCTGGCCGACCGGGTACGCGACAAGGTGCCAGTCGTCTTGGATCTCCGCCGGGCCGAGCCCGCGCTGGTTCGCCGGGTCGTCGACTTCTCTAGCGGCCTCATCTACGCCCTGGATGGCACGATGCGCAAGGTCGGCGAGGGCCTCGTCCTCGTGCTCCCGCCCCGGGTCACCCTGTCCCGGGACGAGAAGCGGCGTCTGGCTGGCCTGGGGGTCTACCAGGTAGACGACGCCGACTGATCGTGGAGATCATCTGCCTGGCCTTACGGCTGTACTGGTTCGCCATCTTGATCTGGGTCATCCTCAGTTGGGTGAGGGTCCCCTCGACCCATCCCCTCGCCCGGGTGACGGTATTTCTCGATCGCATCATCTACCCGGTCATTCTCCCGATCCGCCGGATAATGCCGCCGCTCCGGCTGGGCGGGGGAGCGCTCGACTTGTCGCCGATCGTGCTGCTCTTGGGCTTGTCTCTGATCCAGAGGCTGATTTGCACCTGATGCTTGGGTTGCCTGGGTGGGGGGCGTAAGCTCGTGAGCCACCGTTCCACATCGCCCGACTCGCTTCCAGGGAGAGTCTTGCCATGCCTCTGACACCGATCGACATACAGCAGAAGACGTTCGGCCCTGAGCTGCGGGGCTACAACATGGACGAAGTCGACGACTTCCTCGACGACGTCGTCACCACCCTGAAGGACTACGACCAGCGGGTCCGCGACGCCCAGGACCGGATCCGGGCCCTGGAGGCCGAAGTCGCCTCCCGGGGGGAGGATGAGACGGCCATCTCCCGGGCGCTCGTCGCGGCCCAGAAGCAGGCCGACGCCCTCATCGCCGAGGCCCGCGAAGACGCCGAGCGGATCCGGGGTGACGCCTTCGACGAGACCGACCGGCTGCGAGCCGATCAGGACGCGGAACGAATGGCGCTCACCCAGGAGATCGCTCGCATGCGCGCCACCGTCGCCGACCTGAAGCGCCGGGTCGTCGAGTTGGCCAACTCGGCCGGCAACGATCTGGATGCCATGGATGCCGCCATCGCCGAGGCTTCGGCCGCGGTAGCCGGGCCGCTCACCGCCGATACCGCCGAGGTCCAGGCCTACGAAGAACAGCAGGAATTCGAGGACGATGCCGCCTCTGAGATCGGTGACTGGGGTGAGTCGTCCGAGGAGTTCACCGAGCCGGAAGCGGAATGGGAGCAGCCCGCGGCCGTCGACCTGGCGGAGAACGAGGCCGACTGGCAGGACGACGAGGTGACATCGGAGCTGCCCGGGTATGAGGAGCCCGAGGCCGTCTCCGATGACCAACTCGAGTCAGAAGACCTGGCCGACGAGATGGCCGATGAGGCCTCGTCTCGCGGGGAACACCTCGGTGAGGAGGCGCCCGCCCCCAGCCGCCGGCCCTGGGAACGCGGCTCCGTCTAGGTCGTTTCGTCGATCAAGGGATCGATTACACGTTTCTTGGACCTCGGTCCGAAGAAGCGGTCAGATCTTTTCGACCGCCACCACCAGTTCCGCCCCGTCGACGTGGCTGCGGTCGCCTTCGAGACGCTCGACCCGTTCCATCTCCTGAGTCAGCGTCTCGGCGGCGATGTAATCACGGTGTCGTTCCACCGCATCGGCCAGCACCCGATCGTCTGTCGACCAGCGCAGCTTGATCCGGTCGGCAACGTCGAGTCCCGTTCCCCTTCGGGCATGCTGCACTCGGCTCACCACGTCACGCGCCAGGCCCTCGGCGACGAGTTCATCGTCGAGGCGGGTGTTGAGCGCCACGGCCAACTCGCCATCGGTCTCCACCACCGTCCCCTCCCGCGGGGTGCGGCTGACCACGACGTCTTCGGGAGTGATGGCGAAACCCTCCACGTCGACGGAGTGGCCGGCGAGCAGCCGGCCGATGTCTTCGTTGCCGAGGGCGGAGATGGCTGCCGCCACGACCTTGACATCGTTTCCCAGACGCGGGCCCAGCCGGCGGAAGTCGGCCTTGGCAGACAAGTCGACCAGTTCTCCGCTCTCATCGGAGGTGGTGACTTCCCGTACGTTGAGCTCGTCGGCGATCAGTTCGCGATGCGTCTGCACCGCTTCCACCACGCGCCAATCGGACGTGATGACCGTCAGAGTGGCCAGCGGCTGGCGCACCCTCAGCTCGTGGCGCTTACGGAGGGCATGGCCGGCGGAGACGACCCGTCGAACCACCCCGATCGAGTACTCGAGGTCAGGGTCGATGAGCGCCTCATCCGCCTCTGGGAACGTCGCCAGGTGGATGGTGTCGGGGCCTTCCGCACCGGCGTCGACCACCAGGTCCTGGTGGAGCCGTTCGGTCACGAAGGGCAGCACCGGCGCCAGGACTCCGATGAAGGTGGTCAGCACCTCGTACAGAGTGGCGAAGGCCGCCAGCTTGTCGGCGTCGTTCTCCCCCCGGGCCGCCCAGAAGCGTCGGCGGGACCGGCGGACATACCAGTTGGTCAGGTCGTCGATGAAGCCCAGGGTGGGGGAGATGACGTTGTAGAGCTGGTAGCCCTCCATCTGCTCGTTGACGGTATCGATGAGGCTCTGGAGGACCGAGAGGATCCAGCGGTCGATCTCGGGGCGGTCGGCAGGGTCGGGTGCCGCCGCCAGATCCTCCAGGGTGAGGTCGTCGGCGACGGCATATGTGGTGAAGAAGGAGTGAATGTTCCACAGCGGCAGGAGCACGGTGCGCACGACCTGGCGCACCCCTTCGGCCGAAAAGCGGATGGCCTCCGCCCGCAAAAGCGGGGAATCCAGCAGGTAGGCCCGCACCGCATCGGCGCCGTAGGTGTCGAACAGCTCTCGGGGGTCGGGATAGTTCTTCAGCCGCTTGGACATGGGACGACCGTCCTCGGCCAGGATCCAGCCCGAGACGACGCAGTTGAGGTAGGCGGGCTGTTCGAAGAGGGCCGTGGCCAGCACATGCAGGGTGTAGAACCAGCCCCTCGTCTGGTCCAGGCCCTCGGAGATGAACCGGGCAGGGAACGCCGCCTCGAAGCGCTCCTTGTTCTCGAAGGGATAGTGAAGCTGGCCGTAGGGCATCGAACCGGCGTCGAACCACACGTCGAGGACCTCGGGCACCCGCGACATCGTCCCGCCGCATTCGGGGCAGGGCCATGTGAGCAGGTCGACGACATGCTTGTGCAGGTCGGAGGGCCGGGTCCCGGCGCGATCCTCCAACTCGTCCAGTGAGCCGATGCATTCCTGGTGGGTGCATCCGTCGCATTCCCACACCGGGATGCACGAGCCCCAGAAGCGGTTCCGGCTGATCGCCCAATCACGGGCGCCCTCCAGCCAATTGCCGAAGCGGCGCTCGCCGATGGCGGCCGGCACCCACCGGATGCTCTCGTTCAGGTCCACGAGCAGGTCACGGAACTTCGTCACGGCCACGAACCATGACGGGATCGCCTTGTAGATGATCGGGGTCCCGGTGCGGTCGTGGAACGGGTACGAGTGGCGGATGGTCGACTCGGCAAACAAGGCGCCGGATTGGCGCAGCAGATCGATGAGGACTGCGTCGGCTTCTTTGACGTTGAGGCCGGCCACCTCAGGCACCGCCTCGGTGAAATCGCCTTCGGCGTCGACCGGGTCCACCAGAACCTCGATCCCCGCCTCGGTGATCGCCTCCAGGTCGGCCTCGCCGTAGGCGGGAGCCATATGCACCAGTCCGGTGCCCTCGTCGGTCGTCACCGAGGGCGAGGAGATCACCCGGAACACGCCCTCATCCCGGCGGTCTTCGAAGTAGGAAAACGGTGGGCGGTAGCTCGTGCCGAGCAGGTCGAGTCCCTTCGCCCGCCCCGTCACCTGGGCGTCTTCGCCCAGCACGTCGGCCATCTGGTCGGCGCCGACCCAGAAATGGCGGTTGTCGTGTCGAACGCGGACGTAGTCGAGGTCTTCCCCGACGGCTACGGCGAGGTTGCCGGGGAGGGTCCAGGGAGTCGTCGTCCAGATGAGCAGGCTGTCTCCCGGCTCGACGGGTCCGGGGCCTTCCACCACCTCGAAGCCGACGGTGATCGACGGGTCCTCCACATCGCGGTAGTCCTCGTTGGCCTCGAAGTTGGACAAGGGCGTGGCGGCACCCCACGAGTAGGGCACGACCTTCATTGATCGGTACACGAGTCCGGCGTCCCAGAGCCGGCGAAAGACCCACCACACCGACTCCATGAACGTGAGGTCCATGGTCTTGTAGTCGTTCTCCATGTCGACCCAGCGGCCGAGACGCCGAACTATGTAGTTCCACTCTTCGGCCGTGTCCTCGACTAGTGCCCGGCACGCTTCGTTGAATCGGTCGACTCCGAGCGCCTCGACCTCGGAGGGGCGGGTGATTCCGAGTTGCTTTTGGACCTCCATCTCCACCGGGAGGCCGTGCGTGTCCCAGCCGAAGCGGCGCTCCACTCGGTAACCGCGCATCGTCCAGTAGCGGGGGACGACGTCCTTCACCGTCCCGGCCAACAGATGGCCGTAGTGGGGGCTGCCGTTGGCGTAAGGAGGCCCGTCGTAAAAGATGTATTCCTGGTCGACCGGGCGTTGCTCGACGCTCCGCTCGAACGCCGAGGTGCGTTCCCACTGTTCTAGCACCTCGAGTTCGAGGGCCGGGAAGTCCACATCAGAAGGAACCCGGCGGAAATCTGACTGGCTCACGGCCCGAATGGTAAAGGGGTCAGGCGCCTGGGCATGCAAACTGCAACACCGCTTGACTAGGTGGGGGTACTCCCCCACACCCCCACGGCTGCGCCTAGGCCAGGTGGTTTGGTGGTCGGGGCCATCCGCCGAGCGGTTGCCTCATCCACCGCCATCCACCTGACTGAGAGTTTGCGGATCGGCCGGAGTCACACTGCTCCCTGCGGTCGTGCTACTTCCGACTTCCGACTCCTGCCGGGAATGGACTCGCCCTATGAAGCGTTTGCTATCGTCCTCGCTCCCGAATGGAGGTCTGATGGCCCGCAAGCTGGCCAAATCCACAGTCGAGAAGTATCGCAAGCGGCTGGAAGAGGAACAGGTCCGCCTCGAAGCGTTGATCGAGGAGGCGCGCCTGGAACTCGAGGAGGCACGCCAGACCGAGTCGTCGTCCGAGCGGAGTCCGGATCCCGGCAATGCCGAAGCCGGGTCCATGAAGTTCGAATACGAGAAGGAGCTGTCGATGCAGCAGAACGCCATCGACCTCCTCCACAAGGTCGAGCATGCCCTTCACCGGATCGAGAGAGGCGAGTACGGCCAGTGTGAGTCGTGTGGCAACGACATCCCGACAGCCCGGCTCGACGCCCTCCCGTACGCCACATTCTGCGTGGACTGCGCCCGCCGGCGATGAACCCGGCGGGGCCGACTAGCCCGCCCGGGGTGAGACGAAACTACACCGTGGCGGGCCTCGTCGCCCTCAGCTTGCTGGTAGCCGACCTTGTCACGAAGCGGTGGGCGTCGATGACCTTCACCGCCCAGCCGGTCGATGTCATCGGCTCCTTTCTCCAGTTTCGCTACGTGGAGAACACCGGCGCCGCCTTCTCCATGTTCCAGAGCGCCGGCCCGTTGTTCGGGATCGCCGCCATCGCGGCCATCGTTGTGGTCCTGTGGTTCCTCCGCAAGGCACCCGGCATGTGGGAAGTGGTCGGTCTCGGGTTCGTGCTCGCCGGAGCAGCGGGCAACCTGGTCGACCGGATCGCCCGAGGGCCGGGCATCCTGGACGGTCCGGTCATCGACTGGGTCAACCTGTGGATCATCCCGACGTTCAACCTCGCCGACGCCTCCATCACCGTCGCCGTGGTGCTACTCCTCATTGGGTCATGGGTGACCGATTGACCTTCACCGTGCCCGATGATCTGGCCGGCGAGCGTGCCGACCGGGTGGTGGCGGTGATGGGGGAGATGTCGCGGGCCGCGGCCCGTCAGCTGGTGGACGAAGGAAGCGTGACGGTCGACGGCGAGAAAGCCGCGGCGCGAAGCCGACTCGAGGTCGGCCAGGTGATCAGCTTTCCGCCGCCCGCCGAAGCGGCAGGTCTCGAACCGGTCGAAGTTGATTTCGGCGTCGCCTACGAGGACGAAGACCTCATCGTGGTCGACAAGCCGGCCGGCCTGGTCGTCCATCCCGGGGCGGCCGGCGAAACGGGCACCGTCGCCGCCGGGATCCTCCATCGGCGACCCGAGGTGGAAGGAGTCGGTCAGGAGGGTCGATGGGGGCTGGTCCATCGGCTCGATCGCGACACCTCCGGGCTGATGGTCGTGGCGATATCCGACCGGGCGTATCGCGGGTTGGCCGAGCAGGTGTCCGAACGTGAGATGGGTCGGGAGTATCTGGCTCTCGTCGACGGCGGTTTCCCGGTGCCGACGGGAACGATCGACGCTCCGCTGTCGCGCGATGCGGCTCGTCCGACACGGAGACGGGTCGACCCGGCGGGTCGGCCGGCCCGAACGCACTACGAGGTCGAGCACGAGTACGAGAACTCCGGGCTCACCCTTCTGCGGGTCCGCCTGGAGACCGGGCGCACACACCAGATTCGGGTCCACCTCGCCGCCATCGGCCACCCCCTGGTGGGCGACCGTGTCTACCGGCCGGGTCCGGATCGCGTCGAGGTTCCCAGGCTGTTCCTGCATGCCGCCCGCCTGTCGTTCACCCATCCCGCCTCGGGCGAACCGCTGGCGTTCGATTCCCCCCTCCCGCCCGAGCTCAGCGCCGTCCTCGAGCGCCTCTCCTAGATTCCGTCCGATCCGCCTCAGGCGCTCTTGTGGGCGCGCCGGCGTCCCGCCTCGGTCAGGTGACGCTTGCGGACCCGGATGGCGTCGGGCGTCACCTCGACCAGCTCATCGTCGTCGATCCACTCGATCGCTTCCTCGAGGCTGAGGAGACGGGGGGGCTTCAGCCTGACTGCCTCGTCCGAACCGGCCGCCCGGATGTTGGTGAGTTGCTTGGCCTTGGCGGGATTGGCCAGCATCTCGTCGGGACGCGAGTTCTCACCTATGACCATGCCCTCATAGACCGGGTCACCGGGTCGGATGAACAGTTCTCCGCGCTTCTGGAGGTTGTCGAGAGCAAAGCCCGTGGCAGTACCGGAGCGATCGGAGATGATCGCCCCGCCGGACCGGCCCTCGATGTCTCCGGCCCAGGGCATCCAGCCGTCGTTGTGCTGGTGGACCAGGGCGGTACCCCGGGTCGTCGTCATCAACTCGGATCGAAAGCCCAGCAGGCCCCGGGCGGGAGCCGAGACCGTGACGATCGTCCGACCCTTGTCGCCCGGCTGCATCTGCTCGATCTGCCCACGCCGGGGAGCGGCCGCCTGGGTGACGGCGCCGACGTACTCGTCGGGAGTGTCGACGATCGCCCTCTCCCTGGGTTCGTGCAGGGATCCGTCGACGATCCGCGTCACCACCTCCGGCCGGCTGACCTGCAGCTCGTAGCCCTCGCGCCGCATCGACTCGATCAAGACGGCGAGCTGGAGTTCGCCTCGCCCTGCCACCTCGATGACGTCAGGCGACGACGTGTCGGAGACACGGATCGAGACATTACCGAGTGCCTCACGGTCGAGCCGGGCCCGAATCTGGCGGGAGGTGAGCTGTGACCCAGCCTGGCCCGCCATGGGTGAGGTGTTGACCCCGAATGTCATCCTGAGCACGGGTTCGTCGATCTCCAGCCGCGGCAGCGGTCGGGGATCGTCGGGATCGGTCAACGTGTCGCCGATCTCCACTTCCGGAAACCCCGCTAGCACGAACAGGTCGCCGGCCACGCGGTCCGGTACCTCGACCCTCCCCAACCCGGCGAAGCCGAGCAAGTTGCCCAGGCGCCGCGTGAGCAGGCGGCCATCGGCCTGGGCGAGCGCCACCGGGCGGCCGGTTTTCAGCGTCCCGCTGGCCACCCGGCCGATCGCCAGTCTGCCCAGGTAGTCGGAGGCGTCGAGATTCGTCACCAGCGCCTGCAGGTCGCCTTCGGGGTCCCCCACAGGTGCCGGCACGGATTCGACGATGGCGTCGAGGATGGCCGACAAATCAGAGTCCTCTGGCGGCACCCCCAAGCCGCGCATCGAGCGGCCGTGTCGGGCAATGGCGGAGACGATGGGAAAGTCGATGTGGTGGTCGGCCGCATCTAGATCGAAGAACAGTTGATAGATGTCGTCCGCTACCTCGTCGATACGAGCATCGGGGCGGTCCACCTTGTTGATCACGACCACGGCCGGCAAGGCCCTGGCGAGCGCCTTGGAGAGCACGTATCGGGTCTGGGGCATGGGCCCTTCGGCGGCGTCCACCAGCAGGAGGACGCCGTCGACAAGGGCGAGGGCCCGCTCGACCTCCCCGCCGAAGTCCGAGTGGCCAGGCGTGTCGACCAGGTTGATCTTGGTGCCCTTCCATTCGATGGAGGCGGCCTTGGCGAGGATCGTGATGCCGCGCTCTCGCTCCTGGTCGTTGGAATCCATCACTCGCTCGACCCGAGTCTCGTGGGCTGCGAACACACCGGCGGCGTTGAGCATGGCATCGACGAGGGTCGTCTTGCCATGGTCGACGTGCGCGATCAACGCCACGTTGCGAAAGGAGGAGGGTCCCGGCATGGGAACCATCATTCTACCGGATGCGCAGGTCCCGCTGGACCGGGGCGTCTCGACTCTTACTCATCTTTCCAGTCGCTGATTACCGTGAGAGGTGTGACGCCCGAACATCCGGCCGAGTCGGCGACGCAAGTCTGCTATCGCCACCCGGGCCGGGAGACCCGTCTCTCCTGCTCCGACTGCGGTCGGCCGATCTGCGGCGCCTGCTCCATCGACGCCGCCGTCGGACAGAAATGCCCCCAATGCGTCGGCGAAGTCGGCCGCCAGAAGACCATCAACGTCCGCCGCTCGCGCGGCGTGGCCGCCTCGATCCCGCCCATCACCAAGGGCATCCTGATCCTCACCATCGCCATGTACTTCCTGGGCGGGCAGATCGAGGACTACCTGATCCATCACAGCGCGCTGGTCGAGGCGGGGGAGTGGTGGAGGATGTTCACAACCGCTCTCCTGCACGCTTCGTTGACCCACATCATCTTCAACATGTGGGCGCTGTACGTCCTCGGCCCTCAGATCGAACGGGGCGTGGGTTCGGCGCCTTTTCTAGCCCTCTACGTCGCCGCCGCCGGGATGGGAGGGGTCGCCGCCCAGTTCTTCACGCCGGGGGTGTTCGCGGCGGTAGGGGCTTCCGGGGCGGTGTTCGGCCTGTTCGGCGTCTGGCTCAACCTCGCCGTCCGTCGGCGCAACACCGCGTGGGGAAGGTCGCTGCTCAGCCAGTTCGGGTTCATCCTGCTCATCAATGCGGCCCTCCCGCTGCTGTTCCCCGCCATCTCATGGCAGGCCCACCTGGGAGGATTCATCAGCGGATTCCTGATCGGCGAGGCGTGGTCACGTATCAAGGGGGCCCAGGCGGAACGCAATCGGACCGTGGTGGCGGCGGCTGTGATCCTGGTCGCCATCGCCCTCGTCTTGCTCATCTGAGCGCTTCTTTGGACCGGAGCGGTCGCCCAATCCCTTCTCTGGACGGTGGCGATCGGTGTCCGACTGCCATGGTGCGAAGAACCGGAAAGCCGGTCACCGAGGGGTGGATTTCGCGGCCTGTACGCCATCCGCCGAGTCGCTAGAGTCGACCGAATCACAGCCATGTCATTCGCCCACCTCCATCTCCACACCGAGTACTCCATGCTGGACGGTGCGGCGCGGATCGCCGACGTGGTGAAGATCGCCGCCGCCGACGGCCAGCCCGGAGTGGGCATCACCGATCACGGCGTGATGTACGGAGTCGTCGATTTCGTCCGGGCCGCCCGCGGCCAGGAGTTGACACCCGTGGTGGGAATCGAGGCTTACTTCACCGACGGCTCTCGTTTCGAACGTCCGGTGGGGGCCGCCAACCAGCGCTATCACCTGCTCCTGTACGCCGAGAACGAGACCGGCTATCGGAACCTGATGAAGCTGTCCTCGCGCGCCTTCCTCGAGGGCTACTACTACAAGCCCCGGATGGATTTCGATCTCCTGGCGGAACACTCCGAAGGAGTCATTGCCACGTCGGGCTGCCTCGGCGGGCTCGTCCCCCAGCTGCTCGGTCCCGATTTCGGGATGGAGGAGAACTCCAAGGCCCGTCCCCGCGACTTCGACGCCGCCCTCGCCGCTGCCGCCCGGTTCCAGGACATCTTCGGGCGCGACAATTTCTTCATAGAGATCCAGGACCACGGGATCGAGGCCCAGCGGAAAGTCATGGGCGACCTGCTCGACATATCCCGCCGTCTCGACGCCCCGCTGCTCGCCACCAACGACGCCCACTACTCCCGGCCCGAGGACGCCGCCGCCCACGACGTGCTCTTGTGCATCCAGACCGGCTCGCTCAAGTCGGAGGAGAACCGGCTGAAGTTCGCCGGCGAGGACTTCTACGTGAAGTCCGCCTCCCAGATGCGTTCGATCTTCCCTGAGGACGACTATCCGGGGGCTTGCGACAACACGCTGTGGATCGTCGAGCGCTCGACTGTCGACCTCGAGTTCGGCCAGATCCTCCTCCCGCAGTTTCCGGTGCCGTCGGGCCACACCGAGGTGTCGTATCTCGAGGAGCTGGTCTACCAGGGCGCCAAAGAGCGCTATGGGGACCCGCTGAGCGAGGAGGTCCGGGAGCGGATCCAGCACGAGCTGAAGATCATCGACGAGATGGGGTTCCCCGCCTACTTCCTCATCGTGTGGGACCTGATCCGCTTCGCCAAGCAAAGGGGCATTCGCACCGGGCCCGGTCGCGGCTCGGCGGCAGGCTCGATCGTCTCCTACAGCCTCGGTATCACCAGCGTGGACCCGATCCGTTACAAGCTGATCTTTGAGCGATTCCTAAACCCCGGCCGACGTCAGATGCCGGACATCGACATGGACTTCGACGAGCGTTACCGGGCGGACGTCATACGCTACGCCGCCGAGAAGTACGGCTCGGATCACGTCGCCCAGATCGTGACCTTTTCGACGATCAAGGGCAAACAGGCCATCCGCGACGCCGCCCGGGTCCTGGGCCACCCCTACGGGTTGGGCGACAAGGCGGCCAAGGCGATGCCACCGGCGATTCTTGGCAAGGAGGCAACCCTCAGTCAGGTACTCGACCCGCCGGGAGACGACGCCGACGCCACCATCCGTGACTGGTATGCCAACGCCCAGGAGCTTCGCAACCTGTACGAGTCCGATCCGGGCGTGCGCGAGGTGGTCGACGCAGCCCGGGACCTCGAGGGCCTACGCCGTCAGGACTCGATCCACGCCGCCGCCGTCGTCATCTCGCCGCAGCCTCTCACCGATCTCGTGCCGATCCAGCAGAAGGGAGAGGAAGCCGAGGTCGTCACGCAGTTCGAGATGGGCGCAGTCGAGGCGCTCGGGCTCCTCAAGATGGATTTCCTGGGGTTGCGGAACCTCTCCATCATCGAGCGGACACTGGAGTTGATCGAGGAGACGGGCGGGGAGCGGGTCGACATCGACAACATCCCTCTCGACGACGCCGCCACATTCGAGCTGCTCCAAAGAGGCGACACCATCGGCGTCTTCCAGTTCGAGGGCGGCCCGATGCGGTCGCTGATCCGCAGCCTCGGGCCGGACAGCTTCGACGACGTCATCGCCCTGGTGGCGCTCTACCGCCCGGGCCCCATGGGCGCCAACATGCACAACCTCTACGCCGACCGCAAGACCGGGCGCAAGCCGGTCGAGCCGCTCCACCCCGCCATCACGCCCTTCCTGGAGGACACCTATCAGATCATGGTGTACCAGGAGCAGGTGATGCAGGTGGCCCAGGAGATGGCCGGCTACACCATGGCGGAGGCGGACAACCTCCGCAAGGCGATGGGCAAGAAGATCCAGTCCGTGATGGACGCCGAGAAAGTCAAGTTCGTGCAGGGCTGTGTCTCCACCGGCTACACCGAGCAGGTCGGCTCCGAGCTGTTCGACATGATCGCCCACTTCGCCGGCTACGGCTTCAATCGGAGTCATAGTGCCGCCTACGGGCTCGTCGCGTACCAGACCGCCTATCTCAAGGCGCACTACCCGGCCGAGTATCTGGCGGCTCTCCTCACCGCCACCAAACGGGACAAGGACCGCACGGCCATCTACCTCAACGAGTGCCGCCAGACGGGAATAGAGGTGCTCGTCCCCGACGTCAACGAATCGGGGATGGATTTCACGGTCCGCGACGGCCGGATTCGCTTCGGCCTGTCCGCCATCCGCAACGTGGGCGAAGGGGTGGTCGAGAAGATTCTCGAGGCCCGCCAGGACGGACCTTTCGCCGACTTCCATGACTTCATCGAACGGGTCGACCCTCTGGTCCTCAACAAGCGGACAGTCGAGTCACTCACCAAGGCCGGCGCCTTCGACGGGCTCGTCCCGTCCCGCAAGGGGCTCTTCCTCGTCTACGAATCGTTGCTCGACGCCACCCTCGAGCGCCGCCGTAACGAGGACATGGGGCAGTTTTCTCTCTTCGCCGAGACCGAGGCGGCCGGCGAGGCGGGCCGGGTCGAGATCCCACTCGACGAGTGGCGCCAGAAGATCAAGCTCGGCTTCGAAAAGGAGATGCTCGGCCTGTACATATCCGACCATCCCCTTCTCGGCGCCCGAACCACCCTGACGTCGGTGGCGCCGACGGCCATCGCCGATCTGGAGGAGATGAAGGACCGCTCTCCGGTGACGATCGGTGGTCTGGTCGGAGCCATAACGCGGCGATGGACGAAGAACGGCGACCCAATGGTCTTCTTTCAGCTCGAGACCCTCGAAGGCTCGGTCGAGGCGCTGTGCTTTCCCCGAACCGTCAAAGAGGTGGGCCACCTGATCGTCGATGACGCCATCGTGGTCGTCAACGGGCATCTCGACCACAGAGGCGACGACATCAAGGTGGTCGTCAAGGACCTGCGCGAGCTGGAGATTCGCGACGACCTGACCGTTCGCCTGTCGGTGCCGGCCCCGCGTCTCACCCGGGACGTGGTCGCCCGGCTCAAGCAGATCCTGTCCAATCACCCAGGGCCGGCGCAGGTCTACCTCCAGATGACGTCCGAGGACGGCCACCGGGTCCTGCGGCTCTCGGACCAGCACCGGGTCGAGCCTCGCTCTGCCTTGTTCGCCGAGCTGAAGGAGCTTCTCGGGCCCCGCGCCGTTCTCTGAAGGCGTCGGTCGCATGCCCGCCGTGCCTGCCGTCTGACATCAAATCTCTCTTGCGCCAATACCGCTCCCGGCCGGTGACTAGTCCCCGCCTTGGCATTTCCCGCTTCAGTTTCGTAGCCCCGGCGGTCGATACCACGGGCTGTGAAGGCTGTCCGCAGAATCCTGGCTCTGGCGATCGCCCTGGTGGCGGTTGTCGCTCTGCCGGCGTCCGCTTTCCCCACCTCTGACCTCGTCCGGGTGTCTCCGTGGACGGCGGGGGTGGATGTCCGGGGCCTGGAAAACGCCGACGCGGCGCGAGTCGCTTCTCTCTGGGCCGAGTTCGTCGCCGGAACCCCCTCGCAATCGTCCTGTCTCCTGGCGTCCCCGCCTCGCATCGAAGCCAAAGCCGACATGGCGCCCCGGGCGGCCTACTCACCTTCGACGGCCACGTTGTTCGTAAAGCCCGGTGACCTGGACCGCCTGGTCGTCTTCCACGAGCTGGCCCATCATCTCGACTTCACCTGCGGAGCGGCCGACGAGATCGGCGATGAGCTGCGCCAGGCTCAGGGTCTGTCCGCTTCGAAGCCGTGGTGGCAGCACGGCGACCCCGTGACGTGGCCCGCCGAGTACTTCGCCAACGCGGTGGCCATCTCGCTGGGCGAGCACAGCCGCCATGCCGTCACCGCCGAGACCGTCGAGGTCGTGGAGGGTTGGATGGGTCGCAGGGCACCAACGGAACCGAAGGTCGTCCCGGTTCTCACGATCGGCCAGCCCGGGCCTGACGTTCCCAGGGTGGCCTGACCTCACCAGAGCCGGGGGAGCGCCCCGGCCATCTCGATCAGCTCAGCCAGCGAATCCAGATCCGTCGGGGGACGCCGCTGCCACGGCACGGTGGCGATGGCGATCCGGTGCCGTTCCCCCAACTCCCGCCGGGCTGTGCGCTGGTTCATCGCCTCCACCCCCCAGCGTTCCAGGTTGGCCGCCAGGGCGGGGTCGGCCCCCCGGCCTGCCTTGGCGTCGATCCACGACTCCGGCAGGCTGCGGTTGAAGAGCACTGCTGTGGGCGTCGATGCCACCTCGGGCAAGGCGTGGAAGAACCGGACCACTTCCCGAAGCGGAGCCGGATCAGCGGTGGTGACCACCAGGGTCGTGGCGGAACGCATGTGACGTTCGATCTGGCGGGCGCGTTTGGAGACGCCGTCGTAGGTGGTGCGCAGGTCCATGAAGAACTCCGCGATCCGCTCGAGCAGGTTGGATCCGAGCACCTGGTCGGCGAGTCGCAGCATCGGCTTGGCCGTACGGTTGAACAGGAACCGCCTTCCGGGCAGCCGGGCACCGGTGAGCCAGCGGAGCAGACGACCACCCACGAGATCGGCCATCTTGGCGGGAGCGGTGAAGAAGTCGATGCCACCGGCCGCCGGGGGAGTGTCCACGATCACGAGGTCCCACGCCCGGGCGTCCAGGTAGGTGGCGGCCTCCTCGGCGGCGGCGTACGACTGGGAGGCGGGGAAGTGGGAGGTGGCGGCGGCGAAGAACTCGTTGTCTATCAGCCGCTCGGCGACCTCGGGATCGGCGTGGCGGCGGACCACCTCCTGCCAGGACGCAGTGGCGTCGAGCATCGCCGCCCACAGGTTCGGCTCGTCGGGATGCGGTTCCGGCTCGTTGGATATCTCGATGCCCAGCGCCGTGGTCAGGCGCCGGGCCGGGTCGACGGTCAGGACCAACGTCCGTTTGCCGGCCCTCGCGGCCGCCACCGCCAGAGCGGCCGAGATGGTGGTCTTTCCCACTCCGCCGGCGCCGGTCACGACCAGGGCACGCGTCCCCCGTGTCACCACAGGAGGCTCCGGTCATCCGTTTTCGCGCACGTTTCGCCCGCTATAGCGTGCGTTTGGTGCGCGAAAATCATCTTGGGCGCCTCTCGAGGGAGTCGGTGAGGCGCTCGGCCACCTCCGCCGGTGTGTGAGTCCCGAACAAGTAGGGAAGGGTGGCGTCGATCGGCACCTTCTCCGCCCACTCCTGCTGCTCCTCCCACAACGCGGCGTGGAGGGCGGCGGCCTCGGCCACCGGCCCGGCCGACGATGGAACGTCGGCATCGAGCCGGTCGAGGACCCGGTTGGCCACGATCGTCGTGTGACCTACCAGTCCTTCGTTCTCGACCCACCCCAGGGTCTCGGCCGTCTCCACCACCGGCAGCTCCTCCAGCAGCGTCACGAGAATGAGAGTGCTGCGTTCCGGGTCGGTGAGGACCTCCTCCATCCACTGGACCTGCTCCAGGATCCTTCCCGTGGCGACCAGTTCCCGGATCGTTCGGGCGGCTCGCAGGTAGCTGCCGATCTGGCCCGTGGGTGGAGCGTCCGCCACGACGACATCCCAGGGGCCCCGCTTGACCTCCCACAGCACCTTGCCGATGGTGACCACCTCCCGCACCGCCGGGGCGGTGGAGGCGAGGGCGTCGAAGGCCCGGGCGGCGGGGCCGATCGTCGCCACGGCGGGGACTCCGATCTGGACCCGGAGATACTCGATCAAGGCGTCGGCGCGGTCGATGGTGGAAGCTTCCAGGCCTTCGCCGACCGGTCGGGGCTGGAAGGTCAGCTCGGGTTCGCCGAGGTGAGCTCCCAGTCCGCCGGCGTCGAGCATGTCGATCGCCAGCACCCGCTCGCCTCGCCGCCGGGCATCGAGGGCGGTGGCTGCCGCCACCGCCGACTTTCCCACTCCCCCTTTGCCGGAGACGAGGACCAGGCGGGCCAAGTCAGCCGCTCGGAGCCAGGGGAATACGCAGCACCAGGTGATCGTCTTCGACAGCCCATTTGGCGTTCGCCACCAGGGCGAAGTCGGTGAAGTCGGTCTGCTTCTGGTCGAGGAACTTCTTTCGCTCCGGACCCGCCACCGGGGGAAGGGGGCGGTCCTTCACCGCCTCTGCCCTTTCGGCGAAGCGGTGGATCATCGCATCTACGTCGAACTCGGCCATGGCTAACCCCGTTGTCGGCTGTCGCCTCAAAGTATCACGCCGCTTCGCCTTCCCCTGAGTTGGCGAACGGATGGATTACCGTTTTCCGCACGTGAAGACCGTTCATTGGCTCCGCCTTCTCGTGTACATCCTCATCGCCGCCGCCCTCTTCATCGCGGTGGTGCCGCTTCTCGTGTTGCTCAGCCTCGTCCAGGGGGGAAGCGGGTTCGGTCTCTGCCCGGGCGGTATCACCACGTGCCGCAATCCGTACACCGCCGCTCCGGAGCTCACTGCCGGTCTCACCGTCGCCCTTCTCGTCATAGTCGCCGCCATCCGCATCCTGATGCGCACCGCCCGCCGCATGCAGGCCGAGGAGTACAGGGTGTCGGAGCAGAAGGACGGGGCCGATCAGCCGAACGACCGGGCGACCAGGTAGAGGCCGGAAGCGGTCACCGCCGGCTCGCCGGCGACGAGCAGCTCACCGGAACAACGCAGCCGCCTCCCCCGGCGTTCGTCGACCCTTCCCCGCACTTCGATCTCGTCATTGACCGAGACCGGTCCCCGGAACCGGAGGTCCATGGTTCCGGTGACGGTCAGCACCCGGTGGGTGAGGATCCCCGCCCACACCATGATCTCGTCGAGAACGGTGGCTGCCAGCCCGCCGTGGAGGGTCTCGCCGGCTCCGGCGTGATACTCGATCGGCCGGAACCGGGCAACGGCGTCGTCGCCGATCATGTCGGCCGGGTCGAGATGCAATCCCACCGGATTGTCGGTCCCGCAGGCGAAACAGTCCGGATAGTCGGCCCGGATCTCCTTCACCAGGGCGTCGGTCTCGGCGTCGAGCAACGGCGTTCTCCTCTGTGACGGTCCGTTCTACCATCGTCGTCCAGTGCCTGGTTTGCGAGCCGACGGATCCCGTCCCACTGCCACCGAAAGGGGGCGGGCCCGCACCATCTTCAACCGCCTCGTCAAGCGCTATCCGACCATCGACACAGCCCTCGAATACCGGTCACCGTGGGAGCTGCTGGTGTCGACGGTGATGTCCGCTCAGACCACCGACGAGAACGTCAACCGGGTGGCGCCGATCCTGTTCGATCGATATCCGGGACCCTCCGAGCTGGCGGAGGCGAACCCCGAAGACGTGGAGAGGATCATTTTCTCCACCGGCTTCTACCGTCAGAAGACCCGTTCCTTGCTGGCGCTGGCCGGGGCGGTGGAGGATCGGTTCGGCGGGGTGGTCCCTGACACCCTGGAGGAACTGGTCGAACTTCCCGGAGTGGGACGCAAGACGGCGTCCGTGTTGTTGGCCGAGGCCTGGAAGAAGCCGGCCATCGCCGTCGACACCCATGTGAAGCGGGTGGCGGGCACGAGGCTGGCTCTCAGTCAGGAGAAGGATCCGGTCAAGATCGAACAGGACCTCAAGGCCCTGTACCCGGAGGAAGTGTGGGCTGGCCTGTCGATGCGGTTCATCCAGTTCGGCCGAGACATCTGCATCGCCCGGCGACCGCTGTGCGGATCCTGTGAGCTCCTCCCGCTGTGCCCGTGGCCGGACAAGCCCCTCTGAGGTCGGTCGACCGGCGGATCCTCGGCCTGGCAGTCCCGGCCCTCGGCACCTTGGCCGCCGATCCGCTCCTGTCGCTCGTCGACACGGGCTTCGTTGCCCAACTCGGCACGATTCCGCTGGCGGCTCTCGGAGTCGACACGGCCATCTTCTCGTTCGCCTTCTTCGCCTTCAACTTCCTCGCCTACGCCACCACGCCGATGGTGGCCCGTCGGCTGGGTGAGGGAGACGCCGCCGGCGCCGGCCGGGTGGTCGTCCAGGCCCTGTTTCTGGCGGCCGTGCTGGGAACTGTCTCGGCGTTGGTCTTGGCAGGGACGGCCCGTCAACTGATCGGGCTCATGCAGGCTTCTCCGGAGCTGTTGGAGCCGGCGGTGTCCTACCTGCGCATCCGGGCATTGGCGGCCCCTGCCATGCTCGTCGTGACCGCCGGACATGGGGCCTTCCGCGGCATGCACGACACCCGCACGCCGCTGTGGATCACCCTGGCCATCAATCTGGTCAACCTGCTGCTCGATCCGCTACTGATCTTCGGAGTGGGCTGGGGCCTGGAGGGAGCGGCGATCGCCACCGTCATCGCCCAGTGGATCGGGGCGATCTGGTTCGTGACGCGGCTCGTGCGGATCGGGCGGCTTCGGAGATGGGCCTGGCATCGGCCCCGGCTGACGGAGCTGCGACCCATGCTCACGACCGGAGGTGCTCTCACGGTCCGGACCCTCTTCCTCACCGGCACCCTGACGGTGGCCACGGCGGTGGCGGCGTCGATGGGGGCGGCCGAGGTCGCCTCTCATCAGGTACTGGCCCAGACGTGGCTGCTCCTGGCGATGATCGTCGACGCTCTGGCGATTGCCGCCCAGGCCATGGTGGCCGACGAGTTGGGCCGCTCCGACCGCCAAGGCGCCACCGCGGTCGCCGCCCGGTTGGCACGGTGGGGGCTCGCCGTCGGCGTTGCCCTGGCGATCCTGGTCTTCGTCGGGAGGAGTCTCCTGGCGGCGGCCTTCGGTTCGGGGCCCGAGGTGGCGGCACTGATCGAACGAGCGGCGGTCGTCACCGCGCTGATGCAGCCGGTGGCGGCGCTGGTGTTCGTCGCCGACGGCATCTATCTCGGCTTGCTCCAGGTGCGCTACCTCGTCTATTCGACGGCGGCGGGGGCGGTAGCCGGCGGCATCGTCCTGGCGGCCACCCTCTCCCAGGGGTGGGGGCTCCTGGGCGTGTGGTGGGGGATTACAGCCATGATAGGTGCCCGACTGGCCGTCCTCGCCCTGGCGTATCGGCCGGCCGTGGCCCGCTCGACGTAGTCACAGCTCGTGCAGGTCGTGGCCCATGGTCTCCGGGAGGGCGGCAGTCAGCACGGCGGCGACCACCACCCCGACACCGAGGACGGTCATGGTCCCGAGCAGTCCGATGTGGTCGATGGTCAGGCTCCCGAGGAGCAGGCCCAGCGCCGAACCGACGGTGGCCAGGTAGTTGGACGACGTGTTGGACGCACCCCGCAGCGAGGTGGGGAAGAGCTCGGCTCGGTGGGCTCCGCCAGCCGGTATGTAGGCGAACGTCCCGAACGCCGCCACGAGCGACGCCAGCCACAACGCCCAGATCTCGCTCACCGCGAACAATGCGAGGCCGCCGGCGAGGGCGAGAGAGAGGGCGAGGATCGATGTCGGCCTCCTTCCCCACCCGTCGGCCAGGCGCCCTCCCGCGAAGAAGCCGAGAGCTCCCACCGTTCCTCCGCCGATGCTGACGAGGATGACGATCCCTGCTCCATGTCCCAGCTCGCCGATCAGGCGTTCGGTGGTGAAGGCCAGTCCCACCGCGGAAAAAGCCGAAGCCAGGAGGCCGGCGACGGAAACGAGCAAGAAACGGCGTCGCCGTTCGCCTCGGAGGAGGTCTCCCCACGGGAGCCGGACGTGGGCCGACATGATGAGGGGCGACTCGGGAAGGTGCCGCCACAAAAGAGGTAGCACCGGAATGAGCACCAGCGGCAGAGCATGGGGGAGGCGCCAGCTCCACTCGGTGGAATCGGCCAGGGGAAGGGTTAGAACCGAGAAGCCGGCGCCGAGGCTGGCGGCGGCGCCGAAGAAGCTGATGGCGTAGGCTCGCACAGCATTCGACACGCCCTCGGCCAGTACGACGACACCGAGGGCGGCCACCGAAGCGCCGCCGATCCGGGCCAGTCCTTGCGCCAGCCCGTAGACCGTCGGCGTCGGAGCGATGGCGCTGAGGCCGTTGCCGACCAGCAGGAGCCCGAGCGCGGCGATGAGCGGCCGTCGGCGGCCGATCCGGTCGGCGGCCCCGCCGAGGAGAATGGCGCCGAAGGCACCGAGGCGGGCGAGGGCGAGGATCAGGCTCATCCCGCCTTCCGTCACCCCCAGGTCACGGCGGGTGAAGGGCAGCAACGCCGACGCTTCGCCTTGAGCCCAACCCATCGCCACTCCCGTGACCCAGAGCAGGAAGATGATCCAACGGTCGTCGCGGGTGAGAGGCACCCGGGGAAGGAAGGGGCGGAGGATCGCAGGCGGCATGGGCCAGGGGAGCGTAGGGGGATTGCGTTGTAGGCCGTTTCTCATGGGACACTTGGTCGGATGACCGAAGGGCTCGCCCAATCCGGCTTCCTCCTCCAGGCGGCCGTCGCCTTTGGGGGAGGCATCCTCTCGTTCGTCTCGCCATGCGTCCTTCCGCTCCTGCCCGGATACCTGGCAATGATGTCGGGCTACTCCACCGCTGACGTGGCGGCGGGCACCGTTCCCATGCGTCGCATGCTGAGCAAGATCGGGCTGTTCATCGCCGGGTTCACGCTGGTGTTCGCCTCGCTCGGCGCCACCGCCACCAGCCTGTCGCAGGTGATCCGCCGCAACCTGCCCGACCTGACGCGGATCGCCGGGATCCTGATCGTCGTCGTCGGCGTGCTGATCGTGGTGATGGCCCTCACCAGTCGCGGACCCTTGGCGGGATTGAATCGGGAACGCCGCTTCGACGTCCGGCCCTCGCGGCTGGGGCGGTGGGCGGCGCCGGTCATGGGCATGGCATTCGCTTTCGGGTGGACACCCTGCATCGGACCCATCCTGACCGTCGTCCTCGCCACGGCCGCCACCCAACAGACGATCGGCCAGGGAATCGGCCTCCTGGTCGCCTACTCCCTCGGGTTGGGCGTGCCCTTCCTGGCGGCCGGGTTGGGGCTGGTCAAGGCGTTCTCCGGTCTGCGTCGCTGGCTGAAGCCGATCAACATCGCCTCCGGGATCCTGCTCGCCGCCTTCGGCGTGGTGATGCTCACCGGCAACCTCACCGCCTGGTCGGCTGACCTGTCTCGCTGGTTCATCGACGTGCCGTTCCTCGAGAACCTGGCCGAGATCTGATCCCCGGCGGTCCTGGGACGCCCGTCTACGATGGCGTCGTGCGTCAGTATCACGACCTTCTCAGCCGCATTCTCGACGAGGGGATCGAGAAGTCGGACCGGACGGGAACCGGGACCTACTCAGTCTTCGGTCACCAGATGCGCTTCGATCTCGGGGAGGGATTCCCGGTCGTCACCACGAAGAAGGTGCATCTCAAGTCGGTCGTGGCCGAGTTGCTCTGGTTCTTGCGGGGGTCGACCAACGTCGGGTGGCTTCAGGAACGGGGGGTCACGATCTGGGACGAATGGGCCGATGCGTCGGGCGATCTCGGCCCGATCTATGGGTACCAGTGGCGGTCCTGGCCGACACCGGACGGGCGCCACATCGACCAGATCGCCCGGGTGGTCGAGTCGATCCGCACCGACCCGGACTCACGGCGGCACATCGTATCGGCCTGGAACGTGGCGGATGTCGAGGACATGGCGCTGCCGCCGTGCCATACGATGTTCCAGTTCTACGTCGCCGACGGCCGGCTGTCATGCCAGCTCTATCAACGGTCGGCCGACGTGTTCCTCGGGGTCCCGTTCAACATCGCCTCCTACGCACTGCTCACCCACATGGTCGCCCAGGTGACCGGCCTCACGGTAGGAGAGTTCATCCACACGCTGGGTGACGCCCACCTGTACGCCAACCACGTCGACCAGGCCCGCATCCAGCTCGAGCGGGAGCCGCGTCCCCTGCCGACATTGCGGTTGAATCCGGAGCGACGCGCCCTGGACGAATTCGACCTCGACGACGTCGTGGTCGTGGGTTACGACCCTCATCCCGCCATCCGGGCACCGATCGCCGTCTGATGCAGGCCCGGGCAGGGCGGGATTAGTCATGGCGGTCACCGTGGTGGCGGCGGTGGCCCGCAACGGGGTCATAGGCCGCGACGGCAACCTCCCCTGGCATCTGCCGGAGGACCTGCGACGGTTCAAGGAGATGACGATGGGGGGAGTCCTCGTCATGGGCCGCAAGACGTACGAGTCGATCGGCCGTCCCCTTCCCGGCCGAACGACGGTGGTGGTGACCCGCCGGCCGGACTGGTCCGCCGACGGCGTGGAGGTGGCGGCCTCGCTCGAGGAGGCCCTGGACCGGCCGGGTGAGCTCTTCGTCGTGGGAGGCGCCGAGATCTACCGTCAGGCGCTGGAGTTGGCCGACGCCCTGGAGATCACAGAAGTCGACGCCGAGCCCGAAGGCGATACGTACTTCCCGGAGATCCCGCCGGCCTGGCAGGTGGTCCGCCGCGAGGTGAAAGACGGGTTGACGTTCACCCGCTGGCACCCCGAACCGTGAAGATTTTCTCGGCAACCAGCCGTGAAAATCTTCACAGGTAGGTCAGGAAGCGACGGATCTCCTCTACGACCTGGGTGGGATGGCGACGCACCTGGCGGGCGGTGAAACGTCGAAGCTCGATCCCGGCTGCCAGGAGGTCGTTCTGCCGCTGCAGATCGCGCTCCAAATTCTCCGCTCCGCTGTGGGCGTCGAGCCCGTCGACTTCGACGCCCTTCCGGACGTCGGGCCATCCGAAATCCACCTTGTACCTGAGTCCATTCGCCAGTACTTCCCACTGCAGCACGGGTGGCGGGAGACCGGCGTCTTTCATCCCGACGAGAAGTTCGAGCTCGGCGGGACTCCCCGTCGGGCCGGTGCGGTCGAGGTCGAGCAGAACTCTTTCCAGCTTCCTGACGCCTCGTACTCCACGACCACCTTGTTCGGCGATCGTCTTGGCTACGGCGAGTGGATCGGTCAGTCCAAGGCGTAGCGCCGAATCGAGACCTTTGGCGAGCACCTGGTGGGGCAGCTGAGGCGAGCAGTCCAGCAGAGTCCGTTCGATGGCTGTGACCGTTATCCCCATGACAGTCGACGCAGAGATGGTGCGGCGGGTCCGATGTAGGATGACTGCCTTGGGAACCGGCAGATGTTCATAGGGCACTGTCAGCTCGACCAGCTGGGTGTCGATCCCGTCGAGTCCCCAGAGCACGTAGGCGGCACGGTGCGAGACCACGGCTCCCTGGCCTGCGGCCAGAACAGCCGCCTGCAATCGCTCGAGCCAGTCATCTGCCCGAGGTCCGATCCGATACACGCCGGCGTGGAGATGGGTCCACCAACCGTTACGAAGGCGCATGGCGATCATGTCGTCGCTGCCTCCCGCCTCCAGGACCATCTCGCGACTCACGACGGTCTGCCCATCCAGTCTGCTTTCCAACTCCCGCATCCCGTGGAGGATGCGGAACAGGTATGACACGTCCCCTTCCGTGAAGATTCTCTCGGCAACCAGCCGAGAGAATCTTCACAAGAAGGACGGCTGTAGCCTGGCGGGCACATGGAAATCCGTCCCGCCCGCGCCGAATTCGAGCGGCTGGCCGCCGAGCACACTGTGGTGCCGGTGGCCACCACGTTCGTCGCCGACCGGGAGACCCCCGTTTCCGCCTTCGAGAAGCTGGCCGGCGAAGCCCCCGGCTTCCTCCTCGAGTCGGTCGAAGGCGGCGAGAACTGGGGCCGGTGGTCCTTCGTCGGCTGGGATCCCGCCTTCACCCTCACCTCACGTCACGGCACGTCCGGCCTCGACCGGGCAGGGCCGACTCTCGCCTCGGGTGATCCGCTCACTGTCCTCGAGGACCTCGTCACCAGCCACACTGTCCCCGACCTGCCCGGGCTGCCGCCCCTCCACTCCGGAGCGGTGGGATACATGGCCTTCGACACGGTCCGCTACGTCGAGCATCTGCCCGACCAACCGCCCGACGACCGGGACCTGCCTGAGATGGCGTGGCACTTCGTCGGTTCCCTCGCCGCCTTCGACCGGGTGGACCAGACGATCACGCTGGTCCGCAACGCTTTCACCGACCACGGTGACACCTACGACGACGCCGTCGCCGCCCTGCAGGCAGCCGTCGAGCGCCTCGGCGCCGGGGCGCCGTACGTCCCGATGCCGGTAGGCACTGAGCCGGAACCACCGGAGTGGACCTCGACCTTGACGGAGGCAGACTTCATCGACGCCGTCGAACAGGCGCAGAGCGCCATCCGCGCCGGCGATGCCTTCCAGATAGTCGTGTCGCAGCGACTCGCCACCGAGGCCCCCGCCGACGCTTTCGACGTCTATCGGGCGCTGCGGCTCATCAACCCTTCGCCCTACCTGTTCTTCATTCGCCATCCCGAAGTCGCGGTGGCTGGCTCCTCCCCCGAACTGATGACGAGAGTGCGTGAAGGCGTCGCCTACTCCCGTCCCATCGCGGGGACCCGCCGCCGAGGCGACACTCCGGAAGAGGACGCCCAACTCGCCAAGGAACTGCTGGCGGATCCCAAGGAGCGAGCGGAGCACGTGATGCTGGTCGACCTGGCCCGCAACGACCTGGGACGGGTGTGCGAGTTCGGGACGGTGAGCGTCGACGACCTGATGGTCATCGAGCGCTACTCCCACGTGATGCACATCGTCTCCGGCGTGTCGGGGCGTCTCCGTCCCGGCGTCGGTCCGGTCGACGTCCTGCGTGCCACGTTTCCCCACGGCACGGTCTCGGGAGCCCCCAAGGTCGCCGCCATCGAGATCATCGACCGCCTCGAGCCGGTGGCGCGCGGCCCCTACGCCGGAGCAGCCGGATACATCGACTTCTCGGGCAACGTCGACACCGCCATCTGCCTGCGCACCGTCGTCCAAGCCGCCGAGACCGCCTGGATCCAGGCCGGGGCGGGGATCGTGACCGACTCCGACCCCGCGGCCGAATATCTCGAGACGATGGACAAGGCGGCCGCGGCGCTGGCCGCCATCGCCCGGGCGAGGGCGCTGTGACGCCGCCTGCCACCTATGGCGACGTCACCTCGGAGTACGTAGCGGCCCGCTCTGAGGCCGGCAGGGTGGATGGCCTATACGACCTGGTGTGGTTCGGCGGTGCCGATGCCGTGTCGTTCCTCGAGTCCCTCATTTCCCAGAATGTCGCCGCTCAGGAGCCGGGCACCGTTCTCCGCTCATTCCTGCTCGGCCCACGAGGCAAGATCACTTCGGTGATGTGGGTGTTGCGCGACACCGACCGCGTCGGCCTCCTCACCGATGCGGGCTACGGCGAGGTTCTGTCCGATGCCCTGTCCCGCTACCGCATCCGGGTAGACGTCGAGATCGAGGCGGAGTCCCGCCAACTGGTGGCCCAAGTCGGTCCCGAATCGCCCGAGATCCAGGGATGGAGCGACAACGGCTCTCTCGTTGCCGCCCTGCCATTGGCCGGGAACCGGCGCAGCGTCACCACCGCCGAGCCCGATCTGCCTCCCGTGGGGAATCTGGCATGGACGGCGGTGCGGGTCGAGGCGGGTGAACCCCTCATGGGCGTCGACATCGACGAAGACACCATCCCCCAGGAGTCGGGCCTCGTCCCCGAGTCGGTCGACTTCACCAAGGGATGCTTCCTCGGCCAGGAACTCGTGGCCCGGATCGATAGCCGGGGAGGCTCGGCCCCCCGCCGGCTCATGGGCGTGATGATCACCACCAACGTCATCCCGCCGCCGGGCGCCGAACTGTTGGCCGACGACAAGGTGGTGGGGCAACTCACTTCGCCGGCCGAGTCGCTCGCCCTCCGCTCACCGGTCGGACTGTCGCTCGTACGCCGGAACGTGGAGGCGGGAGACGCCGTGGCGGTGCGGTGGAATGGCGGTGAGGCCGAGGCCGTGATCGCCGAGCTTCCGATGGTGGGCTGATGCTCGAACGGATCCTCGAATCCACCCGAGGCCGGCTGCCCGACCTCCGGTCCCGGTCTGATGAGCTGACCCGCCGGGCGCAGGAGGTGCCACCGCCGCCTTCGTTTCGTGACGCGTTGGCCGGCGAGGGCATCGCCGTGATCGCCGAGGTGAAACGGCGCTCACCCTCCCGGGGCGACCTCGCCCCCGACCTGGATCCGGGCGAAGTTGCCCGCCGGTACGCCTCGGGTGGAGCGTCGGCCATATCGGTGTTGACCGAGCCCGAGTTCTTCGCCGGCTCGCCCGCCGACCTCACTGCCGTCGCCACCACCGGCCTCCCCGTTCTCCGCAAGGACTTCATCCTCGACCCCGTCCAGGTATGGGAAGCGAAGGTGATCGGAGCTTCGGCGCTTCTGCTGATCGTTGCCGCCCTCGACGACGGCGAGCTGCGACGACTGCTGACGGAGGCAGACGACGCCGGACTCGACGTCCTGGTCGAGGTCCACACGGACGACGAGGCTCGCCGGGCGGTGGAGGCGGGTTCGCGGATCGTGGGGGTGAACAACCGCGATCTGGCCGATTTCAGCGTCGATCTCGCCACCGCCGAGAAGCTGGCTCCGCTGTTGGTCGACGCTCCTCTCAGAGTGGCCGAGTCGGGCGTCTTCAGCGGGGCCGACGCTGCCCGGATGGCCGACGCCGGCTATGACGCCGTGCTGGTGGGAGAAGCACTGGTGAAGGCGTCCGATCCGGCGGCGCTGTTGTATGAGCTCCGGGCGGGACGATGAGTCGAGGATCGGACATCGGAAGTCGGGAGTGGACCACCTCCGACCGGTTGTTCGTCAAGGTGTGTGGCGTCGGCCGGCCCGAGGAACTCGAGGCGGCCGTGGAGGCGGGCGCCGATGCGGTCGGGTTCGTCTTCTGGCGTCGATCTCCCCGCCACCACGACCTTCCCACCATCCGTCGGCTGGCCGAGACTTCGTCCGTCACGACGGTTCTAGTGACTGTCGATCTCGACTCGACCAGCCTCCTGGCCGCTGCCGGCCAAGCCGGGGTCGATGCCGTTCAACCCCACGGTGAGCATGCCGCCGTGGCCGCAGCTGTCGCCCGGCGGATCGGCCTGGGGGTCATCCGTCCCGTCAAGGCAGGCGCCGACATAGGCGACGTCGCCGCCGACGACCTGTTGTTGGTCGACAGTCCTCACAGCGACCTTCCCGGCGGATCGGGAACCGCATTCGACTGGGATGTCGACCTGGATCTCGACCGCCCCTTTCTGCTCGCCGGCGGTCTCGACCCCGGCAACGTCGCCGATGCGGTGCGGCGGGTCCGACCGTTCGGAGTCGATGCCTCCTCGGGCCTAGAGTCGGCGCCCGGCGTGAAGGACCCCGACCTGATCCGCCGGTTCGTCGACGAGGCCAAAGGAGCCGCTCGAACATGACCGCCCCCCGCCTCGACCGGCCCGACGGCGCCGGCCGCTTCGGAGACTACGGCGGCCGCTTCGCCCCCGAAACCTTGATGGGGGCCCTTTCAGAACTCGAGACCGCCTTCGTCGACGCCTGGGGCGACCCGTCGTTCCGCGGCGAGGTCGACCGCTGGCTGACCGACTTCGTGGGTCGGCCCACGCCGCTCCATCGCGCTCCCCGTCTTTCCGACGAGCTCGGCGTGGATGTGCTGCTCAAGCGGGAGGACCTGGCCCACACCGGCGCTCACAAGATCAACAACGCCATCGCCCAGGTTCTGTTGGCGCGACGCATGGGCAAGGAGCGCATCATCGCCGAGACGGGCGCCGGCCAGCACGGGGTCGCCACCGCCACCGCCGCCGCGGCTCTCGGGTTGGACTGTGTCGTCTACATGGGGGAAGTGGACATAGAGCGTCAGGCGCTCAACGTCGCCCGGATGCGGCTCCTCGGCACCGAGGTCGTCCCGGTGACCTCAGGTGCGGGCACTCTCAAGGATGCCGTCAACGAGGCGATGCGGGAGTGGGTCCGAGCGGTGGAGACGACGCATTACGTGATCGGCTCCGTGGTCGGCCCCCATCCCTTCCCCTGGATGGTGCGGGAGTTCCAGCGGGTCATCGGAGAGGAGTGCCTCGACCAGATGGGCGACGACCTACCCGATGTCGTCGTGGCCTGCGTCGGCGGGGGCTCCAACGCCATCGGGATCTTCTACCCGTTCGCCGGGAAGGGTGTCGAGCTGGTGGGAGTCGAAGCCGGAGGCGACGGGATCGAAACCGGCCGTCACGGCGCCTCTCTCGGGGCGGGGACCGCCGGGATCCTCCACGGGAGCCGCACCTACATGCTCCAGGACGACGACGGCCAGGTCGAAGAAGCACACTCGATCTCGGCCGGGCTCGACTACCCGGGCGTTGGACCGGAGCACGCCTATTTCCTCGACACTGGCCTGGCCCGCTACGTGGCTGTCACCGACGCCGAGGCCCTCGAAGGTGTCGAGCTTCTGGCTCGCTCCGAGGGAATCATCCCCGCCCTCGAGTCCGCCCACGCCATCGCCTGGATCGCCCGGGCTCGTGACGAGCTCGTGGGTCGAACGGTGCTGGTCAACCTCTCTGGTCGGGGAGACAAGGACATGGGCACCATCACCCAGTGGATGGACGGCCGATGATCCGCTCGATCTTCGGACCGGGCCGCACGGCGCTGCTTCCGTACCTGACCGCCGGCCTGCCCAACGCCGAGGCGTCGCCCGACCTGTTCGCAGCCATGGCCGATGCGGGAGCCGACGGCTTCGAGATCGGCATCCCTTACTCCGATCCGCTCATGGACGGCCCCGTCATTCAGGAGGCATCGTCGGCCGCTCTCGCCGCCGGGGTCAACCTCGAACAGGCGGTGCGGGTGATCGAAAACGTAGTGAAGCGCACCGAACTGCCAGCGCTGGCGATGACCTACGCCAACGTCGTGTTCCGCACGGGACCGGATCGGTTCTGCGAGATGGTCGCCGGCGCGGGGGCGGCGGGACTCATCGTCCCCGACATGCCCGTCGAAGAGGCCGCCCCCGTCCGGGAGGCGGCCGCCGCGCAGGGCCTGGGCGTGGTGCTGTTCGTCGCGCTGACGTCTCCCGACGAGCGCATCTCGGCGGTGGCGGCTCTCGACCCCGCCTTCATCTACGGCGTGGCGGAACTGGGAGTGACGGGCGAGCGGGGGGAGTCGAGCGGGCGGGCGGCCGACCTGGCCCGTCGGGTCAAGAGAATCACCGATATCCCGCTGGTGCTCGGCGTCGGGATTTCGACTCCCGCCCAGGCGGCCGCCGCCGGCGACGTGGCCGACGGGGTCATCGTGGGAACCGCCCTCGTGCGGCGCGTCCTGGAGGCGCCATCACCTGAGGAGGCGGCCAAGGCGCTGCACCAGGCGGTCTCCGACCTCCGCTCCGCCCTCTGACCGACTACCGCGTCCGTGTCCAGGGATGATGCAACGGCCACCCCGTGTGATCCGTCATCCTGAGCCAGGGAGTGGGGGAGTGGGGGGATGCGGCAAAGGATGGACGGGAGGTGGCCGTTGCAAGGTGCAGCATAGGGCACCAGACCCATGCGCAAGGTTATTTGACGGTAGGCGCAATCGATAGTGCCGGAGGCGGGACTCGAACCCGCACGCCCTGGAGGGCAATGGATTTTGAGTCCACCTTGTCTACCAATTCCAACACTCCGGCGCGGGACATCCAGTCTAGGCGACTTGGCGCTCTTCATATCATGGGTGGCGGATGAACCGCTTGCACAAGAAGCTCTTCCGCATCACCGACCGGCTGGCCGAGCTCGCTCACGAGGAGCGGGCGGTGCGGGAGGAGCTGGACATGCATCGCAGCATCGACGAGGACGCCCAGGCCGACGCCGCGGTCGGCAACTACATCGACCGGGAGGAAGCCGGTCTGACCCGAAAGGACGTCCAGCGCTTCGAACGCTCTCTGGCGTCGATCCACCGCCGCCGTGCCAAGCTGGATGCCACGCGAATGAGGCTGCTGGAGAAACTGGAGAAGAGATGAATCTTCCGACTTCCGACTTCCGACTCCTCGCCCTCTGATGCCCACCCTCGCGCTCCTGGACGGCAACTCGATCGCCTATCGAGCCTTCTACGCCCTGCCCGAGGACCTGGCCACGACATCGGGTCAGGTCACCAATGCCGTCTACGGGTTCACCCGGATGCTGATCAAGTTGCTCGGCGACCACCACCCCGAAGGGATCGCCGTTGCCTGGGACGTCTCCCGCAAGTCGTTCCGCACCGACCAGTACCCCGAGTACAAGGCCCAACGCCAGAAGGCCCCCGACCATTTCCGGAGCCAGCTCGCCCTGATCGACGAAGTCCTCGACGCCCTCCAGATTCCCCAGGTGCGCCTGGAGGGTTTCGAGGCAGACGATCTGATCGCCACGCTCACCCGTCGGGCGGTGGAAGACGGCTGGGACGTGCTGATCGTCACCGGAGACCGCGACGCCTTCCAGTTGATCGACGGGAACGTCAAAGTGCTCTACACCCGCCGCGGCATCACCGACACCGTCATCGCCGACTCCGACTACGTCATCGGCCGCTACGGCATCGGCCCCGACCAGTACGTCGAGTACGCCGCCCTCCGGGGAGACACCTCCGACAACCTCCCCGGCGTGACCGGGGTGGGGGAGAAGACCGCCTCCAAGCTCCTCCTGGCGCACGGCTCGCTCGAGGGCATCTACGAGGCCCTCGAGGATCAGAGCCCCCGGCTGCGTCAGAACCTGACGGAGGCCCGCGAGCAGGTGTTTCTCAATCGGGAACTGATGCGTCTGGTGTCCGACGTGGAATTCGACCTCGACCCCGAGACGCTGCAACGCGGGGAATGGGAACAGACGAAGGTCAAGGACCTGTTCGAGAGCCTGGAGTTCCACTCCCTCTGGGAAGACCTCCTCTCCGTGCAGCCCCTCGCCGGCGATGTGCCCGGCGAGGTGCTCGACGTGGATACGTCACTCGTCACCGACCCGGAAGCAGTGGCGGCGCTGGGCGAAGGGGAGGGCCTCGTCATCGATGTGGTGTTCTCGGACGGCGACCCGTTCGGCCTGGCGCTCTCCACCTCCAAGGACGAAGCGGCGGTCGTCCCGCTCGATGCCCTCGCACCTCTGGCTCCCGCCCTGGCGGATCCGACCATCCCCGTGATCGGCCACGACCTCAAGGAAACGGTCCGCGCCCTCTTCGAAGCCGGCTACGACGTCGAGGGCTTCAAGATGGACACAGCCCTGGCGGCCTACGTGCTCAACCCGTCGTCGCGTAACTACGGCCTGGTCGACGTCGCCGGACGCTACCTCGGCCTGGAGGTGGAGTCACCCGACACCGAGACGGAGACCGGGACCCTTCCCTTCGACTCCGGCCCCGACCTGGAGGCGGCAGGCCGAAGGGTGGCCGCCATCGAACGGCTGGCCGAGCGGATGTGGAACGAGCTCGAAGCCCGCGACGAAACGCCCCTGTTCGAGCGATTCGAGCTGCCACTCGTCCCGGTGCTCGCCCGCATGGAACTGGCCGGGATCGGCGTCGACCGAAGCTACCTGGAGGGCATGGGTGACGATCTGCGATTCGAGCTGGCCGAGCTGGAGGCCCGTATCCACGAGATCGCCGGCGAGCCCTTCAACGTCAACTCGACCGACCAGCTCCGCTTCGTCCTGTACGAGAAGCTGGAGCTGCCGGTCCAGAAGAAGACCTCCACCGGCAAGCCCTCCACCGACGCCTCCGTGCTCGAGAAGCTGGAGCACCCGATCGTGGAGGCGCTCTTGCGCTACCGCGAGCTGGAGAAGCTCCGTTCCACCTACGTCGACGGCTACCTGCCGCTCGTCGGGCCGGACGGACGCATCCACACCCGCTTCAACCAGATGGCCGCCACCACCGGCCGTCTCTCTTCCGACCGGCCCAACCTGCAGAACATCCCCGTCCGCTCGGAGACGGGGCGGACGATCCGGCGGGCGTTCATCGCCACCGAAGGCTGGTCGTTCCTGGTGGCCGACTACTCCCAGATCGAGCTCCGAGTGCTGGCGCATATGTCGGGGGACAAGGGGCTGCTCGACGCCTTCAACACGACCCTGAGCGACATCCACACCGCGACCGCCGCCCGGGTCTGGGGCGTGCCGCTCGAGGAAGTCCAGCCGGAGATGCGACGCCGGGCGAAGATGATCAACTTCGGCCTCCTATACGGGATGGAAGCGTTCGGGCTGGCGTCGCGCCTCGGCATCCCGCGTGAGGAAGCGGCCCACCACATCGAGACGTACTTCGAGCAGTTCCCCGACGTGCAGGCATTCATGCAAGGGGTCGTCACACAGGCGCGGAACCAGGGCTACACCACCACCCTTTTCGGGCGCCGCCGCTATCTGCCCGAGCTGAAGAGCGACAACTTCCGGATCCGCCAGATGGGCGAGCGGATGGCCCTCAACGCTCCCGTTCAGGGCACGGCCGCCGACATCATCAAGCGGGCGATGATCGACCTCGACGCCGCCCTGCAGGAACGGAAGATGGCCTCGACACTGCTACTCCAGATCCACGACGAGCTGGTGCTCGAGGGGCCCCCCGATGAACTCGAGGATTTGAAGGCGCTCACCGTCGAAGTGATGGAGGGCGTCTGTGAGCTGGAGGTGCCGTTGGTGGTCGACATCGGAGCCGGCGCCAGCCTGGCGGACGTCAAGGATTGATCAGCGCCTTGGCCACCGGCCGCAGGTCCGCATCCGATCCCGTGTTCTCGATGTGGGCGAGGAGGGCGAGGCCCATCGCCTGCGCGGTGGTGGAGGCGTCGGCTCTTATCGCTGCGGCGGCTTCTTCCGGTGAGCGGCCCCCGGCGTAGCGGCGCACCACCTCGGCTTCCATCGCCCCAGCCAGCGTGAGCGCCGTGTCGAGTTCAGGAAGCCGGTGCTCGAGCCGGGTGGCGGCGGTGATGTGACGCCGGGCGTCGAACACCTTCCCCATCCGGGCGTAGCCGAGGGCCAGGGCGGTATGGCTGCTCGCCCGGTGTCTCGGCTCCAACGCGCCGATGGTCGGCTCCATCAGCTCGGTGCCCTCTGCGTCCCGGCCCAGGTTGATCAGTACCGCCCCCCGGGTATTGCGGATCGCCGGATGGTCGGGGAGGAGCTCCATCGCCTCCCTGGTGACGCGGTCGGCTTCTTCGAGTAGGTCCGGATCCTTCAAATAGAGGTCGACGACCGCCAGGTTGTTGAGGCTGATGGCACGGTCGCGGACGGCGATCCCGGGGGCGGCAAGATGTTCGATGAACGCCTGGCGATCGTCCGGTGCCGCCTCGCGCCTGCCCTCCTCGACGGCGAGCAGTCGATGGGCCACGTCCATCGCCGCGCCGGTGTGGATGAGACCGGTGACCGACTCGTCGGGCATGGTGAGCAGGCGCACCAGGGATTTGCCGTCTAGCTCGCCAAAGGGCATCAGGTTGAACAGCCCCATGATGAGGATGAGCGTGATCGAGCTGGATCTGTACGGCGCCCACCCGCTGCCGGCGGGGAGGACCACGCCGGCGAGCCAGGCCAGCGGCAGATGCGACAGCGGTCCGGCGGCGGTGGCGAGCATCACCCGGGTGCGTGTCGTCCGTGCACCGGGGATCAGGCCGGTGAGGCCGCTGACCGGATAGAGCCGAAGGACGAATCGTGTGCGTCCCACCGCGAACTGGACGACGGGAGGACCGATGCCGACCGACACCTCAGAGATCGTGAACCCGAAAATCTTGCCCACTACGGCATGGGCCGATTCGTGGACGACCGTGGCCACGAAGCTCACCACGTCGTAGAGGGCCAGGGTGAAGAGCAGCACGGCCAGAGGCCCGCTGGATCCGGAGACGAAGACATACACGCCCGCGCCGAACAGGAGAACATGCACCAAGGCCGACCTCGTGTGACGGCGGGCCAGTTTCACTCCGGCGCACGACTCGCACAGCGAACCCTTGAACACCGAGCCGGGACCACCGCGAGTCCCGCAACGGGAGCAGACCTTTTCAGCCATGACTGCGGAGATGATCGACCCGAAGATCGGCCCGGTTGAATGGCCTCCCGGATCATTTGGAGGGACCATCGGGTCTGAGCGCGCCCGGCGTTAGGCTGCCGGCGGCTAAGAAATCAGCATGGAACTCACCCCTTTTCCTTTGCCGTGTTCTTGGGGCCCCTGTTAGCCTGAAACACTCCTGCGCCCCGGCGCGTAGAGAAATCCCCTCTGGAGGTAACCCAACCACTTATGTCCACTGAGCAAGAAACCGCGTCCGTCGAAGCGGTAGACGCCGCCGACGAGTCGCCCGAGACCCCGGCGGAAGAAGCCGTGACCGAAGAGACCACGGAAGAGATCACCGCCGAGACCGCTCCTGACGAGCAGGCCCCCGAAGAGGCACCGGCCGTCGAGGAGGCCCAGCAAGCTCCAGAGGTTGAGACCGTCGAGGAGACCCAGCCGGTTTCAGAGGCTGAGACCGTCGACGAAGTCGAGCAGGCTCCAGAGCCTGAGATTCAGACGCCCCCCGCAGTACGTCAACCCGCCGGGCCGACTCCCATCGAGGCTCCGAGTATCGACGAACTGCCCGACGACATCATCGATGACTTTGAAGCGGCCATCGCCCACACCGTCCTCGAGTTCAACGAAGGGGACATCGTCGTGGGGACCGTCGTTTCCGTCGACGCCGACGGCGCCATGGTCGACATCGGTTACAAGTCGGAGGGGCTTATCCCCACCGAGGAACTGTCGATACGCAACCAGGTGGATCCCTCCCGCATCATCACCGTGGGGGAGCGCGTCGAAGCGCTCGTCCTCAACAAGGAGGACGACGAGGGACGCCTGATCCTCTCCAAGAAGCGGGCCCAATACGAACGGGCCTGGGGCCGGATCCAGGAGGTGGCCAACGCCGGGGAGACCGTCACCGGCACCGTCATAGAAGTAGTCAAGGGCGGTCTGATCGTGGACATCGGGCTGCGGGGCTTCCTTCCCGCCTCATTGGTCGACCTGCGCCGCGTCCGGGACCTGGACCCGTTCATCGGCCAGGAGATCGAGGCGAAGGTCATCGAGCTCGACCGCAACCGCAACAACGTCGTGCTCAGCCGCCGTGCCTACCTCGAAGAGGAGCAGGCCGAGCAGCGTCAGTCGTTCCTCGACGACCTGAAGGAGGGCGAGATCCGACCGGGAGTCGTCTCGTCGGTTGTCGCCTTCGGTGCCTTCGTCGACCTCGGAGGCATGGACGGCCTGGTTCACGTCTCCGAGCTGTCGTGGCAGCACGTCAACCACCCTTCCGAGGTGGTCAACGTCGGCGATGAGGTGCAGGTCAAGGTGCTGGACGTCGACCGCGATCGGGAACGCATCTCGCTGTCGATTCGCGAGACGCTCGAGGATCCGTGGGACGTCTTCTCTCGCCAGTTCGAGGTGGGCGACGTGGTCGAAGGAACCGTCACCAAGACAGTTCCCTTCGGAGCCTTCGTCTCTGTCATGGAGGGAGTCGAGGGACTGGTCCACGTCTCTGAGATAGCGGTCCATCGGGTCGAGTCACCCGAGTTGGAGCTGTCGATCGGCCAGAAGGTGCGCACCAAGATCACCGAGAAGGAAGACGACCGCCGCCGCATCTCGCTTTCGATCAAGCAGGCGCTGCCCGATTGGGAGGAACGCCAGGAGCGAGCCCGGGCAGCCTCCGGTCCGCCCCGGCCTCGCCGTGAGTTCGAGCGTGAGTTCGGGCCCAAGGAGGAGGAGCCGCCCCCGATGCCGGTGGATGCCTCGCTCGAGGCGATCCTCCAGGAGCTCAAAGAGCGCGGAATCGGCCGCCGCTGACCTGGAGAGGGCGACCGACCCATGGTTGGTCCTTGACCGTTCGGTCGCCGTCGGTATGCTCCCCATCCGGGTTGGGATGTCTTCACTCCGCCAGGGACAAATCGGTTCAGACCGCCTTCTGAGACGCCGACATAGGTGTCCGGAATTGCCGAGAACCATTTGCGGGCCTGGGTACCATCCCGCTGCGATCAGGCGCTAGGCAAGCCCCGTCTGACATATCACAAATCGAGTCCACAAGGTGAGGAAACTCCATGGGTAGGAGAGCACTGGTATTGCTCGTCGCATTGCTCCTGGCAGGTGTGGCGGCGTTCGCGGTCTACACGTTCGT
>DATABS010000069.1:0-8294 GCA_036259475.1 Acidimicrobiia bacterium | reverse complement strand
GTTCGGAGAGCTACCTAGCGAAGGCGACGCCATGGAGATTCCAGGGTTCCGGGGTCAGGCGATTAAGGCTGGCGACGCTGAATACGACACCGCCCGTGCCGTCTGGAACGGCGCCATCGACCGCTTTCCACGATTGATCGCCCGCTGCAGCGGAAACGCCGATGTGGCTGCTGCTGTGCGTTTCGCCCGTCAACACGAGCTGGAAATCGCGGTGCGGGGTGGGGGCCACGGCGTGGCCGGCACCGCGGTCTGCGACGACGGGATCGTCATCGACCTCTCGATGCTGCGGGCCGTCAGGGTAGACCCCACCAGCCGCACAGCCCAGGTCCAGGGTGGTGCCCTCTGGGGCGACGTCGACCAGGCGACCCAAGCCCACGGGCTGGCCACCACCGGCGGCATCGTCAGCCACACCGGCGTCGCAGGACTCACCCTGGGCGGCGGTATCGGCTGGCTCATGCGAAAGCACGGTCTCACGGTCGACAACCTCCTCGCCGCCGATGTGGTGAGCGCCGACGGCGAACTGCTGCGGGCATCGGAAGACGAGAATCCTGACCTCTTTTGGGCGCTGCGGGGAGGAGGGGGCAACTTCGGTGTGGTCACCTCGTTCGAGTTCCAACTCCACCCCGTAGGACCCGACGTTCTGGCCGGCCCCATCCTTTGGGACGCAAGCGACACCGGTGAGGTTCTCCGCTCCTACCGCGACTTCGCGAGCAGCGCCCCCGACGAGCTGGGCACCGTCGTCAAATTCGGCACCGTGCCGCCGCTACCGGTCATCCCCGACGAACTGCATTGGCGCTCGGTGATACAGGTGGGCGTCTGCTACGCCGGGCCGGTTGAGGACGCCGAATCGGCGCTCCGTCCCTTGCGCGCCGTCGGGAGGCCCCTTCTCGATCTGATCGCACCGAAACCATACGTGAACCACCAAAACGCCCTCGACTCCACGGTGCTGCACGGCTGGAACTACTACTGGAAGTCGACGTACCTCCCCCAGCTTGGCGACGACCTGATCGAGGTGATCGCCGAACACGCATTCACATTCACGTCACCACGGTCGTACACGGTCATGTTCCACATGGGAGGCGCGGTCAGCCGCGTGCCGGAAGCCGCCACCGCGTTCGGAAACCGGCAGGCATCACACAACATCAACGTCAACGGCGTGTGGCGGTCCGGCGAGGACTACGCCGACCGGGACATCGCCTGGGCCAGACGCTTCTTCGCCGCGTTAGGCCGCTACCAGGAGGGTGTCTACGTCAACTTCCTCGGCGCCGACGAAGATTCCGACCGGATCCGCGAGGCCTACACCGCCGCGATCTATGACCGGCTGGTGGGCCTAAAGACCAAGTACGACCCCGACAACTTCTTCCACCACAACCAAAACATCCGCCCAGGCAGCGAGAAGTACGCAGAAGAACAAATGTGAGTGGCTAACGAATCGCTTCGCCGGGACCTGGCGTTCTCCACGACTACTGTCGGCACGGTGGTGGCCGACGATCTACGGGTGTTGATCGCTGAAGACCAGTTCCTCGTGCGTGAGGGCACGCGACGGCTGCTGGACGAGGTACCAGGGGTGACGGTGGTCGGAGAGGCGGCCGACTACGACAGCGTCCTTGCCGAGATGCGTCGGCTCGAACCCGATGTGGTGCTCATGGACATCAAGATGCCGCCCACGCACACCATGGAGGGCATCCGGGCCGCCCATGTGATCAAGGAGGAGCGTTTCGAGACGGGGGTGGTCGTCCTCAGCCAGCACGAAGACGAGGGTTACGTGTGGGCGCTGCTCGAGGAAGGTGTGGCCGGCCTCGGCTACCTGCACAAGCTCCGGGTGGGAGACGTCGATCAGCTCGTTCGGGCGCTGCGTGAGGTGGCGGCCGGGGGGTCGGTCGTCGATCCGCGCATCCTGGAGGCGCTGCTCGATCGGCGGGCGAAGAAGCCCGGTTCGGCCCTGTCGCGGCTCACGCGCCGGGAGCTGGAGGTGCTGGCCGCCATGGCCGACGGGAAGAGCAATAGCGCCATCGCCTCGGAGCTGTCGATCGCCGTGGCGACTGTCGAGAAACGGATCTCCACCATCTTCTCCGAGCTGGGACTGCGCGAGGAGTCGGACCTCAACCGGCGGGTGGCGGCGGTCCTCATCTATCTCAGGGAGTCGCTCGGCGGCTCCTGAGGTCGCTGACGCCGGCCTCCTCGGGCGCTTGGGCCCGGATCCACGTACCGGCACCGGGTCGGCTCTCCACCACCAAGCTCCCACCCACCGCCCCGATGCGGTCGGCCATGTTCTGGAGCCCGCTCCCGGACACGGCGGTAGGGTCGAACCCGGGCCCGTCGTCGTGGACCTCGAGGATTACCCGCCGCTCGGTCGGGTCGGCCCGGAGGGAAACGATCATGGCGGCAGTCGGGGCGTGCTTGACGACGTTTGTCATCGCTTCGAGGGCAACGAAGTAGAAAGCGGCCTCCATCTCCGAGGTGAGGCGGCGGCCCTTCGTCGCCGGGCCCACATCGATGCGAACGTCGAGAGGCAGACGAGCGGCATGCGTCTGCAGCGCCGCCTCCAGGCCCAGGTCCGAGAGCAAGCTCGGATATATCCCCCGGGCGAGCTCTTGGAGCGACAAGACCGCTTCCTCCGCTTCGTCCGCAAGTCTCTCCAGCTCGGCGTTGGCGATCGGATCGGTCGCCCGGCTGGCTCGACGCAAGTGCCCTGCCAAGGCGACGAGCTGCTGTTGGGCGCCGTCATGGAGGTCCCGTTCGATGCGCCGCCTCTCCTCGTCCTGGGCGGCCACCAGCCGCTGGCGGGAACGGTGCAGTTCGGCCGCCTGAACCACGATCTGGTCCAGTCGTTGGCGCAGCTCACCCTCGAGACGAAGGTTGCGCAAGGCAAGGGCTGACTCCCGAGCGATGATGGTGAGGAGGTCCAGGTCTCCGTCACCGAACGGCTCGGCGGTCGGTGCCCCACAGGCGATCAGCCCGACGAGCTCGCCTCCGGCGGTCAAGGGTGCAACCATCGCCGCCGGCTCGCTCACCAGGGGACGAAGCGCCAGGTCGCTCTCGGCATCGAGATCCGTGACGAGATGGGCGCTCGAGAGACGGGCAAGCCCGTCGGCTGCCTCTCCGGACAAGAACACAGCTGGGCCGGCCTCCCGGCCCGACGAGGCAATGGTTCTGAACACGCCGGACCCCTCTCCGGGCAGATAGAGCCATACGCCGCACCATCCGGCGGCGAGCGACTTCATGACTATGCCGGTGATGCGAGCGCCGAGACTGGCCGCGTCGGGGCTGTCCCCGACGGCATCTTCCAACCGGGCGAGGCCCACTAATCCCCGTGGCTCGTCTCCGTACAACAGCTTTGCCACCATCTTCTCCAGCCGTTGACGCAGAGGCTGAGCCAGGAAGGTGACCAGCAGCGCCAGGCCGAGCGCAGTCACCACCCGACCGTCACGTCCCCCGACGCTCAAGCCGGCGACGAGGGCGATCCCCAGGAACAGGGCGGTCAGCACTCCCGAGGCCAGCGCGTACACGACCCCTTTCGAGATGACGACGTCGATCTCCCACAGCCCGTGTCGGAAGATCGCCAGGGCCGCGGCCAGCAGGGGTAACGGCACGGCAAGCAACACCAAAACCTGAGCGAAGCTGCGCAGCACCTCGGAGTCGATGGCCTGCACCGGGATCGCCTGGAGCGCCACCGAGATGGCCGCTCCGGCGAGGAGCCACTTGATCTGCTGGCGAACGACCGGTCCCTCATGGCGGAAGCGATGCGCCAGAGCCCCGATCGCAGCTGCCGGAGCCAGGGCACCCAGCACCGCTCCCGACATCGCCGCCACCCGGAAGAGAGCTTCCCCGCCCCAGCCGGCCAGCGGACCGGCGAGAGCGGCCGGTACCGCCACCCGAATCAGCGGAGGGGGCTCACCGGGTGGTGCCAGTAGGTACCCGAACACAGCCAGCACGGGCATCACCAGGGCCAGGGCCACGGTTGCTCGTCTCACGACCGGCCGGTGGAACCGCCCGTCGGGGAAGGTGGCGATGGCGATCACCCACAACGGGAGCAGCGGAGCGGTGGCGAGCCAGGACCAGGCGATGGCCGTCTCCGCGGCCCAGCCGGGCAAGCCGTCGGCCCGAGCCAGGACGGCTGCCGCCAGTACGACGGTGGCGAACAGCACGCCGATGGCCAGGTGGGTGAGGCCGTAGCGGTTGTGGGGCCGGTGCCACAGGATGAACGCCCCCAGGACGCTGGTCCCGGCTGCTACCAGGGCGTACTGGAGGAAACCAGCGGGCAAGCCCTGCCAGCCGGTTTCCTGTAGCGACAGGCCCGCCGCCACGGCGGCGATCGCTGTCGCCGCCGAGGTGAGAACCACCCGATGGGACACCGACGTCATCGGGCCATTGTCGCCTCCACCGTTCCTGTCGGGAAGCGGGATTGCCTCCATCAGGTTATCCGGTCATCCCTATGCGAGGGTGAAGGTTCCCTCCCCAGATCGGGGGCTAGTCGGCTTCCCGGTCCGCCGTCGTCTCCTTAGCTTCCGTTCGTGCCGTCAAGACGAAAGGAGACGAGATGACCACAATTTCGACCCAGATTCCAGCGCGCCGCTGGACCGCTGAACCGAAACTAACAGTGGCCGGTCTGGCAGTGGGAGCGGTGCTCGGCCAGGTCGGGGGAGCACTCGGCGTCGGAACCGCCCAGACCGTCCTCTTCGCGGTGAGCAGCATTGGTCTAGCGGTGGGCGCCATCATGCTGGCTTTTCGGCATCTGCGCCGGGGCGAGACGCTGGTGGCGGCCGGGTTCATCATCCTGGCTGTGGCGGAGACGATGATCTGGACGGGGGGTGGGCCCGAACAGGGCGGCGAGTCGGCCTTCGCCGGGGCCACCCTCTTCTACGTTCCCGCCCTCTTGATGGTCAGCCTCCCAACGGCGTTCCCGGCGTGGGTGCGTGCCTTGGGAGCGGCGGCGGCTATTCCGTTCGGCATCCACGCAGCTCTCTTCCTTCTCGGTGCCGAACCTACCTCCCAGGGTGCGCAGGCCATCGCCGGATACATCCTGCTGACCCTGGCCGTGGTCGGTTGGATCGTGTCGGTGGTGAGGTCACCCCACCAATGACTCCTTCCCGGGTCGTCGCGTGGGTGGTGTGGATAGCGAATGTCGCTCTGGGTACGGTCAGTCTGGTGCTGGCGGGTGCCGAAACCGCCGTCATGGCGACCATCGTCGTCGGGTTCTCCACGGTCGGGACAGTGGTCGCCTCCCGCCATCCCGCCAACCCGATCGGTTGGGTGTTCTGCGCCACCGGCTCGGCGGCGGCGATTCAGGCAGCCTGCCTGGGATATGCGCTCGAGTCTCTAGGGCGTCCCGTCATGCCAGGAGGAGCGCTGATGGCGGCGTGGGTGCAGGAGTGGGCATGGATCCCGCTGATCGGCCTGCCGGCAGTGGTGGTGCTGGTCCTGTTCCCCACTGGACGGCTCCCCTCCCCTCGGTGGAGAGGCGTGCTTTGGGCAGGTGTCATCGGCATGACGATGGCGATACTCGGATTCGCGTTGAGGCCGGGACCGCTGATGAATGAGCCACGCCTTGCGATGCTGGCCAACCCGTTGGGAGTGCTTCCCGGTGCCCAGCTCATCGGCTACGTAGGATTCGTTCTTCTCCTGGCGACCACTCTTTTGGCCGTGGCCTCGCTGGTGGTCCGATATCGCCGCGCCGGCGATGACCAGCGCCAACAGATCAAGTGGTTCGCCTACGGCGGAACCGTCATGGGCGCGATCGTGGTCGTCGGATCCGCCTTCTGGCGCGTATCTCCGATCGCCCAGCAGTTGGTGCCCGTCGGCCTCCTGCTCGGACCGGCCGGGGCGGGCATCGGCATCCTCCGCTATCGGCTGTATGAGATCGACCGGATCATCAATCTCACCCTCGTCTACGGCGTCCTCAGCGGTCTGTTGGCAGCGGTGTATCTGGGATTGGTGTTCCTCCTCAGCCGAGTCGGACTGGCGTTCGGGTTCGACAACAATCTTGGAGTGGCAGTCTCCGTCCTCGTGGTGGCGGCCTTGTTCCATCCGGCTCGGAGACGGCTGCAGGCCATGATCGACCGGCGCTTCTATCGCAGCAGGTACGACGCCGCCCGGACGGTGGAACGTTTCGGGCTCCGGCTTCGCGAGCAGATGGATCCCGAGACGCTGCCCGACGAGCTGATGGTGGTAACGAGCAGCACGATGCGTCCCGCACACCTATCCCTCTGGCTGCGTGACCTGCCTTGACCTGTTTCGAAGTTACCAGTATGCGGGCGCAGCCCGGGGCATATTCCGGAGAGCGGAACGAGCTGAGATGTCTCGTGGATGAGTTTCGAAGGCAGCGTTCACCGTCCGTCCTTGGCCTGCAGAGGCTCTGGCGGAACGGTGCTGCGGGCATAGGCGTCGTCGATCGCCGCCGCGACGAGATCGGGATCATCGCACATGGGAAAGTGGTAGCCGCCCGGCACGACGACCTGGGTGGTATTCGGGAACCGCTCCAGCCAGCGTTCTTGGAAGTGTCCGGGGTCGTTGCGCTCGCCGAAGACGGTCGTGAGTGGGCGATCGGCGAGCGCCTGCACGTTCGTTTCGATGGCCGGGTAGTCCGTGTGGCCGGGTCGAGCGGAGTCGACGTAGGAATGAAATGTGCGCCGCTGCCGCCCCTGCATGCCCGCTCTGAACACCCGGCGGTCAGGTTTGTCGAGGTGACGTCCGACGCCGTAGTGGGTGGCCGAGATCCGGGGCAACCAGCCGGTCACCCGGTTGAGGTGACTCATCGGAGCACTGCCCATCAAACCCAGCATCAACGGCAAGAGCAGTCCCGATGGGCGCCAGCCGAACGTGTTGACCGCGACCAACAGCCGGACACGGCTCGGCCAGTTTCCGACCGCGAGGAGGGAGGCGGGGCCTCCCAGGTCATGAAACACGAGCGCCATGTCGTTCAGGTTCAGATGCCGGACGACCTGATCGACCGCGTGGGCGGCGTCGGAGATGGACGGCGGGCCGGTCGTGGGGTGGGAGCTGAGACCGCTCCCCGGCGGGTCGATCGCGATGCACCTGTAATTCTGGCGTAGCCGAACGATGACGTCGCGCCAGACGAACGACCACATGCCCACATGAACGAAGAGCAGTGGCGGTCCGTCGCCCTCATCGATGAAGGCGGTGTCGCCTTCGGGCGAGCTCAGGGTCCGGAGCTCGAATGGATAGGAATCCCAGTTCAACCAGTCAGGACGTTGCTGTCCTTCTCGTGACGGTGAAGACTGCTGCGGGTGACTGGCCATGATGCTCTCCTTGCTTTGGCGAGGTCGTCGCCCATAGGACGGGAAAGCGCACCCAGGTGTGACATGGTCAGGCGTGTCACGCTTACGACGTGTAGATCGTCCTGAGTAATAGACATGGACCATTCGAGCCGAATCGACATCGAAGGCGCCTGGCACGCCCACCGGCGCCGCGTGTTCGATGTGGCCTACCGGATGCTCGGCAGCGTGAGCGAAGCAGAAGACGTTGCCCAGGAGGCATACGTGCGGCTCCTGCGCGTCGGTCTCGACGGGATCGACGACCCGCTGGGATGGCTGATCACAGTCACGGCGCGCCTCAGTCTCGATCACTTGCGGTCCTCGCATGCCCGCCGTGTCTCCTACGTCGGACCCTGGCTCCCCGAACCGCTGGTCGACAGCGGCAGCGCCTTCTCTCCCGAGGAGCGGGTGACGCTGGATGAGTCAGTGCGCATGGCGCTGCTCGTCGTTCTGGAGACACTCTCGCCGGCAGAACGCACCGCCCTTGTCCTTCATGACGTCTTCGGCGTTCCATTCGAAGCCGTCGCCGAGCTAGTGGGCCGCTCGCCGGAGGCATGTCGCCAACTGGCCAGCCGGGCGCGGCGGCGTGTCGCCGACAGCGATGCTGCCGGGCGGTTCAAGCCAAGTCGATCCCAGCTGGCGAGAACCGCCGAGGAGTTCGCCAACGCCTGCGCATCCGGCAGCTTCGAAGCACTCCTCCGGATTCTGGACCCAGAAGTAGCCGGGACATTCGACTCGGGTGGCCACGTCCCCGGGGCCCCGGCCGGACCTGTTCGCGGTGACGCTCGGGTAGCGAGGGTGATCCTTCGCTCCTTCCGCCAGGAAGCAGCCCGCTTCAACGTCGTGGACGTCAACGGCGAGCCCGGAGTTGCGGTCATCGTCGGAAACGAAATCCGCGCAGTTGTGTCGCTTTCCCTACGCGACGACAAGATCGTCCACATCGACGCCGTGGGCAATCCAGACAAGCTCAGCCACCTCAAATAGCCACGCCAGATCGACCGCCCTGGTCCGACGAGTGGT
>DATABS010000068.1:0-6075 GCA_036259475.1 Acidimicrobiia bacterium | reverse complement strand
TCATCGGTGCCGGCGGTGTCGTTGTTGAGATGGAGGTATCGGGTCTGCCACCCGTCGTGCTGGACGACCAGCCACTGTGAACCGCCGGGGACCGGAGTCCCGTCCAGTTCGATCCCTCGAACGGAGGTCACGACACCATCGGCGGCAGCGACCACGGGGGTCAGCTTGTCGGCCATGATGTCGGCCCCTTCGTGAGCGCGGGAGCAGCCGGAACGGCAATCACCGAAGTTGTCGTAGTTGTCGCTGTGAGGACCGTCGATAGGGAAGGCGATGCCGTAGACGTCGCTCGGCTCAGTCGGCGGATCCTCCTGGGCGAGGGCGGAGAGTGACAGGGCGCTCAGAGCGCAGGCGGCAAAGAGGACGCGTGGAAAGAACCTTGTCATTGGGATGACTGAATCGGTAGGGGACGAAGCGACCTTAATCGGCTTATCCGTGCCGCGGCCAGTCAGCCCATCGCGGGTAGGAAAATGTCGTCTCTGCGGAACCCGTCTCCGATCGGGCGGCCCCTCGCCTGGTAGAAGGTCTCATCCACGTGCCAGGTGTGATCGCCACCACCACGTCCGACAGCAAATTCGAACCGAGAGGTCGAGTAGATCGAGAGCCCGACGGCGCCCATCCCGCGCACGAAGGTCGAATCCACTCGAGCACGACGGTGGGCGAATGGAACACGCTCCCAGGCGCCGCGTCGGCCAACGAATGTGGCACCGGGCACGTATGCGGTGTCGCGGTACTCATTACCCGGTTGGAGCAGGTAGGTACGGTCGAGGGTCGAGTCGTACAGGTGGTGGGTCTGCTTACCGACCAGTTCAGCACCGGTAGTCAGCAGCTCGATCACCGCTTCCTGAAGGTACGTCGGACCGTAAAAGTCGTCGTCGTCGATCTTCGCCCACAGATTGCTGGTGGTTCCTTCGATCACCTCATTGAGGCACCGACCGAGCGGCCACTGCTCGGGAAATTCCCGAATCGTCAGACGATCCCCGAACCAGGATTCCGCAACCTGCCGGTCGCTGAAGTCCAAGGTGAATCCATGAGTACCCAACTCGATCCGAAGGTCGGCGTACTGCAGCGCTCGAAGTGTCTCTAGAAGCGTGCGAACTCGGTCCGGACGATTCGTGACTGCGATAGTGCTGACTGTGGGAATTGGAGAAGGAAGACCGAGGCCTGCTGACCGGAGAAGTTCGTGCGTTACGGAGGCGACAGTTCGGTCGAGACCCCCGGTCACCCGGCGAGCGATCTCTTGGGGCTCGGACTGGTAGCCCTGGGTCAGCGGGCCGAGCGGGACGACATCACCCACCCGAACGACCGCAGGCACCGAGGAGTCGCCAACCACGACAGCGCATTCCGTTGTGGCCAGTACTCGCTCGAGTTCGCCGGTGGGTGAGAAGGCGATCAGGGGAGGGCGGACCGGCCACTTGATCAACTCCTCGACGCCAGCAACGACGGAGCCGCCACCGACGATCACCACGTCGAGCATCGCGAGGCCCGCCTCATCGAGACCGACGAGGTCCACCGTCTCCATTGCCCGAACCAGCCACGTGGGTGCACCGCCGATCCCGGCGCGGATCGCCGGGAATGCTACGGGACCCGCACTCGCAGGCTCGGCCACCGTCGGGGCCGAACGGAAGGTCGGAAGGCGGATAAATGCCTTTGAAGCCAGTTCCACCTGGCGCGCCCTGCGACGCCACCGCGCAGTTTCCGCCTTTTGGGCGGCGAGCTGTTTCTCCGTCCTGGCTCGGCGAGCCCGTTCGTCGGCGACCAGCTCCCGAAGCTTTCCGACGTCCTCGTCCGCTGATGCCATAGCAACACGCTAGAGCGTCGAAGACCTCGATTCATCGCATGCCCTCAAGTCGGGATCCCGATAGAGCGGTTTGAGCTCGCCTGCAGCAAAGCCGATACCGTTGAGTTACTCCATGCAGAGACGGCACGCACCGAACTCGCTTTCCAAGAGAGCCACACGATCGATCTCGATGGATTGGTCGAGAGCCCGGCATATGCTCGCACCCTTCCGGAGGTCGAAGCCGTCATGTTGAGGCGGTTGCGAAGGCGGTCCCCATCAGGAGTTTCTCGGGAGGCCGCAAGTGAGCTTGCTTCGCCCGGTGAGCCCCTTCACTACCCGCATCTGCGAGTAGCGCATCTCGGAGCCCTCGACAGATTCTCAGATGTCGCCCCGTCCTTCGATGTTCTGGACGAGCCATCGATGGACTTCGATCTGGTTCTCGTCGAGCCTGCGCCGACCGAGTCACTCGATGACTTGGAGACGCCTCGCAGCGAACACGAAATACCGGTCGTGTTGATCGCTACCGCAGAACACCACATCGCTTCACGGCTCGCCAGGCGAGCCCATCTTGTTCACGTAGACAACGCTGCCCGAGCGACTACGGAATCGTCGGATCGCCCTCCGATGTTCATACCTGTGGCGGATCCGCGGGTCCACAATCCGATCGGATGGAGGCGTCAGCCCGCGAACGGAGTCCTCGCGCTCACCTGGTCGGCGCTGGCGGAGGCTGATGTCGGTTTGCTGGATCCTGTAGCCGATGAAGTCCACCTGTATGGGCCGAGGGCGGATGGCTTCTTTCCCGGCCATCACAACGTCAAACACCCCGAGCCCGACCGCCTCTCGGTGATCGTCAAACGCTATAGGGCCGTGTTCTTGCCGTCAGGGGCCGAGAGTCGTGACGAGCTTTCATGGGCTCTCGCGGCGATCGCGTCGGGGACGCCCGTCATGTCACGGCCCTCAACAGTTCTCGACGCGCTCCTTCCAGATCGCTACGTGAGAGTCGAGTCGCCCCAGGACGTCACGAACGCCTTCGATCGACTCTCAGACGAGGTGGAGCGGGGGAGGCTATCGGTCTCCGCGCGTCGACATGTATTCATGACTCACACGCCGAGGAGCCGGTTCGAGCAGATCCTCCACCAGATTGGAATACCGGTTGTAGCCCCCGAACGGATCACTGTGTTGGCGGCTACCAAACGACCTGAACAGGTTCAGCGTCTGCTCGAATCTTTTGCGGTGCAGCGATGGCCAAGAAAGGAGCTGTCCCTTCTACTCCACGGCGTGGAGCGATTCAACGTCGCCGAGGTCCAACGCCTACTCGAACGCGTCGACGATCCGACGCAGGTGGTGGGTTGCCCCGATCGTTGGACGCTCGGTGACTGCCTCAACGCCGGTCTCGACGCTGCCAATGGAGAATATGTTGCGAAGATGGATGACGATGATCATTACGGGAGCCACCACCTGACCGATCTCGTCCTGGCTGCCAGATACTCGGGCGCCGCCGCGGTTGGAAAGCTCGCCAACACGACGTACCTGACGGCGTCCGATGTCATGGTCGACTGGCGGATCGACGACCAAGAGCGATTTGTCCATCACCTCCCTGGGGCGACGATGCTGGCTCGGACGGAACTGGTGCGCCGGTATGGGTTTCGCCGGGTAAATCGGAGCGTCGATTCCATGCTCTGGGAGCGAATGACTGCCGAAGGGCATCGCTTGTATTCGACTCACTGGTTCGACTTCGTACGCGTACGCCACGACGACAACACCTACGTGAGGGGTGACGAGGACTTCTTGAAGCTGGCAACGCGTCCCCCGCTGGCCGGCCTGACGTTGGAACGGTGGATCAGCTAGACGGGACTTGATACGGCTGGAGCGACCGGCGCGCGACCGCCGCCATGAATTCCGCCGCAGCCGAAAGTCAGCCTCCGATCAGGCGCATGGAACCGCTGACGACACTCTCGATCGAGCTCGTCCAATGGGGCAGCGGCTCGAGACCGAGCTTCGGGGCCACTTCCGAGCCGAGCACCGAGTATGCCGGACGCCGCGCTGGAGTCGGGTAGTCCTCGGTCGGGCATGGACTCACCAGGGACGAGTCGAGGTCTGCTGCCTCGATGGCGGTCCGTGCAAGGTCAAACCAGGTCGTCTCACCTCGATTCGTCAAGTGCAACAATCCGGTCGCTTCAGCTTCGAGGCCCGCCAATGTGGCGACGGCCAGATCGGCGGCGATCGTTGGACAACCTCTCTGATCCGCCACCACCTTAAGCGGTTGGCCTTGTCGGGCTCGGGACAGGATGGCGGTCACGAAGTTTCGATGAGTTGCGGACAGGACCCAAGAAGTACGGATGACCAGAATCGAGGCATCGGTGACGAGGGCCTCCCGCTCCCCGACGAGCTTGCTACGTCCGTAGGCGTTGACGGGATCCGTCATGTCGCTCTCGAGATACGGCCTTTGCCCCTGGCCGTCGAACACGTAATCGGTCGAGTAGGTGATCAGACGAATATCCAATTCTGCCGCGACGGCGGCGAGCCTCCCGACTGCCCATCCGTTGACCTGCGTTGCAAGCGCCTCTTCCAATTCGGCCTGGTCCACGTTGGTGTACGCCGCGCAGTTGATGACAACGGAGGCCCCGGATTCGTGAAGCAGCCGACCCAGATCAGCCGGAGATGCCTCAGCGAGGTCCAGCCTCTCCCGGGTCACGCGACGGGCGTCGGGTAGGAGCTCCGCGAACGCCGTGCCGAGTTGTCCCCCTGCTCCGATTATCAGCACTCGACGCTGCGACACTCAGACCTCGTCGAGTGACAGCGACTCGAGGTACTGCCGATATGGCGAGTTCGGCAGGGCGGCTACTAGGTCGTCGAAATGAGCTCTGGTTACGAAACCGTTGTAGAGGGCGATTTCCTCCAAGCAGGCGATCTTGATGGATTGCCGGTGCTCGATGGTGGCTATGAAATTCGCGGCCTCGAGGAGGCTGTCATGTGTCCCACTGTCGAGCCACGCCACTCCTCGGTCGATGATCTGAACCCTCAGCTCACCACGTTCGAGGTAGACCTTGTTGACATCGGTTATCTCCAATTCGTCCCGTCCTGACGGTTGAATCGACGAAGCGATCTTCACAACCTCGGCGTCGTAGACGTAGATTCCTGGAACTGCGAAGCGGGAACGGGGCCGCGACGGCTTCTCCTCGAGGGAGAGCACCGTGCCGTTCTTGTCAAACTCGACCACCCCGTATCGCTCGGGATCCCGCACGGGGTATCCGAACACGAAGGCGCCACCTCGGAACTCCGCCACCACTTCCTCAAGCCCGAGCCGCCCGTAGAAGATGTTGTCGCCGAGGATCAGGGTCACAGGATCCGACCCCACGAAGTCTGAGCCGATGATGAAGGCCTGAGCTATGCCCTTTGGCTCAGGCTGCACTGCATAAGAAATCTCAATGCCCCACATCGAACCATCTCCCAGCAGCGCTTGAAACCGCGGCATATCCTCGGGGGTGGTGATGAGCAGGAGCTGGCGGATTCCCGCCTGCATCAGAGTGGCGAGCGGGTAGTAGATCATCGGCTTGTCATACACCGGCTGCAGCTGCTTGGAGGCCACGCGGGTGATCGGATCGAGCCGGCTTCCCGCGCCACCCGCAAGCAGGATGCCCTTCACCGTTCTCCCGCCTTGATCGGGCGCCACCAGTCCGCGCGTTGCTCGTACCATTCGATGGTGTCGCCCAGCCTCTCGTCGAAGGGATGGGCGGGAGCCCAGCCCAGCCGGCGGATCTTCGAAGAGTCGACGGCGTAACGGAGATCATGACCGGGACGGTCTGTCACTCGATCGATCCAGGACTCGTCGAGGGCAAAGGCTGCCAGGATGCGCCGGGTCAGCTCGATGTTTGGGAGCTGCGCATCGGCGCCGATGTTGTAGATCTCCCCCGGTTCACCTTCGTCGACCAGCAGATGGATGGCCGCACAATGGTCTTCGACGTAAAGCCAGTCGCGTTCATTGCGACCATCGCCATAGAGGGGAACCTTCTTGCCGTCGAGCAGGTTGGTCACGAACAACGGGATCACCTTCTCCGGGAACTGGTAGGGGCCGTAGTTGTTAGTGCATCGCGTGACGATTACGGGGTAACCGAACGTGACCCCATAGGATCGGACGAGGAGGTCAGACCCCGCCTTGGAGGCCGAGTATGGCGACGACGGGTCGAGAACCGCCGACTCGGGGGCGAAGCCCTCGGCGACTGAGCCATATACCTCGTCGGTCGACACGTGGATGAACTTCTCGACGCCGTGACGTCGGGCGGCGTCAACAAGCACGC
>DATABS010000067.1:0-47985 GCA_036259475.1 Acidimicrobiia bacterium | reverse complement strand
CCCGGGTCCTCGCTGCTATAAACCCCATTCACGCTGGCCGAGGAGACCATGACCACGACCGTCGACCGGACGAGCGACGCCGTAGAGACCGCCCGAAGGGCCTTCCGCCCCAACTGGGTCGATATCTTCCTCTGGGGAATCCGGATCGGCGCCATCCTGGTGATCGCCTTCGGCCTGTTCGGGTCGATCAGCCAGTTCGTCGCCGGCGAAGGCCTCACGCTCTCCCAGTGGCGGAACCTCCTCGTCGCCAGCCTGTCCCAGGGTGCCATGTACGGCCTGCTGGCCCTCGGCTACTCGATGGTCTACGGCGTTCTCGGCTTCATCAACTTCGCTCACGGCGAAGTGTTCATGTCCGGGGCGATGGTGGGCTTCATCGCCGCCAACTGGCTGTTCGACAACGGCGTGTGGAACGCCAATCCGTTTCTCGCAATCGGCATCGTCCTGGTGGTCGCCATGCTCACCTCGACGCTGGTGGCGGTGTTGATCGAGCGGATCGCCTACCGGCCACTCCGCGGCGCTCCCCGGTTGATCCCCCTCATCACCTCGATCGGGGTCTCGTTCTTTCTCCAGTACACCTTCGCCGGACTCTTCGGTGTTGGCCTGCGCACCTACCCGCAGGCGCCTGAGGTGTTCCAGGGTGAGATCGCCTTCCTCGGCGGGATCGACACGAGAGACGCCCTCGTGATCGGCGTGGCGGCACTGTCGATGGTCGGCCTCTGGTTCTTCGTGCGGCACACCAAGACCGGCCAGGCGATGCGCGCGGTGGCAGAGGACAAGGAAATCGCCGGCCTCATGGGCATCAACGTCGACCGGACGATCGTGACGGTCTTCGCCGTAGGAGGAGCCATGGCCGGGGTCGCCGGGCTCATGTGGGCGCTCCTCTTTCGGGGGGTCAGCTTCTTCACCGGGTTCATTCCCGGCATCAAGGCATTCACCGCCGCCGTGCTGGGAGGGATCGGCAACATGGTCGGAGCCATGGGGGGCGGTATTCTCCTGGGACTCTTCGAAGGCCTCGGGCCGCTGCTGATCCTCGATGGCCTGGGCATCCCGGGGGTTTCACAGCTCAAAGACGTGATCGCGTTCGCCGCCCTGGTCCTCGTGCTCGTCTTCCGGCCCAGCGGCCTGTTCGGCGAGCGCCTCGGCTCTGAGGACCGGGCATGACCGCCGCCACCGCCACCTCCTCTGTCGGCCGTTCGTTGAGCATCGACTGGCGCCGGACACTGCGAGTTGCCCTGCTGACCGGAGGGGTGACGATTTTCCTCGCCGCAATCGGCATGGTGCAGGCCTTCAACCAGCGCACCCTGGTCGAACCGATCATCAAATTCGGCTACCTGGTGGTGGCGGCCGTGCCCTTCACGGCCGGCTACCTCATCGCCCGCCGTCTCCAGGTCACAGGTGCCGAGACTCCGAGAACGGTGGGAGATGTGGTGTCAGCCGCCATCGCCGGAGCGATCGCCGGGGCCATGACAGGGGCCTTCGTCGCCTTCGTGCAGGCGGTGCCGAACATCCGAGAGATCTTCCCCAATCTCGGACCCCAGCTGGTCGAGACCCTGACCTACAGTTTGGGCACAGGTGGCGGCTTCGTCGCCAACCTGGTGCTCGGGATGGTCCTCGCAGTGTGCGGAGCCGCGGTCCACTGGTTGTCCCGACCGATCCAGCGCGCGCTGGTGATCGGGGCAGAGGCGGTGGTGATCTTCGCCCTCTTCGAAACGGTCATCGACGACTTCTTCGACTGGTTCAAGACCCTCCCCAACACGATCTACGCCAACAGCGGCGGACTGACGATTCTGTGGGCGGTGATCCTCTTCACGGTCGCCGTCGGGCTCAGCCTGTATCTGCCGGGCCGAATTCCGTCGGTCCGGAAAGCCGTCACCTCGGGTGATGAACGCGATCGGCGGCGCAAGCAAATCATCCTCATCGCCGTCGTCTCCGTTGCTCTGATCATCGTGCCTCAGCTTCTCGGCGGGGTGCTGAACGAGCTCCTGACCAATGTGGGTCTGTTCGTGCTGATGGGCCTCGGCTTGAACATCGTGGTGGGACTGGCGGGGCTGCTCGACCTGGGTTACGTGGCCTTCTTCGCCATCGGCGCCTACACCACCGCAGTGCTCACCTCTCCCCTGTCTCCGTTTTTCAACCCGGAGCTGAGCTGGTGGCTCGCCTTTCCGGTGGTGCTCGTGATGGCGATCATCGCCGGAATCATGGTCGGCACCCCGGTGATCCGGATGCGGGGCGACTACCTGGCCATCGTCACCCTCGGCTTCGGCGAGATCGTGCGCCTCACACTCCTCTCCGACTGGCTCTCCCCCTATTTCGGGGGAGCCCAGGGGATCCGCAACATTCCCGGCATCCCGGTCGGCGAAATTTCGGTGAGTGGTGTCACGCCCGAGTTGATGGTGTACGCCGCCATCGCCCTCGTCGCGGTCGCCGTCTACGTGAGCTGGCGGGTGCAGGACTCCCGCATCGGCCGGGCCTGGGCCGCGATGAGAGAGGACGAGGATGTGGCCGAGGCGGTCGGTATCGACACGGTCAAAGCCAAGCTGCTGGCTTTCGTCACCGGCGCGGTGCTCGCCTCGTTCGCCGGCGCCTTGTTCGCTGCCAAGCTGGGCTCAGTCTTCACGGCTTCTTTCGAGATCCTGACCTCCATCATCATCCTGGTGGTCGTGATCGTCGGTGGGATGGGCAACATCGCCGGGGTAGCGGTCGGCGCCCTGGTTCTCATCGGGGTTCTCGGAGGTCCGAGCTCGCCGGGGCTGCTCCAGGAGTTCGGCCAGTTCAAGCTTCTGATCTACGGAGCCCTGCTGGTGTTCATGATGCTGAAGCGCCCCGAGGGCTTGATCCCCTCGGCCAGACGCGCCCAGGAACTCCACCAGGAGGAGTTCCTCCAGGACGCCTGGCTGGACAAGGGCGACAGCTTGGCCACCAGCGAGACGGAAGGCAAGGAGTCCTGATGGCGCTGCTCGAGATTCGGGGGCTGAACAAGGCCTTCGGCGGTGTCCGGGCCCTCCAGGACATCGATTTCACGATCGAGGAGGGCGAGATCGTCTCTGTCATCGGTCCCAACGGGGCCGGCAAGACGTCGTTCTTCAACGTGATCTCGGGCCTGTTCCCGCCCGATTCGGGGACCATCACCTTCGAGGGCCACAATCTCGCCGGACGGACCCCCTCGGAGATCACCAAGGCGGGGATCGCCCGGACCTTCCAGAACGTTCGGCTGTTTCCCAACCTGACCGTCCTGGAGAACGTCAAGGTGGGTCAGCATTGCCGGACCCAGCGGGGCATCTTCGGCGCCATCTTCCAGACGGCGGCCTTCAAGAAGGAAGAGCGAGAGATCGAGGAGAAGGCCAAGGAGATCCTTTCGTTCTTCGGCACCAGGCTGGTGGGATACCGTTTCGACCAGCCCGCCTTCGTCTTGTCCTACGCCAACCGCCGTCGCCTCGAGATTGCCCGCGCCATGGCCACCGAGCCGGTCCTGATGCTGCTCGACGAGCCGACCGCCGGGATGAACCCTCGGGAGACGGCCGAGCTGACCGAGCTGATCGGCAAGCTGCGCAGCGACAAGGGATTCACCGTGGTGATGATCGAGCACGACATGCGGGTGGTGGGCGAGGTCTCCGACCGAGTCATGGTCCTCGACCACGGCGTGAAGATCGCCGAGGGCTCCTACGAAGAGGTGTCCAGCAACGAGGACGTCATCGAGGCCTACCTGGGACGTCCGGCGGAGGAGCGCAAGCCGGCCATCGAGGAGCGGAACGCATGAGCGACAACGGCCGCGTCCCGGTCCTCGAGTTCAAATCCGTCAACACTCATTACGGTGCGGCTCACATCCTGAAGGACGTGGACCTCGAAATCTACGAAGGGGAGATGGTCTGCCTCCTCGGCGGCAACGCCTCCGGCAAGACGACCACCCTGAAGACCATCCTGGGAATGGTCCCGCCGACCACCGGCACGGTTCTGATCGGGGGCGAGAACGCCAACGGGTGGACGACGGCGCAGCGAGTCAAGGCGGGCGTGTCGATGGTTCCCGAGAACCGGCGGCTGTTCAAGCGAATGACGGTCAAGGAGAACCTGGAGATCGGCGCCTATCTGCGCGAGGATCCGGAGAACTTCGAAGAGGACATGGAGCGGGTATTCGAGATGTTCCCCCGGGTCAAGGAGCGCCTGAACCAGAAGTCGGGGACTCTCTCTGGCGGGGAACAGCAGATGGTGGCGGTGGGGAGAGCCTTGATGGCCCGCCCCAAGATCCTGTTGATGGATGAGCCGTCGATGGGTCTGGCGCCCGTGCTCGTGGCGCAGAACTTCGAAATCATCGACCAGATCAACCAGGCCGGCACCACTGTTTTCATGGTGGAACAGAACGCCAACATGGCGCTGTCGATCGCCGACCGGGGCTACGTCCTCCAGACCGGCCAGTTGGTGCTCGACGACACCGCCGAGGGCCTGCTCGCCAACCCGCAGATGCGGCAGGCCTATCTGGGCGAAACCTAGGAACGCTTCGCCGGCCTCGCGGCGTCGGGTACTAAGTGGTAGGTGATAGGTCGCAGGTGACGGCTACGTTCGGGACCCGCCTGGATCGGCCGACGGCTCCTTGATGGCCAGTTCGGGGTGTTCCGCTGTGTCGAACAGGCGCTGCTGATCGCCCACCGGCCGGCGACGCCGCACCACCGCGATCCGCTCCGGTCGCTCGGTGTATTCGATCATGGCGTCGCTCGCCTCCTGCCACGACTCGCCCAGCACACGTGTCCGCCACAAGTGGCCGGCGACGATGCGGATCGCCGCCACCGTCGGCACGGCCACCACGACCCCGAGCAGTCCCGCGATGGCGCCGCCAGCGATCAGAGCGAGGACGATGACGAGGGGTGACAGGTTGACCCGAGCCCGCTGGACGACCGGGGTGACGACGTGGTTGTCGAACTGCTGGATGGCGGTGAAGATCCCCACCGCCCAGAGCGCCTGAGTGAGGGATCCGTTGAAGAGGGCGACGAGTGCCGCCAGAGCCCCGCCTACGAAGGGACCGACGAACGGCACCAGGTTGAGGATGCCGGCGGTGATCCCGATCAGCAACCAGAAGGGCAAATCCAGGAAGTAGAGGGCAACGCTGGAGAGCACACCCACCACCAGAGCGACCAGGAGCTGACCCCGCACGAACGAACCCAGGGCGGTGGCCAACTGGTTGGCGACGTAAGTGAGCTCCTCACGATGGTGGGCCGGAGTCAGCTCGCGGGAGCGCTGCTTGAACTTGGTGGCGTCCAGCAGCATGTAGAAGGCCAGCACCGGTGCCAACAGGACGACAGCGATGGTCTCGGTCACCCCGCGCAGGATTCGGCCGGCGCCGGAACCGAAGCCGCCGAGCAGCTCCTGCAGCGTCGCCTGGTTGTCCGGGTTGCGGATCCACTCCTGGATGGTGGTCGACGTCCAGACGTTGCCCAGGTCGATGCCGAACCGATCGGACATCGAGTGGAGACCCTCAACGAGGGAGTCGTAGAGCGTGGGCAGCTGGGTGGCGAACTCCGTGCCCTGCTGGCGGATCGCCGGAACGAGGAGGACCACCGTGGCCGCCACCACGCTGCCCGCCACTAGGAAGGCGAACACGGTTCCGACCACCCGGGGAACGCGCACGCGCTCGAAGGCGTTGACGATCGGGTTGAGGAGGAGTGTCAGCCCGCCGGCGAACGCCAGCGGGAGCCAGATGATACGTACGAGGTCGGCCATCCTGAGGAGCACCCATACGAGGGCGATGACTCCCAGCGTCGTCCAGACGACGAATGCGGTCCGGCGGAGGCGCTGGAGACGAGGAGACTCGGGAGTCATCGCCGATGAGTCTATCCCTGAGGCTGCCATCACCTCTCCCTGATCGTGGGGACAACCTCACCCTGGACGGAAATGGACCAGGATCTCTCGGCCCCTTCGCCGGGTGACCGAGCCCTCCCCCCACCCGTCTCCCAGCCGGCGGGCACGTTGGCCTCGCCTGAGACCACTACCGCCGTGCCCGCAGGAACGGAGAGGTCGAAGTCGCCGGCGATGATGATGTTGGATCCGTCGGCGGGGGGTTGGCCGAGGCGGAGTGATCCCGATCCGGCGATGGCCGCCGAGGTCACGGCGAGAGCCGCTAGATCCGCCTCGATCCGGCCGTTGAGGACCAGGCGCCACGGGACCTCGGGACTCAAGCCGATCCGCCACCCGGCGAACGAGTACCAGGAGGGGGCGTCGCCGTCCGCTTCGATCCGCACGGAGACGGAGCCGTCGACCGACGTCTCCGTCGCCATGGGGACGCCGACGTTGCCGCCGAGGAGAATGGGCGAAACCCGGTAGGCGGGGCCGCTACGGAGAGGATGCAACTGTACCTCGCCGGACAGCTGAGCCACCAGCTCGGTCGGCTCGCTCATCTCGCCGGGGGGCGGGCCGGTGAGGCGGGCGGCAGCCGAAGGCAGCTGATCCCACCCGCCGAGGTGGAGCGCTCCGCCGAGAACGAGGGCGGTGAAGATCCCCAGAGGGAGGATCGCCCTGGCTTTTCGTGGGCGCTTCCCGAGCCGGCTGAGGAGTCCGGCGACGACGGCGACGACCAGCAGGGGCCAGAGGGCGGCGAGGTCGACCACCAGCGACGAGGACAGGATCCCGCCCATGACGCCGGCGACGGCGGCGACGACCACGGCGCCCACCAGGATCCAGGCGGCCACGGTGAAGGGATGGCCTCCCCCCGGGCGAGACGTCATTCCTGATACGAGCGACCGATAACGACGACCACATCGACTCCCCACGAGGAGGCGAGTTCGGGATCGGGCGCCACGGTGGCATCGGGCACCGCTTCGGCCAGCTCAACCGCCTCGAGAGCGAAACCGTCGGCGTGGAAGATCATCGTGTCGGAAAGCTCCGGGGTGTAGTTGTCGGCCTCGGCCACCTGGTAGCCGAGACCGGCCAGTTCGTCGGAGAGGCTGCCGGCGAGGCCGGTCACTCCGATCGAGTTGAGGACGATGGCCCGCACTTCGGAGGGGTCTCGTGCCTCCCGGGTGGTAGTGGGGGTGGTGGTGACGCTAGACGTCGTCGCGCCGCTCGTCGTCGACGCGGCCGTGGTGGAAGTGATGCTCGGGGCGGTGCTCGGGGCGGTCGTGGTGGTGGTTTCGGCACGGGTGAGCGTGGGACTGACGGCGGGAGGTGTCGGCTCGTCGTCACCGGTGCGTCCCGCCCACAGGGAGAGACCTCCGAAGACCAGGGCTCCCACGATGAGGATGCCGGCGACGAGAAGGAGGACGTCGCGATAGAAGCCCGGCCCCGAGCTGCGGGCATGACGGCCCCGATCACTCACGGCGCCGTCTCACAACGAAGGAACTCCCGACCCAACATGACCCGCCAGAGTATCCCCCGTCACCCCCAGTTCCGCGTTTTTATCAGTTGAGCGTTGCGCTGGGCGACACGCTGGCGCCAGGAGAAACCGCCGCTCCGACTATCCTGAATAGGTCCGCCGGGTTAGCTCAGTGGTAGAGCAACCGCCTCCTAAGAGAAGCGGACCTAACGCTGTTCTCTAAGCCGTTTCCCCAGGTCAGCATCCTCCGAAAGTGGCCCAAGCAATCGCTGTATTGGGCCTTGAGGGAAGGGGTGTCGGATGTCCGACACGATTCAGAAGGCCGACGCCTTAGACGGCGGCCGAATATATGAGGTCCTCAGCGGGGACCTGCAGCCGGAGGAGATGTGGGACGTTCTCGCCGGGGACATGGAACCGAAGGGCAAGCGCCGGCTGCGCGATGGCTTGTTCGCCCTCTCCGTAATTACCGCCGAACTGGCGCAGATTGACAAGGAGGCCCTGAGCGATGAGAGATTTCGACACCACTAGTGGAAGAGCCTCGACGAAACAATGATGAGGCGAGGTCGCCATTGGACTAGGTAATCGACGGAGCCGCCACAACCGAGCGGACTAGAAGTCCGGCCACGACGCTGGACGCCACGCCATCGGCGACATTTCCTCTTATTTTGGCTATCGGCGACTTATGCGCAGGTGTATGCTCGCTGGCATCGCTGGATCTATTCGGATCCACAGGGACAGGAGTGGTGATGAGACGGTTATCGAGGAAGGCCGCTACTGCTTTGATGGCGGCGGTGTTCTCGCTTGCGTTGGCCCCGACAGCGCTGGCACACACCCAGACGGTGGCTCCACCGGGACAGGAGGAGCCGGTAATTCTCAACGATCCAATCGCACGCCCATGGATTCAGGGGCACTGCAAAGCAGCGGCCCCGGCGGTTTCCGGAGAGGCGTCAGGTGGGGTCGCCACCTTTTCGCCGACGCAGGAGCTTCCCTGCGACCCCGAGATCAAGAACCCGGGCGGGCAATCCACCGGCCGCCGTTAAGTAGGATCGACCAAGGACGACCGCGCAGCCCGGTCACCTACTCAGGTGGCCGGGTTTTCGCGTTCAAGAGATGGACGTTTGGGATTGATGCCGCATAGATAGAACGGGACTCGGGCCCGTAGGAGGGGCGTCGAGGGAGTGCGCGTCGAGGGAGTGGGTAGAGACGTTCGTTTTTGAGCTGCCCCGGGCGCCTCACCTCTCTCTCTTACCCACAAGCCGAGATAGGCGCGGGAGCCTCCCACGCGAACCGCTGATAAAGGAGAAATCGGGAGACTCGCCGCACAAACCCGATTGCCCCCAGGCTTTCGGGATTGCCCTCTCGATGTTATTCGGGTCCCTGTCGCTTGAAGCAGAAACTCGGCCGAGATAATTTTGCCGTTCTCTGTGGGTTCAACGCCCCATCGGTAGGTGAGGGTCGATAGCGATTCTTGCTACCTACAACGACAACGAGAGCGGCCTCCACAACGTGTTCCGGATATGCTGTCCCATCTTGTCTTGGCTGAGCGAACCTTCGAGGTGAACGTCCAACATGCGTTTCGAGAAGTCCATCGAGATCGACGCCCGACAGCAGCGTGTCTGGGATGTGCTTAGTGACCTCGAAGCCTGGCCGGATCGTATTGAATCGGTTGACTTTGTCGAGTTGCTCACGCCCGGTCCTGCGACCGAAGGCAGCCGTGTGCGTCTCAAGCAGCCGAAGCTGCCAGAGGGCACGTGGGATATCACCGTCTGGGACGCGCCGTCCTACTTCGAGTATCGCCAGGAGTCCGGCGGCGTCACCAACGTCGCGGGCCATCGCGTCGAGGCGCTGGAGGAAGGCCGGTCACGCCTGATATTGACTCTCGATATGCGAGGTTTTCTGGTCCCAGTCGTCGGGTTGCTCTACAAAAACCTGACCAACCGCTACATGACTATCGAGGCTGAGGGTATGAAGCGTGCCGCCGAGTCCTCCCCGAGTTGACCGACGCCAGTGGCTCTGGCACGGATAACCCTCGGACGCAGTCCGCCGGCTAACGTCCCATGGCATCGTTTCTCGCTCGGGCGTCAGGGCTGGAGGAGATGTGGCGCCGCCTCGGCCGACGACCACTATGGCTTCACCCAGCACAACCACGTCGACTACGCGAGAGACGAACCCGCCGGCTGTGATCCGTCGTATCCAACGGTCTGCATCCCGCCGCCACCGCCCGGTCTCGACTCCGACCGAATTCCTTACCGCCGGTTCAGCCCGCTCCTTCCCGATCCGCACATGGGAGACGCCCTTGAGCTGGGAGTGTTGTCGCGCCCCGCGTCGGGGTGATGCCATTAGCCTCCGGTGGTGCGCGAAAAAGGCCAGGCACATGTTCCGCCTCGATGGTTCGTGTCTCTGGCGTGGTCCACTCACCGGAGCTTGTACCGGATGAGCCGAGGCAGGGTGGGCCTGTGGCCGGCCAGGACGAACAGAGCTGGCATGATGCGTCTGACGACGGTTGGCCGTCGCAGCGGCCGAGAGCGAAGTGTGCTGGTCGGATATATTGAGGATGGCTCCAACCTCGTCACCGTGGCCATGAACGGTTGGGCAGACCCTGAGCCGGCGTGGTGGCTCAACCTTCAAGCTGACCCCGTCGCCACCGTCGAACTTGCCGGCGCGAGGCGAACGGTCAGGGCGTATGCCGCCGAGGGCGACGAGCGTTCCCGACTGTGGGGCCGCCTACGCCAGCTAACCCCCAAGTTGGACGCCTACGCTGCCCTTCGTTCCAGGCAGAGTGCTGTTGTCATCCTCGTACCGGAAGCCGAGACGACGAACGAGTAAGCCCCCACAGGTAGTTGCCTAAGCGCGGGAGCCTCCCAAACGAAAGAAGGAGGTTGGGAGGCTCCACGGTACAACCCCGACGCCAGGCTTCGGGACTGCCCTCCGCCCTTACCCTCTTCAGCGAATCCAAACCTTCGTCGATAACGCACATGACCCCCGGAAAAGGTGAGGGGGAGCGACAAGGGCCCGCGGCCTGGACGGTGACACAGACCGCGGGCTCTTGCTCGTTTAGACGGACATCTACTCACGTCCGAAATGCTGCCGGTTCATCGAGGCGGCATTCGCCAAATCGTTCTGACCCAGCAACCGCCGACCGTCTTTGATAGGGTCGAAGGCAGGAAAGACAGGTGAGTTATCAAGCGCTGGTACCGACTGACCGCCGCCTTATCCATTGTGGCCCTGCTGACGAGCGGCCTCGCGCTGGGGGCGCCACAGCTCCCGCCTGGAGGGACCTTTCTAGACGACGACGGCAACGTGCACGAGGGCAACATCGAAGCCATCGCCGGCGCAGGTATCACTCGGGGATGCAATCCACCCGACAACAGTCTCTACTGCCCAACAGACGCCGTTACCCGTGGCCAAATGGCAGCCTTCCTTCACCGGGCTCTCGATGACGTCCTCACGCCCCAACTGGCCGTTGAGTTCGGTGACGACAACGCGTCAGTGTTCGAAGCGGACATCGAATGGCTGGGTGCCACAGGGGTGACGCGGGGATGTAACCCGCCCGACAATGATCGGTTCTGCCCCGACGAACCTGTGACACGCGGGCAAATGGCGGCCTTCCTCGTTCGAGCCCTAGGCCTGTCGGCGACACCTCCGCCAACCACTTCAACCACCACTTCAACCACCACGACGACGGCTCCGACTAGTACGTCGTCGACTACTTCGACTTCGTCAACCACGACAACGGCACCAACCACCACCAGCAGTTCGACCACGTCGACGAGTTCAACCACTTCAACCTCCACTAGCACCAGTTCGACGACAACCTCCACGAGCTCCACCACGTCGACGTCGACCACCAGCTCAACGACATCAACATCGTCGACGAGTTCTACGACATCGACAACGGTCGAGGACACGACAACGACCGAGGACACGACTACGACGACGGAGGGGACCACCACCGTTGCGGGCGGTTCAGCATCGCTCGGTTTATTGGCGGTGAGCTTCGTCGACACTTCCGGTCATGTGTTCGAACAGGACATCGAGGCCTTGGCACTGGCTCGGATAACCCTCGGATGCAATCCGCCGGCTAACGACCGGTTCTGCCCGGACGATCCCGTCAGCCGCGATCAGATGGCATCGTTCCTCGCTCGGGCGCTAAACCTCGAAGAGAACGTGCCGCCGCCTCGTCCAACAACCACGACGGCTCCACCCAGCACAACCACGTCGACTGTGGCTCCGACGAACCCGCCGAGCTGTGATCCGTCATATCCAACGGTCTGCATCCCGCCGCCACCTCCGGATCTCGACTGTGACGACATCCCATACAGACGCTTCACGGTGCTGCCCCCCGATCCTCACGACTTCGATAGGGACAGCGACGGTGTCGGCTGCGAGTCCTAACCACCGGTAAGCCAGACCTGTCCGATATATCGCTGAGGATCGCCCAGGACGACCGCGGAGCTCGGTTACCTACTCAGGGTAGCCCGATCTTCGCGTTCTGGGCCCGGGAGGCTCCAACGCGCAACGCCGAACTCCCCCCAAAGGGATTCGGCGTTGCGCTCCGATCTTATCCATTTTTTGAGCCACTTAAACCCCGGGCGATAGCATCCACGCGGCTCTGATGAAACGGGATTAGCTCATCGGCCTGATCAGTGGCGGGAGGACTCCACGTACCACCCCTTCCGTCAGGACTCGGGGTTGTGCTATCTAGCTTGTTCGGGCGATTGGGCCTGAAGCCGAAACTCGGCCCGTAGGTGCAGACGGGAGGAATCGGGTCAGTTGATTAAAAGGGCGACGCCCAACACAATCGGAACGACTAGGGCCAGTTGAGGGAACTCGAACCGAGAGCGGGCGATGATCAGCCCGATCACCGACACTCCGCCTACCACCATGCTCGTCCATCCGGCCCATATCGTCGGCACGCCGCTGATCACCGCGCCCACCCCCCAAACCACGTACGCCAGACTGGTAAGCATGATGTACGACACCTCCGCCCAGCTCACCGCAATCCACAACGGTTCGAGCCATCCAGGCGTTACGCCGGTCTCGCCCTGAACCCGAGCGGCCAGGCCCGACGGACCAAACTGGAGGATGATGAAGACGAGGCAACTGAAGGCGCCGAGCAAGAAAAGGCCGAGGGCAACCGCGGCGAGAACGGGCTCCCCCGCCTGGGCGAGGAGAACACTGAAGGCGCTCAGGCCGGTTGTCATCGCGGCCAAATAGAGAACCCATGCGATGCCGATCCACGTCCATTGGCGTGTGTTCTCGGCGATGTGCTCGATCTTGCGGTCGCGTTCCGCCGCCCAGAAGGCGCCGTTGTACCCGCCCCGGGCAGAGAAGATCCCTTCCGCTAGGAGCAGGAGGACCAGGAAGAGGAGAATGATCCCGGCCAACCGGGCATCCGCGGTGGCGAGCCGTGTCAAGGCCGTTCCAAACGTCGACGGCCGCAGAGGATGAGAGCCACCCGAAACGGTACGGTCACGAGCAAGAAAGGCACCGCGAACCCCACCCCGAGAACGAACGCCAGTGGGCTGGTGACGAGCCCGAGACGGGCACCTCGCCGCCGACGGTGCCACAGCCAGAGACCGGCGACGACGTCGAGTGTTGAGACAGCGGCCAACACTACGGCCATGCTGATAAAGGCGTCTTTCCCCAGACCCTCGAAAGGACCGGCCAGGAGCCGGAACCCGAACCGAGTCATGGGAAGCTCCCCCCGCCGCGCCAATGACCAGAGGACAAAAGGTGTGGTGAGACCTACCCCCGCTCCCGATATCAGCAAGATGACGGCTGCGGCTCGCGTAGCTATCGCAGCTCGTCTTGGGGTGTCGACCATCAGATCAGGTCGTCGGTTCCTTGCGTGCGATGATCTGGGGGATCGTTCGGGACCAGTAGAGCGATCGGTATTGTGCGGCCCGACTTCTCCTCGTATTTGGCGAAGAAGGGCGCCTGGGCCAACACCACCTCCTGCCACAGTTTGTCGCGCTCGGCACTGTGAGGGACCCGGGCGTCAACGTCGTACTGATCCTCAGAGACAGTGATGTGTGCCGTCCCCGCCGCACCGATGTTGCGGATCCACTGAGGTTCAGCCTTTGCACCGCCGGCCGACGCCGCTACTAGGTAGCCGTCGCCATGCTTGAAGTAGGCGACCGGTACGGTGCGCGGTATCTGCGTCTTTCGTCCAGCCACGGTCAACAACAGGACGGGCACGCCTTTGGCACTGCCGCCGATGCGTCCCCTCGTTCGTCGATAGACCCAAGCAGCGGCGTTGTTGCCCGCTGCCAACATCCTGTGTGTCACCGAGCTCATCGTTGCTTCTCTCGCTTTCGCATATACTAATGATGCCTGTCTTTCAAGCTACCTTACTAGCTAGAATGCGATGGTGTCAACAACTCAAGAGAGCTCCGAGCCGGCAAACCTGAACACCATCTCGATGCTGGGCCAGGCCTACAGCCTGCTCGGCTTTCAGATAGTCGACGGCGTGGTGGGAGCAGGCTTTCCGCAGAAACCCAAACACTCGGCGGTGTTCGCCCAGATCGATCCGAACGGATCACGCCTCACCGAGTTGGCCCAGCGTGCCAATATCACTCCCCAGGCCATGGGCGAACTGATCGATGAGCTCGAGGATCTCGGTTACGTCACCCGCCAGCCCGATACAACCGACCGGCGAGCCAAGCTCATCGTGCTAACCGACGAAGGCCGGGCAGCCGTCGAAGCGGGGAGACAGACCATCGTCGGTCTCGAGGAACGCATCACAGCAATTCTCGGGGCAAAGGGACACAAAGCCCTCCGCGCGATGCTCACCAAACTGCTCGCCGAGGCACAACCTGACGCTGGTATGCAGGCGTAAGGTAATAGTCCTCAACGACCAGTTATCAGAACCGAGTGGCACAACATGACGAGTCCGCGGCGACCTTGCTTCAGGCCGGCACGCGGGCGGTAGCCCCCTTCAATCGGCCACGGTCCCCGGCGACCTGGCGCCGTTGCCTCGGCGAGCACCCTCCGATGATCCCCATATCGATCCCCTCGGTACATACCAGCCGTGGAGGCTGTTCGCTTTCAGGCAGCTGGTGGATCGCTCTCACGGGCGGGAACGCATCTGCTCGCGGTGAGAACTGCCGATGCGCCTCGCGTGCCCGGGCGTCGGCGGTGGATGAGGCGTAGCGGCCGACCATCGCCCGGGACCGCCACCCAGCCAGGCGCATGAGGTCGGTTTCGTTCCCTCCGGCGGCGAGGAACATGTGGGCGAAGCTGTGGCGGAACTGGTGCAGGTGCAGCTGGTCGATCTTGGCTTGCTCGCAACGCCGTTTGAGGGTCTGAGCGATGCCGGAGCCGGTCAGCCGTCCGCGCCGGCCGATCCAAAGCCAATCAAGGTCGGCGTGCTTGTGCCGCGTCCGCGCGGTGATGTAACGGTCGAGCTCCCGGATCGCAGTGGGCGACAGCGGAAGGCTCCGCTGACGACGTCCCTTGCCCAGCACCAGGGCAACGCCCATATCCCAGTCGAGCTGATCGACCTTGAGGTTGGCGATCTCATTCAGGCGGCGCCGGTGTCAAGCAGCATCGTGAAGAGCGCCTTGTCCCGGCGGTCCTCGAAGTCGGTGCCGTCGCAAGCTTTGAGCAGCTTGCGGATCTCCTCCTCCGTTATGACCCGGACTTCCTTCTCCTCGATTCGCGGTGGGCGCATCCGGTCGAACGGGTTGGCTCCGATTTCTCCCTCCTCGAACAGCCAGCGCCAGAACTGTTGCAGGCTGCGGTATTCCTCGTTGGCTGTGGAGTCCGAAGCGACAGCGAGGCGGGCGGTGATGTAACCCTCGATGTGCTCGCGGCCGATGCCGCCCACCATCGTCGGGTGGTCGTTGTCCTCCAGCCAGTCGGCGAGCTTGCCGGCGGTGGTGGTGTAGAGCTGGACCGTTTTCGGCGAGAGGTTGGCGGCCTTCAGGTGTCGGCGCCAGGAGTCGATCCGGTGGCGGACGTGCCCTCTGTACTAACGTTGTGTGGGTACAGCGGAGGTTACTGACCAGTTGGAAACGCAACAACGGCAAGGCAATCCGCTAGCCGGGTTAGCTCAGTGGTAGAGCAACCGCCTTGTAAGCGGTAGGTCGTCGGTTCAATCCCGACACCCGGCTCGACTCGGCTTTCCCCCTCCCGATCGTTGCGCTCCGCGACACGCGCGGCTCATGAAGAGCGGGATCGGGAAAGTTCGAAGGCGGCGAGAGCGGCGGCGACGGAGGCGTTGAGCGACTCGGTTGGACCCCGCATGGGGATGTGGGCCCGCACGTCGACGCGGTCAGCGACCAGGCGGCTCAGTCCCCCGCCTTCGCCTCCGACCACCAGTGCCACCGGCTCCGACAGGAGATCCAGCCCGAACAGCGGGCGCTCGCCGGCCGCATCCAGCCCGACGGTCCACAGACCCAGGCGCGAGAGGTGGGAGATGGCTTCGGCGATCGAGCCGACTACGGCGACCCGGGCGTGCTCGAAGGCTCCGGCGGCGGCCTTGAACGCCGCTCCGCTGAGAGGCGCGGCGCGCCGGTCGGACAGTACGAAGGCCGGCACTCCGGCCGCCACCGTCGACCGGACCACCGCCCCAACGTTGTGGGGATCCACCAGCCGGTCGAGGACCATTACGGCCGCCGGTTCCGTCCACGCCGCCACCTCTTCCAGAGAGGAGAACGGTATGAGGCGGCAATCCGCCACGACACCTTGGGGAGCGGCCGTGTGGGCGATCGACCGTACATCGGGAATCTGTTGAACGGACCCGCCGGCCGACTCCACCAACCGGACGATGGCCTTGATCTCGGGGCGTGTGCTTCGGCTCGAATCGACGTGGAGGGCACGAACCCGCCCCGCTTCGGCGGCGGCGCCCACCGCGTGCAGTCCTTCTACCCTATCCCCGAAGCCAGCGCGCCCCACCGGGCGTGTCCTCCACCGCGACTCCCACGTCGGCCAGGCGCTCACGTACCCGATCGGCCAGGGTGAAGTCTTTCCGATCGCGGGCTTCGGCCCGGACGGCCAGGAGCCGGTCGAGCGTGTCCTCGACGTCGCCGTCGACCTCCACGCCGAAATCGCCGGCCACATTCTTGATGGCGGATTCGTCGAGGCCCGAGCTGACGGTGCTCTCGCCGTCGAGACCCAGCACGTCGAGGATCACGTGGACGGCGGCGACCACCGCGGAAGCATCTTCGTCATCGTCGAGAAGGCGGTTTGCTTCCCGGACGGCGTCGAAGAGGACGGCCAACGCTTGGGGGGTTCCGAAGTCGTCGTCCATCGCCTGACGGAAGCGTTCGAGCGTCGATTCGTCCGGATCATTCCGAGGCTCCTCTACCCGCTCGAGCAGGCGGAGGATGCGGCGGTGGGTCTCGGCGGCCTCTTCGACCAGGTCGGGCGAGTACTCGATCGGCGCCCGGTAGTGGGCGCGCAGGAAGAGAAGGCGGAGTGGTAGGCCGCCATAAGTGTCGAGGGCCGTTGCCAGGTCGACGACGTTGCCGGTCGACTTCGCCATCTTGGCGCCGTCGAGGTTCACCATGCCGTTGTGGAGCCAGTAGCGGGCGAACCGCGCCCCGGTGGCCGTCTCGGACTGGGCGATCTCGTTCTCGTGGTGCGGGAAGATCAGGTCGGTGCCGCCGGCGTGGAGATCGAAGTCCTCACCCAGATAGCGCCGGGCCATGGCCGAGCACTCGATGTGCCAGCCCGGCCGCCCCGGACCCCAGGGGGAATCCCATGAGGGCTCCCCCGGCTTGGCGCCTTTCCACAAGGCGAAGTCGAGGGGGTCGTGCTTGGACTCATTCGGCTCGATGCGGGTTCCGGTGCGCATCTCGTCCGGATCACGCCTCGACAGTTTCCCGTAGTCTTCATCCGTCCTCACCGCGAAGTAGACGTCCTCTCCGGCCTGGTAGGCGGCGCCCTTGTCGATAAGCGTGGCGATGATCTCTTGCATCTGTGAGATGTTTTCGGTGGCGCGGGGCTCGACATCGGCTGGAAGGACACCCAGCTTGCGGTAGGCGTCGTAGAACTGCTCTTCGATCTTGCGGGCGTAGGGAGCGACCTCCTCACCGGCTTCGGCCGCCTTCTCTATGACCTTGTCGTCGATGTCCGTGACGTTGCGGACGAAGGTGACGTCGTAGCCGCACCACTCCAGATAGCGTCGGATCACGTCGAAGGCGACCGCCGAGCGCCCATGTCCGACGTGAGGAGTGCTCTGCACCGTCGGACCACACACGTAGAAGCCGACCTTGCCCTCTTCGCGGGGTTCGAAATCGACCAGGGCGCGCTGCAATGTGCTGTACAGGCGGAGCATCAGCCCGATTGTACGGCTTCCGTCGTTGCACCCGGGTCGGGTCATCCGGCACGAAGTAGGAGGTACCAGGTGGTAGGTACCTGACTTGCGGCGATGCCAATCCTCTGAGACCACGAACCGTCCCAACACAGATCAGTCATGAAGACCGGTCGGCGCACGACACGGTGAGCGACCTATACCCACCACTCACCACTTGGTACCCGCGGTCCGGGACTAGTCCAGTGAGCGGAGGACGGCCACGGCGGTCACGGCGACACCTTCCTCCCGGCCGATGAAGCCGAGGCCGTCGGTGGTGGTGGCCTTCACCGAGATCGAGTCGGGCTCGATCACGCCCAGGCGATCGCCCAGGCTGTGGCGGATCGCTTGGCGGTGGGGAGCGATCCGTATGGTCTCGGCGACCACCGTGACGTCGCATCCGGCCACGTACCAGCCGGCGTCATGAGCGGCCATGGCGGCATGACGCACCATCGCCATGGAGTCGGAGCCCTCCCACCGCGGGTCGTCGGACGGGAAGTGCTCGCCGATGTCTCCCAGCCCGGCGGCCCCGAGCACGGCGTCGACCACGGCATGGGCGAGGACATCGCCGTCGGAGGTTGCCTCCACGCCGAGCTCCTCATCGACGGTCACGCCACCGAGGATCAGTGGGGGGCGCCGATTCAAACGGTGGACGTCGTATCCCCAGCCGACCCGGACGTCGGTTCCGAGGTACATGAGTGAGGCTCAGTCCTCGGCGGTTTCGATCACCGGGAGCGCCCGGTCGAGGCGCTTGGTCGCTTCTTCGTCGTCGATCTGCAGCGAGAAGGCCAATTCGGAGGTGAGGGTGAGACGAGCCTTGGAGAGCATCCGCTTCAGCGCCGGGCTGATTCCCTTGGTCTGCTGGGCGAACGTCAGGTCGCGGACCACTTCGGCCACCTGAAAGATGTCACCTGAGGTCATCTTCTCGTTGAGGACCTTGTACCAGCGGCTCCAGTTGGAGCCGGCCTCCTCGGGATCCTCCCTGAGCGACTTGAGAACGTTGCGGGCCGCCGTCTTGCTGATGACCGGGCGGATCAGGTCCTCCATGGCGTTCATGGGCACCATGACCGTGAGTTGCTCGGTGGCGATGTCGAGCACGTAGTAGTCCCGCTTCTCGCCGTTGAACTCCTGCTTCACCTTCTTGGCGATGGTGGCCGCCCCATGCTGGGGATGGACCACCTTGTCACCGATCGAAAACTTCGATTTCTTTGCCATAGTCAAGTCAGGATCGCGGTCGTGATTGGCGCGACGGGGGTTTAGGGACGACCGCTCGGAGTGTACCTATGCCTCCGCCTCAATCCAGATCCGGATCCCAGGACTGGGCCGCCGCCATCAGGCGCTCGAAGAAGTTGCGGAGCTGGTGAGCCCGGGAGGAGCCGATGCCTTCTACCTGCTCCAGCTCCTCCACGCTGGCGTGGAGTAGCCGGTCGAAATTGCGGAAATGCGACACGAGCTCCTCGCGGACGTGATCCGGCAGCCGCCCCACCTTGGAGAGAAGCCGGAACCCTCGAGGGGTGGCGGTGTCGTCCAGCTCGCCCATCCCCACCGACTTGCCGACCTTGCTCGGGTCTTCGAGGTCGCCGCCGTTCAGCTCGGCGAGGGCGGTCGCCGCTTTGGCGATCACCGACGCCCGTCGCGGCTTGACGTAGTCCATCAACGTCACCTGGCGGATGTGCTCGACGCCGCGGACCATGTCGGCGAGCTGGACCCACATGAGGCCACCCTCGTCCCCGAGGCTCACCGTCTCCTGCTCGATCGATATCCCCACCCGCCGGACCAGCTCCGTCCGCTGGAGGAGCGTGGCCACCGGGCGGAAAGTGGCCAGCCCGGTGACCTCGAGCATCGTCAGGCGGTTCTCGGAGTCGTCGAGTCGTCGACGGAGACGGTCGAGAGTCTGCAGATCCTGGTTCACACGGGCCGCCACCTCGGTGGGCCGGTCGAGCTGGATCTTCTGACCGTCGTAGTAGAGGGTGACGACCTTGCGGCCTTCGCTCACTGCCACGACCGGCCGTTTCGTCTGGATGGCCATGCGGTCGGCGGTGCGGTGGCGGGACCCGGTCTCGTCGGTGGGAATCGTCCCGTCTGGAACGAAGTGGACGTTGGCCGATGTGATTCGGTCGAGCTTGTCGTCGAGGATGATCCCCCCGTCCATCTTGGCCAATTCCGCCAGGCGTGCCGGGGTGAAGAGGGCTCCGTCGAGCCGGAAACCGCCCGAGCTGGCCTCGTGTACCTCCGTCCCGTCCCCCAGCACTACGAGCGCCCCTTTGCCGCCCTGGATGATCCGTTCCAGTGCCTGGCGCATCGGTGTTCCAGGGGCGAGCCTCTCGAGAATCTCGTAGATGGAGGGAGTTTCGCCCACGGGCGCAGGCTATCAGGTCACATAGGGGTTCGGATTTCCGTCATGGACGGGGCCGGCGCCGACTCAACGGCAGGCGGCCGCCGGTCCACGTCGACCGGGCGTCTACAACAGGCCTGCCTCCGCCAGCGCCCGATCGAGGCGCAGACTGCCTCGCCCGTCGGGGGCGACGATCCTTCCCAGCCCGACCCGTTCCGCCTCCTGGCGCCGTCGGGTGTCGTAAGGCACCTGCCGGACTTCGCCCGCCAGGCCGACCTCGCCCCACGCGGCCACGGGTCCCAGTGGCACGTAGAGCAGTGATGAGGCGATCGCCAGGGCGATGGGCAGGTCGCAGCCGGGCTCGGTGACCCTCCACCCACCGACGACGTTGACATAGACGTCGTCGCCGACCGTGCGCACCTTCCCGTGACGGCCGAGCACGGCGAGGATCTGGTGCACCCGGGCAGATTCCACTCCCCGCACCGAGCGGCGTGGCTGCGGATTCTGCGTGGGATTGGTCAGCGCCTGGATCTCCACGAGCACCGAGCGACGCCCTTCCACCGCCGGGAAGGCGATCGTTCCGGGCACACTCGACTCCCAATCGGAAAGGAATGCCTTCGACGGGTCGGCGACCTCGCTCAGGCCGTCGGCGGTCATTTCGAACACTCCGACGACGTGCGTAGCTCCGAAGCGGTTCTTGAGGCAGCGCAACGCGCGCAGGCCCCGGTCGGGATCACCCTCCAGGTAGAGGACGACGTCGACCATGTGCTCGAGGAGCTTGGGACCGGCGATACCGCCGTCCTTGGTGACATGCCCCACCAGCACGGTGGCCACTCCGTTGTCCTTGGCGAAACGGATCAGCCTGGCCGCGCTCTCCCGGATCTGCGTCACCCCTCCGGGCGATCCGGAGACGTCGGTGGCTCCCACCGTCTGAATCGAGTCGACGACGACGAGGTCCGGCGCCGCCTCCGCGGCGGCGGCCAGGACACGATCCACATCGTCGTCGGCCACGAGGGTGATGCCCTCGCCACCGATCCCGAGGCGTTCCGCCCGCATCGCCACCTGCTGGACAGACTCCTCTGCCGAGACCATCAGAACCTGTTTGCCCTTGGCGGCGAGGGCTCCTGCCGCCTGCAGGAGGATCGTTGACTTGCCGACCCCCGGTTCTCCGCCGAGAAGCGCAACCGAGCCGGACACCACTCCGCCGCCCATGACACGGTCGAACTCTCCGATCCCGATGGGAAGACGGATGGCGTCGTCGGAGCGGACGTCGCTCAGCGGGATCGTGCGGGCGGCGGGGGTGTTCCTTGCCGACCGCCGGGAGGGAGCCGGCGCCTCCTCGATGAGAGGTTCTTGGATGAGACACTGCGGACAGAAGCCCATCCACTTCGCCGAAGCGCTCCCGCAGTGGTCACATCTGAAGGTCATGAGAAGCCAGCGTAGAAGACGGGTGTGACACGCCTGAGGCGCATCGGGGCCGCCTCAAGATCCGCGGCCGCCGTAACGAAGTACCAGCCACACGATCAGCGCGACCACCGCAATCAGGAGCAGCGAGCCCATGACGATCGACGCCGGCGTCCATGGTTCGGCGGTGATGATCTGCGATAACGGCACGACGTGGCAGAATACCGGGCGGAGCGGCGGTCGATTGATTCGGTCGCGCACTCCTCAACCGGAAGGAGAACGGTGGCAAGGCACGTGTGCCCGAACTGTGGGGCAACCGTGAACAGCAGCGAGCAGTTCTGCCCGACATGTGGAGATTTTCTCGGTTATGAGGACGAACCGCATCACGAGGAGGACTACGAGCGGTTCGAACTGGGAGAAACACCCCCGCCGCAGGCGCGTGAGCCGGTCGTCTGCCCCTCGTGCGGTGCCGAGAACGCTCCCGGCAACCGTCACTGTGAGGAATGCGGCGCCCGGCTGTCGCAGGGACCTTTGCCCGCTGCTCCCCGGCCGGCCGTCCAGGCGACGGCGGGCGTAAGAGCCGTGATCGCCATCGGGGGGCTCCTCCTTGGCGTCATCATCATCGCCCTGCTCTTCCAGCTCTTCAGCGGAGGGGAGGAACCGACCGAGACGAGCGTCGCCGCCGGTGAGAGCACCTCGACCACCCGCCAGGTCGAGGAACCCGACGTGCTCGATCCCCTGGACGTCAATTGTTCCGTGGAAGGCCTCGGGTCATTCGTATGCAGCAACCTCACGTCGGGCTCCGACGCCCTCTACCAGGTCAACTGGGACGAGCTGGAGGCAAGTGGCGAGACGCTGACCATCACCATCCAGTTCCGAACCGCGGTGGCGATCTCGCACATCCTCTGGTCGAACATCACCAACGACGACACCCGCTTCCAACGTAACTACCGGGCCCGGGCTCTGACGATCTCGTCCGACGACAGCCTCTCCGACACCCAGGTCGACCTCCAGAACATCCCCGGCGCCCAGACGATCGACTTCGCCTCCCTCAACACCAACCAGGTGACGATCACAGTGAACAGTGCCTGGCCCGCCCAGCTCATCGACGGTCAGGTCTTCACCGAGTTGGCGATCGACGAGATCCAGGTGATCGGACGGCCGGCGACGACGGGGCCCAGCCCCACCACGACGCCGGGCGACACGACAGAGCCGGACGACACGACCGACACGACCGGCGTCGAGACGACCACCACGCCCACCACGGGCGGCTGAGGTTTCTTAGGACCAAAACGCGTCAGCCTTTCGGCGGTGCAGGCGGCAACCACCAGCAACACGACAACGAAGAGCCGACCGATTCGCATCGCTCTGCACCTCCGGATGGATCGCAGACCCCCATCCTTGGACTCATCCGAGGCCTAACCCGTTCGCCCTACTCCTTTATGTAGGGCTGTCCGTCGGCGGCGGGCGGGCGGGCCCGGCCGATGACACCGGCCACCACGATGACGGTTGCCAGGTATGGGACCATCAGCATGAACTCCGAGGGGATGCCAGTACCGAGGATGGCCACCTTCTGGGCGAGCGCCCCGGAAAAACCGAAGACGAGGCCAGCGGCTAGAGCGCCGAGCGGCATCCAGCGCCCAAAGATCATGGCGGCCAGCCCGATGAACCCGATGCCGCCGGTCATGTTCTCCTCGAACCGGGCCACCTGGGAAATGGACAGGAAGGCGCCGCCGAAGCCGGCAATGAGCCCGCCGAGGATGACGTTGCGGTACTGGATGCGCCACACGTTGATACCCAACGTATCGGCGGCCCGTGGGTGCTCGCCCACCGACCGGGCCCGCAGTCCCCACCGGGTGCGGAAAAGTGCGAACTGGAGGCCGAAGGCGAGTAAGAGCATGCCATACACGAAGAAGGTGTGGTCGAAGAACATCGGGCCGATGACCGGGATGTCCGCCAGGATTGGGATCCGGATCGACGACACCCGGGCGGGGGCGTTGAGGTCCTGGGCCTCGGAGAGGACCCGGCTGGCCAGGAAGGAGGTGAGGCCGAGGGCAAATATGTTGATGACCACCCCGACGATGATCTGGTCGACACGGAACCTGATGGCCAGCCAGGCCATCACCAGCCCGAGGAGTGCCGACGCCGCCATCGCCCCGAGCACCCCGGCCCAGGTCCCGAAGGCGCTCGACATGATCACAGCGACAAAGGCGGCCGTGAGGAGTTGGCCCTCGATGCCGATGTTGATGATTCCGGCCCGCTCGCACATCAGGCCGGTCAACGCCCCGAGGGTGATCACGACGGCGGCGATCACCGTCGAGCGCAGCATTCCGACCATGCTGAAAGAGCTGCCCGCCGCCGCCCACGCCAGGAAGGCGACCACGAACAGGGCCAGACTCACCGCCAGGATCCGGTTGGTCCAGCGGAGCCGGGTTCGCCGCAGCCGGTCGGCGCCGAGCAACACCAGCACCACGGCGATAATGATGTTGACTATCCGGGCGTCGAAGCTCCACTCCAAGCCCTTGAACCGGTCGGCAGGAAGGCTCAGCCCGAACGTGGCTCTTTCGCCGGCGGGGGCGCCCATGGCGAACACTCCGAACACCACCGCTCCCAGGGCCAGGAGTACCCAGCCGATGATGGTGGCCCGGCGGTCGTCCTTGGTCCGCCGGGTGAGGGTGGGCTCGCCTTCGACCTTCTCTTCGAGGGTGGCCGTCATGAGCCCCACCCCTTGGATAGCTGGGCCGGTCGCTCAGCCTCGCCCCTGAGGCGGAAGATCGCCTTCACCAGGGCGGGAGCGGCGATGAAGATCACGATCAGGGCCTGGAGGACGGTTACGAGGTCGAGGGGGATCTGAGCCGCTCCCTGCATCTCTCGCCCCCCCGCCTTGAGTGCCCCGAACAGGAGCGACGCCCACAGGACACCGACGGGATGGGACCGGCCCAGCAGCGCCACGGTGATGGCGTCGAAGCCGACCGACCCGGGCAGAGCCACCGTCGCCTTGAACGGGGCGAGGCTCATGAGCTGGGTGGCTCCGGCCATTCCCGCCAGTCCCCCTGCCAGACCCATGGCCAGCACCACCGACGACACGACGCCCATGCCAGCATAGGCGCCCGCTTCCGGGTTGAGACCGATGGCCCGGAACTCGAAGCCGAACGACGACCGGAACAGAAGCCAATGCACCACGAACACCATCGCCACCGCGATCAGAAAGCCGATGGTCACCCGGTAGGTGGAGCCGAACAGCGGCGACAAGACGGCGCTCGGTTGCAGTGGCTTAGACACGGGATTGTTGCGGCCCGCTTCCTGGAACAGGGGGATGGTGAGCAGCCATTGGGCCAAGTAGATGGCCACGAAGTTGAACATGATCGTGGTGATGACCTCGTGAGCACCGGTACGGGCCTTGAGGAGGCCGGCGATTCCGCCCCATACGACACCGCCCACGATGCCGCCAAGGATGCAGACGATGATGTGGATGGGACCGGGCAGGTCCAGATAGATGCCGAGGAGAGCGGCCAGCATGCCGCCGATCAACATCTGACCCTGGGCGCCGATATTGAATAGGCCGGCCCGGAAGCCGAGGGCGACGCCCAGGCTGGCCAGCAGCAGCGGGGTGGTGGCGAACAACGTCTCGGAGATGGCGTACACCGAGCCCACCGCCCCCCGGAACAGGGCCCGGTAAGCACTGAGGACCTCACGCCCCATCGCCGCAAGGGTGGGGCCGAGGTCGCTGAACAGCTGGGGAACGAGGGTGACGTCGGTCAGAGCGATGATGAGGGCACCGATTACCAACGCAGCCACCACCGCCAGCGCCGGGACGAGGAGGGAGCGGGCGAGGGAGTCGCCCACGCCAGCGGCCGACTCCATCGGCGAGGGCGGCTCGGGGGGCGGCGCCTCGGGGGGTTCGGTGGTGGTCGTGGTCATTGCCCGGAGCCCAACATTGCCAGACCGATGTCCGTTATGTCGGCATCCGGGGTGAACTCGCCGGCGATCTGGCCGTGGTACATGACGATGATCCGGTCGGACAAGGCCCGCACCTCGTCGAGCTCCGACGACACCACCAGGACCGCCGAACCGGCGTCTCGCTGTTCTACGATCCGGCTGTGGATGTACTCGATCGAGCCGACGTCGATGCCCCGGGTGGGTTGTGACGCCACGACCAGACGGACATCACGATCGAACTCGCGGGCCACGATGACCTTCTGCTGGTTACCACCAGAGAGGGTGGACACCGCCACGTCGATTCCCGGCGTTCGCACGTCGTACTGCTCGACCAGCCGCTCGGCTGCCTCCCGGGTGGCGTCCCAATCCATGACGATGCCCCGTGAGTAGGGCCTGTCGTAGTAGGAGTTGAGGATCATGTTCTCGGCCACGGTGTAACCGAGGACGAGTCCGCTTCCCTGGCGATCTTCGGGAATGTGGGAGACGCCGTGCTCGTGGAGCTGGCGGGGAGTGAAGTCGGTCACGTCGTCCCCGAGCAGCCGCACCGTCCCTCCCGCCGAGGGACGGAGCCCCATGATTGCTTCGACGAGCTCGGTCTGGCCGTTGCCCTGGACGCCGGCCACACCCACGATCTCTCCGGCCCGCACCTCGAAGGTCACCCCGTTGACGGCTCGGTAGTTGCGGTCGTCGAGGACCACCAGGTCGCGGACCTCGAGCACCGGTTCGCCCGGCTCGGCCGCTCCCTTGGGCACGGTCAACTCGACGGGCCGACCCACCATCATCTCGGCCAACTCGGCGGCGTTCGTGTCGGCCGGCAGCACCTCGCCCACGTTCTTGCCGGCCCGCATCACGGCGATGCGGTCGGCGATCTCGAGTGCCTCGCCCAGCTTGTGGGTGATGAAGATAATGCCCTTGGCGTCGGCCTGGAGCCCCCGGACGATCCCGAAGAACTCCCTCACCTCTTGGGGCGTGAGGACGGCGGTGGGCTCGTCGAACACTACGAAGCGGGCGTTCCTGTTGAGAACCTTGATGATTTCGACCCGCTGCTGGATTCCGACCGGCAGGTCCTCGATTACGGCGTCGGGGTCCACCGCCAGGTTGTAGCGCTCTGAGACCTCGATGACTGCCTTGCGCGCCTCTCCCCAGTCGATGATTCCGAGGGGCCCGGTGGGCTCCTGGCCGAGGACGACGTTCTCGACGACCGTGAATACGGGAACCAGCATGAAATGCTGGTGGACCATGCCGATTCCGGCAGCGATGGCGTCTCTCGTCGAGTCGAGCCGGATCGGCTCATCGTCGATGGCGACCGTGCCCTCGTCGGGGTGATAGAGCCCGTAGAGGACGTTCATCAGCGTCGACTTGCCGGCCCCGTTTTCCCCCAGCAGCGCCACTACCTCCCCGGGAGCGACGGAGAGCGACACGTCGTCGTTGGCGACCACGCCCGGGAACCTCTTCGTGATGCCGCGAAGCTCGAGTGCCAATCATTCTCCTCTCCGGCCCGGTGCGTCAGCATAGCGATGAGGGGACCCGGCCCCGGGAGTGACCCGCCCGAAAGAAGAACGGCCCCCGGGGTCCGGGGGCCGTTCTATCAATGGCGGGCGGTGTCAGCCGACCGGGTAGATACCGGCCTCGATGGCGCCGCTTCGGATGTCTTCGAGGATCTGCTCCACCTCTGTGGCCAGCTCGTCCGGTACACGGTCCGCCCAGCTATGGAACTCGGACAGGCCGACTGCGTCGTTGGCCAGGTTGCCGACCTCGCCGCCGGGAGTCCAGTTGCCCTCGGCGTGATCCTGGAGGGAACGCGTCACCTGGATGGCGATACCCTTTTCGATCGTGACCAGCCACAGGTCCTGGAACTCGGGCGGCATGGCGGCAAAGGCGTCCTGGTCGACGCCGATCAGAGCCGCTTCCAGACCGCGGTCCTGGATGGCGGTGCCGCAGGGCAGGTTGATGGCACCACCCACCGGCAGCATGATGTCGGCGCCCTCGTCGAGGATGCTCTCACACGTCTGACGGACGATGGGGTCGGCCGGGTCGAACGTTCCGGTGAAGGTGCCCTCGCCCGGCGCCGAGTTGGGATCGCTCGGGTCGTAGTCGGGGTTGGAGGTCCATCCGATAACCTGTACGTCGGCTCCTTTGGCCTCGTTGTAGTGGGCGACGCCCCTCGCAAGGCCGTCCATGAAGATCGACACGGTGGGGATGTCGAGGCCGCCGTAGGTTCCGATCACGCCGGACTGGCTGACACCGGCGGCAAGGTAACCGGCGGCGAAAGCAGCTTCGTCGGTTTGGTAGACCAACTCGCGGACGTTCTCGATGTCGGGGTCGTAGCCGAAGTCGACGATCGTCCAATTGATGTCTGGGTTTGCCTCGGCGTTGGTGGCCGTGGCCTCACCCAGCTCGAAACCCACCGTGACGATGTGCTGGGCTCCTTGGGAGAGGCACTGGTCGATGTTTGGCTGGTAGTCAGTTTGGTCGTCGGACTCGAGCAGAATCGGGTCCGCCGCGGCGTAGCCGGCGGAGACGGCGTCCTGCACACCTTGCCAGGCGGCGGCGTTGAACGAGCGGTCGTCGACGCCGGCCAGGTCGGTCACCAGACAGGCGGTGACGGGCTCGCCGGTGAACTCACCCGCCGTAGTGGTGTCGGTGGCGGCCGTCGTGTCCGGGGTGGTTCCCTCGGTGGTGTCGGGAGTCGTCGCCGCGGTGGTGTCGGGCGTCGTCGCCGCCGTAGTGTCGGGCGCCTCAGCCGGGGGGCTGGTGGTGTCGGCTGTGCCGTCGTCGCCACAGGCGACGAGCACCATTGCCAGCACGGCAATCAGCGCGATCAAGCGTGAATATCGTCTCACGTTGTTTTCCTCCAATTAGGGATTACACGCGCGGAGGCAGCCTCCGCCCGCGGTCGGCATGGTAGCGACATCAAGTGGTCTCAGACGAGAAGAGCGGCTGGGGACTCACCAGATATATCCAGGGAATCGAGACCAAGGTCACCACTCCTTTGACAACCACATTGACCCAAAAGATGGACCATGCCACGGCCGTCGGGAAGACTCCTGTCAGGACGGCCACTCCCACGAACACAGCCGAGTCGACGGGGATCGCCATCGCGTTCGACGACAGAACCCTTCCCCACTGGTGCCGCTCACCGAGTCGCCTGACCCAGGCGGCATACACCTCTGTGTCGATGAGTTCCGACACCACTTCGGCCAGGATCGACGCCACGACGATCCCCCACACCGGCGAAAGGACGTCGCCGAACAAGACGGTCTGGGGGGCGGTATCGGCGGCGGGGAGACGGGCGGTGACCCAGAAGAGCAGCGCCATACCCAGGTTGACCACGGCAGCGGTCACGATCAGGACCCGGGCGGCAGTCTTGCCGGCGATCTTGTGGACCAGGTCACGCAGAGTGAACGTGAACGGGTAGATGAGGGTGCCGGCGTCGACGGCGAACCCGGCGATCTCGACGATCTTCAACGAGGCGATGTCGGAGAGGACCTGGGCGGCGACGTAGCCACCAGCGACGGCCAACAGGACGGTGAGGGCACGGGAGGGCACCGATCAAGTCAACTCAGACGGCGAGCCCCGCGCAATTCGAAGCCGAAGTCGGAAGTCGGAAGCCAGGAGGACGACCTTCTTCAAGGGCTCTCAGGGCTGCTCGGTGGGGGGGCGGGCGGCGATTCCTCCGGCTAGGACTCCGATGAGCGGGAGCGTGAGGATCAACCCGTTCAGCCCGTGCTCGTCGGCTATGCCGATCGCCGCCAACAGCCCCAGGCCGGCACAGATACCGACCACGGCGAGAATCGGCCGCCACGCCGGTGGAGCGGGACGAGAGTCCGGGCGGGGCCGCTCGAAGCGGCCGAAGACGACGGCGAGCCCGACAGTCAGAACCGAGAGCACCGCAAACCACACCGGACGGCTCAGCCACCACCCTGGCGTGAGCGGCTCACTTCCCAGCCCGTACCCACCCACCGCGAGAGAGACCCAGAGCAGGACGACCATGGCGGTCAGGTGCCACAGGTAGAGCGTCATGATCTGGGCATTGATCGCCACCACCGTCTGCCATGGGCGTCGGCGGGCGAGCCACCGGCGGAGCGGCGCCTCGAACGCCAGGACCAGTCCCGCCTGGAACATGCCCAGGGTGGCCAACGTGACCCGGGGTGGATAGGAATTCGACACCTCGGCGGTGTCGAGGCCGACCATGGCGACCGGGTAGGGGCCGGCCCAGACCAGGCAGACAGTGGCGAGCAGGCCTACGGCTGACAGTGCCAACCGGTGCGGTGACCCACCCAGGCGACCGTCGAGCCAGGCGTAGCCGAGTTGATGGACGGTCCCCCATACGAAGACGTAGTTGAGGAACCCGATCGGGACGATGCCGAAGCCGATCGAAGCGACGTCGGCCAGCGCGGCCAGAGCCAATCCGGCCATCACCGAATTCCATCCGAACCGCTCCCACAGCCAGAGTGCGACCGGGGCGATGGTCACGATCACCACGTATGCGGCGAGGAACCAGGTCGGAACCAGCGCCACCTGGGAGGCGAGTTGGAGCATGCGCCAGTCGAGGCCGAGCGACAGCCCGATGAACCCCCCGATTCCCCACACCGCCAGGAGCGGCACGACCGGCAGGATCAAGCGGCGGAGCCGGCTGCGCAGCCATGCGCCGTAGGCTTCGCCTCGGCGGCGCGCCGAGCGCCACGACACTCCGTTGGCAAAGCCACCGACAACGAAGAACACGGGCATGACCTGGAGGATCCAGGTGAGCGGATGCGTCCATGTTGCGAGCTCAAGGAGGTGACCGGGGACCAGCTCGTCATCAGAGACTGTCACAGCCGCCATGAGCCAATGCCCGAACACCACCACGAGGATGGAGGCGGCCCGCAGGGCGTCGACCGCCCGATTGCGGTCGGTCGGCGTGGCATCTGCCATGTGCTGGACGGAGGCTATGAAGCTCATGCCACCAGTTTCGGACGTCGATGGGCGGTTGTCAGTAGGTGAAAACCCTATGTTTTTTGGGGCGCCCGCAATCGTCAAATCGGTGCTTTGGACGGCCGCAGCCGGATTCCGGGCGCCACGGTCCAAGGAAGCGGAGGGCCGTTCCTCATGGTCCAGGGGGACGGAGTCAGCGGATCATGGGGGCGATCCGCACCTGCGGCGGAGGCGGCGGAGGAACGGGCAGATTTTCAGTGAGCCCGCCCCATTCCCAATGCCACGGCTCCTGGCTGGAACGGCCACAGTGGGCCCAGTCGGGGTGAACCCATCCGAACCGGGCCGAATTCTCCTGCAACCAGTGGAAGGCGGCGTCGCCACACGACAGGACCCGTTGGCCATTGCCGAAGTCGACGGCCCGTCCCCAGCCGTGATTGGACTGGCCCGGCCGGGCGATCGGAGGTCCGGAGCAGGAGCGGCCCTTGTTGACCTTGACCTTGGTCTCCTCGCCCGTTTCCGGGTCGACCTTCGTCACCTCTTCTTCGACGATGGGGCAGCGGCGCTCGTAGGCGGAGACTTGGGCGCTCAGGCTGCGGTAACACTCCTGGGCGTCGATGTACACCCCGTCGATCCGCGCTTCCTCGAGCAAAAGGGACAGCGTGTAGGCGGCGTCGCGTTCGAGCAGGCACGCCTCCACCTCCAACAGCCGGGTTCCGGGCATGTTCCCGTTTCGAAACCCGGCCTGGACGAGATCACTCGTGTAGGCCTCGTTCGACACGGGCCCGTATTCGCCATCGCCCACGGCAGCCTGAACCGGCAGCGCGACGAGCACGGCGAGACTGAAGGCGATAACGAGTTTGAATGCAGACAAGACCCGGACTCCCTGGACGGCTGATGATTGTACCGCCAATCATCGGCCGGGGAAGCCCGGGTCTTTAGATTGAGGCTGTGGCCCCAGTCGGGGTTGTGAGCCCGGTCAGGAGCCTTCCTGGCTCGCCATCTCTACCGGAGCGGACTCGGGGGTGGGGAACGACTCGAACGTCAGCTCACCGGTCTCCCGATCGACCCCAACGAGGATGGTGCCGTGGCCCTTGAAGTCGCCGAGCAGCACTCGCTCCGAGAGCGGGTCTTCCAGGTAGCGCTGGATGGCACGCCGCAGCGGTCGCGCACCGAGCTCCGGGTCGTAACCCTGCGTTCCGAGGAACTCCTTGGCGTCGTCGGTCAGGACGAGATCGAGATGCTGGGCCGTGAGTTGCTCACGGACTCGGGTGAGGAGCAGGTCGACGATCTGCTTGATCTCCTCGACGGTCAGCTCGTGGAAGACGATCACCTCGTCGAGGCGGTTGAGGAACTCAGGCCGGAAGTGCTTCTTGAGCTCCTCCGTGACCTTTTCCTTCATCTTCTCGTAGTTGACCTCGTCGTCGCCCACCTGGAACCCGACTGCCTTCTTCCGCAGGTCGCGTGTCCCCAGGTTGGAGGTCATGATGATGACCGTGTTCTTGAAGTCGACCGAACGACCCTGCGCATCGGTGAGCCGCCCCTCCTCCAGGATCTGGAGCAGGGTGTTGAAGACGTCCGGGTGGGCCTTTTCGATCTCGTCGAAGAGCACGACCGAGAACGGCTTGCGCCGCACGGCCTCGGTGAGCTGGCCACCCTCGTCGTAGCCGACGTATCCGGGAGGCGAGCCGACCAGACGGCTTACCGTGTGCTTCTCCATGTACTCGGACATGTCGAGCTGGATCAGCGCGTCCTCCTGGCCGAACAGGAACTGAGCGAGCGCCTTGGCGGTCTCGGTCTTCCCGACTCCGGAGGGACCGAGGAAGATGAACGAGCCGGCCGGCCGACGCGGGTCCTTGAGACCGGCCCGGGTGCGGCGGATCGCCTTGGACACGGCGTTGATGGCGTCATGCTGGCCGATGATCCGACGATGCAGCTCCTCTTCCATGTTGACGAGACGCGCCGTCTCCTCCTCGGTGAGGCGATGAACCGGGATGCCGGTCCACTGGGCGAGCACCTGGGCTATCTCCTCCTCGTCGATGACCCACGACATCGATTCACCGGCGGCGGTGAGGGCCTCCTCGGTGGAGGTACGGTCGGTGACGAGCAGCTTCTCCTCGTCGCGCAGCTGGGCAGCCCGCTCGTACTGCTCGCCCTGGACGGCGTCGGACTTGCTGCGGCGGATCTCCGCCAGTTTCTTGTCGATCTCGCCGATCTCGGGGTTGGGGGAGGTGCGGTAGATCCGCATCCGGGAACCGGCCTCGTCGATCAGGTCGATGGCCTTGTCGGGCAGGAACCGATCAGAGATGTAACGGTCGGCCAGGTTGGCCGCCGAGACGATCGCCTGGTCGGTGAACCGGACCGAATGATGCTCCTCGTAGCGGTCCTTGAGGCCCATGAGGATCTGGACGGTGTCGGCCACCGAAGGCTCGCCCACCTGGATCGGCTGGAAACGCCGTTCGAGGGCAGAGTCCTTCTCGAGGTACTTGCGGTACTCCTCGAGGGTCGTGGCGCCGACGGTCTGCAGCTCTCCCCGGGCGAGCATCGGCTTGAGGATGGAGGCGGCGTCGATCGCCCCTTCGGCGGCGCCGGCGCCCACCAAGGTGTGGATCTCGTCGATGAAGAGGATGATGTCGCCCCGGTTGCCGATCTCCTTCAGCACTTTCTTGAGGCGCTCCTCGAAGTCGCCGCGGTAGCGGGAACCCGCCACCAACGCCCCGAGGTCCAGGGTGTAGAGGTTCTTGCCGTGCAGGGTCTCAGGAACCTCGTTGGCGACGATCTTCTGGGCGAGCCCTTCGACGATGGCGGTCTTGCCGACGCCGGGCTCTCCGATCAGCACCGGATTGTTCTTGGTGCGCCGGGAGAGGACCTGCATGACCCGCTCGATCTCGTTGGAGCGGCCGATCACAGGGTCGAGCTTGGCGTCCCGGGCCATCTGGGTGAGATTGCGCCCGAACTGGTCGAGAACGGTGGAACCGGTGGATGAGGACGACTCGCGTCCCCCCGAACCGGCGGGTGAGCCGGACGCGCCGGACGGCTGATCCTCGGATCCGCCGGGACCGGAGAGGAGCTGGATGACAGACTGGCGGACCTTCTGCAGCTCTGCGCCCAACTGTTGGAGGACCTGGGCGGCCACGCCTTCGCCCTCGCGGATCAGTCCGAGAAGGATGTGCTCGGTGCCGATGTAGTTGTGTCCGAGCTGAAGAGCCTCACGCAGGCTCAGCTCGAGGACCTTCTTGGCGCGGGGGGTGAACGGGATGTGGCCGGTCGGAGCCTGTTGACCGGGGCCGATGATCTTGACGACCTCGTCGCGCACCGAGTCGAGCCCGATCCCGAGCGACTCCATCGCCTTGGCGGCGATGCCCTCGCCCTCGTTGAGAAGTCCGAGGAGGATGTGCTCGGTACCGATGTAGTTGTGGTTCAGTGAACGAGCTTCCTCCTGGGCCAGTACGACGACCCGGCGGGCTCTGTCTGTAAATCGCTCAAACAAGTCAAGCCTCCCTGGCAGAGGTCGGAACCGTATTGTACCCATTCACTGGGGTACCACTACGGCACCGATATGGGGCGGGCGACGCATCGATGTGGCCGCCTCCTTTCCGTTCAACATGGCGACTCTCGGGATCCTTCCCTGGATCGGCGATTTTCACACCGCGCTCCAGCTTTTCATCACGACCCGGAGATCCAGGCGAGCGCCCGGCGAGCCCGAGCTCGACCCTATTCGGGCCCGCCGCCGAATCGGCCGGCGCCATGGTGGATGGATACGATGGGCGGGAATGGACGACCTACATGAGTTCATCTCCGACGATCTGATCTGGGAGGATCTCGATAGGACGGAGTCGCTGCTCCTCGAAGCGGTCATCTCCGAAGACGACTATCTCACCAAGATCGCCCAGCACCTGCTGCTGGCCGGAGGCAAGCGCTTCCGCCCCCTCTTGGCGTTGCTGGCCTCACGGTTCGGCCCGGCCGACGATCATCGCCGGCTTCGCGCCGGGGTGGCGGTAGAGCTGATCCATGTCGGCAGCCTCTACCACGATGACGTCATCGATCAGGCCGACACGCGGCGGGGAGCACCCTCGGTCAACGTGAACTGGTCGAACACCGTTGCGATCCTCGCCGGCGATTTCCTGATGGCTCGTGCTTCGGAGCTGGCGGCCACCCATCTCTCACTCGAATCGGTGCGGCTCCTGGCCGCCACCTACGCCGAGCTGGTCGAGGGCCAGACCCGCGAACTGCGACTGGTCGACAGTCTCGGGCATCCAGTCTCGGCCTACGAGACCGTGATCGGCGGCAAGACCGCTTCTTTGATCCGCACCTCCGCCCGGCTGGGAGCCATGTCGTCCGATGCCGAGCCCCATGTCGTCGAGGCTCTGTCGACCTGGGCATGGGAACTGGGGATGGTGTTCCAGATCGTCGACGATGCCCTCGACCTGGTGGCCACAGAAGAGACGCTGGGCAAACCCGCCGGGTCCGACATTCGAGAGGGCACGTTCACCCAGGCGGTGCTCGAGGCGGCTCACGGGCCGGACGGCGAGCGGATTCGCAACCTGTTGGACCGTCCGCGGCCGTTCCCCGACGCCAACGTCGCAGAGGTGATCGATCTCGTCCGCGAGGGCGGCTTCGTCGACAGGGCGCTCGAGTCGGCCTTGGGCGGGGTCCAGAGGGCCCGCGACGCCCTCTCGGTGCTGCCCCCGAACCCCACCCGTGAGACGCTGGCGGCTCTCGGGGAGTATCTGGTGGCTCGAGTCAACGCTGCCCGGACTTGAGCCGACCACCGTCCCCGAAGCGCCCCATCATGTCCCGCCCATGGCTGCGAAGATGACGACTGGCCGGGCTCGATCCGGAGACCGCGCGATCACGTAAGCCCGCCTGTTCGAGTCTCGTCCCGGAGCCATACACCCACCGACCCGGGCTGCATCGTCGACGCCACCGTCGTCACCAACCCGGCGATCAGGTCAGCCGGCTCGCCGCCCTCCCGCAACGAAAGCGAGAACGAGTCCACGATGCGTTCTGCGTTGTACCTGGAGCGGTTGAATCTGCGATCGATGCCTTTCTGCACCCTGCGCCTGAAGGGGTTGAACAGCGCGGCGGCAGCCAGGGTCGCCACCGCCACCACGAACGGGTCATCGGACGGCAGCACGAACGTGAGGGCGGCCACGACTCCGATGTACACGGCTGACAGCAAACCGGCGACCACCGCATACGTGAGGGTGCGGGAGATGATCCGATCGATCTCGAAGAGGCGGTAGCGGAGGATCGCCACGCCGATGGTCACCGGGATGAGCAGGCCGGCCGGCAACCAGAGGTACTGGCCAGGCGCGTCCTCCGGCAACCACTGTCCGGTCGCGAGGACGATCAGGAACCCGGCCGCTCCGTAGAACAGCCAGCGGAACTGCGCCCGCTCCAGGCCTGAGCTTCGACGCCAACGTCGGAAGAGGAGAACCAGAGCGGCCAGAAGGAGGACGATGACTCCGAGAAAGCCGGCCGCGCCGGTGATGATCGCCGCCAACGGGCCGGCCGCCTCGACCGCCAGAGGGCTGGGCACGCCCGTTTCCGCCATGGCCGCCGGGCTCACCACGAACAGCGTGGCGGCGAACAGGCCGTACCCGGCCAGCAACCGACCTACCAGGCGTTCGGCCCGCCCCGGATAGGTGGAGGCGGGAAAGACCAGGATCAGCCACACGATTCCCAACCAGGGGGCGACTCCCGAGACGGTGTTGACGACCTCGGCCCACATGCGCACCGAGAGCGGCAGGTCCGCCACCGCCAGGGCCAGCGTCGAGAAGCTGATCCCCATGGTCACGGCGATGAACATCATGCCTCGGCCGACGGCATTGCCGGGGCGCCGGTAGAGGATGGCGAAACCTACGGGGCCCCAGGCCATCCAGGAGAGGGGCCACAGGCGGTCACCCGCCTCGAGCGAGCTGGAGAACATGGCGGCCAGGATGCCCCCGGTGGCGACGACCAGCCCGAGTACGAGGGCGACCCGCCGAACCGGCTCAGAAATGGTCATTCGGATCGGCATGCTGGCAGCGGCCCGTTACGAGATCGCTACGGGTACCGAACCGGTGGGCCGGGCATACCAAGCTGAACATCGCCGAGCCTCCGTCACGAGGAAGACCCCTCCTTTTCGGGGCTGCCTTCCGACTCGCGACTCCCGTCTTCGGAATGCACGGCCCGCATCGTCGGGAACAGGATCACGTCCCGTATGTGGGACTGGTCGGTGAGCAGCATCACGAGCCGATCCACCCCGATTCCCAGCCCACCGGTGGGCGGCAGCCCGTACTCGAGGGCGGTCAGGTAATCCTCGTCGACGGGATGGGCCTCCTCGTCGCCGGCGGCCCGGGCGGCGGCCTGTGCCTCGAACCGGGCCCGCTGGTCGAGAGGGTCGGTGAGCTCGGTGAAGGCGTTGGCGTACTCGGACCCGGCGATGAACAACTCGAAGCGGTCGGTCACGTCGGGGTCGTCCCGGTTGCGCGCCGCCAGCGGTGACACCTCGGTCGGGTAGTGCGTCACGAACGTGGGCTCCCATAGTGTCGTCTCCCCCACCGCCTCGAACAGCTCGAAGATGATCTTGCCGCTCGCCCAGTCGTCTCCGACCGTGACGCCGTGACCTCGGGCCAATCGGGCAAGGTCGGGATGGTCGAATCCGACCGCTTCTCCCACCGCCTCCGATACGACGTCGAGCAACCGCACCCGTCGGAACGGTGGCGTGAGATCGACCGATCGCCCTTGGTAGGTGATCGACGGGGAGCCGACGGTGGCCTCGGCGACGGCCGCGAAGACTTCTTCGGTGAGGCGCATGATGTCGGTGAAGTCGGCCAGCGCCTCGTAGGACTCGAGCATCGTGAACTCGGGGTTGTGGGTGGCGTCGATGCCTTCGTTGCGGAAGATCCGGCCGATCTCGAACACCTTCTCCAGGCCGCCGACGACCAGCCGCTTGAGGTACAGCTCGGTGGCGATGCGGAGATACATGTCCTGGTCGAGGGCGTTGTGATGGGTACGGAACGGCCGGGCAGTCGCCCCCGTCGCCTGGGGAAGGAGCACGGGCGTCTCCACCTCGACGTAGCCGCGGGCTTCGAACTGACGCCGCAACTCAGAGATGACCGCCGACCGTGTGACGGCGATGCGACGCGACTCCGGATTGGCGATGAGGTCGAGGTAGCGGCGCCGGCTGCGGGCTTCGATGTCGGTCAGCCCGTGCCACTTGTCGGGAAGGGGACGAAGAGACTTCTGGAGGACTGTGACCTCCCCTGGGCGGACCGACAGCTCGCCTTTCTTGGTGGTCATGACCAGGCCGATTGCTCCCACCCAGTCGCCTAGATCGATCTCCTCGGCGGCGGCGAAGGCCTCATCTCCCAGCGACTGCCGCTCGATGAAGAGTTGGATGGTTCCGCTGACATCGCTCACGGTGAGGAACAGCAGCTTCCCGAACGATCGACGCAACATCACCCGCCCGGCGACGGCTACCTCGGCGTCGGTGACGGACCCCGGTTCCAGGTCGCCGTAGCGCTCGTGGACTTCCGACGCCAGGTGGGTGCGGTCGAACCGGGTCGGGCGATGATCCGGCGGGAGGCGCCGGTAGCGATCGAGGCGACCCGCCACGAGGGCGTCGGGCGGGTCGTCGGTCACGACCTCGCCTCGGCCGCCTCGCCGCCCGCTTCGGCTTGTTCCGCCAGCGCGCCTTCCCGACGGGTCACAGCCAGGACGACCACGGCTCCGACGAGTGCCAGCAGGAAGGGGCCCACGATGTCGTCGGACGGAGCGGCCAGATCGGTCCCGGCGGTTCCGTCCGGCCAGGGCCACAGCACGCGCAGCGACCCCACCATCAGCCCGACGAGAGCCGCCATCACCGTGTCGTAGTAGCGGTCGAGGAGCATGTTCAGCAGCGTCGAGAAGGAGGCGAGCCCGATGACGATCCCGCCCACGAAGATGGCCAGAGTGATCATCCGACGGTCGTTGACCGCACCGAGCACCGGGGCGTACATCCCCATCATCAGGAGCAGGAAGGAGCCGGAGATGCCGGGAAGGATCATGGCGCAGATGGCGATGGCCCCCGCACCGAAGAACATCCACCAAGTCGGGTCCTCGACGGTGCCGGCCGTGTACCCGAGGAGCCAGAACGTCACCAGCGCCACACCGACCAGCACCGCCGATCGGGTCGGGTCCCTCCGTTGCACCATTCTCCAAGCCACCACGATGGAGGCGACCACGAGGCCGAAGAAGAGACCCGCCATCCGGATCGGATGATCCTGGAGAAGGTCCTCGATGAGATGCGACAGCGTGACGACGGACGCCCCGATCCCCGCAACGAGCGGCAGCAGGAAGCTCCATTCGACCTGGCGGAGGCGGCCGACGAACCCCCCTACGTCGAGGCGTATCAGGGAGCCGAGGGCCCCGGCCCCGCTGCGAATCGAAGCGACCAGCCGTCGGTAGATGCCCAAGACGAGGGCGATGGTGCCCCCTGATACGCCCGGGACGAGGTCGGCCATCCCCATGGCATAGCCGCGGGCGAACTGGGCGAGCAGGTTCTGCATGAAGGGCCTGAGTGTAAAGGACCCCCTGAACCGTTTCCGCGCACCGCGGGTGGGCGAGAACGGAGCTGGTCAGGCGCGGTTGCGCTCCCATGCCACCCGGAGGCCGCGCAACGTCAGGTTGGGGTCGAGGGTGATGGCGTTATGGCAATGGGCGACCACCACCTCGGCGAGGCCACCGGTTGCCACCAGCGGGATGTCGGACAGGTCGGACTCCTCGAGGATGCGGCCGATGAGGCCGTCGACGAGGCCGGCGTAGCCATAGACGAGTCCCGACTGGATCGCCTCGACGGTGCTGTGGCCGACCGTCCGGACCGGCGCGACGACGTCGACGCGGCGGAGGGCCGCGGTGGAGCGGACCAGGGCGTCGGCGCCGATGGTGATGCCGGGAGCGATGGCTCCGCCCAGATAGTCGGCGTCGGGTCCGATCAGGTCCACGGTGGTGGCGGTGCCGAAGTCGATCGTGATGACAGGCGCCCCGTAGCGGGCGACCGCCCCGAGGGCATTGACGATGCGATCGGCGCCTACCTCTCGGGGGTTGTCGACTCTCAGTTGCATCCCGGTCCTGGTTCCCGGGCCGATCACCACCGGTTCGACGCCGGTCACGGCGGCGAGGGCGTGGCGCAGCGCGATGGTGGCGGGTGGGACGACCGAAGAGAGGGCCGCTCCGCCGAAACCGTCGACGTCGGGGCCGAGGAGCGACGTCAACAGGAGGGCGTATTCGTCGGCGGTACGGGTTGCCTGGGTCGACAACCGCCATGTGCGCGGGTCGTCGCCTTGGTCGACCCCGACGACCATCTGGGAGTTCCCGACGTCGATCAGCAGCAGCTTCATCGGCGGAGCAGGTTCGACGGCCGATCGAGACGGATACCCGTGTCGGGCACGAACATCTCCCCGACCAGGTCCAGCGGGAGATTGTCGATGAGACGGACGTCGCCCAGATGGCCGGCGATAGCCAGAAATGCCGGGCGGTCGAGCGTTTCGATCGGCCGGGCGTCGGCCTGTGAGGCGAGCGTCACGTAGTCGACCGCATCGAGTTTCAGTTCATCCCTCGCCACCTCGATCAGCTTCGACGCCCGGCGTTCACCCTTCTCGACCGCCGCGGCCACGGCTTCGAGCGCGCGGCTGATGGTCAGCGCCCGGGGACGGTCGACGATGAACACGTTGCGGCTGGACAGCGCCAGTCCGTCGGGTTCGCGCACGGTGGGGCACCCGATCACCTCGCCGGGAAAGGACAGGTCGACGTTCATGCGACGGATCACCACGAGTTGTTGGTGGTCCTTGCGGCCGAAGAAGGATCGGTCGGGCCGCAGGGCGGCGAAGAGCTTGGCTACGACCGTCGCCACCCCGGCAAAGTGTCCGGGTCGATGGCGGCCTTCCATCTCGTCGGCGACCGAGCTGACCGTCACCGTCGTCAGCGGCCGGGATGGGAACATGATCTCCAAAGGCGGGGCGAAGAGGACATCGACGCCGACCTTTTCGGCCAGCGCCGCGTCACGCTCCAGATCGCGGGGGTAACGGTCGAGATCGGCCGGGTCCTCGAACTGAAGCGGGTTGACGAAAAGGGACATCACCACCACATCGCACATCCGCCGCGCCGCCTCGGCGAGGGAGATATGTCCTTCGTGGAGGTATCCCATGGTCGGCACGAGGCCCCGAAGACCGGACCCGACGGCTCGCGCCTCCCCCGGGTACTCCACAATTTCCATCACAGATCTCCGAGGTCGGTTCCGGCCCGCAGGGCGGTTGCCTGGGCCAGCAGCCGGAACTGTTGTCCCAGCTCAGGAGACACCGAATCGGCTGCGGCCTGCTGGCCGGCGACCGTGGCCAGGTCGCCCCGGGCGATGGGTCCGGTAAGGGACGCTTCGGCTCCGGTCTCGAACACGTTCTCCACCACACGCCGGGTGAGTGGTTGCATCACCGCGGACGACACGCCGGCGGCGGCGAGCAGGTCGGTCGCCACCGCCAGGGCCTCCACCACGTAGTTGGCGCCGGCGGCGGCTGCGGCGTGGTACCGCCCCTTCGACTCGTCAGCCAACGGGAAGGGGTGCATCCCGAGACTGGTCGCGTACTCCTCGAGCATCGGGCGGAGACGGTCGTCGGCCGTGATCGCCACCCAGGCCCCGGCCAGGGAGGCGGCGCCCCGTTCGGGGTCGGGAAGGGTCTGGAGCGGGTGGAAGGAGCCGACGGAGGCGCCCTTTTGGGCGAGGGCTGCGAGATCGTCGACGGAGGAGAATCCGGAGACGTGGATCGCCGGGGTGGAAGGATCCCAGTTGGCCGCCAGCCGCTGCGCGACATCGGCGATGGCGCCGTCGCTCACCGAGATCACCGCCAGATCGCAGGGCGGCAGAGGACGGTCCCAGTCCAGCGAGGCATAAGGGTCGAACGGCCGGCGACTGAGAATTCCCGCGATGCGGTGACCTGCGTCGACGGACGCTCGGGCGAGGGAGCCACCGGCCCTGCCCATGCCCACGATCACCAGGTCCATACGGCGCGAGGCTAGCTCGCCGGCTCTGGGCTGATCCGGCGAGCCGTCCAGGCGGAGCTAACGATCAAGCTGGTGGGGGGTGATCACCGGCCAGTTGGAGTCGATACGGGCCTTCATGTCCTGATAGGAATCGCGGCGCTTCCAGAACTTCGTCTTCCATACCCGGAAGCGACGCTTGGCGCCGTCATCCGAGGAGCTTCCGTTGTGCTCGCTCTGACGGCGACGGCGAACGTCGGGGAGGGTGAGATCGTCGGGGTCGTCGACCACGGACAGGAGCTGGTTGGCGGCGTGGCGTACCTGCCGGTGCTCCCGCTTTCGCTCGTCTCGCGCCGGCCGCGTGTCGTCGTAGCCGGGGATTTCCTTGCGATGGTCTCGGGCCCGTCTTGCCATGGTCTCTCCTCCTAGTCGATCGGGTCTGTTCATTCAGTCCAATCGCGGGAGGGCCACGCGCTGCCATCACGCCCCAAGCTAGCAGACACACGAATCAGGGGGAGGCCCCGCCAAGCGGAAACAGCCGTCCCCTCACCCGCCGTTGATAGCGTGCATATCCGGGCACGGACATCCTCAGGCGAGTCTCTTCGTAGCGGGCCTTGAACCAAAAGAACACGCCGATGCCGGCTGCGACTCCCAGCCCGACCACCGACCCGGCCAGGAGAGCCGCACCGATGAAGAGGAGCACCAGACCGGCGTAGATGGGATGGCGCAACGCGCGATAAGGGCCCGATACGACCAGGGCGCTCCCCGATCTGGGCTCGGGGTACGGCGATAGGGCCGGCCCCAGCGTGGCGGCGGCCCATATGGCAACACCGGCGCCGACGACCGCCGCCAAACCCCCCACGACGATTGCCGGATCGACCGTTGCAGGAATCCGACCCGTCTTGGCGATCACGACGCCGTAGACCACGAAGAGGACCATCTGGAGGCCCACGAGTCGGCGGGCGGTGCCCATTCCGTCGTCCAGCCATTCCTCGGCGAGGAGGTCTACCTCTTGGTCGTCGAGCAGCTCGAGAGCATCGACGGCGGACATCCCGTCCGCCACCTCGGCCACAGGCCATATCTCTGCCAGGGGTTCCGACACGAAGCGCCGCCGATGCGCTCGGGGATGAGGAAGAATCAGGCGCTCGGTGTTCATTTCTTGCCAGTTGCCGTCCTCGTCTCGCATGGCGATCAGGTCGAGGTCGAGCGTGCGCGGTCCCCAGCGTTCCTCCCGGACCCGTCCGGCCACAGCCTCGATCCGGTTGAGCTCGTCCAGGAGCGGGAGCGCCGCCATCTCGGTGTCTAGCGCCACGACGGCGTTGAGAAACGCGCCTTGCTCCGGTCCGCCGACCGGGGCCGTCTCGTAGATCGACGAGACCGATGAGATCTTCCCCAGATCAGAGAGTTGGGCCACGGCGTAGCGGAGAGCCGCCAGCCTGTCTCCGAGGTTGGAGCCAAGCGCCACCGCGGCCCGGTATGTCACCGCGACCGGCGGACCGTGACGCTCACATCCCGGAAGGGCACCGAGATAGGGGCTTGCGGTTTGTGAATCGTGACAGTGGCGGCGTCGATCCTCGGGTCATCCAGGACGAGATCCGCCACCCTCTCGGCCAGGGTCTCGATCAGATTCCACCGCTGGCCCGCCACCAGTCCGGCGACCTGTTCCGCCAGATCTCCGTAGTCGACGGTGTCGGTGATGTCGTCCGAGGCGGAGGCGGAACTCAGGTCCAGCTCGAGCTCCAAGTCCACCGAAAACAGCTGTCCCTCTTCCTTCTCACGTTCGAGCACTCCGTGGTGGGCGTACACCTCGATGCCCGCCAACCGGATGCGGTCGGTCACGGGGCGGCGGGAGCGACGAGGGCCCGACCGGTCGGGCCGAGAGGCCGCCCGATGATCTCCTGGATCACCGCCACAGCTAGAACCGGGTCTTCCAGGAGTCCCGAGTGGACGAGGTATCCACCGAGCAGGCCCGCCAGGCCGTCATCGACCACTTCCCGGTGGATGAGTACCCGGGCCGAAGGCGCCTCCAGAGCATTGTCCAGGGCGTCGTATACGGCGAGGCAATCAGCTCGGCTGATGGTTCCTTGGACCGGGACCGTGTACGTGGCCAGACCCACCTCGGTGTAGGCCGAGACGTTCTGGTTGCCGGGAAGCAGATTGACCACGGCGGTAATGTGAGCTTCCTCGGTGAGCCAGGTGATCTCTTCCTCGCGGCGCACGCGTCGGTGCTGGAAACCGATGCCACCGATCCGTTCCGAGACGGCGAGACGGTCGCTGATCACCCAGATGAAACCGCGCGGTTTCAGCCCCGTGAGCATCCTAGCCATTGCGCTCCAACGATACCCATGCCGTCAAATCCGACCAGGAGCCGTCCTTCAGATCCGGCCGCGGGCCAGGGCCCAGGCGACGTCGGCCGCGTCTCGCGACATCCTTACGTCATGCACCCGGACTGCGGCCGCCCCGGCCGCCACTGCCAGAGCCGTGACTGCGGCCGTGGCGACATCGCGGTCCCTGGGCTGGTCTCTACCCGTGATAAGACCGAGGAAGGCCTTACGGGAGGCGCCCACCAGAACGGGCCGCCCGGTGGCAACCAGATCGCCGAGCCGGCGGAGGAGCTCAAGGTTGTGCAGCGCCGTCTTGCCGAAACCGATCCCCGGGTCGATGACGATCGCCGAGCGGTGGACGCCCGCTCCTTCTGCCTGCTCCGCCCTGGCGACGAGGAAGTCCCTTACTTCCTGGACCACGTCGTCGTAGCGGGGGTCGTCCTGCATGGTGCGGGGCGTTCCGAGCATGTGCATCAGGACGATGCCCGAGCCGGTTTGGGCCATCACCTCCAGCATGTCGGGGTCGGCCCCGGCGGCCACGTCGTTGATGATCTCGGCACCGGCGGCGACGGCGGCCGCCGCCACCTCAGCCTTGGTGGTGTCGATGGATACGACGATCCCTTCGGCAGCCAGTTGTCGAACCACCGGTAGCACCCTCCGCTTCTCGGTTCGGGCATCGATCGGCTCGGAGCCGGGACGGGCCGACTCGCCGCCGACGTCGACGATGTCAGCTCCCTCTTCGGCCAGTTGCCTTCCGTGGGCTATCGCCGTCACCGGATCGTCGAACAGGCCACCGTCGGAGAAGGAGTCCGGCGTGACGTTGACCACGCCCATGACAAGTGGGCGGCCAAGCGCCAGTCGTCGGTTGGCCAGCCGCCAGACCGGCGGCTCAGCCACGGGTGCCGAACAGAAGCGACATCGCCTCGGCGCGGGTCGCCGGATCATTGGCCATCGTCCCGCGGACTGCCGAGGTGACGGTCTCGGCCCCGGGCTTTTTCACGCCCCGCATCGACATGCAGAGATGCTCGGCTTCCACCACGACGAGAACACCGAGCGGATCGAGCCGCTCGCACAGGGCGTCGGCGACCTGGGCAGTGAGCCGCTCCTGCATTTGGGGACGGTGGGCGTAGCCCTCCACGAGCCGGGCCAGTTTCGAGAGGCCGGTCACGCGACCTCGGGGCAAGTAGGCGACGTGGGCCTTGCCGTGGAAAGGGACCAGATGGTGTTCGCACAATGAGTAGAAGGGGATGTCTTTCACCATCACGATCTCCTGATAGTGCTCATCACCGAAGAAGGCATCGATCTCCTCCGCCGGGTCCTGCTTGACTCCGTCGAGGACTTCGGCGTAATACCGGGCCACCCGGCCGGGAGTCCCGGCCAGGCCCTCCCTGTCGGGTTCTTCGCCCACCGCCTCCAAGATCTCGCGTACGGCTTTTTCGATGCGACCTAGATCCATGCCGGTCGATGGTAGGACCGGGCGGCAGGGCCGGGTTCGCGCGATGTCAGTGAGACATCATCTTGACATCACCGCGATGGTATGGCATAGTGTCGTTGTGACATCACTCTGATGTCACAGGCTAGTGTCCCAGGAGGAGGAAAGGCCATGTATCCCACCATCCATTTCGGGCAGGCAGTGATCGAGCAACGGCTCCGCTCCCACCATTCCCGACCCCATCGTCGACTCCGGCTGGACGAGGCCCGATGAGGCTCGATCCGATCCTGACCCAGGTCGACACCGCCGTCGAAGCCCAACTCCGGTTGTCCGACCCCTCTGTGGCGGGAGCGGCGGCGGTCTTCATGGAGGCGTTCCGGCCCGCCGTCCGAGCGGCGTTGCTCGAAGTGGCACAACAGGTCGCCGCCGAGGTCGGCGCTCAGCTGGGCGACCGGACGGTTGAGGTTCGTCTCGTCGACGGCGACCCCGAGATGGTCGTGACGGCCAGCGCCGAAGAGCCGACGCGGGTCACCGACGAGGACCTCGAGGCCCGTATAACCCTTCGCCTGCCTGGGTCGCTGAAAGGGATCATCGAAGACGCCGCCTCTTCGTCGGGAGACTCCATCAATAGCTGGGTGGTCGATGCCCTCAGGTCGAGGGCCCGCCGCGGCACTCCGGGCTCGCGGGTCGAGGAGACCTTCGAGCTGTGATCGAGCAGAACTTCGCGGTCGACTCGAACCCGGAGGTCGAGATCTCTTGTTCGAGCGGCTCGGTGATCGTCGAATCCGGAGCGCCGGGGACCGTCGGGGTCACGATCGACAGTCGCCACCCCGAGGGGTGGACGGTGCGCCAGAGTGGCAACTCGATCGCCATCAGCTACGAGCGCAGCTTCCTCGAATTCGACCGGGGTGGCCGAGCCCGGATCCGGGTGGTGGCTCCCGACGGTTCGACCCTTCGCGTCAACAGCGCCTCCGCCGACATACGCGCCTCACTCGATCTCGATCGGGTGACGATCGCCAGCGCCTCCGGGGACCTCCAGCTGGGCGACGTCGCCACCGCGGATCTCAAGACGGCCTCGGGAGACATCACCCTCGGCCGCGTCGACCGTGACCTGACCGCCCGATCCGCCTCCGGCGACATCCGGGTGGAATCGGTGGGCGGTCAGACGTCGGTCACCACCGCCTCCGGCGACGTTGCCGTCGGTCGGGCCGAGGGCTCTCTTTCCGCCTCCAGCGCTTCGGGGGACGTGCGGGTGACCCGCTACCTCGGCGACGATCTGGAGTCATCCACCATGTCCGGCGACCTGGCCATCGGCCTGCCGGCCGGCCGGACGGTGAAGCTCAGCGCCAGAACCCTATCCGGGGCGGTACGCCTGCCCGACCGCAAGCCGTCGAACGCGTCGGAGGGGCAGCCGGTGTCGATTCGGCTCAAGTCGGTGTCGGGTGACATCACGATCCGCCGTCTGGACTAGTCGGAAGTCGGAAGTTCACCTCTCGCTCGCGTCAGGGGGCAGTTGCTATTCGCGTTCTTCGGGCGGTTTGGGCGGGGGCGGTCCCGACGGCGGCCATTGGACGTCGGGAACGGTCAGCGTCTTCACCGAGCGCAGCATGTCGTCGACTCGCACGGTGAAGGTGGCTGCCTCGGCCCGGATGATGTCCTCGTCCGGACAGTATGCGCTCGGGCCACAACCTCGGGTGATACCGGCGGCGGCGATGGCGTTGATGTCGCCCTCGGCCCAGATGCCGTCGTCGTCGGAGAAGGCGTCCGGTCCCTGAGGCAGTCCCAGCATCCGTCGCACCATGGCAGCGGCTTGGGCCCGGGTGATGTCCGCCGAGGGACATACCTCGGTGTTGGCCGGCGGGTTGCAGCCGCGCAGAATGCCCAGATTGGCCAGCGAGTTGATCGCCTCCTCGGCCCAGAGCCCCTCATCGTCGCGGAAGGCATCGGGCCCGGGTGGCGTGCCGAGGAGCCGTTGGACGATGGCGGCGAATTGGGCCCGGGTGAGCCGATCGTCGGGGCACGCCGCTCGGTCGGCGCAGCCGAACAGCAGCTGACGGGCGTAGAGCTCCGTCAGGGCTCCCTCGTGGATGCTGTGGTCGTCGTCGACGAACGGATCGACACAGCCGACCCGCCCGTCTGTGTCCACCGCAACGTCGTCGAGGATCAGCCCGAGCTGGTTGGGAGTTGGATAACTGCCGCCGAAGTAGACGTTGTTCCACATCTCCCGGATGCCGATCGACTCCCCCGGCCGCCGGAATGCCAGCCCGCTTCGTTGGAATACTCGCTCACCGTCGACCCAGGCCTCGATCATCCCATCGGCAGACCCCGGCGTGTTCATCCGCACATGGCCTTCGATGCAGGTCCAGCGCCGCTGGGACAGACCCACCTCGAACATGAGCTCGTCCCCACAGGTCCTTGCCTGTCCGAGGTGATACAGGTAGTAACCGATCGGCACCTCGTCGGGCGCCACCCCGTCGGTTCCCACGGTGTCGAACATCAGACGCGCCGACCAGCCGGGATCGGCTTCGGTCGAAGGCTTGCAGCCTTTGGCCGTCGGCGTGATCGAGGCGTCGGCCAGGCCGGGGAGTTTGCCCGAAGACACCGGGCGGAAGTCGGCGAGAAAGACGTTGTAACGAAACCACGCCTCGTCGGCGACCTCTGAGAGGCGGGCATAGGGACCGAACCCGCGGAAGCCACCCGGTGGGATGACAACTTCGAGGCCCTTGTCGGTGTACCCCCTCGTGGTCCTGGTGCGAGTCATGTCCAGGTTCCTCACGTCGACCAGGTACGGATGAGCCTCCCGCAACGCCTCGATCGCCTCGAGCAGAGTCTGATCCTCCTGCTCATCCCACGTTTCGTGCTCGAAGGTCTGGACGAGTGTGGTGGCACCTGCCGGCGAGCCGATGGCCACGGTGAGCACGGCAGCCAATGATGTGATGACGATACGAAGAAGCACCCTGCGGTCCTTTCTCGGTTTCCCCCGCCGACGAACGCGGCGCCCATCATGCAAGCACATCCCTCCCGTTTTCGCGCATCAAATGCCGC
>DATABS010000066.1:0-4659 GCA_036259475.1 Acidimicrobiia bacterium | reverse complement strand
CAGATTGCACGCCATGGCGTGCAATCCATGCGCGAAAACGGGGATGGGCCACCCGGTGGCGTAACATTGCGGCTTCGACTTCACAGGGGTTCCCAGCGTGAGTTCACCAATCGAACGGTTCGCCACCGGTCACTGGACGGCCGGCATCATCGGCCTGGGCTACGTCGGCCTGCCGTTGGCCGTCACCGCCTCCGCCCGGGGACTGGGTGTCATCGGCTACGACGTGTCGGCCGAGCGGACGGCCGCCCTCATGTCGGGCCAGTCCCACGTCGGCGATGTCAGCGACGAAGACCTCAAATCGGCGGTGGCGGCGGGAGCCACCTTCACGGACGACCCGTCAGAGCTGTCGAGGGCGGATGCCATCTTCATCTGTGTCCCCTCGCCGCTGGGGCGCAACCGCCAACCCGACCTCTCTTACATCGAGGCAGCCGCCCGCACGATCGAGTCGGTGGTTCGCCCGGGCCAGCTCGTCTCGCTCGAGTCGACGACCTACCCAGGAACCACGGAGGACATCATCGTCCCCGCGGTGGAGCGCGCCGGGTACGCGGTCGACACGGACGTGTATGTCGCCTTCTCGCCGGAGCGTGTCTCGCCCGGTGAGACCATGAAGACAGCCGACATTCCCAAGGTCGTCGGCGGGGTGAGCGAACTCTCTGGACAGATCGCCGAAGCGGCCTACCGACGCTTGGTGCCTTCGGTGCATCTCGTGTCGTCGGCTCGGGCGGCCGAGATGGCGAAGCTCCTGGAGAACACCTACCGGGCGGTGAACATCGGCCTGATCAACGAGATGGCCCAGCTGGCCCACGAGCTCGACATCGACATCTGGGAGGTGGTAGACGCCGCGGCCACCAAGCCGTTTGGCTTCCAGGCCTTCTATCCCGGACCCGGTGTGGGTGGCCACTGCATCCCCCTCGACCCGCAGTACCTGGCGTGGAGGGCGAGAGAGGCCAACTTCGCTACCCGGTTTATCGACACAGCCGAGCAGGTCAACACCCGGATGCCCTCGTATACGGCGGGCAGAGTGGCGGATATCCTCAACCGCCAGGGGCGGCCGGTTTACGGGACGCCGATCCTGGCGGTGGGAATCGCCTACAAGCCGGATGTCGCCGACGATCGCGAGTCCGCCTCGCTCGAGGTGATCAAGCATCTGGCCGGGCGAGGGGCCGAGGTCTGGGTGTATGACCCGATCATCGGCGACGACCGTGTGCGCCGGCACGGCTTCGAGCCGGTCGCAGCGGACGACGACCTGTCCCGCTTTCCGGTGGCGGTCGTCCTGACCGATCACAGATCAATCGACTACGAAGCCCTCGCCGGCCAGGTCGGCGAGGTGTTCGACACCAGGGGGGTGTACCGCAGGCTGGGAATCGACGCCGACAACGTCATCCCCCTGTGAGCCGTCCCCGCCTTCTGGTGGTGACGTCGGTCCACCACCCGGACGACGCCCGTATCCGTTCCAAGCTGATAAATACCTTGGCCGCCGAGTGGGATGTCACCTACGCCGCTCCCGAACCGGGCCCGCGCAATCCCGCCGGACTGGAGTGGGTGCCGCTCACGGGAGGACGGTTGGACCGTCTCATTCAGGCCGTCCGGCTGATGGGACGCGACTCCTGGGATCTCGTGGCCCTGCATGATCCGGAACTGCTCGTCGGAGGGCTACCCCGGTCGCGTCGGGGCGAAGCGACGCTCTTCGACCTCCACGAGAATCTGCCGGCTCAACTGCGCACCCGTGAGCGGACACCGCCATTTCTCCGACGCCCGCTCGCCGCGGTGGCCGGCTGGGCCCTGCACCTGGCAGAGAACTCGATGGCGATCACCCTCGCCGAGCCGGGCTACCAGGAGCTCTTCCGGACCGAGCACCCGATCATCGCCAATTACCTGCCGGCATCCCTGCCCGACCCCCGGCCGGCAGCCTCGCCGCCGTTCATGGCCTACCTGGGCGACGTCACTGTGGTCCGGGGCGCCTTCCTTGCCATCGAGGCGGCGGCCGGCGCGGGTCACTCCCTCGTCATGGTCGGACGGGTCGTTCCCGGCACGTTGGCCGAGCCACTCGCCCGCCGCGCCGACGAGCTCGGCGTCGAACTGGAGCTCGTGGGGCCGTTACCTCACGCCGAGGCGCTGGAGCGGGTGGCGGCGGCCAGTGTGGGACTGTCGCCGCTCGAAGACATCGGTAACTACCGCCATTCGCTTCCGACCAAGGTGCCGGAGTACCTGGCCCTGGGTCTCCCGGTGATCACCTCAGACCTCCCCGGCACCCGCGAGCCAATCGCCGATCTCGACGGCGTCACCTTCGTCAATCCGGGTGACGTGCCCGGATGGAGGGAGGCCGGCCGTTCTGTGGCCGAAGACCTGACCATCCGAGAGCGAACGATGCGTCAGGTCGATTTGGTCCGGGAGCGATTCACGTGGCCCGGCGAGGACGTGCTGGCCGTCTACCGGGAAGCCGCCCGGCTATGAAGCCGCTGCCCCAGGCAAGATGCATCGTCCAGAGGGCGACCGGTTCCAGGGCGGACGCCGGGTCGCCAGTGCGGGCTCCGTCGATACCGGCGGCCCCAAGCGTCACGGCCAGGTAGGCGCCTGGAACTATCACCGCGGGCCGCCAGGCGAACAGCGCCATTCCTAGGGATCCGATCAGCCCCACGACCAGAACCGGAGGAGCCAGCTGGCGCCATCGCCAAGAGCCGGGATGACGCCCGATCACCACGCGCTTCCAGTAGCCGTAGTCGAAGTACTGGCGCCACAGCCCGCTCACGTTGCCTCGCGGCCGGTACTCGACCGCCAGACCCGGATCGAACCAGACCACCCCGCCCGCCTGGCGGAGCCGCCAGTTCATCTCATAGTCCTGGTTGCGCTCCAGCGTCTCGTCGAAACCGCCGGCGCGCTCCAACGCCTCACGCCGGAACACGCCCAGGTAGACGGTGTCCACAGGCCCCGCCCGACCGCCGATTCGATAGCGGGCATCCCCGGCGCCGACGGGCGAGACCATCGCCATGGCCACCGCCCGCTCGAAAAGGGAGCGGCCCCGCGGTACCTGTCGTCCCCCGACGTTCACCGCCCCCGTCTCGTCCAGGACGCGTAGCGCGCGTGACACGAATCCGGGCGGAAGCACAGCGTGGGCGTCACAGCGGACGATGACCTCGCCCTTCGCTTCTTCGAGAGCCCGGTTCAAGCCGGCCGGCGTCGAGCCAGCCAGGTTGTCCACGACCTTCACCCGCGTGTCGTCGATCTGCTCAGCCGCCGCTCGAGTCGCCACGTCCGCCACCGCCACGACGACCTCGTCGACGGGCTCTTGGCCCAGGGCCGACCGGATGGCGGCGGCGACGGTTCGGGATGCGTCGCGAGCCGGGAGGATCACCGAAACCGCCGGACGATCGGGATCGGGAGGGGACGTCATAGCTGCCAGTATGATGCTCGCCGGCCGTCGTCTCGTCGATCAACGACGCCGCCCTGGTGAATCCCGATCCCACCCTCGTCGCCGATCCCCTTTTCGTTCTGCTCGCCTGGGCGGGCGGGATCAGCCTCGCCGCCGCCGGCGTGACAGCCCAGAAAATCGTCGGCGCCGGGTTCACCTGGCTAGCCGGAGCGACGGCGATTCTGATCGGCTTCTGGCCGGCCCTCGGCGGGGACTGGATGCCGGCAGCCGCGACGGCGGCGGTCGCTCTCGGCGTCCTGACGGTGAAGCGCCTGGCCAGCGCATCCGCCGCCGCACTGGCGGTGGCGTCCGGCCTCTTCACTCTCTCCGCGATGGGATATGGCGGGCCGATCCTGGCGATAACAGCCACTCTGGCGCTTGGTGGCATCACGGGTGAGATGCTTCTCGGTCACTGGTACCTGGTCGACCCGACTATGCCGCGCCTGGCGCTGAGGGTCCTGGCCGTCGCCGGTATCGTCGGTCTGACCCTCGATGCGGTCATGCTCGTTGCCACCGTCGGGTCGCCCTCAGGCGGTTTTTACGCCGGCGCTTTCTGGGTTTTGGCCGCCACGACCCTTCTTCTGATGTTGGGTGTGATTGGTGCCCTGCGCCATCCCGCCTATTCCGGGGTGATGGCGGCTACGGGCCTGTCTTACCTGGCGGTGCTGACAGGGTTGGCCACGGTGTTCGTAGGGAGGGTGCTGGCCACCGGTAGCGGGCCCTTGTGAATGGAGGAGTGAGATGAGATCTGTGCGAGTGGAATCGGAGACCCCGGGCGACGCCGTGCGAGTCGTCGGGGTCCTGGGGGGCGAGCCGCTGGAGAGTGTCAGCGTCACCTCGGGCGCACTGGCCGCCCTCGGGTTCGACGGAGAGCCCAACAAGACCCAGCTGGTCGCCACCTCGGACGGCCCCGTCCTGTTGGTGGGACTCGGTGAGGAAATCGACCGCGACGGGCTGGGCCTGGCCGCCGGAGCGGCCGGGAGGGCGATTCCCGCTTCGAAGACTGCGGCCACCTCCCTCCACCAAATCGACGTCGACGGTGCGCTCGAGGCGGTGGTCGTCGGCTTCCTCTCCGGGGCATACCGGTACGACGCCTACCGGAGTTCTGATGGACCGGATCTCGGCGACTTAGTCCTCTTGGGACATGTCGACGCCGGTGCCACCACCGGACCCCGCCTGGTGGCCGAGGCGGTTGGCAGGGCCAGGGACTGGGTCAATCGGCCTCCCGTCGACAAGTCTCCCGACGTGGG
>DATABS010000065.1:0-12139 GCA_036259475.1 Acidimicrobiia bacterium | reverse complement strand
AGTACTTGTCCCTTCGCCGCCCTCGACCGCTGGCGTGCAAGTTGCGGCCAGAGCGAGAAGGAGGATCAGCCCGCGCCGGGCGACGGTCTTCCCTCCAGTTCGGCGGCGACGAAGAGACGTATCACTTGGCCGACGAGGTCGCCGCCGAACTGGAGGGAAGACCGTCGCCCGGCGCGGTCTGATCCTCCTTCTCGCTCTGGCCGCAGCTTGCACGCCGGCGGTCGAGGGCGGCGAAGGGACAAGTACTTCTAAGGCATCCACTTCGACGACCGAGCCAGATCCCACCACCACGGTGGCTTCTTCCACCTCGACCACACTCTCGACGGGTGATCTCTCGAGTCCCGAGGTGAGAGAGGTGGAGATCGACGGAGAAAGGTTCGTGGTGGCGTGGGCCGGCACTCCCTCGAGCCGCTCCCGCGGTCTGATGGAGGTGGACGATCTGGGTGACCTCGACGGGATGCTGTTCGATCTCGGATCTGAACGGAGTGTGGCGTTCACGATGCGCAACACTCTCATCCCCCTCGACATCTACTTCTTCGACTCGCAGGGCCTGGGAGTCGGGATGCTCGAGATGGTTCCGTGCGAGGAGGAGCCGTGTCCCACCTACACGATCGACTCGCCCGCCCGGTACGCGCTGGAGGTGCCGGCCTCCCGGCCAGATCTCGGTCCCGAGCCGCGGCTGGATTTGTCGTGACGGTTCGCCCACCACCCAGTCGGTGGCTAGAATCCTCTTTCCGACGTCGGCGACTCGCGCCGCTGCCGTCGTGAGACCCCTGCTCCACCGGGCGACATCAATGTGGCCGAGTGGGGCCTTCCGACCGGATGTCCATAGGAGGTGACACCACATGCGCGTGTACGAAGTAATGACGATTCACCGGCCCGAACTGGCCGAGACCGACGTGCAGGCCAAGGTCAAGGAAGTAGAGACCTTCCTCGGCAGCCGCGGCGCCAGCATCGGAGGCACAGACCTCTGGGGCAAGAGACGGTTCGCCTACGAGATCGACCACGTCAACGAAGGCTTCTACTCGGTCGTGAAGTTCGAGGCCGAACAGGAAGCGGTCGACGACCTGGACCGGGTTCTGACCCTTGCCGACGACGTCGTCCGCCACAAGATCGTGCGGGCGTCCTGAAGACCCTCTGGACGGTGTCGGTGTCCTGCGGCATAGTCGACGTGGGCAAACACCGTCCTGGGAAGGAGACATCCAGATGTCCAACAACGTGACCCTCGTCGGCAATCTGGTCGACGACCCCGAACTCCGTTTCACCCCCTCCGGGGTGGCCATGGCCAAGATCCGACTCGCCGTGAATCGCCGCTGGCGTGACCGCCAGAGCGGCGAGTGGCAAGAAGACACCAGCTTTTTCAACGGCACCTGCTGGCGCGAACAAGCCGAGGCCGTCTCCGAGTCGCTCCAGAAGGGCACCCGGGTGATCATCACCGGCCGCCTCGAACAGCGGTCATGGGAAACCGAACAAGGCGACCGCCGGTCCGTGGTGGAGGTCTCGATCGACGAGATCGGCCCCAGCCTCCGTTGGGCCACCGCCTCGGTCAACAAGACCACCCGTTCCGGCGGCGACTGGGACGGCGGCGGCAACGGCGGGGGCTCCGGCGGCTCCGGAGGTGGCGAGCGCCAGGTCCCACCGGGTCCCGTGGCCCGTGAAGAGTACGGACCCGACGAAGCCCCCTTCTGATCTTCGAACCCACAAGGAGCATTTGATGGCCAGAAAGCAAACCCAAGAACGCGGGAGGCGCCGCCGTTCCGGCGGCCCCGACCTGCGGCGCACCAAGAAGAGGGTGTGCCAATTCTGTAAGGACCCGTCGACCGAGATCGACTGGAAGGACGTGGCGCTGCTGCGCAAATTCATGTCCGACCGGGCCAAGATCCGCTCCCGGCGAGTGACGGGGAATTGCCCTCTCCACCAGCGGGAAGTCGCCAAGGCGATCAAGAACGCCCGCGAGATGGCGCTACTTCCCTACGTTTCGACCAAATGAAGCTGATCCTCATCTCCGACGTCGAAAAGGTGGGCAAGAAGGGCGACGTGATCGACGTCAGCGACGGCTATGCCCGCAACTTCCTGCTGCCCCGGAACAAGGCGATCAAGGCGACGGACGGTGCCATCCGCAGCGCCGATGAGCTGCGCCGGTCCCGCGAGGAAGCCGATCGGCAGGCCAAAGAACAGGCGGAGCGGACCGCCACTCAGCTCGTCGGCACCCGGGTGGTGATCGCAGCCCAGGCCGGAGACGAAGGCAAGCTCTACGGGTCGGTCGGACTGGCCGACGTGATCGAGGGAATTCGCAAGTTCACCGGTGTGGAGCTCGACCGGAGGGCGATTCGGCTCGATAACCCCATCCGCGACATCGGTCTCCACGAAATCCAGATCCACCTCCACAACGAGGTGGAGTTCCCGATCACGCTGGACGTCATCCCCGCCTGACTCCCGTGAAGATTTTCTCGGCTGGTTGCCGAGGAAATCTTCACAAGTCGGCAGAGTGGTTTTCCCGACCCCGGGAGTGTGGGGTAGGTTGACGGCACTTCCCCTTTCACGTCACACCCGACGTGTATCCGTATCGACGAAATGGATGTTCAGACGTGAACGGAGAAGCTCCCCGGTCCGCCGGCCGTGTCCCGCCGCATTCGCGCGAGGCGGAGGAGTCCCTACTCGGAGCGCTGCTGCTGTCCTCCGACGCCGCCAACGACGTGATGGACCGGATCCATCCCGAAGACTTCTATGTCCCGGCTCATCAGTCGATCTACGAGTCGATGCGGCGCCTGTACGACGGCAACCAGGCGATCGATGCCGTCACCCTGTCCGAGGAGCTGCGACGCTCGGGTGAGCTGGAGAAGGTCGGCGGCGTCTCCTATCTGACCCGTCTGGTCGATGTCGTCCCCGTCACATCCAACGTCGAGCATTACGCCACGATCGTCGAAGAGAACGGACGTCGTCGTGATCTGATTCGAGCCGGCAGTTCCGTCACGACCATCGCGTTCGACCTCGACGATGAGATCCACAGTGTGATGGATCGGGCGGAGCAGGCTGTCCTCTCTGTCGCGGAGCGGCGAGCTTCGCAGAACATGATCGAGGTGGGTCCGCTGTTCTCGGCAGTGCTGGAGCAGATTGAGCTGCTCGAGTCGCAGGGGAGTGAGATCACCGGCCTCGCCACTGGATTCCGGGACCTCGACAAGAAGTTGGCCGGCCTTCAGAACGCCAACCTGGTGATCATCGCCGCCCGCCCCGCCATGGGAAAAAGCGCATTGATGATGAACATCGCCACCAACGTGGCGGGGCAGGGCAAACCGGTGGCGCTGTTCAGCCTGGAGATGTCCAAAGAGGAGATCGTCCAGCGGATTCTCTCTTCGGTCGGTCGCGTCGACTCGATGAAGCTGCGATCCGGTCAGCTGGGGCCGCTGTGGCAGCGGGTGGTCGACGCGGCTTCCCGGATGTATCAGGCGCCCATCTTCATCGACGACTCGCCCATCGTCACCGTGACCGACATCCGCGCCAAGTGCCGCCGGCTCAAGCGGAAGACAGGACTTTCGCTGGTGGTGGTCGACTATCTCCAGCTCATGCAGGGGACGGCGCGCGAGAACCGCCAACAGGAGATTGCCGAGATCAGCCGGAATCTGAAGAACCTCGCTCGGGAGTTGGAGGTTCCGGTCATCGGGCTTTCACAGCTCAACCGTTCGCTCGAAGCCCGGGAAGACAAGCGTCCTCGGCTGTCGGATCTCCGAGAGAGTGGATGCATGCCCGCCAGTGTGAGGTTGCTCCGAGCCGACAACGGCACCGAGGTGACGTTGGGCGAACTGGTGCTTTCCCAGGAGCAGCCTCTGGTCTGGTCCATCGACGACCACTGGCGGCTGGTTCCGCGACGACTCGTCAAGTCGTATCCGTCCGGGATCAAGCCGGTGTATCGGCTTCGTACCGCCTCGGGATACGAGGTCGAGGCGACCGGCAATCACAAGTTCCTGACTGTAGGGGGGTGGTGTCGCCTGGACTCATTGGACGTGGGCAGCTTTGCGGCAGTTCCGCGGAGGGTTCCTGCACCGGTCCGCTCTACGCTCCGCTGGGACGACGACGAACTCGTTTTGCTGGCTCATCTGTTGGGCGATGGTTCCATCGGCCCCACGATCCGGTATGCAACCGCTGATCCGGCCAACAAGGAAGCTGTGGAGAGTGCCGCCTTTCGAAGGTTCGGCGTGAGGCCGACCCATTCCAAACAGGGCCGTACCTGGCAGCTCCATTTGCCAAGCCCCTATCACCTCACCCATGGCCGCCACCATCCAATGCGGAATTGGCTCGAGCCGCTTGGGCTCTGGGGAAGTCGGGCACCAAAGAAGTTCGTCCCGGAGGAGGTCTTTGAGCTGCCCGACGATCAGTTGGCGCTCTTTCTCCGACACCTCTGGGCCACGGACGGCTCCATCACTTTGTCCAAGAACGGACGCGGTCCTCTCGTCAGGGTGTACTACGCCTCGCGTAGTAGGCGCTTGGCCGACGACGTAAGACGGCTACTTCTCAGACTCGACATAAGGAGTCGTATTTCGACGGCGCGAAAGAACGGCTATCGAGACTCGTTCCATGTGCGCATCAACGGTCGCGAAGAGGTCGTACGGTTCTTGCGCGTAGTCGGTTGCCACGGCGAACGAGGTGCCGTCATCCCGGAGGCGCTGCGGATTCTCGACGGTATACAGCCGAATCCCAACGTCGATCTCATTCCTTGGGAAGTAGCCGAGCGGGTGCGGGAGTCGGCTCATGAAGCCGGCGTAACTCACCGCCAGCTCGCTCAAGCCCTCGAAGAGGGATATAGCGGTTCTTATCTCTTGGGTACCAAAACACGTCCCCGCCGCTTCTCCAGAGAACGCCTGCGGCGGATCGGAATGACAATTGGAGACGGAGAACTGGTAGACCTTGCAACTTCCGACGTGTTCTGGGACGAAATCGTGGAGATAACGCCCATCGGCAACATGCCGACGTTTGATGCCACCGTCGAGGACACCCACAACTTCATCGCCAACGGGATGGTTGCCCACAACAGCCTCGAACAAGACGCCGACGTCGTGATGTTCATCTATAGGCATGAGTACTACCACCCCGAAGACCAGGAGAACAAAGGCCTGGCCGAGGTGATCGTGGCGAAACACCGTGCCGGGGCGACTGGGACGGTTCGGATGACCTTCCTGCCCGAGTTCACACGCTTCGCTGATCTAGGACGTGACGTCACCTGACGTCATCAGATCGAGGGGGCGAGAATCCGCGCCAAGCGCGGCGCGTTGCCCGCTCGTCGATCGATCGTCGCGCTGGTTGACCGAGCGGCGAGCGGGTAAGACAACAGCGCGATGGCCAAGACCAAGGATCTCAGCGAACTCACGAAGGACCGCCTCTACGAGATTGCCCAGGAGCGTGACATCGAAGGCCGCTCGTCGATGGACAAGGACGAACTCGTCGAGGCGCTCGAGCAGTCTGCCGATGGCGGCGATGGGTCGTCCGGCGACGGGCTCGATCGACCGACCACGACTCAGCGGGCCGTGTGGCGGGGGGCGATCAGCTTCGGGCTCATCACGATCCCAGTGGGCCTCTACTCGGCCACCGAGGACCGCGACATCTCGTTCCACCTGCTCAGTGAGAAGGACGGGTCCCGGATCAAGTACAAGCGGGTCAGCTCGAAGTCCGGGAAGGAAGTCGACTGGGACGACATCGTCAAGGGTTATGAGTACGAAGAAGGCCGCTACGTCACCTTCACCGATGAGGAGTTGGAGCGGATCCCGTCGGACAGCATCCGGGCGGTGGACGTCGTCCAGTTCGTGAAACGCGAGGAGATCGACCCCATCTATTTCGAGCGGACCTATTACCTGGCGCCGGAGGAGAGCGCCGTCAAGGCGTACCGGGTCCTGCTGGAGGCGCTGAAGAGCGCGGGCCGAGTCGGGATCGGCAAGGTGACGATCCGTGAAAAGGAACGGCTGTGCGCCATCCGGCCTGCTGAAGACGTTCTGGCGCTGGAGACGATGAAGTGGCCCGACGAGGTGAGGGTGCCCGTCTTCGATGAGCTCGAGAAGGACGTGCGGGTTAGTCCCCAGGAGGTGGAGATGGCCGAATCTCTGATAAGCCACCTCAGCGCCGACTTCGATCCGGCCGCTTTCCATGACTCGTATCGGGAGAGGTTGGAAGAGGCGATTCAGGCGAAGATCGAAGGTGAGGAGGTGCGTCTGGCACCCGAGGAGCCCGAGCCCGAGAAGGTTACGGATCTCCTCGAGGCCTTGCAGGCGAGCGTGGAGGCCACTCGCCGGAAGTCGGCGTAATCTTCCCCCCGCAATGGAATTCGACGAGCTCTACAGCCTTCCTCTCGACGAGTTCACCGCCGAACGTGATCGCCTGGTCAAACGTCTCCGGGGCGAGGATCGCCGCCAGGAAGCCGAGGCGGTGTCCCGCATGCGCAAGCCCACCACCGATGCTTGGGCCCTCAATCAGGTCGCCCGCCGGGAGCCGAAGCTGGTAGAGGAGCTGCTTGCGACTCACCAGGAGATTCGGGAAGCGTCGAGCGGTGAGTTCTTTCGCCGGGCGTCGGAGACACGCAATCGCCTGCTCGACGAGCTGATGCGGTCTGCGGCCGCGGTACTGGAGGAAGCCGACCACTCAGCGGAAGGACCTGTGCGGGACCGGATGACTCGGACGCTGCTCGCCGCGGCTGGCGATCCGGACACCGAATCCGCGCTCCAGCAGGGAACATTGACTCGATCTGCTGACATCGAAGCGCAATGGCCGGGGGCGAGTTTCCCGACCGAGCTCGGCGAGGAGGACGCCGTCGGTGCCGTCGATGAGGCGACGCGACAAGACGAGATCGAGCGGCTGGAGGCTCGTGCACGGGAGTTGGCCGAACAGGCGGAGGCGCGGCGGCGTGCAGCTGACGAAGCCCGTCAACGCGCGACGGCGGCCGAGGAAGAAGCTCGATCGGCGGAGAAGGCCGCCCGGGAGGCTCGCAAGGAGGCGGACGCACGGCGTCGACGCCGGCGCTGATCGGTCACTCATCGCCCGGCGCCACGGCGTACTCGAAATGCATCGGATCAGGTACGAGCCAGCGACCACCCCACGTGAACCCCCACGCTTCCATCGTCTCTACCAGACGAGGACCCTGATTGCCGGATGTCCCGTAGGGATTTGCTGCGACGTTGATATCCACCGCGGCTCCCCAGGCGTGCCGTGACAGGCCCGATGTCGTTCCGCCGTCGCCGCGGATGAACCGGGGCGACCAGCAGCCTCCGTAGTCGACGGGCTCGACCAGATCCGCCAGGCCCTCGTCGATCAGCTGGTTCATGGCGCCGGTGAGCATCTCCGTGACCACCCGATGACACACCGTCTCGCCGATTCTCGGGACGTCGGTCGTGACGATCTTGTTGGCCCGGAACTCGTCGTCCTGGTCGAACATCACGCCGGATCGGTTGGTGTACGAGAACTCGCCCAGCGCCCGCTTGATGAGGACCTGGGGAAGGACACCGTCGGCGTGGCGGAACCATGGCGTATTGCCCTCAGACAGGATGCGGAGAGGTGTCTCGGCTTCGATTTGCAGCACCGCCGTCTCGAACTCGTCCGGTGACAGTTCCGAGCTGATGAGGGCAAAACGGTCGCGGCGAAGCTGCGGCGCCGGATCTGCCTGGTCGAACACCACCTCGGCGTGGCTGACCGCTTCATCGGGCACGATCGCACTCACCTGGAACTCAGCGCCGTCCATCGTGAGCACGTCTCCCGGTCTGGCCTTCCGCAATGCGGCGGAGCTGGCGCCGAGAACGACCGAGCCGGGCCGGAGGTCGGCCACAAAGCCATGGTGGTCGAACGGTCGGTGCGTCCGAAGATCGACCGCCAGGCCTTCCAGCGGAATCAACGACCCGTCCTCTGCCTGCAGCTCGACAGTCCCGCCCTTGACGATGGAAACCGGCTCGAAGCGTTCGAGGAATGACGCGGCGAGATCTGGCTCGAGCCCACCCGAGGCCCAGACGAGGTATGTGGTGGGTCCTGCAGTGGTGGACGGCAGAGTCGTGACGGCCGGAGCGGGCTCGGCCGTAGACGAGGTCGTCTCCGGAGGTGTGACGGGCGCTTGCTGGGTGGTCGAGGGGGGTGTGGCGATGGGACCGGCGCATGCGACGACCAGGCCGACCAGAAGGACCACAAGATAGGAGCGTGTTGTCTCCATCGGCAGAGACTAGGAAGGGCGGGACGCGGTACGGCCCCGGGCTGAGCCCGGGGCCGTCGTGCCCACGGATCTGGGGAGGTCGGAGGAGGAAGGGACTCCGAAGGAGGGAGTTGAAATCCGTGGTCGTTCGATCTAGCTATCGGCGCGATGCGGCTGGTGCTTTAGTGGAAATCCTGATGAGATCGGCTGGGTGTCGGGCCGCTCTGACCTTGATACTTCGAACCGAGCTCCGGCGAGCCATACGGGTGGTCGGCGGCGGTGGTCATCTGGTAGAAGCTGATCTGGCCGATCTTCATCCCGGGATAGATGGCGATCGGAAGGGTGGCGACGTTCGACAGCTCGAGCGTGATCGCGCCTGAAAAGCCCGGGTCGACGAAACCGGCGGTGCTGTGTATCAGCAGGCCCAGGCGGCCGAGGGACGACTTGCCTTCCAGACGGGCCACCACGTCGAGGCCGAGGCTGACCCGCTCCAGCGTGGATCCGAGCACGAACTCGCCGGGGTGGAGGATGAACGGATCATCCCCTTCCACCTCAACGAGCTTGGTGATGTCGTCCTGCGGTGAGCGAGGGTCGATGGCGGGATGACGGTGGTTCTCGAACACCCGGAACCCTCGATCGACCCGAAGGTCGATACTCGACGGCTGGATGTATGAGGGCTCAAGGGGATCGACGGCGATGCGGCCGTCAGCAAGAGCCTCCTTGATCGTGCGGTCGGAAAAGATCACGCCGCGATGCTACCCGGCAGGTTTCTGGCCTAGGCGGGGCTGCCGAATGCGCCGATTATCAGCGCCATCACCAGCACGGTGACGAGTTCGTTGCCGATATTGAGTGTCGTCAAAGCGGTGGGACGACCCTCGAACGCGTCGTGGGTGATGAAACGGGCGGCGGTGAAGCCGGCCCAACCGATCACCCCGATCAACAAAGCGTTTCCCAGGTAGCTGCCGCCGTTGAACTCGTGCGCCATCGTGGTCAGGATCGCCAGGGCGTAGGCCGTAACGAAGCTGACGATCACGGTGATGATGATCGGCCCGACTGCGCTGGAGGTCTCGCCGGGCTCGACTCCGGTGAGTTGCATCCACCGATTGCCGAAAACCTTGGGGGTGTACCAGATCGATCCGACGATCATCGTGGACAGCGTGGCCAACAGCACTGCCCATATGTTGACTGGAGGCATGCGGGAAGGGTACACCGATGATCGGTTCCCAAGCAGCCGAAACGACGTTCAACTGACGTCTGTCGCGCTCAACTGCCCTCGGATCGCCGCCGTGTAGAAGGCGTGAGCCGCAACTAGCTGACGGACCTCTTGGAGCATTCGCTCGAAGTGGGCGGTGCGATACGCCGAATCGGTCACAGCGAGCCCCGTGAAATACAGCCCAGTCACGCTGCCGAGCAGGACGGCGATGCTCACGAGCTCCCTGGACAGGATTCGGGTCTCACCGAGGAGCTCGAACTGGGCGAGGGAGACGACGTCTCCGCCGATCCACGTCTCCTGAAGCGCTACGGGGAGTACGAGCAATCCGAAGACGACCAAGAAGGCACTCACCAGGAGGGCTACGAAGGCCGACTGGATGAGCTGAGCGATGACCGCCAGAGCTGTCACGTTGAGCCGCTGAAGGAACCGCAGAGACGGCACCGGGGACGACGGAGCGGCCTCCGACAAGCCAGACGCCGGGGTTTCCGCCGCCAAGGCGCGCATGGTCTCCCACCCAGCCTCTTCGAGTGCCCGAACCTCCGAGCGGAGCGACGTGAGAACCAGGAGAGTCGCGATGAGCACCAGCAGGAGGACAACACCCAGGAGCTCCCAGCCGGAGAGGAGATGAGCTGCCTCCCACAATTCGGCGGCGAACACCAGAAAGAGCACCAGAACGAGAAGGATGGGCAGAGTGCGGGCCAACAGGTCGGCGATTCGGCTCAGCTCCCCGCGCAGACGGCCGAGACTCCACCAACCAATCGACAGAAGGCCCAGCCCGATCACGACGTAGATCACCCCCATGCCGATCAGGAGCTCGCGGCCATCCCGTATTCCCCGGCCCACCGATTGCTCGATGATCATCGAAGGAATGGCCACCAAGATGCCGAGACTGAAGGTGTCCACTCCCTCCAGTCGCCGGTCCACCCACCACATGACGTGACCGCGGACGGCGCGAATTGCCGCTACTCCCAGAGCCATGCTGGCGAGTGTGGCGATGATCCCGACGAGGTTGAGCAGCGGAGACCAGTCGGGTCTGGTACCCCACCACAGGACGGTACCCACAACGAGCCAGGCCAGGACGTACGGTCCCGCCCGGGCATCCATGCGCAGCTCTTCGGTGTAGTCGTCGATCAGCTGCGGTACGCCGCGTCGGACGAACCAAACCTCGATCTGGGCGCGGTCCGAGTCGGCGAGTGAAGCGGGCTTCGAGTGGTGGGTGGCAGAGTCCCTGGCCAAGGTCGGCGGCAGAGTACTCCCGGTCGGGCGGAGCGAGGTGACCCAACCTCCGTGAAGATTTCTGAACCGTACCGGTGCGAAAATCCTCACAGATCTTCTGCGGAGCGGGTGACGGGAATCGAACCCGCGTCCCGAGCAGTTGGGTAGAGCCTTGTGTTCTGCGGTGACTGCAGTTGAGGGGGTGACGGGAATCGAACCCGCGTCCCGAGCTTGTTGAGCGGGTGACGGGAATCGAACCCGCGTCCCGAGCTTGGGAAGCTCGTGTTCTACCATTGAACTACACCCGCAGCTCCGGCCATTTTACTCGCCACCAGGTCGCCAGCGCACAGCGCCGTTTGACGTAGTCCCCACACCTGTCGAATCTTTCCATTGAGCCCTCGGCGAGGAATGGAATGACGACCTCAGATGTCACGCTGCTGACCGACGACGACATCTACCTGTGGAACGAGGGATCGCACTATCGGCTCTACGAGAAAATGGGCTCCCACGTTGCCGGTGACGGGTCCGGTGTCTATTTCGCGGTGTGGGCGCCCAACGCCGACTCAGTGTCGGTCATCGGAGACTGGAACGGCTGGGATCCGTCCGCCGACCGGCTGAAGGCCGTGGGTAATTCCGGTGTGTGGACCGGCCTGATACAGGAAGCGCGACCGACCAACTCGTACAAGTACCGGATCACCAACGGCTCCTACCAGGTCGAGAAAGCTGATCCCTTCGGGTTCCATCACGAGACGCCGCCGCGGACCGCTTCCAAGGTGTGGGACCTGGAATACGAATGGCGCGACGGCGACTGGATGGCGTCTCGAGGCGAGACCAGCCGTCTGGCCGACCCGATCAGCGTCTACGAACTCCACCTCGGCTCGTGGCGGCGGGATCCCTCTGATCCCGAGCGGTTCCTCACCTACCGAGAGTTGGCGCCACTGCTGGCCGAGTACGTCTCAGAGATGGGATTCACCCACGTGGAGTTCCTGCCGGTGATGGAGCACCCGTTCTACGGGTCTTGGGGCTACCAGACCACCGGATACTTCGCTCCCACCAGCCGCTTTGGGACGCCCCAAGACTTCATGTTCCTGGTCGATATGCTGCACCAGGCCGGCATCGGCGTGCTACTCGACTGGGTGCCCTCACATTTCCCTTCCGATGAGCATGGCCTCGGCTACTTCGACGGGACTCACCTATTCGAGCACGCCGACCCTCGTCAGGGATTCCACCCCGACTGGAAGTCGTGGATCTTCAATTACGGGCGGGCGGAGGTGCCGGCGTTCCTCATCTCCAGCGCTCTCTTCTGGCTCGACCGCTATCACATCGACGGTCTGCGGGTCGATGCCGTCGCCTCGATGCTCTACCTCGATTACTCCCGAGAGGAAGGGGAGTGGATCCCCAACAAATACGGCGGACGGGAGAACCTGGAGGCGCTGGAGTTCCTGCGTGACCTCAACCAGACGGTCTATGCCGAGTATCCCGACGTGCAGACCGTCGCCGAGGAGTCGACCGCCTGGCCGATGGTGTCACGGCCGCTGTATCTGGGCGGTCTCGGG
>DATABS010000064.1:0-7002 GCA_036259475.1 Acidimicrobiia bacterium | reverse complement strand
CGGCGGCCCGGGCACGGGCCGAACGCTCCACCAGCGGTTCGGGAACTTTCATCGCCTCGGCGGCGGCGGTGAGCTGGTCACTCATCGGGCGATGAGCTTAGTGGTCGGCATGTGGGCCCTTGACCTCGGCGGACCCCCGGCGGCCCGTCTCCCGTTCCTCCGCGCGGCGCTCGACACGACGCAAAATCAAGATGATGGCGGCCGCCGGAAGGGCGAAGATGGCGATCTCATCCAGCCCGCCCATGTGGGAGACGACGGCGGCGAGATCACTCATGTCCCCACTATCCCCCCGCCCGGATGCAAGCACAAACGACCCGACGGGCGACCGGCACCGTGTCCGTTAGATTGGCCGCCCATGCGTCTGCTCCGCGGCTTGGTCGTCGTAGGGCTGCTCGCATTCTCGCCGCTGTGGGTGGTCCGTCGGTCCTGCCCGTGATCGAAGGGACGGTGACGAGGTCCGGGCTCGACGGGGACGTGACGATCGCTCGCGACAACGCCGGAATCCCCCCACATCACCGCCTCCAGCCTCCAGGACCTCTTCCGGTCCCAGGGCTACGTTCAGGCCCAGGACCGCTTTTGGCAGATGGACACGTGGCGCCACATCGGGGCGGGGCGCGTGGCGGAGATGTTCGGCGAGGGACAGGTCGAAACCGACATGTTCCTCCGGACCCTCGGGTTCGAGCGGCTCGCCGCCGCCGAGTACGAGGCGATGCCGGCCGACTTCAGGGAGGCACGCGATGCCTAGGCGGCCGGCGTGAAGGCCTTCCTGGCGGACCGCCCGGGCGGTTCTCGGCTCTCTCTCGAGTATGCGGTGCTCGGAATCCAGAACTCGAGCTACGAGCCGCAACCCTGGGAACCGATCGACACCCTGATGTGGGGTCTGACGCCGCGACCGACGAACGGGAGACGGCGTCGGACATCCTCAAACAGGCTGTCGATGACGCATACCGGGAACTGACCACACGCCTTGGCGATGACCAGGAGCAGTGGAGATGGGCCGACCTGCACGTCGCGTCGTTCGAGAACCAGACTGTCGGCCAGTCCGGCATCGCACCGATCGAAGCCCTGTTCAACCGAACTCCAGACGCCGGGGTGGGGGGCGGAGCCTCGATCGTCAACGCCACCGGCTGGTATCCCCCGGGAAGGCTATGGGGTGGTGGCGGTGCCTTCGATGAGAAAGGTCGTCGACCTGAGCGATCTCTCGGCTTCCCGGGCCGTTCACACCACCGGCCAGTCGGGGCATGCCTACCACCGGAACTACTGCGACATGGCCGACGACTGGGCTGAGGGACGGACCCGCCGCTGGGCGTTCGACCCGGCGAACTTCGGGGCGGAAGCGGTCTTGCGACTCGTCCCCTGAACGGTCGGCTACGGCCCCTGGCAAGTCAGTCGGGAACCACTACTTGGCCGCCCGAGCGATGACTTCGGCCAGCAAGTCAGGGTGGGTCCAAGGCAGCTCGTGACGGGCGTTGGCGACCTCGACCACCTCCGGGCCGGACAGCTCGGCCGCCAGGCGGTACTGCCACGAGGCCGGGACCAGCTGGTCGTGGGTCGGGATCACCACCGTGGCCGGGACCTGCAACCGGCCGAGCCAATCGCGGGCGTCGAAGCGGAGCATGGCGAAGGCGGCCTGGGCGCCGGCATCGGCATCACGGCGATGCGTCTCTTCCCACAGCCAGCGAGCGTGGCGGGGTTCGACCGCCCGCGTGCCCAGGAGATACAGCGATCGCACCTCGGGCGTACCAGCGCCGGTGAGGCGCTCCCAACCGCGGGCGAGCATCAAGGCGGCCACTCTCAGGGCCCTCAGAGCGGGCGGGTGGTGGGAGAACGTGGCGACCAGTACCAGCGAACCGACTCGCGACGGGTGCCGGTAGGCGAACGCCTGGGCGATCGTCCCTCCCATCGAATAGCCGACGACTGTGGCGACGCCGATGCCGAGCGTGTCGAGGATGGAACCGATCTCGTCGGCCACGTCCTCGACCTCGAACCGGACTCGGCTCTGGGGCGAGAGCCCATGGCTCCGATTGTCGATCAGGATGACGCGGTGTTCCTCGGCGAGCAACCGGCCGACCCGATACCACTCGGCCAGCGACGAGCCAGCCAATCCGTGGATCAGCACGACCGGTGACCCGTCGGCGGGCCCTGCCTCCCGGACCAGGAACTCGTTGTCTCCCACGAAAACAGTGCGCCCGGATATGCGCCATGGATGCTCCTGGGGAGGTCGGAACCGGGGAGTCAGGACCGGCCCGAAGACACGGCCGATCAGGGCCAGACCGGCAGTCCATTTCAGCCACTTCATCCCGGATCCTTCAGCGTTCCGGTCGCAAATACATGTTCCTCGACAGGCCGTCCCCCGATCAGGTGCTCCTCGATGATCCGGTCCATCACTTCGATCGACACTCCCCGATACCAGGTGCCGTCGGGATAGACCACGCAAATGGGACCCGACTCGCAGATTCGCAGGCAATCGACCTTGCTGCGGAGGACCCGTCCGGTCCCGACCGGTTCGGGTGCTTCCTCGCCCGTCGCCTTGTCCCTCCACTTCGGCGGGGCCGATGCCAGACCAAGCTGCTTGAGCCGGGCCTTGAGATGCGACCAGACGGCGTTCGTCTCCTCCACCGGGGCACACTTGGGCGTCGACTGGTCGGCACAGAGGAAGATGTGCCGCTCCACGACCGGGATCGACAGGGCGTTGGCGATGTGCTCGAGTCGCTCGGAAGGCTCCATCGACCGTCACGGTAGTGACACCCCAAACCCACTCCGACGGCCCTTCAGCCCAGCTCGATGCTCCCCACTGCACCGGTGATTCGGCCGATTTCGACAGATCCGGGGACGGAAGCAATGAAGGCTTCCGCCACATCCGGCGGAAGGGTCACCAGCAGACCGCCCGAGGTCTGAGCGTCGGCCAGGATCGGCGCTCGGTCGACCCTTCCGGCGAGTCGCCCCTGCATGGCCTCCAGGTTGCGGCGACTTCCGTCGGGATAGAAGCCCCTTTCGTACAGTTCCATCACGCCATCCAGGACCGGCACGGCGTCGACCCGAATGGACGCTCCCACGCCAGAGGCGTCGAGCATCTCCGCAAGATGACCCAGCAACCCGAACCCAGTCACGTCCGTGGCGGCCTTGGCATCAGCGAGGTGCGAACCGGCGACGTCGTTGAGGGCCGTCATCACTTCCACCGCCGCGGCTAGCACTTCGGCAGGGCAGGCACCTGCCTTGTGAGCGGTGGCGACGATCCCTGAACCGAGCGGCTTTGTCAGGATGAGGCTGTCGCCCACTTCGGCACCTCCGTTGGTGACCACCGCGCCGGCATCGGCCAGCCCGGTAACGGCGAACCCGTAGATCGGCTCCTTGAGGTCGATGGTGTGCCCGCCCGCGATGACGCAGCCGGCCTCTTGCATGATCTCGGCTCCTCCTTCCACCACCCGGCCCGCGACGTGCAACGGGATGTCGTCCCGCGGCCAACCCATGAGTTGCAGGGCGACGAGAGGGACGGCGCCCATGGCGTAGATGTCCGAAAGGGCGTTGGCGGCGACGATCCGGCCCCAGTCGCGGGGGTCGTCGACAATGGGAGTGAAGTAGTCGACTGACTGGACCAGGGCGCGGCCGCCCGAGCCGGGAAGAGCCAGCACTCCGGCATCGTCAGCAGTGCCCAGTCCGACGATGAGGTCGGGATGGGTCACGGCGGGGTGATTTTCCAGAGGCGACAGGACCTGCGCCAGCTCGGCGGCGCCGAGCTTGCAGGCTCAACCGGCGCCGTGGCTGAATGAGGTGAGTCGAACCTGTTCCATCCGCCTACGGTATCGCCCCGCTCCAACTCCATCGACGAGTAGCAGTTGGCAGTCGCGGTCTCCTATCGTGACGCGTTCCCATGACTGACGGAACCACCTGGCTCACACCGGAGGCGCACTCCAAGCTCACCGAGGAGCTCGAGCAGCTCAAGACCGATGGCCGGGCCGAGATAGAGGCGCGGATCGCCGAGGCGCGATCACATGGCGACCTGCGGGAGAACGCCGACTACGACGCAGCCAAGAACGACCAGGGCATGATGGAGGCCCGGATTCGCCAGATCGAGTCTCTGCTCCGCCGGGCTGAGGTGCGCCAGGTCTCCGACGATGGGACGGTGCAGATCGGGAGCGTCGTGACGGTCGTCGACGAAGACGGCGATGAGGTCAAATACTTCGTCGCCACCCCCGAGAACAAGGTCGCCGGGCTGGCGCTCGCCTCCCCGGACGGTCCGCTGGGTAGCGCCCTCATGGGAGCGAAGGAAGGCGACTCTGTCACCTACCAGGCCCCGGGTGGGACGTTCTCCCTGACGGTCAAGTCGATCGAGCCCTACCGGGAGTGACGAGCCCGGCGGCGTCCAGTCTGTTGCAACCGGACGAGCCTCACGACAGGCGCTGAAGTCAGCGCCCCGCCCCGAGGGTGCGAAGCCAGGGTTCCAGACCCCGCAGAGCGGGGACCACAGCCCACAGAACCACACAGCCCCCGAACCGAGCGGAACCCAGGGTTCTAGACCCCGCATACCGGGGACCACAGCCCGCGGTTCACCCCAGGCTTCAACGCCGCCCAACCCAGCGTTCGGGACGCCTTTGGCGACATCATCGTTGATGCGTACCTCGGGGACGCCACGACGATACGTATCCTGGCGGCGCGATGAAGCTCCGCCTCCACAGTCCGCGCCAGCTCGCCCGTAACCTTCTCCGGGCCGCACGGCGCGACCGGGACGAAGTCGAGGAGTACCTCGACTCACGTCCGGCGGAGTGGGAAGCCCTCGTCGCCTCGGTTCCCGGAGACGCGGCTGACGTCCTGGAGGAGCTGTCCGAAGAAGCGGCGATCGAGCTGCTGGGCGATCTGGACCCGGACGACGCCGCCGGGATCCTGGAGGAGATCTCCCCCGAGCTGGCGGCCGACATCCTCGAGGAGCTCCCGGTCGATACGGCCGCCGCCGCCCTCGACCTGATGGACGCCGAGGATGCCGCCGACCTCATCGGCGAGCTTCCGGAGGATGCGGCCGCGGTCGTGCTGGGGGCGATGAGCCCCGAGGAAGCCGAAGCCGTCCGGCGCCTGCTCGTATACCCGGCCGACTCCGCCGGTGGCCTCATGAGCCAGGAGATCGCCGTCCTGCCGCTCGGTCTGACCGTCGGTGAGGCGATCGAGCGGATTCGCATCCTGAACGACGAGCTGGATGACCTGTCCTACGTGTACGTCGTCGACGAAGAGGATCGCCTCAAAGGTGTGATCTCCTTCCGGGACCTCGTGTTCGAACGGCCCGGGTCGGGACTCGATGAGGCCATGGTCCCGGATCCGGTCTCGGTCGCCGCTTTCACCGACCGGGAGCGGGTGGCGGACCTCGTCCAGCGTTATCACCTCTTCGGGATACCCGTCACGGACGACAACGGTCGGCTTCTCGGGATGGTGACGACCGACGCCGTGTTGGAGGCGGTCCAGGAGGAGGCGTCAGAGGACTTCGCCACCGCCGTTGGCGCCGGAGCCGAGGAGACCGTCTATTCGGACGTACTCCCCTCGGCCTGGATGCGGTCCCCCTGGCTGATGATCAATCTCGTTCTGTCGCTGGTGGTCGCCCTCGTCATCGAGAGGCAAACGGGCATCATCACCGAGGTGCCCATCCTCGCCGCCCTCATGCCGGTGGTAGCGCTGCTGGGGGGCAATGCCGGAACCCAGAGCCTGGCGGTGGTCATCCGCTCGCTTGCCGCCGACGACGTGCCGACATCGCGGATCCTGGGCGTGCTCGGCCGTCAGTTGCGGATCGGCCTGGTGGTCGGACTGCTGGTGGCCGTGGCAGCGGCCGTGGTCACCCAGCTCCTGGTTCAATGGGGGCTGTTCTCGGCCCGCGGAGCGCCCGGGGCCCGGGTGGCGCTGGCCGTGGCAGCCGCGGTGCTTGCCAATCTGACGATCGCCACCACCGTTGGGGCGGCCATCCCGTTGCTCTTGCGCCGTCTGGGCCAGGACCCCGCCCTCGCCTCGTCGATATTCCTGACGTTCGTGACCGACATGGTGGGCTTCGGGGGTTTCCTGCTGGTGGCGAGCGCCCTCATCTGAGGGAGGTCGTCAGGAACCGATCACGAAGTCGTCGAAGTCGTCCATCGGACCCTGGAATTCCACCTGTCGTCCGTTGACGAGGCTCACTAGATGATGCTGTCCGATCAGTTCGGATTCCTCGTCGGTCCGTTCGTCTTCGGCCTTGAGCGCGGCGTCGAGCGCCGCCCGGTCGTCGAAGACCTCGACCCCTGCCACCGCGGTCTCGTCCTCCAGGAGGTCACCGAGGAAGTTCTCCATGCTGACGTCGGAGTACTCGCCCGGGGGGACCAGGATGTAGAGGGTCTCGCCGTCCTCGCTGGAGGTACGTGAGATCACCTCATAGCTCGCCACCGGGTCGGCGGGAGTCTCCGTGGTGTCGGTGGTTCTGTCTCCGGTCGTGTCGGATTCAGGCGTCGTCGTACTCGTGGTGGTCGTGGTGAGAAGGGAGGCATCGAGAGTCGTGGTCGTGATCTCGGCGTCGTCGGAGTTGCAGGCGCCCAGCACCAGGGCGGTTACGGCAGCCAGGGCCATCGATGTGCGCTTCTTCATGAGTCTCCTCCTGTCGCTCCCTCAACGGCTCACGAGGCGGCCGGGTTCCCGACTGGTGACATTGACCGGCGCCTTCAGTTAGCCTGCGCCGCTATGGGAGGAAGGGTAAACGGCCTCGGCGTCCTACTGGTGATCTCAGTCATCCTGGCGGCTGGCTGGTCGATCGCTCCTGCCTGGGCGACCGAGACGATCATGTGCCCGCCGGTGACGATCGACGACATGTTCCCCGAAGAGGAACCGCCCGACACGACCTCCACTACCGCCACCACGGTGGCTCCAACCACGACCGCAACAACCGCGCCCTCCTCCACGACGGTTACCACCGCCCCTACCTCGACCACCACCAGCGCGCCCGCCACCACGACCACGATCCCCGCCACCTCGACCTCGGTTCCCCCCGAGACGTCCACG
>DATABS010000063.1:0-7976 GCA_036259475.1 Acidimicrobiia bacterium | reverse complement strand
CCACGCCGTGTTCGCCCCCCCAACACGCTCCGCCAACACCCGCGTAATCGCCGCCGTCAACGTCGTCTTCCCATGATCAATATGACCCATCGTCCCCACATTCACATGCGGCTTAGACCGATCAAACTTCTGCTTACCCATTTCCGCGTCTCCTTGTGACTGCGACGGTCGCCGTCGTAGCGGCGGGCAGACTCGAACTGCCGACCTCTCGATTATGAGTCGAGCGCTCTCACCAACTGAGCTACGCCGCCTCGTGCGCCCTCGGCGCCGGTCCGGCGACCGCGACCGTCGGTCGGCCACCGGAACAGAGCCCCCTCGGGGATTTGAACCCCGGACCCCTTCCTTACCATGGAAGTGCTCTGCCACTGAGCTAAGGGGGCATTTCGGATTGTCGGTCGCAGGATAGTGGCCTGGTTTGGGCTGAGGGCCACCGCGATCGTGCCGGGAGAAGGATTCGAACCTCCGAAGGCTGAGCCGGCAGATTTACAGTCTGCTCCCTTTGTCCGCTTGGGTATCCCGGCACACGCAACGCGCGCCGAAAGAGCGCGCGGTGGAAAGCCGATTCTAGTGATTCACCGGTTCAGGCCCAAGGCCGCCGTCAAGCCGGTGGCGGGTCGAACTCGCCGTATGAGCGGCGGAACGAGTCGAGCCGCAGCCGTACCGTTCGGGTCAGCCAACCTGTCACCGCTGCCACGTAGAGGATGGCGACGCCCAGCCAGACCGGGTCGACTACGACGAGAGCCACCCCGCCGAGAAGAGCCGCCACCCACGGGGCCGGACGCCAGCGCTCGAGTTGGGCCAGAGCCCAAGCGGGACCCCGCTGCGCTGAGCGGCGCGAGAACCAGATGCCCCAGAGGCTGACGAGGACGACGAGGACGGCGACGACTACGGTCGATACGGTGGTGTCGAGGGTCACCGAACGCCCGACGCCATCTCATGGAGGCGTCGGACCCGGTCCTCCATCGGAGGATGGGTCGAAAACAGCTTCATGAGATTCCCGCCGCGGACCCCTTTGAGCGGGTTCTCGATGAAGAGCTGGCTCACCGCCGGATTGACGTTCATGGGTCGTCGGGCGGCGCCCGCCGCGATCTTCTGGAGGGCGGAGGCGAGCATCAGCGGCCGGCCCGTCATCTCGGCGCCTGAAGCGTCGGCCTGGTACTCGCGGGTGCGGGAAATGGCCATCCGGATCAGGACCGCGGCGATCGGTGCGACGAGGATTGCCACGATTCCAGCAATCGCCCCGAGGGGATTGTTGCGGTCCCGTCCCCCACCCCCGAACCAGAACGCCATGCGGGCGAAGATGGACAGCGCGGCTGCCAGCATCGCCGCCACCGAGCTGATCAAGATGTCACGGTTCTTGACGTGGGAGAGCTCATGGCCCAGCACTCCTTCCAGCTCGTCGGTCGTCAGGGCCTGGAGGATGCCGGTCGTGACCGCCACTGCGGCGTGGTCGGGATTGCGTCCGGTGGCGAAGGCGTTGGGTTGAGGCGAGTCGATGATGTAGATGCGGGGCATGGGCATCTCGGCCCGGTGCGTCAGGTTGCGGACGATGGAGTAGACGGCAGGAAGCTCATGCTCTTCGACCGGCTTCGCTCGAGCGGCGGCCAGGGCCATCTTGTCCGAGAAGAAGTACGCAACGAAGTTGATGCCGACGGCCAGTACCAGGCCGATCCAGAACCCGTTCGCCCCTCCCCAGGTGTAGGCGACGCCCCAGACCAGGGCGGAGAGGAATGCCAGGAGGGCTACCGTCTTGAGGTTGTTCATCGTCCGCCAATGCTACCGGACGGGCCGAAATACGGTCAGTTCGGTTGAGCGAGACAGCCCTGTTCTTGGAAGGCTGACGGTCGCCCGATCCTTCAGAGCGATCGATCCGACTGGGCGGCCGATGAAAGGAGAGATAATCGTCGAGGTGCAGCGAAACAGTCAGCGCTCGGCGTCGTCCGGCACCGTGAGTGACGGGTCGGGGCCTGGGTTCAGCTCCGGAGACTCACACAAGAACGGCTCGCCGTCGGCTCCGGCGTGATAGTCGTAGGTGGTCCCGTCCGCCTCGAGGACCATTCGCCACCCGTCTACCAGGGCCTGGGTGTACATCTTTCCTGGTTCTGGACAACCCAGGCTGCCGTCGTTCCAGGTCACCGCTTCGAAGGCCAGCACCTGGATGTCTTCGGCGGGAACACCCGTCCTCTCCGACAGATCGCTGAAGGCAGACGACAATGTCTGCCGCTCCGACTCGTTCAGCGACCGCACTCCTCCAGTGGTGGTCGGTGCTCCGGTCGTCGTGGGAGACAGGGTCGTGGGAGGTGAGCCGCCCGAAGGCTCTTCACCGCAGGCGGCGAGCATCCCAACCAGCACGATGATGCTGACGAGCCTCATGGTGCTACGACGCCTTCGCGTCCGGATCGGTTCCCATCCGAGCGACCATGACGCGGAAATCTCCCAGGCCGCGGGGATGCACGATCGTCTCCGCCTCAGTCCGAAGTGTCCGGATCCGGAGACGTTCCACCTCGTCGCCGGATCGGGCCGCCTCGAGTTCGCGGTGACGCAGCTCGGAGATACGGTCGCGCAAGCCGTAAGCACCCAGGAAGTCATCCTGACGCCAGACTTCCACCTCGGCACCCGCCCGGCGAGCTACGTCCTCCAATGCGGTGAAATTCACGTCGGCCGTGATGTCCGTTGCTCCGGGTTCGTCGAGCGGGTGCGGTCCCAGATGGTGGGCCCGATAGGTCCGTAACGTTCCGTCGCGACGGCGAGGAGCCAGATTCTCAGCCGTGTCGCCGTAGTCGATGATGACTAGTGCCCCCTCCCCGAGCAACCCCAGCACCTTCGCCACCCAACGGGCCGCCTCGAGCTGGACTTCTACCCATCCTCCCTCCACGACCGGCCCGGCATACTTGTCGAGCCAGTCGATGACTTCCGGACGGGCCGGGGCATCTACGAAAGTCAGCCCGTTGCCTTCGGCGCCGATCCAGCGCTCACGCCATTCTCCGCCGCTCAATTGGGCGACCGCCATCGGCAGATTGTCGATCAGCTCGTTGGCGAGGACCACACCGCGCACTGGTGAGGGGACCAGGTCCAGCGAGGCGACTGCCCGCTCTGAGCCGACGACTCTCGCCAGCGCTTCCCGGGCGGGCGGAGAGATCTCCACCGCCCACGCCTCGACGGGCTCGAGGGGGAGGAGTGCAGAGAGCAGCGAACCGGAGCCGGCGGCTACCTCCACCAAGCGGAAGGGCTCGCCCAACCGGCGTCGTTCCTCGGCGATGAAGTGCGCCAGCGTCTCTCCGAACAGAGGACTGACCTCAGGACTGGTGAGGAAGTCGCCCGCCTTCTGTGACCGGAGCTGATCGGCGATGAAAAAGCCACCGTCGGGGGCGTAGAGCGCGATCTCCATGAACCGCTCGAAGGGCAACGGCCCTTCCGACTCGATCAGCGCCCGGATACGGTCTCTCATGCCTTCTCTCGACCCCAACCCGGACGTTTGCCGCCACCTTTTGGTCATGAAAACCATAATCGTGCTGGTGCGGGTCCTGTTCGTGGCGTCCGAGGTGGCGCCATTCGCCAAGACGGGGGGCTTGGCGGACGTCGCCGGGGCCCTTCCCCAGGCGCTTGCCCGGCGCGGACATGACGTCCGGATCGTTATGCCGTCTTACGACGCGATTCGCCACAACGGCTTCGACCCGGCACCCGTTGAGCCGGCCATGATCGGATTCGATCTCGGCCCCCAACGGGTGACGGCAGATATCCAGGGCCTCGATCTCGGTGGGGTGGCCGTGACTCTGATCGACGTTCCCGGTCTCTTCCGCCGCGGCGCGCTGTACACCGACTCGCCCGATGACGCCCTGCGCTTCGCCACTCTCGGCCGGGCGGCCCTGGAGGTGTGTCAGCGGTGGCAATGGGCCCCCGACATAGTCCACTGCAACGACTGGCAGACCGCTCTCATCCCGCTCTATCTGCGCACCCTCTTCGCCGACCAACCCGTCTTCCGGACTACGAAGACGGTTCTCACCATCCACAATCTCGCCTATCAGGGAACGTTCGATGCCGGTGTGGTTCCCCGGCTCGGTCTGGAACCGTTCCGCCACCTCCTCGACCAGGCACATCTGGCCGATGGCTGGGTCGGATTCCTCGAAACCGGGCTGATCCACGCCGACGTGCTCACCACCGTCAGTCCAACCTATGCCAAGGAGATCACGACTCCCGAGTACGGCTTCGGGCTCGACGAGATTCTCCGGCGGCGGTCGGGAAGTCTTCACGGCATCCTCAACGGCATCGACACCGAAGTGTGGAATCCGGCGACCGACCGCCTCCTCCCCTTCCGCTACTCGGCTCAGAGTCTGTGGCGCAAGGAGTGGAACAAGCGTGGGTTGCTCGAGAGTGCCGGGCTGGAATATCACGAACGCGTGCCGGTATTCGGAATCGTCAGTCGGCTCGTCAGCCACAAAGGCGTTGGGCTGCTCCCCCGGCCCCTGTCGGGACTTCTCGAGGCGAACGATGCTCGCTTCGTCGGCCTGGGAACCGGAGAGCCCGAGCTCGAGGCGGGCTTGAACGGCTTGGTCGACCGCTTCCCGGGAAAGGCTCGATTCGTCGCCGGTTACGACGAGGTCCTGTCACATCGGATCGAAGGCAGCGTGGATGTGTTCCTGATGCCGTCACAGTTCGAGCCGAGTGGCCTCAACCAGATGTACAGCCTCGCTTACGGCACACCTCCTCTCGTGCGCAGGACCGGGGGCCTGGCGGACACAGTGCAGCACTGGGATCCGGTCGCTGAGACCGGGACCGGTTTCGTCTTCGAGCACTACGACGAAGGTGGCGTGTGGTGGGCCCTCAACCAGGCGTTGGCGGCGATGCCCGATAGGGCCGGCTGGAAACGCCTCCAGCTCAACGGGATGGCGCAAGACAACTCCTGGGACAGGGCGGCGGCCGGGTACGAGCGGGTGTACGAGGACCTGGTCGCCGAAAGTCGCCCGGGCGAGCCGTAGGCGATTCAGGCCGTTTCCGTGGCGGCAGTCGAACGTCCCAACCGGGATGCCAGGCCGGCGACGTGCTCCACCAACTCGGGCGGCCCCTCTATCTGGAAGTCGACGTCGAACCACATCAGGCGCAACGAGAGCCACTCGAGAGAGTCGCCCTGGGTCTGGAATCGGCACCGATCTGGTCCCACCGGCTCGACCGTGCCCTCTCCGGGTCTGATCTTCGCCTGTATCTCGTCGGCTGGGGCATCGAGCGTCACCGCCACGAGGTAGCGCATCGGTCGGGAATCGATCGACCGGAGAACGTAGTCGGCGGCATCCCCGCCGGGGATCGGGCGGGGCTTGAAGCGCATCCGGGTCGGCCAGGGTGCGCTGAGGCGGTCCAAACGGAACGTCCGCCAGTCGTCGCGGTCGCGATCGAACGCCACGAGATACCAGCGCTGGCCGAGCGGGACCAGCCGGTGGGGCTCGACATTCCGTTCGGCCGCCTCACCCTCCCTGGGGGTGTACTCGAACCTAATTCGCTCGTTGTCCCGGCAGGCCTGGGCTACCGTTGCCAACACCTCCGCATCGATCGTGACCCAGGGCCGGGTCGCCGGCACCACGGTCGACTGGAGGGCATTCACCTGCCGCCGAATTCGAGGAGGGAGAATTTGTTCCAATTTGGCCAGTGCCCTCACCGACGTCTCCTCGATGCCGGTGATGGTGCCTCCCGCCGCGGTCCGTAAACCGACCGCGATTGCGATCGCCTCCTCCTCGTCGAGGAGGAGCGGCGGGATCTCGGCTCCGGCTTCCAGCTGGTAGCCACCGGATGGTCCCGTGGTCGCATTGACCGGATAGCCGAGCTCGCGCAATCGATCTATGTCACGGCGAAGGGTCCGTTCACTGATCCGGAGCCGCTCGATCAGCTCCGCTCCCGCCCAGGTTCGACGGGTCTGCAGCAACGAGAGCAGTCGCAGGACGCGTCCGGTGGTATCGGCCATTGATAGGAGGATTCTACTGGTTCCGGCCAAGAACTGTCATGAATGGTCGATAAAGTCGATATTCGACCGATCGACCACCGATTAGTTCCCGGCCGCGGACAGGTCTCAATCGTTCGTTGGGGCGTCTCGCCCCTCGACCAAGAGGAGGAAAGGAATGACCGACGTGATACGAGCCCGAGGGCTCGTCAAGCACTACAAAGAGATCAAGGCCCTCGACGGGCTCGATCTCGACGTAGCTGAAGGGCGAGTGCTCGGCCTCTTGGGTCCCAACGGCGCCGGCAAGACCACGGCCGTGAGAATTCTCACAACACTGCTTGTTCCCGACGCGGGCACGGCGGAAGTGGCCGGAGTCGATGTCATCGGCGACCCGAACGGTGTGCGGTCGCGCATCGGGCTCTCCGGCCAGTACGCCGCCGTGGACGAGCATCTGACCGGGTTCGAAAACCTCGACATGATCGGGCGTCTCTACCGGATGGGCAAGAAGGGATCCCGGTTCCGGGCCCGTGAGCTGCTGGAGAGATTCGACCTCGACGAGGCCGCCGATCGCCCGGTCAAGACCTACTCAGGCGGTATGCGGCGCCGACTGGACCTGGCCGGTGCCCTGGTGGCTCAGCCGGCCGTTCTGTTCCTGGACGAGCCGACCACCGGCCTCGATCCCCGTAGCCGGCTGAGCATGTGGGAGATCATCCGGGAGCTCGTCAGCCGCGGCACCACCCTCCTGCTCACCACCCAGTATCTGGAGGAGGCCGACCGGCTGGCCGACGAGATCGTCGTGATCGATCACGGCAAGGCCATCGCCCGGGGTACCGCCGACCAGCTGAAGAGCCAGATCGGTGGGGAGCGGGTGGAGCTCGTGGTCGAGTCCCACGCCCACCTGGCAGCGGTGCGGGAGACTCTCATGCGGGTTGCGGTGGGCGATGTCGTCATCGACGAGCAGACGAGGACCGTCACTGCCCCCGTCACTGGGGGAAGCAGCGTCCTGATCGAGGTCCTGCGCGGCCTCGACGGTTCCGTGTCGGTGCTCGACGTCGGGCTGCGCCGGCCCACCCTGGACGACGTGTTCCTCGCCCTCACCGGGCACGGGACCATCGAGGAGAACGGCGCCGGGGAGCATGCCAACGGCGCCCAGCGGACGAAGGAGAGTGTGTGATGAGTGCTTTGACCTGGGCGGTGGCCGATGGATTGGTCGTCGCCAAACGCAACCTGATCAAGATCAAGCGTGTCCCGGAGATGATCGTGTGGATCCTCCTGTCACCGATCATGTTCGTGCTGCTTTTCGCCTACGTGTTCGGCGGGGCCATCGACGTCGGCGGCGGGATCGGCTACCGGGAGTTCCTGATCGCCGGGGTCTTCGCCCAGACCGTCGTGTTCGGCGCCACCTACACCGGAGCCAGCCTGGCCGAGGACATGCAGAAAGGGATCATCGACAGGTTCCGATCGTTGCCCATGTCCCGGTCGGCGGTGCTGATCGGACGAACGGCCAGCGACGTCTTCAACAACATCCTGTCCATTGGGATCATGGCGCTGACCGGGCTCCTGGTGGGATGGCGGATCAGGACGTCGTTGTGGGATGCGGTAGCGGGTTTTGCCCTCCTGCTGCTGTTCTCGTACGCCTTCTCGTGGTTGATGGCTGTGGTAGGGCTGCTGGTCCCCAACGTCGAGGTGATCAATAACGCCTCGTTCATGGTGATCATGCCGCTGACCTTCATCTCCAACGCCTTCGTGCCGATCGACGGCTTTCCCACGCCCCTGCGGATTTTCGCCGAGTGGAATCCGGTGTCGGCCGTGACGCAGGCGGCTCGCGAGCTGTTCGGCAACACCAACCCGGCGGCGGCGGCCTCCGAGGCGTGGTCGATGCAGAACTCGGTGCTCTACACCCTGATCTGGATCGGTGTGATACTGGCGATCTTCGTCCCGCTGTCGGTACGGCTCTACAAGAAGTCCGTCACCAAATAGGGAGCAGCCGGCCCAACGACCGCGTTCCCGTTTTCGCGCATCAAATGCACGCCATAGCGTGCATTTGATG
>DATABS010000062.1:0-34367 GCA_036259475.1 Acidimicrobiia bacterium | reverse complement strand
CCACCATTTCAACTGACACTGGTATCAAGGGTTGCGATGACCGAGCGAGACGTAACGGGGTGATGGCGTGCTCGCTTTCCTGATCCGCAGGATCCTCATCGCCATCCCCGTCCTCCTCGGGATCCTCGCCCTGACTTTCATTCTTGTTCAGATGCTTCCGGGCGACCCCGCCACCGTGCTGCTCACGCCAGAGGAGATGGCCGGAGATCCCGGCCTGATCGAAAGGAGGCGGGCCGAGCTGGGATTGGATCGTCCCTTACCCGTTCAGTACGTTGCGTGGCTGGGTGAGTTGGCCAATGGGAACCTCGGAACGTCGTTCCATCGGGATGTTCCAGTAACCGAGATGATCGCTCCCCGCGTCATGCCGACACTGATCCTCTCCGGTACCGGGATCCTGATCGCGCTTCTGGTCGGCGTTCCGGTCGGTGTCGCCGCCGCTCTCCGCCAGAACACAAAATTTGACTACGCCGCAGGCGTCGGCAGCATGTTGTCGGTCTCCGTACCGACGTTCTTCCAGGGACTCGTCGCTATCTATATCTTCAGCATCCTTCTCGGTTGGTTCCCGAGTGGCGGCATGAGAACCCTTGGGGTTGCCGCCACCGGATTCGACCTGCTGAAGCACCTGATCCTGCCCGCTGCCGTCCTGTCGGCAGTCCTGATGGGCCCCTACGTCCGCTACACGAGGCAGAGCTTGCTCGACGTTCTCCGCCTCGACCATGTGACCACCGCCAAGGCCAAAGGCGTCCCCTACTGGGGCGTGGTGGTGAAACACGCCTTGCGCAACTCACTCATCCCGCTCACTACGGTCCTCGCCGTTCAGATCCCCGCCCTCCTGGCGGGAACGGTGATCATCGAATACGTGTTCAGCTGGCCAGGAATGGGCCGGTTGGTGATCGAAGGCATCAACAGCCGGGACTACCCCGTGATCCTGGCGGTGGTGATGATCACCGCCGTCCTGGTGCTGCTGTTCAACTTCATGGCGGACGTGATCGCCGCCATCCTCGATCCGAGGATCCGCCTGTGATCCGACAGGACGGCCCCGGGGAAGGCCTCGACCTCGACGCCATTGTCGAGGCGTCGATCACAGCCGGGGAGGAGACCATCTCGGAGATGAGCGTCGACGAGGTGGCTGCCCGCCCGCCACGCTCGCCGTTCAAGGTCGCCATGCGCCGGTTCATGAGGCACCGGCTGGCGTTGATCAGTCTGGTATTTCTCATCTGCTTGGGGCTGGTCGCCGTCTTCGCCCCCATCGTGGCGCCGGCAGACCCCAACGCGGTCGACCTGACCTCCTTGCGGTCCCCGCCGTCGCCCGGCCACATCCTCGGCACCGATTCGGCCGGAAGGGATGTGCTGAGCCGTATCATCTACGGGGCCCGGGTATCGCTGACGGTCGGTGTGGCAGCCGCGGTCTCGGCGGCAGGGATCGGCACGATCCTCGGACTGATCGCCGGGTTCACCCGAGGGTGGGTCGACTCGGTCATCATGCGGATCGTCGACATCTTCCTGTCGTTCCCATCGCTCATCGTCATCCTCCTTTTGGTCGCCATCCTGGGACCCAGCGTGATCACCATCGTCGTGGTCATCGCCTTCTTCGAGTGGCCGACCTCGTGTCGCATCGTGAGACAGATGACACTGGCGCTACGCGAGCACGACTTCGTGCTGGCTGCTCGCGCCGGCGGAGCGTCGAACTTCCGGATCATGCGCCGACACATCCTGTCGGGTGTGGTGTCGCCTTTGACAGTGGTCGCCACGCTGCTGAGCGCCCAGGCCATCCTGCTCGAGGCCGCCCTCTCCTTCCTGGGCCTAGGGGTGCGCCCACCGCAGGCGAGCTGGGGCGGCATGTTGAACGAGGCTCAGTCCATCACCGTCTTGGAGGGAATGCCGTGGCTGTGGCTACCGCCCGGCATCGCCATCGCTTCCACCGTGCTCGCCATCAACTTCATCGGCGACGGGCTTCGCGACGCCTTCGACCCGAGACAGACCAGGTGACGGCGTGGCTGTAATCGGGTCTGAACCTTCAGCCGCACCGCTCCTCTCGGTCGAGAACCTCCACGTCACCTTCCACGGCGACGAGGGGACGGTCCAGGCGGTGCGCGGTGTCACCTGGGAGCTGCGGTCGGGCGAGGTCCTCGGCATCGTGGGCGAGTCCGGCTCGGGCAAGAGCGTCAGCGTCGCCAGCATTCTCGGTCTGCTTCCATCGCCGCCGGCGGTGGTGTCAGGTGGTCCTATCACTTTCGAGGGTCGGAATCTCCTTTCCCTCAGCGAACGGGAACTGCGGGCGATCCGGGGCAAAGACATCGCCATGATCTTCCAGGATCCGATGACCGCCTTCAACCCGGTCCAGACGATCGGCCACCAGATCTCCGAGGCCATCCGCGTCCACGACCGCGGCGTCAAGCGAGCGGCGGCGAGAGACCGTTCGATCGAGTTGCTGTCCCTGGTAGGGGTGCCGAGCCCGGCAGCCCGTTTCGACCAGTTCCCGCACGAATATTCGGGAGGGATGCGTCAACGGGCGATGGTCGCGATGGCGATCGCCAACCAGCCCAAACTGTTGATCGCCGACGAACCGACCACCGCTCTCGACGTGACCATCCAGGCGCAGATCCTCGAGCTTCTGGAGGTCGTCCGCAGGGAAACCCACGCCGCCACGATTCTCATCACTCATGACCTCGGCGTCATCGCCGAAGTGGCCGACAGGGTACTCGTCATGTACGCGGGGAAGGTCGTCGAATCCACGTCGATCCTGCCGCTATTCCAGAGCCCGCGCCATCCGTACACGCTCGGGCTGCTCGGTAGCCTCCCCCGTCTAGACGTGAACATGGAGACGCTGTTCTCCATCCCCGGCCAGCCGCCCGACATGGCTCACCCGCCACCCGGTTGCGCCTTTGCTCCCCGTTGTTCGCTGTCTCGAGATCGGTCGCTCTGTCGCGCCGAGGAGCCGCCGTTGATCAGGGTGGGGGAGGCATGGTCGGCGTGTCATTTCGTCGAGGAGATGGAGCATGAAGCCGAGGTCGTGTCGCACGAGGTCGGCATGGACATACGGGTCGGTGAGTCATGACTGCCTCGCCCGCGGCGAGCGCCGACATCCACACCACGCTTTCCCCGGGCGAGCAGCTCTTGCAGGTGGATGACCTGGCGGTGGAATTTCCCATCAGGTCGACCATCCTCCGCCGGACCCTGGGCACGGTCCAGGCCGTTGCCGGGATCTCGTTCGACGTCCGCGCCGGAGAGACTCTCGGCCTCGTCGGTGAGTCGGGATGCGGGAAGTCCACGACCGGCCTCGCCGTGCTGCGGCTGATCGAGCCCTCGGGTGGGTCGGTCGTGTTCCGGGGACACGATCTCTCCCGGCTCAGCCCTTCAGAGCTCCGGCCCTTCCGCCGCGAGATGCAGATCGTGCTCCAGGACCCGTTCTCGTCGCTCGACCCCCGTCTCACGGTCCGCTCCATCCTCGCCGAGCCGATCCGGGTTCACCAGATGGCGGAGGGCAAGAGGCTGCGTGAAAGGGTCGATGAGCTACTCGAGCTCGTCGGTCTACGACCGGACCACGGCAGCCGCTTCCCGCACGAGTTCTCCGGTGGTCAGCGACAGCGAATCGGCATCGCCCGGGCGCTGGCCCTGGGCCCACAGTTGCTGGTGCTGGACGAGCCGGTCTCCGCCCTCGACGTCTCGATCCAAGCGCAGATCGTCAACCTGCTGGAACGTCTCCAGGACGAGCTCAATTTGGCGTATCTGTTCATCGCCCACGACTTGTCGGTTGTCAAGCACATCTCCGACCGCATCGCCGTGATGTACCTGGGGAAGATCGTCGAGCTGGGTACCCGGGACGAGATCACCACCGCACCGCGACACCCCTACACCAAGGCGCTGTTGTCCGCTGTCCCGATACCCGATCCCACCCGTCGCGGGCTCGGGCGACGGATCGTGTTGCAGGGTGATGTCCCGAGTCCGGCCTCGCCGCCCTCCGGTTGCCGCTTTCGGACGAGGTGCTGGAAGGCGCAGGCGATTTGCGCCGAGGTCGAGCCGACCCTCGAGGGGTCCTCTACCCAGCTGGCCGCCTGCCACTTCCCCGAACCTGGCCTGCTCGACATCCTTCCGGCTTCGCACCAATGATCGGCCGGTTTTGACGGCGTTGAGAGCAGGCCCCGGCGGCGTCGACGGTGCGGGCGCCATCGGCGCCGTCAAGGCGGGACGGACAACGGCGGCCGCGCTGTACGAGGACGCCGTTCGACGTATCGAGGGATACGAGCCCGACCTCGGAGCGGTGAGCGAGCGAATTCCCTACCAGCCGCCGATGGACGGGCCGCTGTCAGGCATGATGCTCGGGGTCAAGACCCACTTCGATGTGGCCGGTTGCCGCAACTGGTTCGGGCTTCAAGCCATGGGCATGGACGCCGAGCCGGTGGACCACGACGCCACGGTGGTCGCCCGTCTTCGTCGGGCGGGGGCGACGTTGGTCTGCACAACGGCGGCGCCCTTCATCGGGGGGCCCGGTGGTGTCACGCCTCAGACGCGCAATCCTCGCTCTCTGGATCGTGTGTCGGGTGGCTCGTCCGGGGGTTCGGCGTCGGCTGTCGCCGCCGGCCTGGTGCACGCGGCGCTGGGTAGCGACTCGGGCGGGAGCATCCGCATTCCGGCCGCCTGTTGCGGCGTCGTCGGCCTCCAGACGACCCGGGGTCTGGTTCCTCTCACGAGGTCGGGAGGTCTGACCTATACGATGGACAGCGTCGGGCCCCTCGCATCGAACGTGGGCGATGTGCGGATACTGCTGGAGGTGATGGCGGGATTCGACTTGGAGGACCCATACAGCGTCGCCGTAGACTCGCCGGAGGGTTGGAATGGGAGCCCGCTCCGGATCGGGCTGCCGATCGAGCTGGTCGACTGGAACGTCGACGCCGAAGTCGCCGAGGCATTCGAGACCGTTGTGGAAGTTATCGGCGCCGCCGGGCATCGGGTGGATCGGGTGTCTCTGCCGAGACTTCGCGAGGCGATGGAGCTTGGACCGCGCACGATCGGTCTGATCGAGTCGGGAGCCATCATCGAGGACGCCTTCGCCGAGGTGACGGCCGATGTCCCCGAGCTCATGGAAGCGGTGGCTCGCTCGAAGGAGTTCTCGGGACCGACCCTAGCGCGAGCCAACCACCGGATTGCCGTTCTGCGATCGGAGGTGCGCCATCTGTTCAACGCCTACGACCTCTTGCTGACGCCGACCCTGCCGTGCCTGATCCCCGACGGCTCCGCCTCCGATCGGGAAGTCCAGATCGAAGTCGGCGGGTCGTTGGAGAGCCGCACCTCGGCCCTCACCCGGCTGGTCAACCCCTGGAACCTGGCGGCCGTCCCGGCCGGGAGCCTCCCCATCGGGCGGGACCCGGGTGGGGCACCGATCAGCATCCAGGTGATCGGGCCGCAGTTCTCTGACTGGAAGGTTCTCGACGTGATGCAGTTCATCGAGGCGTCGCTCGGCGGTCCCTGGGATACGGTGGCGCCTACCTAGGTGCTCACAGGTCGAGCCGGATCGCCGCCATTGGACACAGCCCGGCCGCTTTGCGGGCCGCCTCCAGCCGTTCGGGCGTGTCAGGCTGGGCGACCACGGTGGACAGCCCATCCGCGTCCAACTCGAACAGGTCGGGTGCCACCGCCACGCATTGGCCGGTGCCGGCGCAGTCGTCGGTGACGGTGATTCTGGTTGTCACGATCGCTCCCCTTCGATCGGGAGGGTCTTCAGTCCGCGGTGGGTGGTGATGGCGTGCCAGTCGGGCTCGAATCCGTCCGGAATGCGTGCCGCCCCGAAGCGCTCGAACAGGGTCTGGAGGGCGACCTTCGCCTCCAGCCTGGCGACCGGCGCCCCGAGGCAGAGGTGGATGCCTCGCCCGAAGGCGAAATGGTGGCTATCCCGGAATTGTCGGGTCACGTCGAAGGTGTCGGGATCGGGGAAATGAGCAGGGTCGCGGTTGGCCGCTGCCAGCACCGACATCACCAGGTCGCCCTCGGCAATCGTCTGGCCGCCGAGTTCCCGAGTGCGAGTAGCGATGCGGCGGTCGGTCGGAAGCGGAGCCTCGAACCGAAGTACCTCCTCCACCGCGTTGGCGATACGGCGGGGGTCGTCGACGAGCAGCCGGGCCTGCTCCGGATGGCGCAGGATGTGAAACATGGCGTTGCCGATGAGAGCGGTCGTGGTGCCGTTGCCGGCGATCACGAGATGGAGGAGCGTGGTCACGGCTTCGTCGGGGGTGACCCGGCCCGCGTCGACCATTTCGGCCGCCGCCGTGAGCACGTCCTCGGCAGGCGACCGACGGCGCTCGTCCATCCATCCGATCAGCAGCCCATGCCACTCCTCGAGGGTCTCGCTGAACCGGCGGGCGTGATCGACGACCAGGGCGGGCGACCCGAAGAACTCGCGCTGGTCGAGTGTCACCACCGGGATCCGGGCGCGGGCCTCGTCCGGCACCCCGATGACCTCGGAGATCACCTCAACCGGCAGTGGCTCGGCGAAGTCGGCCACGACGTCGGGACGTTGCGGGTCGGCCCGGTCGAGGAGCCGTTCGGCGGCGGCTCGGATCATGCCTTCGAGAGGCGTGACGTTGCGAGGCAGGAAACGTGCCCCGAACGCCCGTCGTAGCCGGGTGTGGTCGGGTGGATCGGACGAGACGAGCTGGAGGGTGGCGAAGTGCTCGGCGACTCGGCCGGCGTGGCGCCCCACTTCGGGGGCGAGCCCATCTATGCGCCGACGTTCGAACCCGACGCTGGAGAAGTCGGCCGGGTTGCTTAAGACCTCGTCGACCAGGTCCATGCTGGTGACCAGCCAGTGGCCCCGGGATTCGCTCCAGTAGACGGGGGCTCGACGGCGTAGCTCGTGGTAGGTCGGATGTGGGTCCGCCGGGAAGGCAGGGTCCGCCAGCCGTTCCTCGATGTCGGCGATCGATGTGCGGCCTGGGGACATGGTCAGCTCCTCGAGAGGGGTGCCCGGAGGCGGTCCCTGACCTCGGGGTTGACGATGGTGTCGGCCCAGCCGGTGGTGAGGAACTCGATGGTGGTGCGACACATCTCCTCGCGCAGGTCGGCCCAGGAGTCGCCGGAATACCCGGCGTAGTGCGGTGTGAGCACGACGTTGGGAAGCGACCGAAGGGGGCTGTCGGCTGACAGGGGCTCGGTCCAGTAGACGTCGAGACCGGCTCCGGCGATGGCGCCCGACTCCAGGGCGGCGATGAGGGCGGCCTCATCCACGACTTTTCCTCTGGCGGTGTTGATGAGATAGGAGGTCGGTTTCATCCGGCCCAGAAAAGCCGCACCCACGATGGCGTCGGTGTCCGGTGTATGGGGCACGTGGAGTGACACGTAGTCCGACCGTTCCGCCAGCGCCTCGAGCGACACCTGCTCCACGCCGATGGCGGCGAAGTCCTCTTCGGACCGGTAGGCATCGTAGCCGATGACGCTGAGGCCGATCCCTTGCGCTCGGCGGGCGAGGGCCGCCCCGATCCGACCCACGCCGAGCAGGCCCAGCGTGCGCCCCCGGATGCGACGAATCGACCCGGCCGCCGGGGTGCTCCAACCGCCTTCGCGCATGTCGGAGTTGAAGAAGACGATGCGACGCTCCAGGGTCAGCAGCAGGGCCAGAGCATGCTCGGCGACATCGTCGGTGCCGTATGTCGGTGCGTTGGCGACGGCGATGCCCAATTCCGTGGCCGCCTGGAGATCGATCTGCTCGTACCCGATTCCCCATCGGATGATGAGCCGGACATTGGGGAGGCCCTCGAGGATCGTTCGATCGAGGTGGGGCTTCCATGACAGCCACAACACTTCGGAGTCGCCCGCCCGGGCGAGGACATCCTCCGGTCTCTCGCAGAATCCCTCCTCCAGCTTGATTCCCGCCTCCCCCAGTCGGGCGGTCTCGTAGGTATAGGGGACGAGGAAACTGGTGTCGTCGACCTGGAAGACCTTGCCGGTCACGGGTATGCGTCCTCCAGTTCGCCCGCCTGCCAGAACCCGTCGGCGAAGTAGCGGCGGATCGATTCGATGTCGGCGCCCGGCTTGGCATATTCGAGGATGAGGGCGTCCTCGCGTCGACGGGCGGCACGCATCTCACCCAGCAGTTCGGCGGGGTCGATCGACGCCGGAATCTTGACCACCCCGTCGGCGTCAGCCGCCAGGAGGTCGCCGGGGCTCACCGCCAGGTCCGCCACCGTCACAGGGGCGTCGAATCGGGTGGTGAAGAAGAGGCCATGGCCAGACACCTGCCCCCAGCCCCAGACGGGCAGGCCCACCCGGCGCAGGCCGCCGATGTCGCGGATGGTGCCGTCGACGATCATCCCCCTGGAACCCAACATCTTGTGCTGCTCGGCCATGATGTCGCCGATCGATGATCCCCGTCCCGGCCGGGTCCCCACATCCTTGATCACGGTCATGTTGGGCCCGGGGGTGGCGTCGAGGTAGTCGTAGTAGCTGTCCCAGGGCACGTCGGGGAAGTCTCGGTAATTGGTAGTCACCTCACAGGTGGTGGCGTAGCCGACCGCCATACCGAGCTCCGGCAGCATGGCGCGCATGGTGTGGTCGGTGTAGTTGACGGGGACGCCGCCCCGATGCTCGAGACCCTCTCCTTCGGGACCGCCGCCCAGCAGCGAGCGGACGGCGTTGAAGACTGACGGCGTGTCGAAATAAGAGATCGCAGCCAGCACGTCTGGGTCGATGATTGTCACGTTGGGGTTCGCTCCTGAGCGGGCACACGAATGGTAAAAGCAAAAGTAGTTGATCTTTAGTCATGAGTCAACGGACGGGTCGGAGGTTCAGTAGGAAAACTGGACGGTGTACGGCCGGTCGGGGTCGCTCAGGCGGGCATAAGCCGTTTCGGCGTCGCCGAGGGCGAACGTTTCCGCCATTCCGTCGACCGAAACCGACCCCTCCGCCAGCAGCCGGAGGAAGTACTCCATCGTCCGGTTCTCCGTCCAGCGCACGTGCTGGATGGGATAATCGACGTTGCCTTCCTCGTACCACGGGTCGTAGCGGCCGGCTCCAAAGGCAATGGCGTGGACATACGTCCGATCGAAGACCGCTCCCCGTTCGAGGTCGATGGGGAACACGCCGACGCCCACGACCCTTCCGCCGCGGCGGGTGAGACGGAGTGCCTGGTTGACCGGCTCGCTCGAGTCGCTGACGATGGCAAGGACGGCGGCGTCGGCGCCGAACCCGTCCGTCCTGTCGAGGACGACTTCTGCGGCGCCGGCCGACCGCGGGTCCACCACGTCGTCGAGCCCCAGGCTGCGGGCAACCTCACGCCGCTCGGGGGAGGGTTCGAGCCCGATCACCGTCAGGCCGGCCACCCGTGCCACCTGGGCGGCGATCAGTCCCAGCAGACCTAGACCGAAAATCACGACGGATTCGCCGAAGCGGCAGTCCGTGCGGCGGATGGCTTCGACAGCCACGCCCCCAGGAGCGACGAACGCCGCCGCCTGCGGAGAGACGCCGCGCGGCACATGGGCGGTCAAGCTGCGGGTAACGGCAACGAACTCGGCGTGATGGGCATCCTGACTGCCGGAGCAGGCGACGATGTCGCCGAGGCTGATGTCGGGTACATCCGAACCGACCTCGACCACCCTCCCCGCCAGGCTGTAGCCCAGCGAGAACCGCCCGGGGAGAGGCGGTGTCGGTTCGGGGAAGCTTCGCATCCACCGTCGGATCTCTGGCCTGCGGTATGGCGGCTCGCCCGGGTACTCGACATCGAGCGCCCCGGGCTGGCCACTACGGGAGAGGATGGCCGACTCCGTCCCGGCGCTGACTGTGGACACGATCGTCTTCACCAACACCCGTCCCGGTGTACAGACCGGTGGGTCGACATCGACCACCGCGGGTCGTCCACGTTCGGCCACGATACGTCGCATATGTCGAATCCTTCGGCGGTCGACAGGCAGTGTAATGTCATTGTTCAAAAGAATTGTTCGATTCGGGAAGGGGTCGGAGTGAAGCTGGCACGATGCGCACACGACGGGGACGTGTGGTGGGGATCGGTGGAGGGAGAGGAGGTGCGCCTGCTCGCCCTGGCGGGCCAAGCCCCCATTGCTACCTGGTCGGCCGGGGCCCGGCGAGCGAGACACGCCCATCCGCTGGGGGTAGTGGCCCTCGACGAGGTGGTGTTGCTCAACCCCGTGCCGGATCCGAGCAAGGTGATCTGCGTGGGCCTCAACTACCACGACCACGCCGCCGAGTCCGGCACCACCATTCCCGACACACCGCTCGTCTTCGCCAAGTTCCCGTCATCGTTGATTGGTCCCCGAACCCCGGTCATCCTTCCTGACGATTCCGCCCAGGTCGACTGGGAGGTCGAGTTGGCACTGGTGATCGGGAACCCGGCCCGCCAGGTCCCCGAGTCGGGCGCGCTGGATGTGATCGCCGGCTACACGGTCTCCAACGACGTGAGCGCCCGCGACCTGCAGCTGTCCGACGGCCAGTTCGTGCGGGCGAAGTCGTACGACACCTTCTGTCCGGTCGGTCCGTGGCTGGTAACGGTCGACGAGCTCGGCGCGGCTGATGACCTGGGTATCGGTCTGCGCCTCAACGGGGAGACGATGCAGGACTCCCGCACTTCACAGCTCGCCTTTGGCGTCGCCGAGATCGTTGCGTTCTGCAGTCGGGTGGCCACCCTCAACCCTGGCGACCTGATCCTGACCGGGACCCCCCATGGCACCGGATATGGCCTCGATCCACAACGGTTCCTCAGTCCGGGCGACGAGATGACGGCCTGGGTGGAGGGCATCGGCGAGCTCACCAATCCAGTCATCGCGTCGTGACTCGACTCGGCGTCGCCGTCGTCGGCTGCGGCTTCCAGGGTGGCATCCACGCCCGGAACGTAACCGCCTCACCTCGGGCCGACCTGGTGGCCTGTGCGGACATCGACGTCGACCGGGCCGCCCGTCTCGCCGCCGAGACGGGAACGACATGGTCCACCGACCGGCTGTCCGATATCTGGCAGGACCCGTCGATCGACGTGGTCGTCGTGGCCACGACCACCAACACCCACCACGAACTCGCCCTCGAAGCGGCACGCCACGGCAAGCACATGCTGGTCGAGAAGCCGATGGCGATCACGGTGGAGGAGTGCCTCGAGATCGAACGCGCCTGCGCCGAGGCGAATGTGGTGGCTGTCCTTGGATACAAGTTCCGATTTACAGAGGCCGTGGTCGCCGCCCGGGCGGCGGTACCGAGGCCCCGGGTCTTGCTGGCGCAGACGCTCTACGATCCAGCGCCTGCCGGTGCGAACCCTTGGGTCAACGACCGAGCGGTGAGCGGTGGCCGCCTGGTCAGCTCGCTCGTCCACGCCGTGGACCTCCTCCGCTTTCTCAGCGGCGACGAGGTGGAGCGTGTATTCGCCGAGCCGGCGCTGGTCGCCGAGCAGACATTGGGGGAGCCTGACACCACGGTGGCGACCCTCGTATTCGGAGGAGGCTCAATCGCCTCGCTCGTCCACGGCACCGCCGGTGCCAGCGGCGTGGTCTCGACCTGGTCCTTCCAGGCGGCCGACGCGGGTGTCAACGCCACCATCCATGACCACGGCCGCCGCCTCGTCGTCCACAGACCCGGTGCAGACGACACCACCGTGGTCGATCCGTGCCCCGAGCCGTTCGAAGCAGGAACCGCCCCCTTGCTCGAGGCTCTGGTGGCCGCCGTGACCGGTGAGGAAGTGGATGTGCCGGGACCGAGGGATGGCACCTTGTCGCTCCTGATCTCGCGTTGTATAGAGGAGGCGATGGAGACCGGTCAGCCGGTCACCGTCCCCGAACTTTGATCCGGCATCTTGACCAGCGAGCCGCTTTTCCATACATGGGTCACGTGGTTTTCGTCGGCCAGGATCTCGATTTGGCGGCGGGGGTCGGCCGACAGCGCGATGACGTCGGCCGGCATGCCCTTCTCGAGAATGCCGGAACCGGTCGCCTGAGGACCGACGGTCAGCGGACCGGCGGCGGTGGCGGCGACGATCGCCTCATCCGGTGACATCCCGCACTCGACCAACAGCGACAACTCCCGGCCGTTTCGTCCCCATTGGTCGTCACTGGTGAGTATGTCGGTCCCGGCCGCGATCGTCACGCCGGCCTCCAGCGCCGCTTGGACTGCGTCCTGTCCGCGTCGGAAGGTCTCTGTGAGCTTGCGGCGGGCGAAGTCGGCCAGGCCACGTTCGGGGGGCTGGGAGAGAAGTTCGGCACCGACGAAGCGGGTGGCGACGAGGATGGAGCCGCTGTCGGCCATCGCCTTCGCCGATTCGCGGTCGAGATATGTTCCGTGCTCGATCGTCTTCACGCCCGCCCGCACGGCGGCCAGGATTCCGGCCTTGCCGTGGCAGTGAGCGGCCACGACACGCTCGGCCTTGGTCGCCTCGTCCACGATGGCGACCAACTCTTCGTGGGTGAACTGCTGGTGCTGGGGGTCGTCGTACTCGCTGAGCACTCCTCCTGAGGCGCACACCTTGATCACGCGGGCACCCTTTCGAAGCTGGCGACGTACTGCCTTGCGGCACTCATCTGCCCCGTCGCACAGCTCGAGATCGTCGATCCGCCCTCCGCCCTGCACCCACTCCTCGGGAATGGAATGGATGTCGCCGTGGCCTCCGGTCGTCGACAGGATTGCCCCGGCGGCGTAGATGTCGGGGCCCTCGACGTACCCCTCGGCGACGGCCCTTGCCAGGTAGACGCCCAGCCCCCCGACCTCGCGGACACTGGTGAAGCCGGCCCGCAGAGCGCGACGGGCGTCGCGGGTCGCCCGCATGGAGCGGACCATCACGGAGTCGGTGACCAGCGCCTCGAGGTTGGGGCGGCGTATGCCGAAGAAGTGACAGTGGGCATCCCACATGCCGGGCATGACGGCTGGAACGGAGACTACCGCCGCCGCCGGCGTTGGGGGTGCTGCCGCCGACGCACCGGCATAGACGACTACTCCGGAGTCGATGACCACGACGGCGTCGTCGATCACCGAACCATCGCCACGGAAGAGGATGGATGCTTCGATGCGCTGTGCTGTCACGGGATTTCCTCCTGGTCTTTGGTCACGTGACGAGCATCCCCGCTCTGGTTGAGGTGACGCCTTCGCGGTCAGCCGCCACCTCGCCGTTCACTATCACGAAATCGATGCCGGACGGGTGGCGGGCCATGCGTGTCGGTGTGGCGCGGTCATGGACCCGCTCCGGGTCGAAGACGACAAGATCGGCTCGCTGTCCGGTGGCGATCGTCCCGCGGTCGGCGAACCCCAGGGCGGCAGCCGGCAGGGTGGTGAGCCGTCGCACAGCTTCCTCCAGGGACAGCAGGCGTCGGGTACGTACATAGTGCTCGATGAGTCGGGCCGTGAACCCGTAGGTGGATGCGCTCCAGGGAAGCGGGCAGGCGGCGTCCTCTCCCGAGGTCACGATGCCGTCGCTCGCCACGGAGCAGAAGGGCAACGCCAGGACCTCGTCGATGGCGGACTCGTCCGCGTAGATGTGGCGGATGCCCACTTCACGGAGCCGTTCGCCAGCCTCGATTAGCAGGTCGCAGCAGAAGGCGCCCACCGGCGGGTGATCCCCCACGGATACGCCGACCAGGTCGGGCCGGTCGGGCACCCACGACAGGAAGATCTCGTCGTAGCCGGCCACCCGAGCCAGGAAGCTGGACCCGGCATCGATGTAGGCCTCCATCTCGGCGCGCCTCGTCGGGTCTCGTAGGCGAGCCAGAATCTGGACGGTGTCGCCTTCCATCAGGACGGTGGGAAACAGGTCGACCAGCAATCCGGGTCCCCATGGCTCGGGAAACGTGTCGACTCCGAATCTCCCCGCCGCCGCCGCCGCCGTCATTGCGGCGAGAGCGCCCTCGATCTCTGAGCGTGGTGCATTGGGCCGGGCGACGACGTGGGAGAGTTGCAGGTGGGCACCCGTGTCGACGGCTGCCCCCAGCGCCTCGGTGATGGCCGCCACGTAGTGCTCCGACCGGTCTCGCATATGGGTGGCGTATACGCCGTCATGTCGGCCGACCACCCCGACCAGACGCCGGATCTCACGGGGGGGAGTCCAGCTTCCGGGCCGATATTGAAGGCCGGTGGACATCCCGACGGCGCCTGCCTCCATCGCCTCGTCGAGGAGCCTGTCCATCATGTCGAGCTCGGCTGCGGTTGCGGGACGTGGCTCCATTCCCATCACTGCGTTGCGAAGCGCGCCGTGGGGGACCATCGCCGCCACGTTGATCCCGAGGCCGTCGAGGCGGGCCAGATAGTCGGGAAAGGCTCGCCAAGCGGTGTCGACACCCCATTCGGGCCGGTAGGCGAAAGAGACGGGCCGGAAGTCGTGCGCCGACGAGATCGGGGCGAGCCCACCGCCGCAGTTACCCACGGCGATTGTGGTCACGCCCTGGCGAAGAGCGCTCTCGGCCGACGGGAAAGCGAGCACCGAGTAGTCGGCGTGGTTGTGGAGGTCGATGAATCCGGGGGCGACCACACGGTCGGTGGCGTCGATCACTACGGCGTCGACGTTTTCGGGCGTTGGACTACCGACCCCGACGATGGTTCCCTCCTCCACGATCACGTCAGCAATCCGGCCGGGTCGGCCGGTCCCGTCTACGACCAGACCACCGCTGACAAGGAGGCGATCGGTCATGCCGGTTGGGCAGGCATTTCGCCGAGCGCCAGACCTTCGTCGAGCTGGTTCGCCGATAGCCAGCTGCCGCTGAGGACGATCCCGATCCGATCGCCCGCAATGGCGTCGGGGTAGAGACGCAGCGCGGCCAGGCCGGCTGCGGCCGCCCCCTCGACGACGAGTCCCAGCGAACGGAACGCCCAGCCCGAGAGTTTCCGGAGGTCGTCGTCCGTCACGACGACCATGGTGTCTAGGAGCCCTGTCATAACCGACAGGGCGAGCTCGCCGGGGCGTTCCGTAGCCAGCCCGCCGGCGTAGGTGTGGCAGCCGGAGCGAACGATGGTGCCGGCCAGCCAGCTCAGCGTGGCCCCGGGGGCCTCGATCGATTGAACACCGACGACCGTTGCCGTCGAGCCGGCGGCTGCCACTGCCAGGAGCGAGGCGGCCACCAGATTGCCGCCCCCCACCGGGACGACGATTGCCTCGAGATCCGGTTGCTCGTCGAGCATCTCCATCACCACGGTGGCTGCCCCGGCCATGAGGTCGGCCGACTCCCCGTCCTCGAGGTACACGCCACCCCGCCCGGCGGCGATCTCACGAGCGCGGTCTTCCGCCTCGGTCAGGCTCGACCCGGCCATCACGACGGTCGCCCCCAGTGACTCCATCGCCTCCTTCTTTTCGGGCAGGACGGTCTCGGGAGAGCAAACGATCACTTCCAGGCCCTGGCGGCGACCTGCGAAGGCGATGCCCTGTCCATGGTTGCCGGTCGAAGCGGTGACGATCGGCCGGCCCGGCAGCTCGGCGGCGACAGCGGCGACGGCGACGAGGGCACCACGGAACTTGAAGGACCTGACCGCAGACGTCCCTTCCAGCTTGAGATGGACGTTCCTACCGGCCAGATCGCTGAGGGTGTAGGACCACGTCATCGCGGTGGGAGGGTGAGCCGCCGAGACGATCTCCCAGGCCGCGGACAACGCGGCGGCATCAGGAACGGGTGGCGGGGGCCAGTCGCCGTCCGCCGTGCGACGGTGGACGCCTCGGCGCGGCGTGTCGGTCATCGGTTGCATGACGAGTCGAACAATTGATCAACCACGATAATCAATGGTGTCATTCCGGAGGAGACGGCCGCCGGCGATCACCAGGTCAGGCTGGCGCAGCGACGTGACCGACAGCAGCGGGTCTCCGCTCACGACCACGAGGTCGGCCCGATGGCCCGCCTCCACCAGACCGGTGTCGGCCAGTCCGAAGAGCTTGGCGGTGTTGATAGTCGCCGAAGCGAGAGCGTCGAGCGGCGTCATCCCCAACTCGACGTACACCTCCAGTTCGTCGACGATGTCGCCGGGGTGAGCCAGGGGAGCGCCGCCGTCGTTGCCCGCCGCGATCGTCACTCCCAACTCGATCGCTCGCCCGAGCGCCGACTCGAGGCTGGGGGCGAGCCGGGCGCAGTCGTCGACGATGTACTGCGGGATCCCCGCCGCCGGACCCAACCGGGTGATGGCCCGGTCACAGGCGATCGTGGGGACAAGGGCGATCCCGTCTTGAACCATCCGCTCGAGCAGGGCGTCGTCGAGCCCGTGCCCGTGTTCGATCGAGTCGACACCCGCCTCGATGGCGTTGGCGGCACCCTGGCGGCTCTCCACGTGGGCGGCCACAGGGAGGCCCGCCTTGTGCGCCTCCTCGACACACGCCGCCATCTCCGCCACCGTGAGCTGGGGAGCACCCGCTATCTGGCCCGAGGTCATCATCCCTGCCGTCGCCATCACCTTTATGACCCGCGCTCCCGCCTTGATCATGCGGCGGGTGGCCTTGCGAGCCTCGTCCGTGCCGTCGACTTCGATGCCCATCCAGTGTCCGTGGCCGCCGGTCATGGTGACGACGCGCCCGGCCGCCACGATCTGTGGTCCGGTGACGATCCCGTCGGCCACCAGACGAGCCAGGGCAAACATGACCTCCTCCTTGCCGCCCAGGTCCCGGACGGTGGTCACGCCTTGGGCCAGGATCTCGTGGAGCCGGGGCAAGGCTTTGAGGGCAGTCTCCACATCTCCTTCGGCATGGAAGGCAGGCTCCGGATCGGCCGTCCCGTCGAAGCAGACGTGGACGTGCGCGTTCATCAGTCCCGGGCATACCGTTCGCCCCGAGACGTCGACGACGGTGTCGGCCGGCGAACCTGCTACTTGCCCGATCACCTTGATCGATGGACCGTCGACGACGATGTCGGCCCGCTCTGCCACCACGCCCCTGGCGTCGACAACCCGGGCGGCTTTGAGCACGAGCGAGGTTGTCACACCGCCTCGATGGCGGTTTCCGCCCACGCCGCGTGGCAACTGCTGAACGGCCGCCCCAGCCGCTGTATCCAGCCGGAGTGGTCATGGGGCTCGCCGCGGATCGTGACTCCATCAACCACCAGTTCCGCCCGTCGGTAGCTCGTCATCGTCGTCACATAGTCCCGGGTGGGATGGAACGCCGGGGCGGAAGCCGAGAGCCAGAATGACGGATCGGCAGAACTCCAGGTCGCCGAGACCGTGTGTTCGGCGGATGCGACCGTCCAGACCTCGTTACCCTCGACGGAAGGGAGGCGGCGGATCGATGCCTGAAGCGGCGGGTGCTCGGTCCCGGCGGCGGGGGCCGGCCCTCCATCGGAGCGGATTCCCCGGAGTCGGCGTTGCATCCGTTCGGCGAGGTCGATGCTCTCGCCAAAGCATCGATCGATGATCCCTTCGGAGTTCGTCACCCTGAGGAGAGCCACCCTTCCCGACCCGACATCGCGCATGAGGCCGATCGAGTAGATCGTGAAATAGGCGGTCGATTCGTCGGGCGTTGCCAGTTCGAGGACGAGGTGGTCCATCGAGTGGACGACCTCGCCGGCGTGGATCTGGACGGTCATCGGCTCCTCTCGAGGCGGAAGCTTCCCAAGCCGGACCTTTTTTGTCAACATCCTTGCTATTTGCCGATCGTAGACTGAGTGTGTGGTGGCTGTCCGAGTCGGGAAGCCGCTACAGTGGTGCAAATCAAAGATGTTGAACAATAAGGAATCCGGGAAGGAAAGTGCCGGCGTGAAACGTGTGTTTGCCCACCAGGGTCAGGCCGTCGTGCGGGAGGTGCCCGAGCCGATCCTGCGGCAAGGGGAGGTGCTGGTGCGTCCCGCCTACTCTGCCATCAGCGTTGGTACCGAGATGTGGCTGATCGACGGCTCGGCCGATCCCGACTTCGGCATCCACGAGTATCCGTCGGTGCCCCCCTTCTGGCCGAAGACCCGCACCGCCGTCAAACTCGACCACCCCATGCCCAAGCCATCCGATCCCGATTACATCGGCATCGGCTACAGCCTGGCCGGTGAGGTCATCGCCGTCGACGACCAGGTGGCCGACATCGCCCCCGGCGATCTCGTGGCGTGTTCCGGTTCACAGTGCGCCCATCACGCCGAACTGGTGGCCGTGCCCCGGCATCTGGTCGCCAAAGTACCGTCGGGCCTCTCCCTCGACCGAGCGGCTTTCGTCACCCTCGGCGCCATCGCCGTGGCGGGACTCCGTGAGACCGACTGCCGGTTCGGGGAGACCGTCGTCCAGTACGGCCTGGGCCTCCTGGGGCTGCTGGGTGCCCAGATCGGCCAAGCCGCGGGGTTTCGGGTGATCGGCATCGACATCGACCCCACTCGACGTCAGCTAGCCCGCCAGCTCGGTGTGGAGCATGTGCTGGACCCTGACTCCGAGGACGTGGTCGACCGCGTCAAGCTGTTGACCGACGGCTACGGCGCCGACGCCGTCGTGCTCGGCATCAAGTCCGAGTCGAGTGAGCCTCTCAACCAGTGCTTCGACATGTCGCGCCAGCGGGGCCGGGTGGTCGGGCTCGGGCTGTTCGGATGGAACATCGACCGGGGCCGCTTCTTCGCCAACCGGGTCTCCCTCCACCCGGCGGTGGGATACGGCTTGGGCCGTTACGACCCGGTGTACGAGGAAGGCAACGTCGACTACCCCATCGGCCTCGCCCGGTGGACCGAGAATCGCAACCAGGAGTACTTTCTCAGTCTGGTGGCGAGCGGACAGGTGGAGGTGGCGTCGCTGGCTCCGGACCGGATACCGATCGAGCGTGCCCCCGAGGCCTACGAGATCCTGCGTCGCCCCGACCGGCCCCCCACCGTCCTGCTCCGATACGGGTCGGACCGCTGACCATGACGCCGCCCCGGCGACTGGTCGTCGGCGACCTGGCGGAGCTGCGCTGGACGATGGAGCCCGCCCTCCATCCCTCCACCGCGACGGTGGCGTTCGTCGCCTCGGGTTACGACCCCGACACCGACGCCCTGGGCTACGACCTGTTCTTGAGGACTCCCGACGAGATGCAACTCGTCGAACACGACGCTCGAAATCCCCGCTGGTCTCCGACCGGGGACCGGATTGCATACTTACGGAGATCTGATTCCCGGTGGATTCCTGCCTGCCGCACCCTCGCCGGCGACGAAGTGGAGCTGTCACCACCGCCGGGGGATGCGACCATGCTGGACTGGGCATCGGACGACGAGCGGATCCTCGTCTTGACGTCGGAGACTCCCGAGTCGGACGGCCGCCACATGCCGTATCCGGTGGAGTCGTCGGGCGATTGGACGCCCCCGCCTCGCCGCACCGCCTGGATCGTGAAACCGGGACGTGAAACTCATTCCCTCGAACCCCTGACTGGGGATGTGTCGTATGCCCGCTGGTCTCCCGACGGATCCCGCATCGCCTTCGTGTCCGACCAGGGCGTCGACCGCGACATCAGCCTGGCCACCGGTTTGTGGCTGCACACGGTCGGCACCCACGACACCGAATGCCTGGTCCCGGCCGTCACCCCGATCCGTGCTCTCGCCTGGTCTCCCGACGGGACACGGATCGCCTTCGTGGCCGCCGCCCGCGACAACGCCGCCTCCGCCATCTCGGAGCTGTGGGTGGTCGACATCGACGACGGCGTAGGCCGCCGGCTGGCGGCGGAACGGGATCGGAGCATCGGATCGCCCGTCCGGGGCGACGACGAACGGGCCATCGGGCCGCCCATCCTGGAGTGGACACCCGATTCGGCTGCCGTGTTGGCCATCTACGCGCAAGGAGGCCGGAGCCGTCTCGCCCGCTTCGACCTCGACGGCGGCTGGGAGGACCTGATTGTCGACGAGCGGTGCGTTCTCGAGTTCAGCTCCGGCCCCGCCGGCATCGCCTTCTCCTGGTCGGATCCGGTCACACCGGGAGAGATCACACTCCGGGACCCCAACCTCGATCGTCAGCTCACCGACGTGGGTGGCCTGCTGCTGTCCGATGTGGAACTGGCACACACCACCCGGGTTTCGGTCACAGCCTCCGACGGAGTAGAGGTGGAGGGATGGCTCACCCTTCCCGATCGGCCCACCGGCGCTCCGCTGGTCCTCCAGGTCCACGGCGGTCCCCACTATCCGGTGGGCGAGCGGTTCTCTTTCGACGCCCAACGCCTGGCCGCCCAGGGTCTGGCTGTACTGCGGGCCAACCCCCGAGGTAGCCACGGTTACGGTCAGGCCTTCGCCGACGGCAACCTGGCAGACTGGGGCGGCCGGGACTTCCAGGACCTGCTCGACCTCGTCGACGAGGCGGTCCGCTATGCCGACCTCGACACCGACCGTGTGGCCGTGATGGGGGAGAGCTACGGCGGCTACATGGCGGCCTGGGCGGTGGCATCCTCCGACCGGTTCGCCGCCGCCGTGGTCGAGAACGGGATCGCCGACTTCCTCTCCTCGGCCGGGGGCGCCGTCGGACCGACCTTCTGGCACTCCGAGCTGGGTGGCGCCCCCTGGGAGAACCCACAGCTCTACCTCGATCGGTCGGTCATCGCCCGGAGTGACCGGGTCACTGTCCCCGTGTTGGTGATCCACTGCGAGGCGGACACCACCTGCCCCGTCGCTCATGGTGAGGCCATCCACGCCGCCCTCCGCCAGCTCGGCCGGGAGGTCACGTTCCTGCGGGTCCCCGGAGAGGGGCACTTCTTCAACGTTTTCGGGGCTCTCAGCCGCAGGATCGAGCGGACAGCGACCCTCGACCAGTTCCTGGTCAGGCAGCTCCGAGCAAGTTCCGTCCTTACCTTCCAGAGAGAGGAGCTCCGATCGTGAAAGTGGCCGGGTTCGAGTGTTTCGTCGTTACCCACCGACTGTCGCCCCGTACGGGTCCTTCGATCTCCTACAGCACCGAACACTCCTACGTCCTGGTCCGCCTCCACGACGAGGAGGGGGTGGTTGGCTGGGGCGAGACTTACCGCACACCCGGTACGCTCGCCACCATCGAAGACGTGTGCCGGGCCGTAACCGGCCACGACGCGTCCCTCCGTGACCTGCTGCGGGAAGCCCGTTGGGTGGGAGGAGGCCTGGCCGGGGGCGGGTTCGCACCGTCGGCTGTCTCCGTCGCCCTGGAAGACCTCCGAGCCCGTCAACTCGGCATCTCGGTATCGGAGCTGTACGGAGGCCCGATGCGGACCAGGGTGCGCCTTTACGCAGCCAGCGGGGGATACGTCGAGGGCGAGGATCCGACCCTCACCTGGCCCCGCGAGCTGGAGCGAGCCGTCGAGGCTGGCTACACCGCCCTCAAGCTGCGGGTGGGACGCGATCCCATCCAGCGGGAGGAGCCGCTGCTCCGGGCGTTGCGGGAGGAAGCGCCGGCCGGCTTCGAGCTCATGGCCGACGGCAACGCCGCCTATTCGCTGCCCGACGCCGTGCGCATGGGCCGCATCCTCGGGGACCTCGGGTTTCGCTGGTACGAGGAGCCGATGGAACAGCGGGGCGGCTACGTGGGGTACGACCGGCTCACTGCGGCTCTGGACATCGCCATCGCCGGTGGGGAAGGATCGCTCGGCCGCCGGGAGGCACTGACCCTCCTGAGCCGCAACGCCGTCGACGTGATCCAGCCCGACCCTGTGATCTGCGGCGGTGTGGGCGACGCCGTGGCCATCGCCGACATGGCCACCTTGCACGGCGTCACCACCGTTCCCCACGCCTCCAACAACGCCGTCGGGGTCGCGGCGTCCCTCCAGATCATCGCCACCCTCCCCGACGCCACCCGCTCTCCGTCGGTGCCCGACCCGCTGCTCGAGTACGGGATCGACGACAACCCCAACCGGGTCCGGCTGCTAGTCGACCCACCACACTCCGAGGACGGCTGGCTCGAGGTGCCCTCCGGGCCCGGGCTGGGCATCGATATCGACGAGGATTACCTTCGTTCCGCCGCCGCCGAGACATTGAAGGGCTGACCATGGACATCACGCCGGCCGCCGACCGGTTCCTTTCGGAGCGGCCCACTGCAACGCTGGGCACCATCTTCGGGGACGGCTCGCCCCAGGCCTCGGTCGTCTGGTACCTCTGGGACCGCGGCGAGTTCGTCATCTCCACCATCCACACCACCGCCAAGTGGCACAACCTGCGCCGTGACCCCCGCTGTTCGATCTGTGTGGAAGACCCAGACACCGGCCAGATGGTGGTCGCCTACGGGTCGGCCCGCCTGGACGGCGGGGATGTGCAGGCCCGCACCCGCGACCTCGTCGACCGCTACTACGACAATTCCTCCGACACCGACGCCCACATGGCCCGGATCTTCTCGACCGACGACCGGGTGTTGATCAGCGTCACCCCGAGTCGGATCATTACTCGCCGACTGGACTGAGTGCCCTGGCTTAGCGCCGAACGTCCATTACAATTGATGATTAGTCAAACCTCCGGAGTGTTTGGAATGCCAGTAGTCGACCGGGCCGCAGCCAACGCCCTCAGGCTCTACAAGGTGGACGGGTCGCGAGTCCACGAGGAGGTGGTCGGCCAGATCGTGTACGCCATCCGCGCCGGCCTGCTGCGTTCCGGCGATCGCCTCCCCACCATCGAGGAACTGGCCGAAGCGACCGGCGTGAGCAAACCCGTGGTCGGTGAGGCCGTCCGGGTGCTGCGCGAGAACGGAGTGGTCGCCTCCAAGCGCGGGGTCCAGGGCGGGGTGACCGTCATCACCGACGACGTGCCCACCGGGCTGCTGCCGCCCCGGGGCTGGCGCAAGGCCGACCTGACCGAACTGGTCGAGGCGCGCCGTCCTATCGAGATGATGCTGTGCCAGCTCGCCGCCGAGCGCGCCACCCCGGCCGACCTCGACGAGATGCGAGAGACGATCGAACAGCTTCAGGCGGCCGCCCAGCGTCGCGACGTGTCGTTCCTCCGTTTCGACCACCGCTTCCACTACCAGGTGGGTCGGGCCGCCCACAGCGAGATGCTTGCCTTCTACCAGCATCAGATCCTGTCGGCCATCGCCGTGGCCCTGCACGAGTACGGCCTGTTCCACGAGGACCGTGACCTCGTCATCCGGACCCACCGCGAGATGCTCTCGGCGATCGAGGCCCGCGACCCCGACTGGATCCGGGCGGCAGCCGAGCACCACTTCGAGACCTCCGACGGCTCTTTCGCCTCCATCGAACAGCTGATCGCCGAATCCGGCGACTGAACCGGCCTTAGGACGTTCTTTTCAGGCCTCGGTGAGTTCGGATGGTGCCCGAGTGAGGACCTCGGGCTCGCCTTCGGTCACCCGCACCACCTGTTCGGCGCAGTAGAGCCCGCTGGGACGTACGAGGGCCGGCTCGATCGTCACCACCATCCCGGGCGCCAGGATGGTCGGGTCCCACTCGGCCATACTGGGAGGCTCGGTGGAGGTCAGTCCAATGCCGTGGCCCAGCCGGCCGTAGCCGAGAAGGTCGACGCCCACCTCTTCCGCCCGGGCCCGGATGGTCGCCGCAACCTCGGTCACCGGAGTTCCGGCCCGACAGCGTTCGATTCCGGCGTCGGTCAACTCGACCACCGCGGCCTGCATCTCCAACCGCTCGGGGTCCGCCGGTCCCGCCACGGCTCCCCGGCAGAAGTCCGTCCAGTAACCCCGCGTCGTCAGGCCGATGTCGGCCCAGAACAGGTCGCCCGGCTCCACGATGCGATCGGTCGGCCCGGCCACGAAGCGGTGGTAGTTGCCGTCTCCCGACGTGCAGGCCACCCATTCGGTCCTGTCGGCCCCCGACTCCAGGGCGTGTCGGGCCAGCGCCTTGGCGATGTCTCGTTCGCTTCGTCCGATCACCCCCGCCCCGAAGACCGCCAAAAAGGCGTCCGAGCCGGCCCGGGCGGCTGTGCGCAGGACGGCCACCTCAGCCGAGGACTTGCGCATCCGGATCTCCCACATGAGACCGGAGGCGTCTTCGGCTCCTCTCCCGCGGGTGGCTTCGAGGGCGGCTCTGGCCGAATCGAAGGACAGCCCCATCCGTGTCTCACCTCCCATCTCCCAGGCGATCGGACCGGCCGGCATGGTCGCGAGGATCTTGATGAGTGGTTCCTCCACCGCTTGGAAGGGAGGGTCGTAGAGGTGCAGCACGACGTCGGGATGTGACCCGGCGGCATCCTCCGCAAGGAAGTTCGGGATGAGCAGGTGGAGAGGCCCTTCGGAAGGGACGACGCACACCAGCGAGCGCGCCCCCGACGGCCACAGGGCGTCGAAGCGGAGGTCCGTCAGGTAGACGAAGTTGTGCTCGCTGGTGAGCACGGCACAGCCCCATCCCCGGTCGCTGAGGCCGGCCTGCACCGCCTCCCAACGCTGTCGTATCTCGGCCGGCTCGAATTCCATGGCGACCGGCCTCAGCTGCCGGTTCGCTGGCCGAAGCCGGCCAGCACGGTCTCGAGCAGGCGGGTGGTACGTTTCAACGACTCGATCGCGACACGTTCGTCGTGACCGTGGAAGAGCGAGAGGAACGTGGCGAAATCGGTCGAGTCGTCGTAGAGGCCGACCCCGTAGGCGACGGTTCCCTTCGCCCGCCAGAAACGGGCGTCGGTGAAGCCGGTCATCATCGTCGGGACCACGTGCCCGGAGCCGGTGTGCGTCTCGATCCCGGCGACTATTGCGTCCCACAAAGGATTGGGGCTGGGACTGACGATGGCGTCGTGGTCGGCCAGCGGTTCCAGTTCGACCTGATCCGAAACATCGCCCATCGCCCGGCGGAGGTAGGCGTCGACGAAGTCGCGGTCCATGCCCGGCAAGGCCCGGATGTCGACGTCGACAAAGGCACGGTCGGGGATCACGTTCGCCTTGGTTCCCCCCTCCAGGAGGTTGGGGGACACGGTGAGGTGTGTGACGGCATGGGCGTAGCGCGCCAGATCGGGGTCGTCGACGGCAAGCGTTTCGATGGTGTCGTCAAGCCGGTCCGGGTCGACCAGCCCGGCGGCGACTTCCGGTGGGAGGTCGAGGGAGGCCGCCAACTCCCGCCACTCCTGTCTGATCGACACCGGCTGATCCGAGGCGAACAGGCGGTCCACCGCCTCCACCAGCGGCTCCAGTGCGTTGTCCGCTCCGTAGGGCGCCGAGCCGTGGCCCGGGGTCCCCCTCGTCGTCAACCTCGTCCAGTAGGGGCCTTTCTCACCTACCGCGACCGGATACAACGGGCCATATCGCCCCCGTATCGAGGGGTAGGCGATCTCGGTGAGGAGAAAGTCGGCGCCGACCAGGTCCCAGTGTCCGTCCACCAGCGGGGCGGCGCCGTAGGTCCCGGCGTTTTCCTCGTCGGCCACGGCGGCGAAGACCAGGTCGCCCGGCATCGACGCCTCCCCGGTGAGGTACGGCCGGAACGCATGAGCCATGGCGGCCGTGACGTTGAGCATGTCGATGGCGCCCCGGCCCCACACGAACCCGTCGCCGATCTCGGCCGCGAACGGATCCACCGACCAGCCCTTTGAATTGACCGGCACCACGTCCAGATGCGGCACCAGGGCCATGGTGGGAGCGTCCGGATCGCTCCCCGGAACCCGATACACCAGCGACTGGCGACCCGGCGCCGGCTCGAAGATCTCCCCATCGACACCAAAGAAGTCCCGCAGCGTCGCCACCGAGCGGACCTCCTGGCCCGAATCGACCGATCCGTCGTTCACACAGCGATTCCGGATCAACTCCTGGAGGAGGTCGACGGTGGTGGCTGCCATGGCCGCGAGATTAGAACCGCCGACTGGCCATTTGTCAACGAGATTGATATTTTGCTGTTGTGGAGAGGGACTCGCTTCGCAGCAGCCGCTGGTTCGCCGCCCCGGGCAAGACCGGATACGGCCACCGCGCCTGGCTCCGCAACCAGGGATACCCCGACGACACCTTCACGGGCCGCCCGGTGATCGGCATCTGCAACACCGCCTCCGACCTGAATCCGTGCAACACCCACCTCACTGCCCTTACCCAGGACGTGGAGCGGGGAGTGCTGCAGGAGGGGGGAGTGCCGTTCACGTTCCCCACTATCTCGCTGGGCGAGCCCCTGATGCGGCCGACGGCCATGCTCTACCGCAACCTGATGAGCATGGACGTGGAGGAGTCGATCCGGGCCAACCCGCTCGACGGCGTGGTGCTGCTGGGAGGGTGCGACAAGACCACTCCTGCCCTGCTGATGGGAGCGGCAAGCGTGGACCTCCCAGCCATCCTGATCACCGGCGGTCCGATGCTGAACGGCAAGTACCAGGGCCGCGATGTCGGCTCGGGGACCGATCTGTGGCGTTTCAGCGACGCGGTCCGGGCCGGGAGGATGACCCAGCAGGACTTCCTCACCGCCGAGGCGTGCATGGCCCGCAGCCCCGGCCACTGCATGACCATGGGGACCGCCTCCACCATGGCGTGCCTCACTGAGGTGATGGGCATCCAGCTTCCGGGGAGCGCCGAGCTGCCCGCCGTCGACTCCCGGCGGCGAACCTCGGCCTGGCTAGCGGGGCGGCGGATCGTGGAGATGGTGTCCGAAGACCTGAAGCCCTCCGACGTCTTGACCCGCCATGCCTTCGAGAACGCCATCGTCGCCAATGCGGCGCTGGGCGGCTCCACCAATGCGATCCTGCACCTGCTGGCCCTCGCCGGCCGGCTGGAAGTGGACCTGGCCTTGGACGATTTCGATCGGCTGGCCCAGGACGTGCCGCTCATCGCCAACGTCCAGCCGTCCGGGGAGTTCCTGATGGAGGACTTCTACTACGCCGGCGGCCTGGCCGCGCTCCTCAGGGAGATCGATGATCTGCTGCACCTGGACGCCAAGACCGTAGCCGGCACCACGCTGGGGGCAGCCATCGCGGAGGCGACCATCTACGACGAACGGGTCATCCGGCGCCGTTCCGCTCCGGACAGTCGCCCGTCGGGCACAGTGGTCCTGCGGGGCAACCTGTGCCCGGGCGGAGCGGTGCTGAAGCGCTCGGCCGCCTCGCCCCGGCTGCTCCAGCACCGAGGCAGGGCGGTCGTCTTCGACGATCTCGAAGACATGGACGGCCGCATCGACGAACCCTCCCTCGACGTGGACGAGAACTCGGTACTGATCCTTCGCAACTGCGGACCGATCGGCTATCCGGGCATGCCCGAGGTGGGCAACATCCCAATTCCAACGAAGCTGCTCCAAGCCGGTGTCGAGGACCTGGTCCGGATCACCGACGCCCGCATGAGCGGCACGTCCTACGGCACCGTCATCCTGCACGTGTCCCCCGAAGCTGCCGCCGGTGGACCGCTCGCTCTGGTCCAGGACGGCGACTGGGTGACCCTCGACGTCGACCAACGCACCCTCACCCTCGAGGTGGGTGACGAGGAGCTGGAGGAACGACGTTCCCTCCTGCAAGCCGTATCGGTGGAAGCGGCCCGCGGCTACACCCGCCTGTATGTGGAACACGTCCAGCAGGCCGACACCGGCGCCGACTTCGACTTCCTGGTCGGCCGCAGCGGACCTCACGTTCCCAAGCGGTCCTTCTGACATCAATCAGTAGCCGGTTTCGGCGTCTACAAGATCGAAAAGCGGCTGGCCGTAAACGAACCGTCGGAGCTGGGCTCGAAGAGATGGTGAGAGGCGATGGCCATCCGCAGTCGAAGCGGGTAGGGCGGCGCCACAGAGCGTTCCGAGTCGTGAACTCATTGCCTCCACCGCAGAGAGCGAAGGCGGCTGATGACGGAAACCGGGCGCGAAATCCGGTGAATGACCCGACGCGCCTGGGGTCAGTACGCTAGCGTACTCGCCCAATGAGCAAGCGGCTCGGGGAGAACCAGCGGATCCCTCCGCTCGACTTCGAACTCGGCGAGAAGCCGAATCGGTGAGACCTATGACCGCCGAGGATTCAGCGGCTGTGCGCTCCAATCCGCTCCTCGCCTTGCGCGCCATACACAAGTCGTTCGGCAGCAACCACGTGCTCAAGGGCATCGACCTCGACGTCGCCCAAGGGCAGCATGTGGTGATTTTCGGCCCGTCAGGGTCTGGCAAGTCGACGCTCCTGCGGACGATAAACCTGCTCGAGGTGCCCGATTCCGGCTCCGTCACCTTCGAAGGGGTTCTCTATTGGGCCGGGAACGGAACCAAAGGCTCGGCCAGGGCAAAGCCCCGCCAGCTCCGGCAGCGAATCGGCATGGTCTTTCAGCAGTTCAACTTGTTCCCGCATCTCACGGCTCTCGAAAACGTGACCCTCGCCCTGACGAGAGTCAAGAGCATGAGCCGCGAGGAGGCCGAGATGCGGGCAGCCAAGCAGCTGCACCGGGTCGGGCTCTTGCAGAAGCTCGGCAGCTATCCGGCCATGCTCTCGGGGGGACAGCAACAGCGGGTGGCAATCGCCCGCTCGCTGGCGATGGAGCCGCGGATCATGCTCTTCGACGAGCCCACCTCGGCGCTGGATCCGGAGCTCGTCGGTGAGGTGCTGGCGGTCATGCGGGAGCTGGCTCACGAGGGGATGACCATGGTCGTCGTCACCCATGAAATGGGCTTCGGGCGGGAGGTAGGCGACCTCAACGTCTTCATGGACGAAGGGGTCATCGTCGAACAGGGCGGGAGAGAGCTCTACACCGAATGCCGGGAGTCCCGCACGCGGGCGTTCATCCGGGCGGTGTTGTGATGATCGACTTCAGCTGGGATGTCGTCACCGAAAACCTCGATCTCTATTGGCAGGGCCTCCAGATCACCGTCTTCGTGGTGGTCGTCTCGTTTGCCATCTCGACGGTTCTCGGCGTCGTCGTTGCCCTGCTGCGCCTATCGGACAATCCCATCATCCGCCCCCTCATGGCGGCCTACGTCAACATCTTCCGAGCCATTCCGATGCTGGTGTTCATCCTGTTCGTCTACTACGGGTTGGCGATCGCGTTCAACATGCGGTTTCTCTCGGCAATCGCCGCCGGCATGGTCGCCCTCTGCGTCCAATATTCGGCCTGGCTGGGGGAGATCTTCCGGGCGGGCATCCAGGCGGTCCCCAAGGGCCAGCGAGAAGCATCTTCCTCGGTGGGAATGACCTCGGTCGGGACGTTCTTCTCCGTCATCTTGCCTCAGGCCACCCGCATCGTCATTCCCCCGACGGGAAACATGCTCATCGGGATGGTCAAGGACTCCTCCCTGCTCTACATCATCGGTGTGGCCGAGCTGCTCCGGGTCACCAACACGCTGGCCAACCGCACCTTCCGCTACTTCGAGGTCTACCTGGCCCTCGTCCTCATCTATCTGGCTCTCACGACGCTCATCTACTACGGCGTCAAGTACCTGGAGCGGCGCTTCACCGAGGTGGACGTCCTGACCCAGACGAAGCCCCTTCGCTCATTCCGACAGCGTCGCCGCACCGCCCGCTTGCGGGAGTTGCAGGAGGCCGTCCTGGCGGAGAGTGCCGAAAAGCAGGCGATGGGCCACCGGTCCGTCTCTGGTCCGTAACGAAAGGAGAGGAAATGCAAACAAGGAGGATGGGGTGGCACCTGGCGCTGCTCCTGGCGGCGACCCTGGTACTGGGGGCGTGCACCGGGGCGGCGACCGAGGACACGAGCGTACCGGAGACGACCGCACCCGCCGACGCGGGGGGTGAGGCACCCGCTGAGGGGGAGGATCGTCTCTCGGTTATCAAGGACCGCGGGTCTCTGATCGTCGGCATGACGCTGCAGTTCGAGCCCCAGATGTACCGCGACGAGAACAACGAGCCGGCGGGCTACGACGTCGAGCTGGTCAACATGCTCGCCACCGACCTACAGGTCGAGCTGGAGATCATGGACCAGGAGTTCGACTCGCTGATCCCGGGGATGCTGGCGGGTCAGTTCGATCTGATCTCGGTGGGCCTCGTGAACCGGCCGGAGCGCGCGGAGCAGCTGTGGTTCACGCGTCCGTACGTTCCGTACCGGCAGGTAGCCGTGGTAAACAACGACTCTGGCATCGAGTCGGTGGAGGACCTCAACTCCTCCGACGTGACGATCACGGCATTGATCGGATCGACGGCGGCGAACTTCGTGACCACCAACTTCCCCGAAGCGGAGCTGGTGGAGCTGGAGCAGCAGCCCGCCTTCCTGGAGGTGGCGGCCGGCCGGGCCGACGCCATCGTGGTGGAGGAGTACCAGGCATTCCGGTTCGTGGAGGAGAACGACAACACGTCGGTCCTCAACCCCGACGACCCCTTCAACGAGGCCTACGGGCGCTGGGTCGTACCGGTCGGCGACGACGTCTGGTTCCGCTACGTCGACAACTGGATCGACTTCTATACCTCCAGCGGCACCCTCGACCAGCTCTACGAGGAGATCATCGGCCCCACCCAGGGACTGCCGCGCTGAATGCCTGATCCAGTGCGCTCCGGCGCCCTCGTCACGGGGGGCGCCGGAGGCATCGGATCGGCCATCGCCGAGCGGCTGGCACGTCGGGGCGACACGGTGTTCCTCACCGACGTGAACGAGGAGCGGCTGGCAGCTGCTGCCCAGCCGCTCGTCGACCGGGGACTGGACGTTCGCCCCGCCCGTATGGACGTGGCCGACGCCGGCGACGTCGGCCTGAAGGTGGCGTCGTTCGACGCCGAGGTCGGCCTGGCCACCGTCGTCAACAATGCGGGGAGCGGATGGGTCAAGCCACTCATCGAGGTGAAACCCGACGAGTTCGATCGGCTCATGGCGGTCAACATGCGAGGTGCGTTCTTCGTGCTCCAGGCCGCCGCCCGAGCGATGATCCCTCGCGGCGTCGGATCGATCGTGAATATCGCTTCCACTTCGGCTTTCACCGCCTCCACCAATCCGATGGTCCCCTACGACACCTCCAAGAGCGCCCTGAGAGGAATGACGGTCTCGGCGGCGCGTGAGCTCGCATCTCACGGTGTGAGGGTGAACGCCGTCGCCCCGGGCACGGTGGACACTGAGCTCGTGCGGTCCCTGCTGGGCGACGAGGACCTCATCGAGCAGGCCGCAGCCCGGATCCCGCTGGGTCGTCTCGGCGAGCCGGCGGACGTGGCGGCCGCCGTCGATTTCCTCACCTCTCCCGACGGCTCCTACATCACCGGGCATACCCTCGTCGTGGACGGAGGATGGCTCACATGAGTGCCCTGCGAGTCGGAGCGAAGCTGCCCTCCTCGGGTATGGCGCCGGACGGCCGGCAGATCGGTGAGCTCGCCGCGGTGGCGGAGGCCGCCGGCTTTGATGGGGTGTGGGTGAGCGACCACGTCGTGATGCCCCGTCAGGTCTCCTCGAGGTATCCGTTCTCGGCTGACGGCACGATGAGCTGGCAGCCTGAGGCGCCCTGGGTCGACGCCCTCATCGCCATGGCCGCCGCGGCCGAGGCCACGGAGACCGTCGATGTAGGGGTCGGAGTTCTCATCATCCCTTTGCGGAATCCTCTCGTACTCGCCAAGCAGTTGGCGAGCATCGACGTGTTCAGCGGCGGACGGACAGTGATCGGTGTTGGGGCCGGCTGGCTCCGAGAAGAGTTCGAGGCCCTCCGGGCCGATTTCGACAACCGAGGCGCAATCCTCGACGAGTGGATGGAGATCCTGCGGGCCGTCTGGACGGGAGTGCCGCCTGCCAAGGCCTCAGGGCACTATCCGATGCCCGACGGCCTGCTCGCCTACCCGACGCCTAACAGACCGCCACCGTTGCTGGTCGGCGGAATGTCGACCGCCGCCCTCCGGCGGGTAGGGGCGGCAGGCGACGGATGGTTCGCCCTCCAGCACGCCCACGAGATCGACCCGCGAAAGCTGGAAGAAGGGCTCGCCGTCATCGAAGCCGAAGCGGCCAAGGTCGGCCGGGGGGCGCCCAGGCGGGTGGCGATGAGGGTTCCGGGGGCGACCCCGAAGGTGGCGGCTAGTCTCGCCGCGCTGGACGACGCAGGGCTCACCGACATAGTGGTGGATGTCGACTGGGAAGGAGACGGCCCGGCCCGGGTGGTGGAGGAGCTCCACGCCGCCCTCGCTTGATACGTCTTCTCAGATGTCCGGGATGCTCGGCGAGTAGGCGACAACCCCTGCGACTCCGGGCACCCGAGCCATCACCAGTCGCTCGATGCCCGACACGAGAGTCACGATCGACAGCGGGCAGGTTCCGCAAGCCCCCAGCAATTCGAGCTTGACGACTCCGTCGTCGTCGACGCCGTGGAAGATCATGTCGCCGCCGTCCGACTGCAGGGCGGGTCGGATGTAGTCGAGGGCAGCTTCCAGTTTCTCGAGATCGACCCCGGCCGTCGTCTCCGTCATCGGCATCTCCTCCACTGTCAGAAGACCTCCACCCAGGTACCGGCCCCGGCCGCCAGCGCCAAGTCGTAGACGAGGGATGCTACGGCGGCGTCGAGGGCAGGCATACCCAGATGCGTCATGATCGTCCGCTCCGACTCGGACTCTCGTCCGGGACGTGTGCCTCCCATGATCTCCGTGGCGATGTCGGCGTGGATGTCGGCTCGGGACAGGTCGCCCGCCTGCAAACCTCCCAGCTTTCCGACCTCCGGGCCTTCGACCCATTCCAGGTCCCGGCCGTACCAGCCGACCACCCACTTGTCGAACTTCGTGGCGCATGCCTTGTCCACGTCGAGGTACCCGGTCGTGGCGCACACGTGGGTCCCCGGACGGACCCACGGCTCCATGAGGATCGGCTGCGACGCGTTCGTGACGATGCAGACGATGTCCGCCTCTGCCACCGCCTCCTCGACGCTGGGTGCTGCCGAGATCTCGAGGTCTAGCGACGCCGACATCTCCGCCTGTAAATTCTCGATGTGGGCTGGGTCGATATCGAAGGCGACCGCCTGGGTGAGGGGAAACAACTCCGCGAGGTGGAGGAGGTGGGTCCGTCCCTCGTTGCCGCAGCCGATCACCGCCACCGTGGCAGAGTCGGGGCGGGCGAGGAACTTGGCGCCCACCGCGGCGTGCCCGCCGGTGCGCATGTTCGTCACGGAAGTCCCGTCCACCAGAGCGAGGGGCATCCCCGTTTCGGTGTCCGTGAGGAGGTCGAGGGCCGATATTCCCGGGAGTCCCCGCTTGGGGTTCTTGCGGAAACTGGAAAGCCATTTCACCGCGGCCCGTTCCAGCGGCCGGATCATCGCCGGGAAGGCCTGGACGACGCCATGCCCGAACGCAGGCTCGGGCAAGGACCGGTCATGGACGTAAAGGTTCACCGGGTTCACCTGCTCGACTACTCCCTGTCCCACCCAGGCGAATGTGTCGAGGCATCGCTGCAGACAGTCCGCCGGAGTGAGGAGAGACTCGACTTCGCCGCGGGAGATGACCAGGATCTCGCCCGGCTTGCGTCCCTCTGGCTTCACAGCTCTGCCTCCATCTCCATGAGCGGGCGGGCCGCCTCCCGCAGCGCAGCCATAGCCTCTTGTGGAAGGGGCCGGTAGGGCTTGCGCGGCGTACCCGCGTCGACACCTCCCAGCCCCGACAGGGCGTTGAGGTAGCCGTGCTCGTAGGAGAGCATGAGCGGCATGCCTGGCCGCCGAATGGAGGCCGACAGGCCCTGGAGGGCCTCGAAAGCCTGCCGCACCCACGGATCGTCGTGGTTGCCCCGGCGGCACTCGTCGATGAAGCGGGTTCCGGTCCGCAGTCCCGCCCAACTGAAGATGCCGGTCGCCCCGGCCGCTCCGAGGATCGAGCCGTGGAAGTAAGCCGGGTCGTTGCCGGTGAACACGTTGATGCGGTCCCCCACCGTCAGCAGCACCTGGTCGAAGTGGGGGAGGGCCATGTTGGACTCCTTGATGGCCTTGATGTTGTCGACCTCCACCAGCCGGGCCCACATGTCGGCGGTGACGTTCACCGCGTTGAGGGGCGAGTAGTTGTACAGCATCAGGGCCATGTCGCCGTCGAGCGACTCGGCCACCTCGATGAAGAAATCGGTGACCGCTTCGGGAGGCAAAGGAAGGGCGTAGGGAGCGGCGAGCATGGAGCCGTCGGCCCCGGCTCGTTCGGCCACCCGGGCCCGTCTGACCGACTCGCGCTGGTAGCTGGCGGTGCTGCCGACGACGACTGCGATTCCCGCCTCGGATCCGGCGGCGACCGCCGCCTCGCACACCGCGTCGAACTCGCGCTCGGAGACGCTCGTCATCTGACCCATCGACCCGAAGACGATGCAGCCGGGGGCGGCGGCTCCGGCCACGGTCTTGATGGCGCGGCGCATCTCCTCGAGATCGATCTCGTCGTCCCGGTCCAACGTGAGCGGGATGAGCGGGAACAGACCCTCCAGCGGTCGACGTACGAAATCGGGCATCATTCCTCCTCTCGGCTGAGATCGTCGACGAGGCGTAGCAGCTGCTGGCCCCGGTACGGGAGCTCGTCGATGGCGATTGATTCGACCGGGTATCCCAGCTCGGCCATGGCTCCCGCCGCCTCGGACGTGTACACCACTGTTCCATCATCGGCGATGTGCCCGATCCCGTCCCAGCGGGCCGCCTTCTCGTTGATGGAGACAGCCTCCTCGCGGGTCAGTCCGGGTGGCAGGCGCAACTCGACCCCGCCGGCACCGATGTTGGCGGGATAGCCGCCGGGAAGGCCCATCGGGCCAGTGACGTGGGTGGCGACGGCCACGTCATCTAGCAGGGCGAGCACGTTCTTCACGGCCGA
>DATABS010000061.1:0-30281 GCA_036259475.1 Acidimicrobiia bacterium | reverse complement strand
GGCGCATCCTTTTCACCTCGCAAATTGCACTGCGAAGCATTTGATGATTTATGACCTTTGTAACTTGGCTCAAGTCCACCTGGCCCATCTGCTGTCTTTGACACAACGAATTAACAAGGGTGGTGTGCATCAGGAGCGATGCATGTCATGACAGCCACCCACAACATTTGGTGTCACTTTGGATTGGGTGAGAGAAGGGAGACACCATGGCAAGCGCAAGCGGGCTGGCGCATGGCCACCCAAAGGCTTTCACCCACTGCCCACCGGCGGCTACATCTACGCTCCAACACCAGTTAAGGGCACCGATTCCGATCATCGGGCAGCTCAAAGCGGAGCCCGATATCAAGAAGCTGGCTCTGGCCGTCGTGTTGCTGCGCCGGTCAATGACGACGAAGCGAGCGAAGGCCGAGCGTACGTAGACGCGTTTGAGACAATTTTTGCTGATAGCGTTTCGAGCTTGTGAACTAATTAAATAGCGGGAAGGAGTGGTAACGAACTACTAATGGAGACAACAAACTTTATGTGGTCGGACTTGCAGCCTGAAGATCTGAGACGTCTGGAGTCCGCTTTACCGTGCGAATTCACGGCCAGCGGAAGGCTGCATCTGACACGATGAGGCGCTGTCGCCATGGTCGCTACGAGTTAGACACAAATACTTCCACGTATACCGACGCGGCACTCGTAGCATCTGGATCGAGACGCGCATGACAGCACAGATCCGAGCACTCACGATTGTTTTGGTATTGCTCGGCTTGGGGCTGTTGAGCCTGTCGGCACTCCGCCGACCGCTGCGGCCGAACGACATCGCAGCGCCAGATGGGTTCGCGGTTGAAGTGGCCGTCGACGGGTTGGACGCGCCAACCATGTCGACCTTCGATGAGGAGGGCCGGATGCTCATCGCCGAGAGCGGCTATGGCGGCGCTGGCGGGGCAAAAGTCACCCGCATCGAAGCCGACGGGGCGCAAACGACGCTGGCTGAGGGCGATGTCTTCGGTGAGGAAGTCCCGATCACGGCGGTGGCCTACCACCAAGGACGGGTATATGTGGTGCACGCCGGCACTGTCTCTATCGTCGAGGAGGGCACTCTTACACCGGTCGTGACCGGCTTACCGGGCCAGGGAGATCATCAGGCCAATCAGCTCGTCTTCCACAACGGGTGGATGTACATGGCCGTCGGCACTATGACCAACTCAGCAGTCGTCGGGACTGACAACGCTGTGTTCGGCTGGTTAGAGCAACCCGCCAAGCGCCAGCTTCATGACATTCCTTGTGAAGATATCCAACTGACCGATCAGGTTTTCGAAGCGGAGAATCCGCTGAATGAGGCGGAAGATCAGGTTATGACTTCGGCCTATTCCGCCTTCGGCGACGCGAGCACCGCCGGGACGACTGTGGCGGGCGATGTGCGCTGCAACGGCGCCATCTTGCGGGCCCGGCCCGACGGCACGGGCCTTGAGGTGTACGCCTGGGGCTTCCGCAACCCCTATGGCCTGCGAGCGGGTCCCGATGAGGCGATCTACGTCACCATGCACGGCTTCGACGCCCGCGGTCAGCGCCCCATCGAGAACGCCTGGGATTGTCTGTACCGCGTCGAGCAGGGGGCGTGGTACGGCTTTCCCGACTTTGCCTGCGACACGCCCGTTACTGAGACCCGATTCAAACCGATCAACCAACCTCAACCGCAGTTCCTGGTGGCCGAACACCCGACCGACACACCGCCTTCGCCGATCGCCCGGTTCGACCCGCACGCCGCCACCAACGGGTTTGATTTTGCTCCCTCCGACGTCTGGGGCGCCCCAACGGATGTCTTCATTGCGCTGTTCGGCGACTTCACCCCTGCCACTGGCACGGTGCCACGGCCAGTCGGGGTGCAAGTCGTGCGCGTCAGTACTGTCACCGGCGAGATCAGTCCGTTCTTAGCAAATAAAAACTCCGGGGCCGCCTCCACCCACAGCGCCGGGGGATTCGAGCACCCATCGGATGTTGCCTTCGGGCCGGATGGAGCCATGTATGTCACAGACTGGGGCGTGGCCCACATCACCGTCGACGGGCTCAAGTTGGAACCCAACACGGGTGTGGTCTGGCGCATCTTCCCAGAAGAGAACGGGGCAGGACTCCCAGGTGGCATCAGCCTCGTCTACACCCTGATGGCCACAGTGGCGCTGGGAACGGTCACGTTTTTCATGTTGCGCGGTGACGGTGCCCGCTGGCCACTCCGTCGCGGTCTGCTCTATGGCGTAGGCGCCGGGCTGGTGATGGGTGTGGCGGCCATGCTCGTGTCTCGCTTCGCCCTGAATCTGCCTTGGTACGCGCCGGCGCGGGTGTTCTCTACCATGGTGATGGGCCGGGCCGGCGTCGCCAATATCCTCGAATTCGTGTGGTTGCCGTTCATTGTCGGACTTCTGGTCGTGATCGTCCTGACCGGCTTGCTAGGCATGGTCTACGCACTGCTGTTGCGCGCTACGCAACGGTGGCGTGTGGTCCTGAGTGGCCTTCTCTATGGCCTGACGGCATGGGCTCTATTGCAATATGTTGTATTGCCGCCGCTGTTCCCGTTGGTGGCTGAGAAGGGATTCCCTCCCTTCTGGTACGGCGTTGTCTTCGCAGTGTATGGGCTGACGCTCGGACTGCTCTTTGCTGCCAGCCATCGGGACGAAAAAGCATCACTCCTCGTCGAAGCTTGATGGGATAGCTTTTTGAAAGGTGCACTCGTTAAAGACGCCTACGCATTCTTAGCGTTCCTGTTCGTTGCGGCGTTGCAGGTTCCCGCTTAGTCTCACTAGGGCCACTCTTTGATGTGCATAGGGGATGACTCCCGCGCACCCCCGTCGCGCCCAGCCACGGCAGCCCGCCAGCTCGCGCAGCGCATCGCTGCGATCAACGCTCTCGCCGACAGCGGAGCTGGCGAACGTTCACAATGAACAGAGTCGGCGGTACGATACGCCTGGCAATCGATTGCCAGCATCGGAGGAAGCGCTGACGGAAGTAGGGACCGTCGTCGTCGGGGCCGGTCACGCCGGCCTCGCTGTCAGCCACCTGTTGACCGCCCGAGGGATCGATCACGTGGTGGTGGACCGGGACCGCGTCGCATCCAATTGGAGGACGGCGCGCTGGGATTCCTTCACGCTCCTGACGCCGAACTGGGCCACCTGGCTGCCGGGATGGCACTACACCGGAGAAGACCCGCACGGCTTCATGGGACGGGGCGACGTCGTTTCCTACCTGGAGGAGTATGCCGACTCCTTTTCGGCGCCCGTCCGCTCCGGAGTGGACGTGACCGAAATGACCAAGGACAACGGCCTCTTCCGCCTGGTCACGAGCCAGGGCGACATGACCGCCAACAATGTAGTGGTGGCGACGGGACCCTTTCAGGTCCCACGGATTCCGGATTGGGCGGCGGCGGTACCACCGGCCCTGGTGCAAATCCACTCGAGCGAGTACCGCTCGCCTGCCGCGCTCCCCGACGGCCCAGTATTGGTCATTGGAGCGGGTCCTTCCGGTCAGCAGATCGCCGAGGATCTCATCCGGGCCGGTCGTGCGACGTTCCTCTCGGTGGGCCGGCATCGCCGGGTGCCGCGGCGTTACCGGGGGCGGGACTACTTCTGGTGGCGCGAGATGGGTGGCTCCTACGAGAAGACCTCCGAGGATGTGCCGCTTTCCGCGCAACGCGATGGCGTCTCCCCCGCTCTCACCGGCCACGGTGGTGGTAGGGATCTCGACCTCCTCGATCTGAGCAGCCGCGGCGTCGGCCTCCTGGGTAGGTCAATCGGCGTCCGTGGAAGCCAACTGGTGCTTCAGCCCGACCTGGCGGCCAGCATCGAGGAAGGAAACCGCGCCTATCGCGAGTTCACCGATTGGGTCGAGGAGCGGCTCCACCGATTCCACGGCCTCTATGGCGAACCGGAGCCGCCCCCGCAGTTCCTCGAACCGCCCGAGCCCCCGGAGACTCTCGACCTTCACCGTGTAGCCACCGTGATATGGGCGACCGGCTTTCGGCTCGACTTCTCGCGCTGGATCGGGGTTCCGGTGCTGGACGAAGGCGGCTACCCGATCCACCACCGTGGCGTGACTCATATAGAGGGCCTGTATTTCCTCGGCCTGCCGTGGTTGCACCGGCTGCGGTCGCCCTTCATCCGTGGAGCGGGAGAGGACGCCGATCACATCGTCCGACACATCGTCGCCCGTGCCGGGTGAGACTGCTGCTCCGGCTCAAGGCGGACCGGCCTTGAATGGACCGCGATCCGTCCGACGGGAATCGACGAACCAGGTCCGCAGCTCGCCTTTGCCCTTGACCTCGATCAGCCCTCGGGGGGTGCAGACGAAATCGTCGGCGATCAGTCGGTAAGTGCTCTCCGAGATCTGGATCCGCCCCGGCTCGCCGTGGGACTCCATTCGGCTGGCCGTGTTCACGGTGTCTCCCCACACGTCGTACTGGAACTTGCTCGTCCCTATGACCCCCGCCACCACCGGACCCGAATTGATGCCGATCCGAAACGTGACCGGCCCGTCGGCGGCATAGTCGAGCATCTCCAACGCCACGGCCGTGGCGGCCTGAGCATGATCATCCCGGGCAACCGGAACACCCGCCGCCACCATGTAGGCGTCTCCGATGGTCCGGATTTTCTCGCACCCGTGCTTGTCGGTCAGGGTGTCGAAATGAGTGAAGATCTCGTTGAGCTGATCCACCATCTCCCCCGGATCGGTCCCCGCATACCGCTGGGTGAATCCCACGATGTCGGCAAACACGACGGAGATGCAGTCGAACCGACGTGCCTCGACCCAACCCCGCTGTTTGAGTTCGGCCGCCACTTCGGCTGGTAGGACGTTGAGGAGCAATTTCTCGGAGCGCTCGCGCTCGGTGGCGAGTTGACGGACGAAGTATGAGAGCACCGATGTGACCATGGCCAGGTTGCCGACGAGGACGGCGGCGAACAGCACCGCTCGCAACGTTGGATCCGGTGGAGGACGACTGGCACCGAGTGCCGGCTCCACGAAAGCCATGACGATCCCGAGCACGGCGTAGAAGGCCGCGAAACCGACTGCCTCGCGTCGGCCCAGCATCACCACCAACGCGAAGGTGAGGACGATGCCCCAGAACAGCCAGCCGCCCGAGTGGGCGTATCCACCCAGAATGAGGTGGACTGCGATGAGATCGGCGACCGAGGCGCCCGCAGCAGCCGCTGCCGGCGCCAGCACCTGCTTCGTGGTCAAGAACCAGGCCCAGACGGCAAGGTAGGCGACCGCCAATCCGAATGTCGCCGAGGCCGCTTCCGGCTCTCCGTAGCGGAACATGAGGAGCGCCGTACACCCGGACAGCAGCGCCGCCCCCACGAACGTCCCGGCGACCAGACGTCCAACAGTGGCAGGGTTTTCGATGGTGGCGAGCGCCGACGAGGGACGAGCTCGTCCCGAGAGTCGAACCCACACGTCGGCCGACGGCTTCTCAGAGATGTCGGACTTGGCCACGTGGCCGAAAGCCTATAACGCCGTTCGTGCCTGCCAGGCCCGAACTATCGCCAGCTGTCAGCGTAGGCTTGAGCCCATGTTTCGGGCTCTACTCAACCTCGTCTGGCTGGTACTGGCCGGCGTCGAACTCGCCATCGGTTATGTCATAGGCGGGCTGCTGATGATGGTCACGATCATCGGCATCCCCTTCGGGCTGCAGGCGTTCAAGCTGGCCGGCTTCACGCTCTGGCCGTTCGGCCGGGCCGTCGTTCCCGCAGACAGCGGCTCCTTGACCGGTGTCGGCAACCTCTTGTGGCTGGTCTTGGTCGGCTGGTGGCTGGCCGCCGCTCACGTCGTTTTCGGCGTCTTGCTGTGTCTGACGATCATCGGCATACCGATGGGCGTGGCGTCCTTCCGGATGGCAAGCCTCGCTCTGTGGCCATTCGGCCGAAAGATCATCGACCGGCAATCCATGAGCAAGCTCCCTGAGGGGTCTCACACCATCGGCTGACGAATTTCCGGCTCCGGCTGGTTCTCAGCATGACTCGACGCGAGGGTTGACTTCTGCGCGACCAGGAGGTCGACGGCTGGTCACGCCAGGAGATCATTGACGGCCTCGACCGTGCGCCAGTTGCGGGTGGTGGCGGTCACGCCAGACGCCGCCTTCTCAAGGGCGGCGGGCAATTTGGTACGGGCCATCCCGTTGGGAAGGTGCATGTAAACCACCCGGTCGCCCACGGTGAACTCGTCGGGCCGGAAAGCGTCGGCGTCGACCGATTTCCACACCGCCGCCGGCGGCGATCCGCCTAGGAACACGGCATGGACCTTCTTGGGGTCGGCGGCGGCCTCATCCTGGTAGGGGCATCCGTCCACCACCGCCGTCATCTCCGACTGGTCCCGCACCACGACGGCGATCTCGATCCCGAATTCAGCGGCCAGTGCTCCTTCCAGCCGCTCCACCAGGCCGGCCGCCTCGTTCTCGGCCGTGAAGACGGCATTGCCGCTCTGGAGGTAGGTCCCCACGTCCTCGAGGCTCATTCGTTCCAGGAGCGAACGGAGCTCTGCCATCTTTACCTTGCGTGACGGCCCCAGGTTCACCCCGCGCAAGAAGGCGGCATACCGCATAGGTGGCCAGTGTGACAGGCCTGGGAGCATTGGGCACAGGCTCTCTACAATGTCGGCCATGACCCGTTTCAAGCCCCTCCTCTTGGTCGCGGCGGTCGTGGCCGCCGCTGCCACACTGATCCGCAGCCGAATCACCGAATCCACACCGGTGGACTCCGGCGGGTGGAAGCCGGTCGAACCCACTTGACACGAATCGTCGTCGCCATCGACGGGGAAGTGACGACCCGGGCGGCACAGAGCTTGTCGGCTCATCCCGACGTCCAGGTGGCGCTGCTCTCCCCCACCACCTCTTCTCAGTTCGACACGGTCGACTCGCCCGACGGGTTCGATGCGGTCCTCGGCACCACCAAAGCCGCCCAAGCAGCGGCGGCAGCCGGCCTGCCTGTCATCACCACCGGCGAACTGCGGGATCAGCCCGGGGTGGCGTGGGCATCGATCACGGGGTTAGCCCTCGCCCTGGCGACCGAGCTGCACGAAGGGACCGTGGCGGTGGCCGTGCCTGGTGAGGAAGTAGGCGACGAGACGGTCGTGTTCCCCTCACCGATCGACGTCCGACGGGCCACCGTGGAGCCCGTCGAAGAGAACAAGGTCTACATCGCTCGTGGCGACGCCCCCCTGGCGGCCGCCCTGGCTCTCGGACGACGCCTTCACCGGGTGATTGTCGACGACTTCCGCTTCATGGAAGCCGTGGCCCTGGCGGCGGGCGTGGGAATCCTCATGCAAGGCCCACTGGCCTCTCCAACTCCCGTCTGGCAGCGGCCGTCGGCGTATCTCCAGGCGGCGGCCGACATGGGCCTGGTCATCGGAGAGCGTACGCCGGAAGGGCGCTGAAGCTCAGCGGACGGCCGGTGCTTCCTGGGTAGGAAGATCGGCGTGCTCGGGAGGGGGCGTGACCCTGCCGCCGTTTGCCTGGTTGTAGGAGGCGGGCGGATGGAGCACTGGACCGTTGCTTCCCAGGTGCTCTTCCAGCACGACGACTTCCAGCCCGCCGACCACGTCGGTGACCAGGTTGTACATCACGGCCATCAGAGTGGTGAAGCCCGTACTCATGACCCACCAGACGATCGAACCGAAGACGACGAAGCGGAAGAACTGCTCGCTGTTGGCGAACGGCTCCGTGCCTTCCTCGATCAAGGTGATCCGCACCAGGAAGTCGGTGAGGGAGTCGGGGAGACCGGCGTTCTCGATCACCGACCAGAATATGACGACCCCCAGGACGAGGGCCACCGCGGCCACGGCGTAGAGGATCGCCGAAACCTTGAGCACGGTCCAGGGATCGATCTTTCGGATGATGCGGCGTACGCGCCTGACAGTTGCCATAGAAGTCCTTCCTGGCAGTGTATGAAGGTGACCTTCCCTAGACCAACGACCACTGACCGGCAACCGGTTCCCGGCGGCTAGTCGTCGTCATCCTCTCCGTTGCCGATCACGGTGAAGGCCGCCAGCGAGCCGTCGCCCACATTGATCACCTTTACGCCGGTGGAGTCGCGCTTCTGGCGGCTGATCGCGTCCGCCGGAGTGCGGATCGCCACGCCGCTGGAGGAAATGAGGAACACCTGGTTGCCGGGTGAGACGGCACTCGCCCCCACCAGGGTGCCCCGCACCCGGGTCAGCTTGAAGGCCTTGACTCCAACCCCTCCCCGAGCCTGCGCCCGGTACTCGGACATCTTGGTCCGCTTGCCGTAACCGCCGGAGGTGAGGAGAAGAACCTCGTCGCCGGCGACGGAGGAAGTGGCCGCCACGACCTCGTCGTCGTTGCGGAGCTTGATCCCCCTCACCCCCTGGGTGCCCCGGCCCATGGAGCGCAGGTCGGTCTCTTTGAAGCGGATCCCCATCCCCTGCTTGGTGAAAATCAGGATGTCGTTCTCACCACTCGTCGTGCGGACGGTGACCAGTTCGTCTCCGTCCACCAGCTTGATGGCGATGAGACTCTGGTACTTCGAGTCGTACTCCTTGAATTCGGTCTTCTTGGCCTGGCCGTGCTTGGTGACCATGACCAGATAGCGGTTGGTCTCGTAGTCGCGGGTATCGATGACCGCCTCGATCCGCTCCTCCGGGTCGAGGGGCAGCACCGACTGGGCGAGCACGCCCTTGGACGTGCGTGCCTGGCGGGGAATCTCATGCGCCCGGACCCGATGGACCATCCCCGTGTTGGTGAAGAACAGGAGATAGGCGTGGGCGGTGGTGTGGACGAGGTGCGAGATGGCGTCATCGTCGGCCAGGTCGGCCGCCCGGATGCCGCGACCGCCCCTCCCTTGCGTCCGGTAGGTGTTGGCGGGTACCGACTTGACATACCCGGTCTGGGAGACGGTGAGGATCAGCTCGTCGTCGGCGATGAGGTCCTCGAGCGACATCTCCCCCTCATCGGGGACGATCACCGACCGGCGGGGCTCGGCGAACTGCTCGCGGATCTCGCTCATCTCATCCCGGATGATCTGTCGGCGTCGGGAGGGGTCGGCCAAAATGGCCTCCAGCTCGGCGATCAGCTCGTGTAGCTCCGCCAGTTCCGACCTCAGCTTGTCCACTTCCAGCGCCGTCAGGCGGCGCAGGGGCATGTCGAGGATGGCGTTGGCCTGGATCTCGGAGAGGTCGAAGCGGCCGATGAGGGAACTGCGAGCCTCGGGAGTATCGGCCGAGCCGCGGATGATCCTGATCACCTCGTCGATGTTGTCGACGGCGACGATCAGACCCTCGAGGATGTGGGCCCGCTTCTGGGCCTCGTCGAGGCGGTGGCGGGTGCGCCGCTCGACCACCTCCATCTGGTGGTCGAGGTAGTAGCCGATCATCTGGGCCAGATCCATGGTGCGGGGCACCCCGTCGACCAGCGACACCATGTTGTAGCCGAAGCTCTCCTGGAGAGGGGTCATCTTGTAGAGCTGGTTGAGAACGACCTGGGGCACGGCGTTCTGCTTGAGCTCGATCACCAGGCGGGTCCCCACCCGGTCGGAGGACTCGTTGCGGATCTCGGCGATTCCGTTCAGCTTCTTGCTGTCGACCAGCACCTTGATCTTGGCGACGATGCGCTCGATCGACACCTGGTAGGGAAGCTGCGTTACGACGATCCCGGTGCGTCCCTTGCGGATCTCTTCCACGTCGCACACCGCCCGCATCCTCACCGAACCCCGGCCGGTGGTGAGGGCGTCACGGATGCCCGCCCGGCCGACCAGGTAGCCGCCGGTGGGAAAGTCCGGTCCCTGGACGAACCGCATCAGGTCGTCGGCGGTGGCGTCAGGATGCTCCAGGGTGTGCAGGCAGGCGTCGATCACCTCCGCCAGGTTGTGCGGCGGGATGTTGGTGGCCATGCCCACCGCGATCCCCTGGCTGCCGTTGACCAACAGGTTGGGATAGCGGGCCGGGAGGACGGTGGGCTGTTGCATCTCACCCGAGTAGTTGTCCTCGAAGTCGACCGTGTCCTCTTTGATGCCCTCGAGCAGTTGCATCGCCAGCTTGGTGAGACGGCACTCGGTGTAACGGGAGGCGCCGGGTGGGTCGTCCGGCGTGCCGAAGTTGCCCTGGGGGTCGATGAGCAGATGGCGCATCGAAAAGTCCTGACCCATGCGGACCAAAGCCTCATAGATCGCCTGGTCGCCGTGGGGGTGGTAGTTCCCCATGACGTCGCCTACCACCTTGGAGCACTTGCGGTGCGCCGAGGTGGGGCCGATGTTGTTCTCGAACATCGAGTAGATGATCCGCCGCTGTACCGGCTTGAGCCCGTCGCGCACGTCGGGAAGGGCCCGTGACACGATGACGGACATGGCGTAGTCGATGAAGCTCTGCTCCATCTCATCGACGATCTCGAGGTCGTTGTAGGGGGTGTGTTCTGTAGTCATGGCGAAGTCGGAAGTCGTTGTCCCCCACGACGAAGGTTTGCCGGTGTTATCCCCCCTACCTCCCGAGTCTCAGCGGGAGCCTGGGCAGGAACCTTCCCCCACTGCGGGGGGGACAAAGCAGGGCGCAAGGTCATATGTCGAGGAACCTCACGTCGGAGGAGTTCTGCTGGATGAATGCCTTGCGGTCGGCGACGTCTTCACCCATCAGCGTGGAGAAGACCTCCTCGGCCCGGGCGGCGTCCTCCATCTCGACACGGAGCAGGGTTCGCGTCTCCGGGTTCATCGTCGTCTCCCACAGCTCGCGGGCGTTCATCTCGCCCAGACCCTTGAACCGGGTCGGCTTGACCTTGGGATGCTCCTTCTGGAACTCGCGCAACTCGGCATCGGTGGCCAGATAATGGACCTTCGAGCCGACCTTCACCCGGTACAGGGGAGGCTGGGCGACGAAGACGAAGCCCGCCTCGATCAGCCCGCGCATGTGCCGGAAGAACAGCGTCAACAGCAGCGTGCGGATGTGGGCCCCGTCGACGTCGGCATCGGCCAGCAACACGATCTTGTGATAACGGGCCTTTTCGATCTCGAACTCGTCGCCGATCCCGGTGCCCAGCGCGGTGATGATGTCCTGCACCTCGGTGTTCTGCAGTGCCTTGGCGAGACGCGCCTTTTCGACATTGAGGATCTTTCCCCGGATCGGAAGGATCGCCTGGATGTTTGAGTCGCGAGCCTGCTTGGCGGGGCCGGCGGCCGACTTGCCCTCGACGATGAACAACTCGGACTCCCCCGGGTCGCGCGACGAGCAGTCCGCCAGCTTGTCGGGCAACCCACCCGACTCGAGACCGGACTTACGTCGGGTGAGCTCCCGCGCCTTGCGCGCCGCCTCCCGCGCCTTGGCGGCGTTGACCGACTTCTCGACGATCCGGCGGGCTTCGGGGCTGTAGCGTTCGAGCCACTCAGGGAGGCGTCGATTGAGTACCCGTTCGACGTAAGAGCGGATCTCGGTGTTGCCCAGCTTGGTCTTCGTCTGGCCCTCGAACTGGGGGTTGCGGACCCGGACCGACACGACAGCCGTCAGGCCCTCGCGCACGTCCTCGCCGGTGAGGTTGGGATCCTTTTCCTTGAGGAGATTCTTGGACCGGGCGAAATCGTTGATTGCCTTGGTGAGCGCCTTGCGGAAGCCTTCTTCGTGGGTGCCGCCCTCGTGGGTGTTGATGGTGTTGGCGAATGACAGGATCGACTCGTTGTAAGAGGTGGTCCACTGCATCGCCACCTCGATCTCGCCCTCGTCGTTGGAGTCAATCAGGTCGAGAATGTGTGGGTGGAGCGGATCCCGCTTGGCGTTGAGGTGCTTGACGAAGTCGATCAGCCCGCCCTTGTAGAGGAATGTCTGGGTGACGTCTTCCTCTCCCCTCTCGTCGGTGAGGACGATCTCGAGCCCCCGGTTGAGGAACGCCATCTCTCGCAGACGTGAGGCGACGGTCTCGTAGTCGAACTCCGTGCCCTCGACGAAAATCTGTGGATCCGGCCAGAACATGATGGCAGTCCCGGTCTTCTTGATCGCCGCGCCTTGCTTGGGATGCTTGGATTCCGGGACCCCGCGCTTGAAGGTCTGGGTCCAGACATGACCCGAGTTGCGTACCTCGGCTTCCAGCCGCTCGGAAAGGGCGTTCACGACCGACACACCCACACCGTGGAGGCCGCCGGACACCTGATAGGCACCCTGTTGGAACTTGCCTCCGGCGTGGAGGGTGGTGAGGACGGTGGTGAGACCGGAGAGCTTGGTCTTGGCCACGGTATCGATCGGAATCCCGCGTCCGTTGTCGACGACCTTTACTCCGCCGTCGGCGAGGAGGGTGACCTCGATGCGGCTGGCATGATCCGCCATTGCCTCATCGACCGAATTGTCGACCACCTCCCAGATGAGATGATGAAGGCCGCGGGGGCCGGTCGTACCGATGTACATGCCCGGCCGCAACCGGACGGCCTCGAGACCCTCCAAAACCGTGATGTCTTTGGCTGCATAGGTGTCGCGCGTAGCCGTCACAAAGCTCCTTCGGTGACCCGGCGGCACGAGCTGAAGTGCCCGCGCGGAGAGAATTTACACAGGTGTAAGTCTACCAAATTGAGGGTTTCAACCCAAGCCAATCGGGCCATGATCAGGCCCTTTGCCGCTCCGGAGAAGAGAACCGGCGACCCGACCGGTGAGGTCTCGACGGAGGGCATCACGGCACCGCCCGCATGGGTCGCGAGGAGGGCGCGCGCACCTCGACAGAGCCGATCGTCTCGCGACCGTAACGATCGGTCAGCCGCCTCTCCAGATCGGTCACGCCGTAGCGGAGAAACGCCGCTCCGCCCCGGTCGAGTGTCTCCACGACGAGCACCCCGCTCCGCAAGTACAACGGCACCGCGCGACTCGCCCACGGCTCGCCAGCGACTTGGTCCCACTCGCCGGTGATCTGCAGCATCACTGCCGGTTCGGCGAGGCCCAGCTTGCGAAGAGTGGCTGCGAGGGCTTCATCCAGAGGGATCACTCGTCCACCTCCGTCACGTCTCCCCAACCGACCTCCCAGCGGCGGCCGCGAATAGGGACGTCTTCCGGGCGGGCAGAGGAGATCAGTGTTTGGGCCACGGGGAGAGCGGCGGCGAGTCGGTGTGCCCGTCCTTCGTCGAGTTCGCTGAAGACATCGTCGAGAAGAAGGATTGGAACGGTGCCGGTGTGCTCAGTCACGGCCTGGTGGACGGCGAGACGCAGTGCCAGCGCGGTGGTTCGCTGCTCGCCTTGGGAGCCGTGGACCCGAACATCGTGACCGTCGAGCAGCAGGGCCGGATCATCGCGATGGGGCCCGACCGATGTGACGCGGCGTTCCACGTCTTGGCGGCGCCGGGCGGCAATCGCTTCAGCGAGGGTGACGGCTTGTTGTGCCGCGCCGACGGTGGCGTCCGGATTGGCTCCCCATTCGGAGCCGTAGGCGAAGCTCAACACGGCACCCTCGCCGCTGATGTGGCGGTAGGCCCCTTCGATGTGCGGTCCGAGTTCGGTCATGGCGGCTGCTCTCCTGGCCATGACCTTGCCGCCCGCCTGTGACATTCTCTCGTCCCACACCCCGAGAGTGACCTCGTCGGGCGTTCCCAGCCGGAGGAAAGCGTTCCGCTGGCGGAGAGCTCGCTCGTACTCAGCGAAGTCGAGGGCCGCCGCCGGGCGCAGCTGGGTGGCCGCCTCGTCCAAGAAGTCGCGGCGTCGGCCGGGACCTCGCTTGACGATATCCAGATCCTCGGGCAGGAAGGTGACGACCCGTCCCACCTCGATCAGGTCGGAGATTCGGCGCGGACGCTGCTTGTCGACCATGGTGCGACGGGCACCCTGGCGGGGAATCTCGATCTCGACGAGTGACTGGCCCCGGTCGCCTCCGCGGTCGATTCCTCCCCGCAAGTAGGCGCTCTGGGCATCATCGGCGACCAATGCCTCGTCGGGCACGCCCCGGAACGATCGCAGCGTGGGTAGGTAGGCGACTGCTTCGAGGGCGTTGGTCTTACCCGAGCCGTTGGGTCCGATGAGCAGGTTGACGCCGGAATCGGGATGCCACTCGAGACGGTGGTACGAGCGAAAGTCGGTCAGCTCCAGCCATACGAGATGCACAGGAGGTTCAGACGCGGACCGGCATCAGCAGGTAGATGAAGTCATCGCCTTCACCTGCGTCGACCACGCTGGGTCGCACCCCGTCGATGACCTGGATCCGCACAGTCTCCCCTTCGATCGCTCCCACGCCGTCGGCGAGATAGCGGGGGTTGAACGCCACCATCACCTCTTCGTCGGATCCGGCATAGGTGCCGGGAATGTGCTCGGACTCACCGCCCACGTCCTGGCGGCTCACGGTGACCTCGACTCCACCCTCCATCAGCTTCAGCCGCACGGGAATGTGGTCCTCGGCAACGAGAGACACCCTGCCCAGGGCCTCCAACACGTCCTCGCGGCGCACAATGACACTGTTCGGGTAGCTCTCGGGGAGCAGAGACCGGTACTTGGGGAATGCGCCCTCGATGAGCCGCAGGCGAAGGGTGCCTCGCTCCGAGGTGAACACTGCCTCCCGCTCTCCCAGACGGGCGGTCACCTTGGCGGCACCCACTGTCCGCGGCAGTTCGCGGAGACCCCGCGCAGGAACGAGGCCCGTCCCCTCCAATCCCACGCCGACCAGGTCGCGCACTCCAAGACGGTATGAGTCGGTCGCCACCATCCGCAGGCCCTCCGGAGAGGACTCGAACAACACGCCGGTGAGGATCGGACGAGCGGTGTCGGTCGAGGCGGCCACCACGACCTGGTTGATGGCCCCCGCCAACTCTTCGCCGTCCACCTCGACGCCTTCGCCGGTCGTCTCGGTTATCTCAGGGAAGTCCTCGACGTTGAGGGGCCGGACGGAGAATCGGGGCCCCTTACCGATGATCTCGACCTCGCCCTCCTTGGTGCCGATGGTGACCGCCCCCGGGGGCATACGGCGCACGGCATCGGCCAGGAGACGACCCGGAATCACCGTTCGCCCTTCTTCCATCACCTCGACCTCGGTCGAGGCCCTGACGGTCATCTCGTGGTCGGTGCCGGTGACCCAGAGGTTCGAGCCGGCCACCTCGCACAGCAGCCCCTGCAGTACCGGGATGGCGGTGCGGGTCCCGATGGCACGGTTGCCCCGGGTAAAGATGTCGGCGAGGTCGTCCCGCTCGGCTCGGATTCTCACAGGGTGGTTTCCCTTCTTCTCTTCCTTCTAGAGAGTATTTCAAAAGTCGTAGCCGTAGTAGGGGCTGTGGATTGTGGATGATCGTAGAAGATGCCTTCAACCGCACCCTCATCCGCCTCGTTGGCCATGTGGACAAAATCAGAGGTCATCCACAGGCGAGAAACGCTGGGCGGCTGGCTTGTGGAGTACCCCCTCGCTTTCAACAGGGCCATCCTCACCTTCCCCGCAGCTGTTGGGACAGTCGCGTGACCTGGTCGAACACGTCCCGGTCCGTCTGGAGAAGCGTCGTGACCTTGTCGACGGAGTGCATCACCGTGGTGTGATCCCTGCCGCCGAACTGGGCGCCGATCTTCGGGAGTGAAAGGTCGGTCAGGTCCCGGCACAGATACATCGCCACCTGCCGGCACAGAACCAGCGGCTGACGCCGGCTCTTGCCGGTCACGTCATCGACCCCGAAGTCGTAGGCCTGGGCGGTCGCCCGGATGATCTCCTCGGCGGTCAGCGCCTTGGCGTGATGACCCGGCAGCAGGTCCTGGAGGACCGAGCGTGCCATGTCGAGGTCGATCTCCCCGCTGGTGAGCTTGGCGAAGGCAGTGACCCGGGTCAGGGCCCCTTCGAGCTCGCGGATGTTGTCGGACACGAGGCCGGCGATGAACTCGAGCACATCGATCGGCACCGGGCTGGGCGCCAACTCGGCGTTGCGCCGCAAGATCGCCAGACGGGTTTCGATGTCGGGTGGCTGGATGTCGGTCAGGAGACCCCATTCGAACCGGCTGCGAAGCCGGTCCTCCAGGGTGGCGAGATTTCGGGGATGACGATCGGAACTGATCACCATCTGCTTGCCGGCGTCATGGAGGTCGTTGAACGTGTGGAAGAACTCCTCGAGGATCTGCTCTTTGCCCTCGAAGAACTGGACGTCGTCGAGCAAGAGCACGTCGACCGATCGGTAGCGCTGCTTGAAGTCATCCACCCGCTTACGTCGGATGCATTCGATGAACTCGTTGAGGAAGTTCTCCGACGTGACATAGCGGACGGACACTTCGGGATAGAGCTCGCGGGAGTGATGACCGACGGCGTTGAGCAGGTGGGTCTTGCCCAGTCCGGCCGATCCGTAGATGAACAACGGGTTGTAGTTGATCCCGGGCCGCTCCGCCACGGACATGGCCGCGGCGTAAGCGAAGCGGTTGGACGGTCCCACCACGAATGAGTCGAACCGATAGCGGCCCTTGAGGCTGGCGGGAACGGGGTGATCAGGAACAGGCTCGGGTGCTTCCTCGAGCACCGGTGGCAGGGCGGGTGGTTCGGTTTCGGTCTCTACCCGATAGGAAACGGTGATCCCGCTCCCGTAGGCGGCGGCGGCCGCCGCCCCGATGGCGTCCCCATGCTTGTCCTGGATCCACTCGAGGTGGAACTCGCTTGGTGCGAGGAGTACCAGGCCGTCGTCGCTCTCTTCGTATTCGAGCCGACTGAGCCAAGTCTGCCAGTTGCTTTGGGACACCGAACCACGGAGGAGGTCAGTGAACGCTCCCCATCGATCCACGGAGTGTCGTACCTGGACCAAGAAACCTCCTTCCAATGCAGTCGCGGATTCGGGGCTACCGGGTTATCCACAGCCGCTTCCACAGCTGTGGGTAAACCGGTCGGCCCGAAGGCGCATTTCTATGTTGAGCGCGCAAAACCAAAGGGCTCTCGGGGGAAGTGAGCCAACTGGAGTTGCTCAGTGGCGTGGCAGTATGCGAGCACGTTCGCGGCGGCGTCAAGAGCGCGGAAATCAGCCTTGGAGACGGCTACGGGTATGATTCAGGGCGACGGAAGTACCAGGTCAGCCAGAGCTTTGCCAGGGCTTTCCTGGACCGGGAGAAGTGGATTTAGACGCTCCGGGCCTCTAGTTGGTTTTCGCGGCCGCCAACATTTTCTTCGCGGACCGCTGGATTGTCGGGCGGTGTAAGCGTCGGGGGCCGTTTCGCCCTTTGACATAAGACGTGGGGCCTCCGTAACCTTCGCCGGTCGCCCCCTGTCCACCGAGTCGAGTCTTTTCATGAAACGAACCTATCAACCCAAGGTGCGTCGTCGGAAGCGCAAACATGGATTCCGACACCGTATGCGAACACGCTCCGGTCGAGCCGTGCTCAGTTCCCGTCGCCGCAAGGGACGCAAGCGCCTCGCCGTCTGAGCTGAACACCCTGCGAGGCGCCGCCGATTTCCGGCGGGTGCTGTCAACCGGACGCCGGAGCAGGCAAGGCGCGATCACCGTTGCCGGCGCGGCCGGAAGCGAGGGTCTGGCCCGAGTCGGGCTGGTGGTTCGCAGAGATGTCGGCAACGCCGTCCGCCGCAATCGGGCGAAGCGACGCCTACGACACGCACTGTCAGAAGTTTCCCTGGAGCAAGGTATGGATTATGTGATCATGGCCGAACGCCAAGTCATCGAGGCTTCCTTCGACGAACTGGTGGCGTGGTTGCGCCGTGCCATGGAGTCCGTGCGATGACGTCACTCCCCCGCCGTGCCGTGGCCGCTCTGATCGCGACTTACCAGAAACTGGTAAGTCCCTCGCTGGGCGCCAACTGCCGTTACCAACCCACCTGCTCGAGCTACGCCCGGGAGGCGATCGAGCGATTTGGTGTTGTTCGCGGCGGCTGGTTGGCGCTGCGTCGTCTCGGCCGATGCCATCCCCTCCACCGAGGCGGATTCGATCCCGTGCCCAATGGAGGTGGTGACTGATGGGAGCACTTTGGGAAGGCCTCAAGGAATTGCTTGCCGGCTCGCTGGCCTTTTTCTATGACCTCGTTCCCAGCTTCGGGCTAGGGATCATCTTCCTCACCATCGCGATCAACTTGCTGCTGTTCCCGCTCACGCTCAAGCAGACCCGTGCCACCCGCGCCTTCCAGGCGATCCAGCCCGAGATCAAGCGAGTGCAGAAGGAACTGAAGGACAAGCCGGAAGAGATGCAGAAGGAGCTGATGAGGATTCAGCGCGAGGCCGGAGCGTCACCGGGCGGATGTCTCGTTCCGCTCCTGGTGCAGATGCCGATCTGGTTTGCCCTGTTCCGTGTCCTGAGCAGCCCCCTCCAGTATCTTCCAGAGGGTTCGGGGTTGGCTGAGGCCGTGGCGGCCGACGCGAGCACCTTCCTCGGCATGCACATGGGCGAGACGCCAGGCGGGGCCTTTTCCCAGGACATCGTGACCGCTCTCCCCTATTTGATGATGATGGTCCTCATGGTGGCCAGCCAGTACGTGCAGACTTGGCACTCGACTTATGGTCAGGAGAAGCCGTCGGGGCCCCAGGCCGGTGCCCAGCAGGCCATGACGAAGATCATGCCCCTCTTCATCGGCTTCATCTCGTGGAACTTTCCGGCGGGTCTCGTTCTCTACTGGGCGACCGCCAACCTCTTCCGGCTGGGCCAGCAGGTGGTCATCTTCAAGATCGACGGCCGCCCTACCCCGGCCGCCGCTCTCGCCGAGGGGACTACCAAGCCCTCCGACGACGACGGGTCCCTCACCAAGAAACCCCAGCCGGGTTCGAAGAAACGACAGGGCCGGCGGAGAAGGAGCTGATGTGGCCTACGTGGAAGTGAAGGCAAAGACGGTGGAGATGGCGATCGAGGCCGCCATGCGTGAGCTGGGTGTCACAGAACGGGATCGGCTCGACATCGAAGTGTTGCAGGAGCCCGAACGCGGGTTCTTCGGCTTTGGCGGTCAGGACGCCATCGTGAAGGTCTCCGAACGGTCGGGCGGGAAACGGAGCCGAAGCCGTAACCGTTCTCGCAGCAAGGCGACACAGACCAAGAGCGAGTCTCCTGCGAGCCAGCCCGCTCCCAACCCGAAGAATCCCGATCGCCAGCGGCAATCCGGCGGCGGTAACAGGCCGGGCAACGGCCGCTCTCGCTCGGCTTCAGGTTCCGGCTCGGACAAGGTGAAGGCCAAAGTGGATGACCGCGACGCACTCGGTACTGAGGGCCAGGAACCTCTGGTACGAGGCTTCCTCGAGGGCCTGCTCGAGTCGTTCGGACTCGAGGGATCGGTAGAGACCCGGATCGACGAGGACGTCATCGTGGCCAACGTCGTCGGTGAACAGACCGAAGCTCTGGTAGGACCTCGCGGTTCCGTGATGGAGGCAGTCCACGAACTCACCAAGACGGTGCTGCAGCGCACTGCTCAAGACCCGGCCCGGGTGCGGATCGATATCGCCGGCTACGCCGAGCGGCGCCGGCAGGCGTTGACCATCTATGCGGGCGATCTCATCAAGCAGGTACAGGGCGAAGGAGGAGAACTGATGCTCGAGCCCATGTCGGCCTCAGACCGCAAGGTGATCCACGACGCGGTGGCCGCCCATGACGGCGTCCGCTCCTACTCGGAAGGCGAAGCACCGGGCCGCTATGTGGTGATAGCTGCCGCCGAGGAGGGCTCCGCGGCCGAAGAGTCGTAACCCAAATCTACCGGTTTACCAATGCCCCCCTATCTCCGAGTCGCCCTGGCGGGCGCCTCGCAGGGACCTTCCCCCACTTTCGTGGGGGACAAAAGTTCGGTCCCTCCGGGACTCTATGATTTGTTGTTGTTCCACGTGAAACCTGGAGTCCAGGTTTAGAGTTCCAGCCTCATGGATAAGGTAGCGCGGGCCGCCAGATGGAGCGGGTGGGAACTCGATGCGGACCAGATGGGGCGCCTCGAGCGGTACGGCGCCTGGTTACGGGACGAGGCGATTCCCGCCGGAGGCTTGGGACCGAATGAGGCGGACCGGATAGAGGAGCGTCATCTGGCCGACTCGCTCCTCCTAGGCGGCGGATGGGAACAGTCGGCTCCCCCCGAGGTGGTGGCGGATCTGGGTACTGGCGTCGGGCTGCCGGGGATTCCTCTGGCGGTCATGTGGCCCGGGAGTCGAATGGTGCTGGTCGATCGGAGCGGTCGGCGGGTCGATCTGGTTCGTCGGGCGATTCGGGTCCTCGGACTCAGATCGGTGGAAGTGGTGCGAGCCGATGCGGGTGACGTCGCTCTCGATCCGGTGGACATGGTTGTCGCCCGCGCAGCTGCCGGCGCCGACGAGGTCCGTCGTTGGGCCAAGCGGTTGTTGCGACCCGGGGGAGTCGCCGCCATGGGCGGCTCCTGGGTCGAAGCTCCCCAGCCGGTGCCGGGGGAGTCGCTAGTCGAGGTGCCGGCGGAGGTGCTTGACCGGCCGGTGTGGATTCGTATCATGGCCGCTCCATGACCGACTCACTCATCGTCGCCCTCGCCAACCAGAAGGGCGGTGTCGGCAAGACCACCACCGGTATCAACCTGGCGGCCGGGCTCGCGTTTCAGGGAGTCAGGACGCTGCTGGTGGATCTGGATCCGCAGGGCAATGCCACTTCTGGCCTGGGTATCGATCGCGAGGCCATCTCTCATTCGATATACGACGTTCTTTTGAAGGACTTCCCGCTCGAAGACGCGGTAGAACCGAGCAGTGTGCGCGACTTATACGTCGTTCCGGCCACTATCGATTTGGCCGGGGCCGAGATAGAGCTGGTCCCCGTCTTCAGCCGTGAGCGGCGTCTGGACAACGCCTTGAAGACGATCGCCGGCGAGTACGACGTGGTGTTCGTGGACTGTCCTCCCTCCCTCGGTCTGCTCACGGTCAACGCCCTGGCGGCCGCCGACGAGGTGATGATCCCGATCCAATGCGAGTACTACGCCCTGGAGGGGCTCAGCCAGCTGCTCCGCAACGTCGAGCTGGTGAAGAGCAATCTCAATCCGGACCTGGAAGTGGGAGGCGTGGTGTTGACCATGTACGACGCCCGGACCAGGTTGTCCAAGGAGGTGGCCGATCAGGTTCGCCAGCATTTCGGGTCGACGGTGTATCGGGCGCTCATCCCTCGCTCGGTCAGACTGTCGGAAGCACCTTCGTACGGTGAACCGATCGAGGCCTTCGACGGAATGAGCCGAGGGGCAATCGCCTACCGCGAGCTGGCCCGGGAGTTCCGCCGCCGGCACGGACTGGACTGAGGAGAGACATGACTACGAGGAGAAGCGGACTGGGGCGAGGACTCGAGTCACTGATTCCTATCGCCGAGGGAGCGGACGATTTCCGTCGCCTGCGGATCGACGAGGTGATTCCCAATCCCAACCAGCCCCGTGTCGACTTCGACGAGGTCGGCCTCGAGGAGTTGGCCGGTTCCATCTCCGAAGTGGGAGTCCTTCAGCCGGTGATCGTCCGCCCGCTCGACGATGGCCGATACGCGTTGATCGCCGGGGAACGCCGATGGAGAGCCGCCAAGCGAGCCGGTCTCGACGAGATCCCCGCCATGATCAGGAGAATCGATGATCAGGGGAGTCTGACTGAAGCTCTGATCGAGAACCTCCAGCGGCAGGATCTCAGCCCTCTCGAGGAAGCGGCGGCCTTTCGCGCCCTCCTGGAAGATCATGGAATGACTCACGACCAGGTGGCCACGGCCGTGGGTAAGAGCCGTCCGGCAATCACCAACACGCTGCGACTTCTCCAGTTGCCTGCTCCCATCCAGGGGATGGTCGAACGGGGTGAGCTATCGGCCGGCCATGCCCGGGCTTTGTTGGCGATCGAGGACACCGCCTATGCCCAGCATGTCGCCGCCCGGGCCGTGGCCGAGGGGTGGAGTGTCCGCCAGGTCGAGGAGGCAGCGCGGGCCCGGGTCTCTCCCGCCCAAACAGGAGGAAATCGGGTGCGAGAAGTCCGCCCGGTAGAAATCGTCGAACTCGAGCAACGGCTCCGCGACCGCCTCGGCTCCAAGGTGGATATCCGCTACCGCAATCAGAAGGGGAAGGTCGAGATCGGTTTCGGATCCCTCGAGGATCTGGAGCGGATCTACCGGCAGTTCTTCCAGTGATCAGAGCGGACGGGATGCCGCCTGATCGAAAAAGGCTTCGATTCCCTCGACCACGGCCAGGGCGGTCTTCTCGTCCACCGCGGGAGACTCGACCACTATCGCCGGGGCACGAGTTTCTTTGAGCATCGGCGTCGCCCGCCCTTCGAAGGGACAGTCGAGTCTCGATCCCACGGCCCGCGCCAGTCGGGCGCCGACTTCGCTCCTTCCGTGATCCGAGGAGAAGTAGTAGACCGCCGGGTCGTCTTCGGTGACACCGATGGAGACGATGAGTTCGGCGCCGAGTCGGTTGGCTCGCTGGGCGCGGATCCTCTCTGGCAACACGACATCGTGGCTTCGGGATAGGAGAGGTATTCCACCACGCTCTTGGAGGAGGACGGCGGCAGCGTTCGTCGCCGCCCACGTGGCGGAGGATTCATCCTCGTTGCGGCAGGCCGAGTCGAGGTAGACGCGAGCACCGACCACGGTGGGGGGCCGGCTCCTGAGCCACTCCAGTTCGCGGACCGCCTCGCGACCTGCCCTGATCGTCGCCCGGGTCACCAGCCGCAACTCGGTGATGACCTCCGGTCCTGCCTTTCCATCTTCTGCCAGATAGCGGTTGCGCTGGAACTCGAGAACGGCTCGCTGGGTGTTGGGCCCGAAGACGCCATCGACCTTGCCGGCATCGAATCCGAGGCCGTTCATCCTGCTCTGCAGTTCCGCCACGTCGTCGCCCCGCAACATGGGACGGCGAAGGAAGAGGAGGCGGTCGCCCAGGCGGTAACCGGCCTCATACAAAGCCCGCCATGTATCCGGGCCGACGATCCCGTCGGCCGCCAACCCCCGACTCTTCTGGAAGGCGGATACGGCATCGATGGTTGCCGACCCGAACTCACCCCGCGGATCGTCGGTGTCGAGGCCGAGTCCGGCGAGGCGCTCTTGGATATCCCGGATCGATTCGCCGCTGTCCCCGCGGCGATAGAGACGCATGGGGTGATGGTAGATCCGATGATCGAGAAGTCACCGGCGGGTTTGTCCCCCTCGCTAGCTGAGGACGACCTATCCCAGATGTGCGGTGGGGATCAGAGGAACTCGGAGAGTTCCTGCAGCATCGCCGCCTTCGGCCGGGCTCCGACGATGCGCTTCTTTTCGACGCCGTCCTGGAAGACGATCATCGTGGGGATGCTCATCACGTCGTGACGGCTCGGCGCCTGGGGATTCTCGTCGATGTTCAACTTGGCGACGCTGATCGAGTCGTTCTCGGCGGCGATTTCTTCCAGAATCGGGGAGACCATGCGGCACGGTCCGCACCATTCGGCCCAGAAATCAACCAGAACAGGCTGGTCGGAGTTGATCGTCTCCTCGAACTGGGCGTCGGTGATGGTGGTGGGCTGGCTCATCGATCTCTTCTCCTTCCGGGATATACCCTCTTGTTCAACGTCGGCACACGCCCTCTATTCCTGCGCCGCCAGCCACCGCTCGGCGTCGATGGCGGCGCGGGAGCCGGTTCCGGCGGCAGTCACGGCCTGGCGATAATACGAGTCGGCGACGTCACCGGAGGCGAACACCCCTTCGACCGATGTCCGGGTCGAGATCCCGTCGGCCAGCACGACGTAGCCGGCGGCGTCGAGTTCCACCTGACCCTTGAACAGGCTCGTGTTGGGGGCGTGGCCGATCGCAACGAATACGCCCTCGGTCTCGACGTGGCGGCTCTCGCCGGTCACCGTGTCGGTGAGGGTTACGCCGGTGACACCGTCTTCACCGTGGATCTCGCTCACGACGCTGTTCCATATGACGTCGATCTTGGGATTCTCCAAGGCACGGGCGGCCATGATCTTCGAGGCGCGAAACTCGTCCCGCCGGTGGACGATCGAGACCTTGGAAGCGAATTTGGTCAGGAAGGTCGACTCCTCCATTGCCGTATCGCCCCCGCCGACGACGATCAGTTCCTTGTCCCGGAAGAAGAAGCCGTCACAGGTGGCGCAGGCCGACACTCCCCGGCCGGTCAGGCGCTGTTCGCCCGGCACGTCCAACCACTTGGCCTCGGCGCCGGTGGCGATGATCACCGCCTCGGCGAGATACTCGTCTCCGCCCACCCACAGCTGGAAAGGACGCTGGGAGAAGTCCACGCGGTCGACGTCGACTGTCTGCAGTCGGGCGCCGAATCGCTCGGCCTGCTTGCGGAACCGGTCCATCATCTCCGGGCCCATGATTCCGTCGGGAAAGCCGGGATAGTTCTCGACGTCGGTGGTGATCATCAGTTGGCCGCCGGCGGAGAAGCCCTCGAATACCAACGGTTTCAGATCGGCGCGAGCGGCATACAGGGCGGCGGTGAGTCCGGCCGGCCCGCTGCCGATGATCACTAGCTTCTCCGGAGCGGTCACTCGTCAGTCCTTGGTTCGCTTCCCCCACATGAACGCCCCCGCCAGGGCGAATAGTCCCGCCAGCACCCCGAAGGCGCCCCAGCCTCCGAGCGGGATCTCGAGCGCACCGTAAATCGTCAGGAAGAGGAAGATCACGGTCATCAGACCGAAGGCCGCCGCAATTACGCCGAGCGTGGTGAGCCGAACGGCCTTGGCTGCCCGATCGACCGTCATGGACCTGGCCCGGGTGGCGATGTCTTCGAGGAAGGCGGCCAGCTTGGCGGGAAAGTCGTCCATGTGGGACGAGGTTAGCCGCCGCCCCGATCGTCTACTCGTCCCGGAACACCACCGTGCAATCGATTCGGTCGTAGACCACTACCGAGGTGACCTCATCGCCCTGACCCAGGGCCACGAACCAAACCGGCGTGCCCTCCACCTCGTCCGCTTCGGCGGCGAGCACGGCGGATTCGTCCTCCACCGCCTGCCAGCAGGTGAAGTCATCGGCGATAGTCGTCTCGCCGGCCAGGTAGCGCTCGGTGAACGACGCCGTCCGCTCGCCCATTTCGGCCGAGGCGCCGCCGGCGGCTTGATCGGCTGCTGCGGCGGTCGTATCGGCGGCGAACGCCTCTTCCTCGTTCGTGCCCGGGGCCGTCGTGTCCTCGGTCGCCGCGGTCGCTGGAGGCTCCAGCGCCATACCGTCACGAGCTTCCTCGTCGGCGTCGGCCTCCGGGGCGGCGGCCAGCTCAATCGGCGACGTCGTCTCGGTCGCCGAGCCGCCGTTGTTTCCTCCGCCGACGATGAAGCTGCCGACTCCTACCACGACGACGAGAGCGGCCGCCACGGGGACGATTCGATACCACCATGGCGTGGGGGAGCTGCTGACCGGCTGGCTGTCCGCCTCGAGTTGGTTCCACACGGCAGCGCGGAGGCGGTGGCGCTCGAGGTCGGTCATCTCGGCCGGCGCCGCGTTGTCGATGGCCTGCCGAACGGTCAGGTGGGCGTGGAAGAGCTCCCCGCATTCTGGGCAGGCTTCCACCAGCTCGAGTGCCTCGGCGGGGTCGGTGAGGCCTCCCTCGACCAGTGCGGAGATGAGGTCGGGATCGTGGTTTCGGTGCATGGACTCGTTCACTTGGATGTCATCCCCAGTCCTCCCGGTTCCCGAGAATCTGGGCGAGCTGGCGACGCCCCCGGTGGAGGCGCGACTTCACTGTGCCTTCCGCGACTCCGAGGATGTCGGCGACCTCGGTGAGAGGCAGGCCCTGTACGTCGGCGAGCACGATCGCTGCCCGGAAGTCCTCGCCGATGGCGGCCAGGGCGGCGTTCAGGTCGGGACGCAGCTCTGCCGCCTCCAGGGCGTCACGGGCTCCGGCGTCAGGCGGGTCGTGTTCCTCGGGTAGCGGTTCGGCCGGACGGCGTTTTGACCGCCGTAGATGGTCGTAGCAAGTGTTGACGGCGATGCGATATAGCCACGTGGAGAACTGGGCGTCGCCGCGAAACTGGTCCGCCTTGCGGAAGGCGGTGAGGAACGTGTCCTGAACGGCGTCCAGGGCGGCCTCCCGGTGGCGCATGATTCGAAGACACACTGCGAAGACGCGGTCCTCGTGCCGGCGCATCAGTTCGTCGAATGCGCGGCGGTCGCCCTGGCGGAAGCGGGCGAGAAGGTCTCGGTCGTCGGTCTCGATCACGACCGGCAGGCTACTGGCCGTCCCCGGTCACTCCCGGAACCGCAGCTCGGACATTGCCACCATGTAATCGCCCTCTGACGCCGGCAGGTCGGTGAACCACACCAGCCACTCGCCATCGGTGCGGGGGGGAAGCCGCAGGGAGGTCGCTCCCGGCTGAGATGTTAGGCGGCCGACCGTCTCGAATTCCTCCAGGTCCTCGCTTCCCGAGCCCGACCAACGGATCTCGAGGGAGGCGCCACTCGTCAACCCGAGCAGGTCGAGCGAGCGGGGAGTGCCGCTCACCTCGACCGTGACCCCGACCCCGGGTTTGAGCAGCGGGAGCGGATCGAGGTAGACCTCCGATCGCCAAGAAGTGGACAGGTCCCCATCGGTCAGGCCGGCAACGAGTTCGTCGTTCTCAGCTCCGCCGCCGAAGGGGTCGAACGTGGCGGGATTGGACGCAGTCACCGCCTCCGTCACGGAGATCGTCGACGTGGTCGTGGGTGGGATCGTCGTGGTGGTGGAGGCGGCCACCTCGCCGTCCCCTGTCGTGGCCGGAGGTGGTGCCACCGGGCTGCCCGTCGGGGTGAACAGCCGTCCGAGCCCCACCAGGGCGGCAGCGGCCACCGCCAACAGCGCCGCAGCCACGAGCAGACGCCGCGAGGGCCGCGTCGACTCGGGCTGAGGGCGGCGAGGGGTGGGTGCGCTGGCGAAGGCCTCGGCGAGGCCGCGCGCTCCCATGGCGCTCCGCCTCCCGGAGCGGAGAATCCGGTCGACCTCGGGGCTGAGGCCGTCGATCAGCTCGGAGGGGGGCGAGACTCCCGGGGGTGAACCGCTCAGGCCCTCTTCGAGAGCCTCGGCCAAAGACCGGACATCGTCATGGGTGGTTGCTCCCCGGGAGCGGCGCCCGAAGGCACCGAGCTTGGCGGGATGGGCCACGGTGTATGTGATCGCCGACAGGTCGATGCCGCCGTGCACGACGCCCGCCTCGTGCAATGCCGCCAGGGCCGAGGCCAAGCCGGCCGCGTTGGGAAGGAACTCTTCGGGCTCGATGGTGTCGCCGGCATCCAGACGCGACTGGAGGGTCGCCCCGCCGGTCCACTCCGACACCGAATACGCCCCTCCCTCCACCTCCTCGACCATGTAGATGGCGGCGAGATGAAGGTGGCTCACTCCGGAGGCCCGCTGCACCGCTTGCAGGAACTGGCGACGCCGCTCGCCGCTCGAGTCGGGCCCGAGGAGCCGGATCAGCACCGGGCGGTCGAGGGCGGTGTCGGTCGACAACCACTCTTCCAGGTCTCCGTCGCGGCCGATACGGACCTCGAGGCGGAAGCGGCCGGAGACGGGAGGTGGCATCAGCCGGACCCCGCACGCATGGGCTCTGTCATCGCGGAGGTCCCGGGTCGTGACGGCGGGCGAGTACCCGCAGCTTGGGACCGAGGGTCACGAAGTTCTCGGAGGTGTAGAGGCGGGCGGCGGGAACGTTCTCTGGCTGCGTGTTGAGCAGCATGGTGTGGGCTCCTCGCTGTCGCGCCCAGTCGATCGTCGCTCGGAGCAATGAACGTCCCAGGCCTTCCCGGGCACGGTTGGGCTCGACAGCCAGCCGCTGGAGGTAGGAGACCGAGCCCAACTCGCCCACGATGGCAAAGCCGAGGATCGTGCCGGAGTCCCGGACGGTCAGCACCTCGGTGAGGGGAGTGGCAGAGCAGGCGTCGGCCAATCCGCCCTGGCCCACCCTCCAGATCGGCTCGAAGGCGCGGTCGTCGATGGCGGCCAACGTTTCCAGGTCGGGTGACGGTTCGGGGGTGACCGCGTGCAGCGGAGGGCCGGCGGGAATCCTCAAGTCCCGCTCGAACACCACCAACCTGAAATGGTCGTCGAAGCCCGCGCGGCGCCACACGGACGACTGTTCCTCGGCCAGGGCAGGTGACAGCGTCAATGTCACACCTCGGCCGCCGAGCCAGTCGACACAGGCCGAGAGGAACCTGTCGCTCCCTCGCTCCAGTCGGAGCGACGCCACGGTGTCGGTTTGGTCGTTCCAGGGTCGCGCCCGGGCAAGGGACCATCCCTTACGCAGCTGGACGGCACCCGGCCATCCGCCCCGGGAGCGGAGTTCGGTTCTCACGTGTGAGAGAGTAAGGATGTGCGGCTGCTGCATGTGACCCATCCGAGCGGATTCGAGCACGACGCCGGGTTCTTACATCCCGAGCGGCCTGCCCGCCTGCGGGCGGTGATGGAAGGAATCCAGCGCGCCGGAGTCGCCCTCGAAGAGGTCGACGCCACTCCCATCGACCCGGACGATCTGGCGATCGTCCACGATCCGGCCTACGTGGATGCGATCCGGCGCCTGTGCGCGGCCGGCGGCGGGGATCTCGATCCCGACACCCGTGCCTCTCCGGAAACGTGGCCAGCTGCCTTGGCGGCCGCGGGAGCAGGATCTACGGCCGTATCCCGTCTCGAGAACGGCTTCGACGGTCCCGCCATGGTGTCGGTGCGCCCCCCGGGTCACCACGCCCTCCGCGACCGGGCGATGGGCTTTTGCATCTTCAACAACGTTGCCGTCACCGCAGCCCGCCTCCGCGATCGGGGCGAGCGAGTGGCGATCGTCGACTGGGACGTCCACCACGGCAACGGCACCCAGGCCATGTTCTACGACGATCCCGATGTGCTCTACGTGTCGCTGCACCAGGCGCCCTTCTATCCGTACGAGGGAACGGTGGACGAGACAGGGCGGGGCCGAGGAAGCGGCACGGTGGTCAACATTCCCTTGCCGTCGTTCACTGCCGGTGACGTCTACCGGGAGGCGGTGGAAACGATCGTCGAGCCGGTGGTCGACGCCTTCCAACCCGACTGGCTGTTGGTCTCGTCCGGTTTCGATGCCCATGCCGGCGACCCGCTCGCCGAGCTGAGGCTCGTCGAGGCCGACTATCACTTCCTTGCCCGGTCGATCGCCGGTCGGGTGCGGACCGGGCGGGTGATCGTGTTCCTGGAGGGCGGATACCACCTCCCTGCCTTGCGCGATTCAGTCACGGCGGTCGTTCACGGGCTCCTCGGTGTGCACGCCGAGTTCCCACCGTCGGAGCACAGAAGCCCGCCCGAGTCGGCCGCCGCCCTGAGCCGGACGCGGTCGCTGCTGGGCGGCAAGGTCGTCGGCCTCGACTGACAACGGCCGAGGCAGCCCTTCAGGAGGAAGCGGTTCCCGCCGATATGCGAGCGACAGCCCGCCTCTGATCCAAGGAATAGCTCAATGACCGTTGCCATCGACGACCTGCTGCGCCGAGTAGTGGAGTCGAGCGCCTCCGATCTCCATCTCAAGGTCGGCTCACCGCCCGTTGTGCGGGTCGACGGCGACCTCACCCGTCTCGACGACTTTCCATCCCTCAAGCCGGATGACACCGAGGCATTGGCCGCCGAACTCTTCACCTCCCGAGCTGCACGGGACTTCAAGGCGGCAGGCGAGGCCGATTTCGCCTACGGGCGTCCCGACGTGGGCCGGTTCCGGGTCGCTGCCTTCCGCCAGCGCGGCTCGGTGTCGATGGTGCTACGCCGGGTGGTTCCCGGCTCACCCACTTTCGAGGAACTGGGCCTCCCGGGAGTGATCCGCAAACTGGTCGAGACCAGCGGCCACGGGTTGATTCTCGTCACCGGACCGTCCGGCTCGGGCAAGACCACGACGATGGCTTCGATGATCGATTGGATCAACCAGAACCGTGGCGTCTCCATCGTGACGATCGAAGACCCCATCGAGGTGCTCCACCCGGACAAGAAGGCCGTCGTCGCCCAACGGGAGATCGGTGTCGACACCGTCGACTACGCCGGGGCGGTCCGGGCGGCGATGCGCCAGGATGCCGATGTGATCGTGATCTCCGAGATCGACGACCTCGAGACCGCCCGGGCGGCCATCACCGCCGCCGAAACCGGCCACCTCGTCATCTCGTCGATGCGTACGACCGATCCGGCGGAAACGATCAACCGGATGGTCGGCTATTTCCCCTCCACCCAACAAGTCATGGCGCGTGCTCAGCTGGCCGCGCTCGTGAAGGGCATCATCAGTCAGCGGCTACTGGAAACCGCCAACCAGGCCGGCCAGGTCCTGGCGTCGGAGGTCCTGACCAACAATGAACGGACCCAGGAGTGGATCCTCCAGGGGACGGCGGTGAGTGCCCTCCAGGATGTCATCAAGGAATCCGAGTTCTTCGGGATGCAGACATTCGACCAGTCGATCCTCAAGCTGGTCCTCGACCGCCACGTGGCGGTGGACACGGCCCTGCCCCACGTCCGCAACGGCCATCACCTACGCGCCAAAGCAATCGAAGCCGGCCTC
>DATABS010000060.1:0-30966 GCA_036259475.1 Acidimicrobiia bacterium | reverse complement strand
GGTGATGCCGGGTGATAACACGGAGATGACGGTGAACCTGATAGCTCCTATCGCCATGGATGAGGGGTTGCGGTTCGCGATCCGTGAGGGGGGACGCACCGTCGGCGCCGGCCGGGTCACCAAGATCCTCAAATAGCCAAGACGGAAGACGGAGGTCGGAGGTCGGAAGTCACGGGTACTAGGTGGTAGGTATTAGGTGGCAGGTACCTGACCGGCATGCGGCCTCGTCGTCTGAGACCACGAACCGGCCGGGCAAAGGATCAGTTGTGAAGACCGGTCAGATGGTCGAACGGCAAGCGACCTACCACCTACCACTCAATACCCGAGCGCCACGAAGCGGTTCAAGCCGTTCCCTCTTCTCTCATCAAGGCAGCCATGCGGCGGCGGAGGTCGGGATGGGCCGTGCGGAGGCCGAGGTCGATGGCGAAGCGGCCGTCCTCTTCCACCTCGAGGATCACCTCCTCGCCCTCGGCGCGGACGTGGAATCCGTCGGTCAGGGCCAACACCCGGATGTCGCTCAGAGGCCAGTCGGCCACGTCGACGTCACCCGACGTGACCCGCATCCTCTCCCCCTCGAGATCGATCTCAACCCCGATACCGGGTTCGGGATCGCCCTCCACTCGGAGGACTCCTTCAAAGGTGGACATGACTACCTCCGGCGCCTCGACCTTATCCCCATAGAATGCCCAACTCCCTGCGGTTCGCAAGTGGGACGTTCGGACCTTTTTCTCGCGTTCTAGCTGGATGAGCCCGTTGCGTGGGCTCCCGTCACCGGTAGGCGGGGTCTAGAACCCAGGGTTCCGTTCCGGCTGGGCCAGGAGCGAACCGTGGGCTGGAGTCACCGGTGGGCGGGGTCTAGAACCCAGGGTTCACACTGCAAGCTTCCGCCAGCCTGCTTTGCATCTATCGCCAGCCCCGTTCTAAACTACCGTCGTTCGCGTTTCTGCGGGCGCATCCCGGTTCACGCTGGTGACCCCACCGTGTGAGCGCGGCGGTGCGCACCCATACCCGACCAAACCCGCGACGTACCTGGGCCGTGCGAGCACGGGGTACCACTCGCCAGGTGGACGGACAGAGCTTGGGCTCTGCTGCGCCTCCTGGCGGGAGACCTCGACTCGAAACGGTCGAAGGCAACAGACAGGAAAGTACAGCGTGGCAGACGAACAGACCATCAGGATTCGCCTCAAGGCCTACGACCACAACGTGGTCGACGAATCCTCGCGCAAGATCGCTGAGACCGTTCTGCGTACCCAGGCCAAGATCAAGGGTCCGGTGCCGCTCCCGACGGAGATCCACCGCTACACCGTGATCCGGGGTCCGCACGTTCACAAGGACTCCCGCGAGCACTTCGAGATGCGGATCCACAAGCGTCTGATCGACATCCTGGAACCGACACCCAAGACCGTCGACTCCCTGATGCGCCTGGAACTGCCAGCCGGGGTCGAAGTGGAGATCAAGCTATGAGTCGGAAGTCCGAAGTCGGAAGTCGGAAGCTCGACTACTCCCGGGAGTTGCGATGACGACCGAAGCCACTCAGAGCACATTGACGGCGATCATCGGCCAGAAATTGGGGATGACCCAGATCTTCGACGACGAGGCCCGGGCTCGGCCCGTCACCGTTATCAAGGCGGGCCCGGTACGCGTCGTGCAGATAAAGACGCCCGAAACCGACGGCTACTCCGCCGTGCAGATCGCTTTCGGCGAGGCCAAGCCCAACAGGGTCAACCAGCCGACCAAAGGTCACTACGCCAAGGCCGGGGTCGCCCCGGCCAAGGCCCTGCTCGAGGTACGGCTCCCCGACACCTCGGTGTTCGAGGTCGGCCAGGAAATCACCGTTGCCGACGTCTTCGAGGCTGGCCGGCGGGCCGATGTCACCGGCACGTCCAAGGGCAAGGGCTTCGCCGGCGTGATGAAGCGGCACAACTTCTCGGGCCAGGGGGGATCCCACGGAAACCACAAGAAGCACCGGGCGCCCGGTTCCATCGGGGCATGCGCCACTCCTGCCCGCGTCTTCAAGGGTATGCGGATGGCCGGGCGGATGGGCAACGACCAGGTGACCACCCTCAATCTCGAGGTGGTGGGAGTGGACGCCGAGCGTGGGCTCCTCCTTCTCGGCGGGGCCGTGCCTGGACCAAAGGGCTCGTACGTGGTCGTGAGAGAGGCGGTGAAGTCCCGTGGCTGAGATCAAGGCTTCATTGTTCGCTGCCGACGGCACTTCCAAGGGAACGGTGAACCTCGACCCCGAGATCTTCGGGATCGAGCCCAATCTGGCCGTGCTCCATCAGGTAGTTACGGCCCAGCTGGCCGCCAAGCGGGCGGGGACCGCCTCCACCAAGACGAGGGCTGAGGTACGCGGGGGAGGCGCCAAGCCGTGGCGCCAGAAGGGTCTGGGGCGAGCCCGGCATGGTTCTATCCGGTCCCCGATCTGGGTTGGCGGCGGAGTCGCTCATGGCCCCAAGCCCCGTGATTACGCCCAGCGGACTCCCAAGAAGATGAAGAAGCTGGCCTTGCGGAGCGCTCTCTCGGCCCGAGCATCCGAAGAGGCGGTGTTCGTCATCGACTCGATCGACTGGACCGAGCCCAAGACCCGCCAGGCCAAGACGTTGCTGCAGGCGATAGGCCCCGACACGAAGACTCTCGTGGTGCTCAACCCGGCCGACGCAGTGGCCGCCAAGTCATTCCGGAACCTGGAACGGGTGAGTCTGGTCGACCCGGGCCACATCACGGCTTATGACGTCCTCGCCGCCGACCGGATCGTCTTCACCAACCATACGGTCGGCTCCGTGGGCGGGTCGGGAGGTGGCTATGGCGTTTCCGATCGCGACTTCGTCAAAGAGGACGCCGACGATCGCGAGCCCGCTGCGGCGGCTGAAGAGGCAGGTGAGGGCTGATGCAGGACCCGCGTGACGTGATCCTGGCCCCGGTGGTGTCGGAGAAGTCCTACGACCTCATCGAGAAGAACAACACCTATACCTTCGAGGTCGCCACCCGGTCGCACAAGGACGAGATCCGTGACGCCGTCGAGTCGATCTTCGGCGTCCGCGTGCTGGCCGTCAACACCATGAACCGCAAAGGAAAACTCAAGCGGACTGGATATGTCATGGGCCGGCGCAAGAACACCAAGCGAGCTCTGGTCAAGCTCGCTCCTGACGACACGATCGACCTGTTTGGAGTCTGAGAGATGGCAGTCAAGAAGCGTAAGCCGACCTCGGCCGGACGCCGGTTCCAGACGGTCTCCGACTTCGCGGAGATCACGAAGACCGAGCCCGAGAAGTCGCTCATCGACAAGAAGAAGTCCACCGGCGGGCGTAACACCGACGGCCGGGTCACTTCGCGCCATCGCGGCGGCGGGCACAAGCAGCGTTATCGCATCGTCGATTTCCGCCGCAACAAGGACGGCGTTCCAGCCAAGGTCGCCGGGATCGAATACGACCCCAACCGCAACGCCCGCATCGCCCTCCTCAACTATGCGGACGGCGAGAAGCGCTACATCCTCGCACCGGTCGGGGTCAAGCCGGGTGACACCCTCGAGTCGGGTACCGGCGCCGACATCCGGCCCGGCAACGCCCTGCCTCTGCGCAACATCCCCGGCGGCACGGTGGTGCACGCCATCGAGATGCGACCGGGGGGCGGAGCCAAGCTCGCCCGTTCCGCCGGCGCCTCGGTGCAGCTCATGTCGAAGGAGAACGACATGGCTCTGCTCCGCCTTCCGTCGGGGGAGATGCGGATGGTGTCACTCGATTGCCGGGCGACCGTGGGCCAGGTCGGCAACACGGAAGCGGAGTTGATCAAGCTGGGCAAGGCCGGCCGAAACCGCTGGAAGGGCGTCCGCCCCCAGACCCGCGGCGTGGCGATGAACCCCGTCGACCACCCGCTGGGCGGTGGCGAAGGCAAGTCCTCGGGTGGCCGGAATCCGGTCAGCCCGTGGGGCAAGCCGGAGTCCCGCACCCGCAAAAAGAAGAATCCATCCAACAAGTACATCGTGCGTCGCCGGACGAAGAAGGGTCGGAGGTGATCTGAAATGGCACGCAGTCTGAAGAAGGGCCCCTTCGTCGATGACCATTTGGCAGACAAGATCGAGGCTCTCAACGACAAGAACGAGAAGCGCGTGATCCGAACGTGGAGCCGACGCTCGACGGTGATTCCCGAGATGATCGGTCACACCATCGCCGTGCACGACGGACGCAAGCACGTCCCCGTCTACATCACCGAGTCCATGGTCGGCCACAAGCTGGGCGAGTTCGCTCCCACCCGGACATTCCGGGGCCACGCCGGGCGCAAGGAACAGGCCGTGAGGCGCGGATGAAGGCACGAGCTCATGCCCGTTTCATCCGTCAGTCGCCGTACAAGGTACGCCGGGTGCTGGATCTCATCCGGGGGCTGCCGGTCTCGGAGGCCGAGCAGGTGCTGGCCTTCACCTCCCGGGCTGCATCCGAGCCGATCCGCAAGGTGCTGCGCTCGGCCATGGCCAACGCCGAGCACAACCATGCCCTCGACGCCGACGAGTTGTATGTCGCCGAGGCCTATGCCGACGAGGGCCCGACGCTTCGCCGCTACCGTCCGCGCGCCCGCGGCCGAGCAACCCGGATTCGTAAGCGCACCTGCCATATCACCGTCGTGGTCGCCGAATTGAGCGACGATCCCGCCCGCCAACCCGCCGACCGTTCTTCCCGCCGACGCACCCGTGAGGTGACCTGACATGGGCCAGAAAACACACCCCTACGCCTTCCGGATCGGGATCGTCAACGACTGGAAGTCGAAGTGGTATTCCGAGAACAACTACGTCGACCTCGTCAACGAGGACTGGCGGATCCGCGACTATCTGGAAGGTGAGCTGCTGCGTGGCGCCGTCTCGCGCATCGACATCGAACGCACGCGTGACCGGCTGATCGTCGACATCCACACCGCGCGCCCCGGTGTGGTCATCGGCCGCCGCGGGTCGGAGGCGGAGCGCCTGCGCTCCGGCCTCGAGGACCTGACCGGCCGGCCCGTCAAGCTCAACATCAACGAAGTCAAGGATCCCGACTTGGACGCGGCTCTGCTGGCGCGTGGCATCGCCGATCAGCTCGAGAACCGCATCGCCTTCCGCCGGGCCATGAAACGGGCCATCACGTCGGCCATGAAGGCGGGCGCCGAAGGAGTCAGGGTCGAAGCCAAGGGCCGCCTGGGTGGTTCCGACATGGGCCGCCGCGAGTGGTACCGCGAGGGACGCGTCCCACTCCATACCCTCCGGGCCGATATCGACTTCGGCACGGCCACCGCCCGCACGACCGTGGGCGCCATCGGCATCAAGGTCTGGGTCTACAAAGGTGAAGTGATCGAATCGGCGTCTACTTCCGACCGCATCGCGGCCGAGGCCGATCTCGCCACCGGCGGACCCGCCCGCCGTCGCCGTCAGAGTGTCAAGGCAAGAGCCGAGACGGCTGCCGAGGGTGGGGAGCGCAAGCCCCGACTCATCGAGGCCGGAGGCGGCAAGCGCCTGGTCGAAGCCGGCGGTGGCAAGCGAGAAGGCGGCCGCCGCATCATCGAGGCAGGCGGCGGACGCCGTCCGACCGCCGCCGAGGCGAAAGTCGAGTACGACGCCGCCCGTGAGGACGTCGTTGTGGAGGAAGACTCCGTCGACACGCCCGTCGAAGACACCGCCGACGACACGCCGGCCGAGGTGACGCCGGTGCCCGAGGGCGAGACGGCGCCGGTCGAGATCCCGGCAGCGCCCGAAGAGGTACCGGCGGAGGACGAAGAGCCGGCCGAAGGGTCGACCGCCGAGGTCCAGACGAGCGAGGAACCGGCGGCCGAAGAAGCCCCGGCGCCGGAGTCGCAGGAAGGTCCCTACGGACCTGGCTCGGCTGCTCCTTCCGAGGACGGGTCGGGTCCCTCCGGCTGGGAGGTGAAGGGCAACGCCAACTCGATGCTCTTCCACACGCCCCAGTCGCCCTACTACGGCCGGACCAAAGCCGAGGTCTGGTTCCAGGACGAAGCGACGGCTTCAGCCGCCGGCTTCCGCCGCTGGGACAAGAAGAACGAGGAGGACGAGGAATGATCTCCTCTCCTTTCGCGTTCCACCTGTGTTCGTCCCCCACGAAGTGGGGGAAGGTCCCTGCCAGGCTCCCGCTAGGGAGACTGACAGGTAGGGGGGGAACCACACCAAACCCGTCGAACCACGGTGGAGGATCGGCCCAACGGGGATTCCCCCCTACCCCACTTCGTGGGGGCCCCTTCCCCCACTCCTTCGTCGTGGGGGACAAAGACTTCCGACTTCCGACTTCCGACTCCCCTGTCGCGCGGTCCGCCGAGCCTCTCAGAACCACCTGGAGCACCGTATGTTGATGCCCAAGAGAACCAAGCACCGCAAGGTCCATCGGGGACGCCGCAGTGGCGTCGCCAAGGGTGGCACGCGGGTGAACTTCGGCGAGTACGGCCTGCAGTCGCTCGAGGCCGGCTGGATCACCGCCCGCCAGATCGAGTCGGCTCGTGTGGCCATCACCCGTGCCGTCAAGCGTGGCGGCAAGGTGTGGATCACGATCTTCCCGGACAAGCCCGTCACCCAGAAGCCTGCCGAGACCCGCATGGGATCCGGCAAGGGAAATCCGGAGTTCTGGGTGTCGGTGGTGAAGCCGGGCCGCGTCATGTTCGAGCTCGCCGGCGTCGACGAGGACCTGGCCCGCGAGGCCATGCGTCGAGCCAGCCACAAGCTGCCGGTCAAGACCCGATTTGTCACGAGGGAAGACTGATGAAGGCCGCCGACGTGCGTGAGATGGAGAACGACGACCTGGTCGAGGCGCTGGCGGAGGCCAAGGAGGAACTGTTCAACCTGCGGTTCCAGCTCGCCACCAACCAGCTCGACAACACCGCTCGTTTCAAGGAAGTCAAGAAAGACATCGCCCGGATCCGCACCGAGATGCGTCAACGGGAGACCGAAGAGGAGAAAGCGAAATGACCGACCGCGCGCAACGCAAGGTCAGGTTGGGTGTGGTCGTGTCAGACGCCCGCGACAAGACCGTCAAGGTGGAGGTGCCCACTTCTTTCAAGCACCCCCGCTACGACAAGATCGTGCGACGTTCCAGCGTCTTCCACGCCCACGACGAAGCCAACGACGCCCGTCTGGGCGACACCGTCCGCATCATGGAGACACGTCCGATCAGCAAGCAGAAGCGCTGGCGGGTGGTAGAGGTCGTGGAGCGGGCCCGATGATCCAGCAGGAGTCACGCCTTCGGGTCGCGGACAATACCGGCGCCCGCGAGGTGCTTTGCATCCGCGTGCTCGGCGGTTCGGGACGTCGTTACGCCGGGATCGGCGACGTCATAGTCGGCACGGTGAAAGAAGCCACGCCGGGTGGCTCCGTGAAGAAGGGCGACGTCGTCAAGGCCGTCGTTGTCCGCACCCGCAAGGAGAAGCGCCGTCCCGATGGTACGTACATCCGCTTCGACGAGAACGCCTGCGTGATCATCGACCAGAACCAGCAGCCACGGGGGACCCGCATCTTCGGCCCCGTGGCACGGGAGCTACGCGACCGCAAGTTCATGAGGATCGTCTCGTTGGCACCGGAGGTTTTGTGATGCCAAGCAGAAAGTCGGAAGTCGGAAGCCGCAAGTCACGTATCCACGAAGGTGACAAGGTAGTCGTCATTGCCGGAAAGGATCGTGGAAAGGAATCCCGCGTGAGCCGGGTGTTTCCTCGCGACCGGAAGCTGATCGTCGAAGGAGTCAACACTGCCAAGCGACATGAGAAGGCCCGGGGCCAGACCATGCAGGGCGGGATCATCGACCGTGACATGCCGATCGACCGTTCCAACGTGATGATCCTCTGCGACGACTGTGGACCGACGCGTATCGGTGTCCGCGTGGACGACAAGGGCAAGAAGCACCGGGTCTGCGTCAAGTGCGGAGGTGACCTGTGAGCACACCACGTCTCAAGCAGAAGTACGTCGAAGAGGTGGCTCCCCAACTCCAGCAGGAGTTGGGACTGGACAACGCCATGCAAACGCCTCGGCTCGAGAAGATCGTGGTGAACATGGGTCTCGGTGCCGCCAATCAGGATCGCAAAGTCATCGAGCAGGCGACCGACGAACTGTCGCTGATCACGGGCCAGAAGCCGCGCGTCAACCGGGCCAGGAAGTCGATAGCCGGCTTCAAGTTGCGGGAGGGGACGCCGATCGGCGCCTCCGTGACGTTGCGTGGTGAACGAATGTGGGAGTTCTTCGACCGCCTCCTGGCGGTGGCGATCCCCCGAGTGAGGGACTTCCGGGGTCTCAACCCGAATTCCTTCGACGGTCGGGGTAACTACACGTTCGGCGTCACCGAGCAGCTGATCTTCCCCGAAATCAACTTCGACGACGTCTCCGCCACGCGGGGGATGGACATCACTATTTGCACGACCGCCAACACGAACGAGGAGGCGAGAGCCCTGCTGGATGCCTTTGGGTTCCCGTTCCGTAGAACAGCAGGGGTCTGACACCAATGGCCAAGAAATCACTCATCGTCAAATCCAATCGGAAGCCCAAGTACAAGGTCCGCGGCTACAGCCGCTGCAAGCGGTGCGGCCGGGCACGCGCCTACTTGCGCGATTTCGGCATGTGCCGGATCTGCGTTCGCGAGCTGGCGTCGAAGGGTGAGCTTCCCGGGGTGAGAAAGGCTTCGTGGTAACCATGATGACCGATCCCATCTCCGACATGCTGACTCGTATCCGCAACGCCGTGGCCGTCGGCCACGACGATGTGACGATGCCCTCGTCGAAGCTCAAGGAAGAGGTCGCCCGAATCCTCACCGAGGAGGGCTACATCGATCGCTTCGACGTCGCTCCTTCCGGGCCGGGCAAGGCCCTGACCTTGCGTATCCGTTACATGGACCGCCATCAGCCGGTGATCCAGGGTTTGCGCCGGGTGTCCAAGCCGGGCCACCGCGTCTATCGCGGCGCCACCGAACTGCCCCGCGTGCAGGGAGGCCTGGGTGTCGTGGTGGTGTCGACGTCACAGGGCCTGTTGCCCGACCGCGAAGCGCGCCGCCGCCGTCTCGGTGGCGAGATCCTCTGCGAGGTCTGGTGACATGAGTCGAGTAGGAAACAATCCCATCCCGGTGCCTTCGGGTGTCGATGTTCGCATCGACGGCCCCGAGGTGACGGTCAAAGGACCGAAGGGTGAGCTGAAACGGAAGTTTCCGGAGCGGGTGTCGATCGCCGTCGACGATGAGGTCGCCACGGTCTCGCGCTCCGACGAGAGTCACGAGGCGAAGGCCCTCCATGGCCTATCACGAGCCCTTCTCGCCAACATGGTCCAGGGTGTCACCGACGGTTTCCGCCGCGACCTGGAGATCCAGGGCGTCGGCTACCGCGCCCAGCTCAAGGGAGCGAACCTCGAACTGCAGGTCGGTTTCAGCCACTCAGTCACCGTGGAAGCCCCTAGGGGCATCGCGTTCGAAGTGCCGGAGCCGACCCGCGTGTCGGTGACGGGCATCGACAAGGAGTTGGTGGGCCAGGTGGCGGCCGACGTTCGCAAAGTCCGTCCCCCCGAGCCCTACAAGGGCAAAGGCATCCGCTACGTCGGCGAGTACGTCCGGCGCAAGGCTGGAAAGGCAGGTAAGTGATGAAGGCGAGCCGAGCAACGGCCCGCGATCGGCGTCACAAGCGCGTCCGCCGCAAGGTGGCCGGCACCGCGTCCCGCCCCCGGCTGGCCGTGTACCGAAGCAACCGCTACATCTACGCCCAGGTCATAGACGACGTCGAGGGCCGCACCCTTGCCGCCGCCTCCTCTCAGGAGCCGGAAACGCGCGGCTCCACGTTGAACGTCGCAACGGCCGCCAAAGTCGGTGAGTTGGTGGGTCGACGGGCCAAGGAGGCCGGCGTGTCGGAGGTCATCTTCGATCGCTCGGGTTACAAGTTCCATGGCCGGGTCAAGGCACTGGCCGACGCCGCCCGCGAAGCCGGATTGGAGTTTTGATGGCTGAACAGAATCAATACGACGAGAGAGTCGTCCAGATCAACCGGGTGGCCAAGGTCGTCAAGGGCGGCCGCCGCTTCTCCTTCACCGCCCTGTGTGTGGTCGGCGACGGCAGCGGCCGGGTGGGCGTTGGCTACGGCAAGGCCAAAGAGGTGCCCGCCGCCATCCAGAAGGGGATGGAGATCGCCCGCCGCTCCATGTTCGTAGTGCCAATGGCCGGTTCCACGATCGTCCATGACGCCATCGGTGAGCACGGAGCCTCCCGTGTCCTCATTCGACCTGCCGCTCCCGGTACCGGCGTGATCGCCGGTGGGGCCGTCCGCCAGATTCTCGAGGCTGCTGGGATTCGTGACGCTCTCGCCAAGTCACTCGGATCACCCACTCACCTCAACGTGGCCCGTGCCACGGTCGACGGACTGAAGAAGCAGCGCCGCCCCGAGGAAGTGGCTCGGATGAGGGGCAAGCAAGCCGACGAGGTCGTCCCGCCGGGTCTCTTGGCCGCCTACCGCTCGACCGAGTCGCTCAGAGCGGCTGGGAACGAGGGTTAGCCATGGCGGAGAAGACTCTCAAGGTGACACTGCGGCGTTCAACGATCGGACAGAAGCCCAAGACCCGCGCCACCGTCGAGTCGCTGGGGCTGAAGAAGATCCGCCAGACGGTGGAGCACCCGGACTCGCCCACACTGCGAGGCATGCTCCACAGAGTCCGCCATTTGGTAGAAGTAGAAGAGACCTAGCCGGACGGCCGGATCGGAGCTTCCGACTTCCGACTTCCGACTTCCGACTCCAGGAGGACGAATGTCCGACGAGAAAGAACAATTGAAGCTGCATCACCTCAAGCCGGCGCCCGGTTCGAAGAAGGACAAGACGCGTGTCGGCCGGGGTGAGAGCGGCAAGCGGGGCAAGACTGCCGGCCGGGGCACCAAGGGCCTCAAGGCCCGCAATTCGCTACGTCCGGGTTTCGAGGGCGGCCAGACGCCGTTGTCGATGCGGCTGCCCAAGCTGCCCGGATTCAAGAATCCCAACAAGGAGTACTTCGCCATCGTCAACCTGGCGACGCTCAACCAGTTCGACGCCGGCGCCGAGGTGACGCCGGAGATGCTGCGCGAGCGCGGCCTCATCCGCCACCGGGGCCGGGTCAAGGTGCTGGCTGAAGGCGACCTCGACCGGGCCCTGACGGTGAAGGCGCATGCCTTCTCTGCCAGCGCGCGTGAGAAGATAACCGCGGCAGGCGGCCAAGCCGAGGTGATCGAAGAAGCCGGTAGTAAGTGATAGGTGGTATGTAGTAATCACCCACCACTCACCACCTACCACCTAGTACCCCAGCGACGGGAAGCGCGTTAACCACCATGCTCAGCATTTATCGGAATATGTTCAAGGTGCCGGACCTCCGGCAGAAGATCCTGTTCACGCTGGCGATGTTCGCCGTCTATCGCCTGGGTGCCACCGTTCCGGTTCCGGGCATCGACTTCGAGGCGGTCCAGCTTTTCCAGGCCCAGCAACAGGCCGGTGGGATCTACGGCTTGTTGAACCTCTTCTCCGGGGGCGCCCTCGAGCAGTTCTCCGTCTTCGCCCTGGGGATCATGCCCTACATCACCGCCTCGATCATCATGCAGCTCCTGACCGTGGTGATCCCGCGATTGCAGGCTCTCCAGGACGAGGGGGAGTCGGGCCGGAAGGTCATCACCCAGTGGACCCGCTATATGACCGTCGTACTGGCGCTGATCCAGTCGACGGCCTTCACCTTCCTGTTCTACAACGGCACCTTCACCGGCGGCATCAACCTCGTGGGTGACTACACCTTCGGCCGCGTCTCGCTCATTGTCATCACGATGACGGCAGGAACCGCCTTTGTCATGTGGCTGGGCGAGCTCATCACTCAAAAGGGCGTCGGCAACGGGATGTCTCTCCTGATATTCGTGAGCATCATCAGCCAGTTCCCGTTCATATTCGGTCAGATGTGGGGTAACACGGTCGAGCTGGGCCTGCCGATCCGGTTCGTGGTGATGGTTGCCGTGTTCCTGTTGATGATCGCCGCCATCATCTATGTCGACCAGGGGCAACGCCGGATACCCATCCAGTTCGCCAAGCGCGTTCGGGGCCGGCGGGTCATGGGCGGCCAGTCGACCTACATTCCGCTCAAGGTCAACACCGCCGGGGTCATCCCGGTCATCTTCGCCACCTCGGTCCTGCTGTTCCCGGCGATGATCATCACGGCGATCCCCTCGGACGCCACGTGGGTGCAGGCGATCTACCGCTGGATCGACGCCAACCTGGGCGGCTCGGCCACCGGCCAGCCGTCCTGGTGGTACGTGATACTGCTCTTCGCCCTCATCATCTTCTTCACCTACTTCTACACCGCCATCCAGTTCGATCCGCAAAAGCAGGCGGAGATGATCCAGCGCAACGGTGGCTTCGTCCCCGGAGTGCGTCCGGGTCGCCAGACCGAGCAGTATCTGGCCCATATCCTCAACCGGATCACGCTTCCGGGGTCGGTGTTCCTCGGCGTGATCTCCGTGCTACCGGTGATCGCCGGAATCATCTGGAACATCCCGGTTGCCTTCTCCGGTGTGTCGATCCTGATCGTGGTGGGCGTGGCCCTCGAGACCATGAAGCAGATCGAATCCCAGCTCACGATGCGCAACTACGAAGGAATCCTCACTTGACCGATGTCGGAAGTCGGAAGCCGGAAGTCGGAAGCCGCCAGACTGTCCGTCGATGGCATTCGCTAGCTTGGATGGCCCCGACCACGACTCGCTTGGAGGCCATCAGCCGTGGGGTCCCTGGGGGGAGTACCCCCCAGGGATCAAGACAGTGAAGCTGTTGTTCATTGGCCCGCCCGGAGCGGGCAAAGGGACCCAAGCGGATCTGGTTTCCGAGCGGCTCGGAATTCCGCACGTTTCGACCGGGGACATGTTTCGCCACCACGTGGGTGAAGGCACCGAGATCGGCAAGCGGGTCAAAGCGATCCTCGACTCCGGCGACTACGTGCCGGACTCGATCACTGTTGAGATGCTCGAAGACCGGATGGCCGACGAAGATGCCCGGCGGGGCTTCATCCTCGACGGCTTCCCCCGCACCCTCCCCCAGGTGGAGGCGCTGGACGAGTTGATCGGGCGAGACGGGCTCGATCGGGTAGTCGTCTTCGACGTCAACGAGGACGAACTCACCGAGAGGATCCTCGCCCGGGGACGCTCCGATGACACCGAAGAAGCGGTTCGCAACCGCTTCAAGATCTATCAGGAGCAAACCGCTCCTCTCATCGACCTCTATCGCAGCCGGGGCGTCGTCGTCGAGATCGACGGCATGGGCGAGGTGGAAGAAGTCACCGACCGCATCCTGTCGGCCCTCGCCGACGAGGGTGGCAACCAAGGGTTCTAGACCCGCATAGCGGTGGCTGCGTTCTTGCAGCACATCCCTCACACCTGTCGCGGGACATCCCTCACACCGGATGGTGAACCAGTGACTATCTGGTCTTATGAGAAGGGAAGTGCCTATGAGCGTGCGACGTCTGATCGTGGAAGTGGATGTGGAGGGTTTGAACGTGACCGAGTTCTGCGGTGAGCATGGGATCTCGAGGAGTGGGTGGTGTAGACACCCGCGAGCGCTATCCCTACCGATTCGGCGAGCGTTCAGTCACGACCGAGCGGAGGGCGCTTTCCGCCGGGGACTACGCGGTCATGGCGGGGGACAGGGTCGTGGCGAGTGTCGAACGCAAGACACTCGAGAATCTCCAGGCCGATCTGGTCTCCGGCAAGATCGGTTTCGTCATGGCGGAGTTGGCGACGCTGCCGGCGACGGCCGTGGTGGTCGAGGACCTTGTTACACCTCCTTGTTCAGAGTCGAGCGTGTTGAGCCGGGCTGGCTGGCGGAAATGGTGGCACGGGTCCAGGTCCGTTATCCGAACGTTCCCCTCGTCTTCTGTGACAACCGCAAATTCGCCGAGGAGTGGACCCACCGATTCCTTGGCGCGGCGCTGGCCGAACTGGGACCCGGGCTGGAAGCGGCCTGACCTTTCCGCATCGGTTCTGCCATCGAGGGCACCTCGTTGGGCGGGTCGGTTCGACTCCGACTTCCCGATTCGCGGTCGGTACAATCACGTCGGTCCACCCATGATCACGATCAAGTCCCGTCGCGAGTTCGAGAAGATGGCTGTCGCCGGAGCCTGTGTCGCCGCCATCCATGCCGCCGTACGAGACGCCGCCCGCCCCGGCGTGTCGCTTCTGGAGCTGGAAGAGATCTCCCGGCAGGTCCTCACGGACCGCGGTTGCACCTCTTCATTCCTGAACTATCACGGCACATATCCCGCCACTCTGTGCCTGTCGCCCAACGATGTCATCGTCCACGGGATCCCCACCGACTACCGCCTACGGGAAGGCGACATACTCTCAGTCGACGCGGGAGCCATCTATCAGGGTTTCCACGGGGATGCCGCGTTCACGATGGCAATCGGCGCAGTCGCCCCCGAGGTGCAGACGCTGATCGATGTCACGCAGGAAGGGATGTGGGCCGGAGTGAGGGCGGTCCGCCACGGTGCTCGGCTGGGAGACATCGGCGCCGCCATCGAAGCCGTCGGACGACGCCACGGATACGGAATCGTCGAGGAATATCTCGGCCATGGCATCGGCCGGCAGATGCACGAAGAGCCCCAGATACCCAACGTGGGCGAAGCCGGCACCGGGATGAAGCTGCGGACCGGCATGGCCCTCTGCATCGAGCCGATGTTCAATTTGGGCACGCGCACCGCCACGGTCGACCCGGACGGCTGGACCGTTCGGACCGCCGACGGGTCGCTGTCGGCCCACTGGGAGCACACCCTTGCCATCACCAAGGACGGGGTGATGGTCTTCACCGCCGGGGAGCAACCCGTGCCGGTCGAGGAGTTCGTAACCGCCGCTCCCAGCCAGATTTGAAGATAGGTCGGAGCTAGCGGTATCATTCTCTCCTGGCTCGTGGCTCTGCCGTGCCCGCACGGCAGGCCGAGACCTCGTTCCCGAGCACCCTCTTCGTGCGACGTGCCGTCGCCGGCGACGGCTTCGGGCGCGACAGGAAAAACCGTAAGCAGTCGAAGTGCCGGTGTTTGCCATCGGCCGACGGAAACGTCTGGAGAACCAATGAAGGTGCGTCCTTCGACAAAAAAGATGTGCGAGAAATGTCGCATCATCCGCCGCCGAGGGCGGGTATGGGTGATCTGCCCCAACCCCCGCCACAAGCAGAGGCAAGGGTGATCGGCTGATGGCACGTATCGCTGGAGTCGACCTCCCTCGTGACAAGCGTCTCGAGATCGGGCTGACCTACATCTACGGCATCGGGCGCAGCCGCGCCGCCCTGGTGTGCGAAGGGACCGGCATCGAGCCGGGCACCAAGATTCGGGAGCTGACCGACGACGAGGTCACACGGATTCGCCGCTTCATCGACCAGCAGTTCGAGGTCGAGGGCGATCTCCGCCGCGATGTCCAACAAAACATCAAGCGCAAGATCGAGATCGGTACATACCAGGGTATCCGCCACCGTCGTGGCCTTCCGGTGCGGGGTCAGCGCACCCACACCAACGCCCGGACTCGCAAGGGACCGCGCAAGGCCATCGCCGGCAAGAAGAAGCTGAAGAAGTAGGAGAGACGGTGGCAAGACAGCAAAAGCAACCTCAGAAGCGCGTCCGCCGCCGCGAGCGCAAGAACATCGCTCACGGCCAGGCCCACATCAAGGCCAGCTTCAACAACACGATCATCTCCATCACCGACCAAACCGGCGCCGTAGTTGCCTGGACATCGGGCGGCTCGGTCGGATTCAAAGGATCTCGCAAGTCGACTCCGTACGCTGCCCAGGTGGCAGCCGAGGAGGCGGCCCGGCGTGCCGGGGAGCACGGGATCAGGAAACTGGATGTGATCGTGTCGGGGACCGGATCGGGCCGTGACACGGCCGTCCGCACCCTCCAGAACATGGGCATGGAAGTGAGCGGCGTCCGCGACGTCACCCCCATGCCGCACAACGGTGTCCGCCTCAAGAAGCGTCGGAGAGGCTGAAATGGCTCGTTACACAGGACCCAAGCACAAGGCTTGCCGCCGGGCCCGTACCCCTCTGTGCCAGTCGAAGAAGTGCCCGGTCGATCGGCGTCCCTATCCCCCCGGTGAGCATGGCCGCGGCCGCATCCGGGAGAGCGACTATCAGATCCAGTTGCGGGAGAAGCAGAAGCTGCGTGTGATGTACGGCGTTCTCGAGCGCCAGTTCCGTCGCTACTACGAGGAAGCGGCTCGGCGCCCCGGGATCACTGGCGACAGCCTCTTGCAGATCCTCGAATGCCGCCTCGACAACGTTGTCTGGCGGGCTGGTCTAGCCGCCACCCGTCCCCAGGCTCGTCAGCTCGTCAACCACGGTCACTTCCTGGTGAACGGTAAGAAGGTCGACATCCCCTCGTACCAGGTGCAGAAGGACGACGTGGTGACGGTGAAAGAGGCTTCCCGCGACATGGTCACCATCCAGCACGCCGTCGACACGCTCGACCGGCCCAACCCCGAGTGGCTGGACGTCGATCTCGACGAACGCCGCGTGAAGGTTCGAGATGTACCGAGCCGCGACCAGATCGACACCGCAATCCAAGAGCAGCTGATCGTCGAGCTCTATTCGAAGTGAGGAATCCCAAGTGCTGATCGTTCAAAGACCCCAAATCGAAGAGGAGCAGATCGCCGAGAGCCGGTCACGGTTCATCGTCGAGCCGCTCGAGCCCGGCTTCGGCTACACGCTGGGCAACACGATGCGGCGGACCTTGCTCTCCCGGATTCCCGGCGCGGCCGTGACCTCGATCCAGATCGAGGGCGTCGAGCATGAGTTCTCCACGGTGGAGGGCGTGGTCGAGGACGTGGTCGACCTGATCCTCAACATCAAGCAGATCGTGATCCGGCTGGAGGATCCCGACCCCAAGACCCTGTACCTGTCGGCCAAGGGAGCGGGCGAGGTGACGGCGGGCGACCTCAAGGTCCCGGCCGGAGTCGAGGTCGTCAACTCGGACCTGCATCTGGCGACGATGTCGTCCAGCGGTCGGCTCGAGATGGAGCTCACCGTCGGTCAGGGTGTCGGCTATCGCGGCGCCGAGTCGAACAAGGAGTCCGGACAACCGATCGGTGTCATCCCGGTCGACTCGATCTTCTCCCCCGTCCGCAAGGTCGCCTATCGGGTGGAGAGCACCCAGGTCGGTCAGATGACCAACTTCGACAAGCTGATCCTGGACGTCGAGACCAACGGCGCCATCGAACCGGGCGAGGCGGTGTCCTCGGCCGGAAAGACGCTGCGTGAGCTGATGGGCCTCTTCGCCGACATGGCGGAGGGCGTCGGCCTGGAGCTGGGCGACGTGGAGCCGGAGGGCTCCGGCTCGCCCGACCTGGATCTGCCCATCGAGGCGCTCGACCTGTCCGAGCGGCCGCGTAACTGCCTCCGCCGGGCGCAGATCAAGACGGTCGGCGAGCTGGTCGCACGGACCTCGGACGACCTCCTCAACATCACCAACTTCGGCCAGAAGAGCCTCGAGGAGGTGACGGCCAAGCTGGACGAGCTGGGCCTGTCGCTGGCCGACGCCCAGGGGGGCGGAGCCTGATGCCCCGGCCCAAGAAGGGTCCGCGCTTCGGTGGGTCCCCGGCCCACTCCCGGCATCTCCTCGCCAACCTCACGGTGGCGCTGATCAACGAGGGTCGGGTGGAGACCACGCTTGCCAAGGCCAAGGCGGTCCGTCCGGTGGCCGAGAAGATGATCTCCAAGGCCCGCACGGACGGTTCTCACAACCGGCGAATCGTCCGCCGCACCATCGGCGACCGTGATGCCCTGAGTAAGTTGTTTGGCGAGATCGGTCCCGGCTACGCCGACCGTTCCGGCGGCTACACCCGGATCGTCAAGCTCGGTCCCCGCCGAGGCGACGGCTCCGAAATGGCCATCATCGAACTCGTCTGACGTCCACGCGACTCGTGCCGGTACTAGGTGGTGAGTGGTAGGTAATGAGTCCTGCCTCCCGAGTTCGCCCTTCGATCGCTCTGCCGCTCCCAGAAGAGGGCCTGTGAAGTGAGGCGCGACCTACCACTTAGTAACTATGACTTAGAACTATGTTCTATCACTCGAGCTGCGATCCAGTCACGGGCTTCCTTGAGGCGCTCGGCGGCGTCATCCGGAGTGCGGGGGATTGGGTCGCCGAAGGCAATGCGCACCCGGGCCCCCGGTTGGAACGGCAACAGCTTGTTCAGCCGCCACGAACCCTGAACGGCCACCGGCACCACCGACAGGCGGTCGGCGGCAGATAGCAGCGCCCGTGCTCCGGCCCGCTTGAAAGGCTGAAGGGCTCCATCCCGGGAGCGGGTCCCTTCAGGGAAGATCACCGCCGAACGGTTCCGTTCCTGGACTCGCTTGCCGAAGTCCCTGATCTGAGCGAGCGCCTGACCGGCATCCGCCCGGTCGATCAAGGCATGGCCTCCCTGTTTCAGGTTGAGCGATACCGACGGGATCCACCGGCCCAACTCGGCCTTGGCGACGTACTTGGGGAGATTGGAGAACAGGATCCCCCCAATCAGGGCGATGTCGAACAGCGACTGGTGGTTGGAGACGATGACGTATCCGGTGTTGGACCGGATCAGCGGGGAACGCTCGACCTCGAGCCGGGTGCCGAACAAGCGAAACACGGCGACGAGAGTTCGTTGCAGACCTCCCATCACCCACTCGAAGCCGCTCAGCGAGAACGGACGGACGATCCGGCCCACGATGTCGTAGAACACCAGTACCAGCCCGAACGTCACCAAAAACGGAATCGTGACTACCCAGTTCCAGGCCTTCCGCATGTCCCGGATTGTACGGCTCGACCTGATGTCAAGCTCGTGGGAAAAGCTCCCTCACCTGCTGTGCGCCCGCTATCGAGGCGGAAGTGCGCCAGTTCATCCGAGTCCGGTCGGTCGATCCAAGCGAACCGGTTCCCTGGGCGCAGGTAGCCTGCTCGGCAATGAGCCCCGACCCGACGCCGTTCATCGTCTTCACGCGCCCCGAGTGGTCGGCGTTGCGCGCCTCCACGCCGATGACACTCGATCAGGCCGACATCGAGGCGATCCGGGGAATCAACGTCGCCCTTTCCATCGACGAGGTGGAACGCGTCTACCTTCCCCTGTCCCGTCTCCTCAACCTGTACGTAAAGGCCAGCCAGTCCCTCTTCTCGGTCACCGACACGTTCCTCGGCAAACCGACCACCCCCGTTCCCTACGTGATCGGGATCGCCGGCTCGGTGGCCGTGGGCAAGTCCACCACCGCCCGTGTCCTCCAGGCCCTCTTGTCTCGCTGGCCCGACCATCCGCGAGTCGACCTGGTCACGACCGACGGCTTTCTGTGGCCCAATAAGGTGCTGGAGGAGCGGGATCTCATGGACCGCAAGGGGTTTCCCGAGAGTTACGACCGGCGACGGCTGCTCCAGTTCGTATCCGATCTCAAATCGGGCCGGTCGCCGGTAACAGCCCCCGTCTATTCTCACAACGCCTACGACGTGGTCCCGGGCGAGGAACGAGTGGTGGAGGATCCCGACATCGTGATTCTCGAGGGTCTCAACGTCCTCCAGGGAGGCGATTACGGAACCTACGTTTCCGACTACTTCGACTTCTCGATCTACGTCGAGGCCGATCCCTCCCACGTGCAGAATTGGTATGTCGACCGTTTTCTCACTTTTCGGGATACCGCCTTTCAGGATCCCACCAACTACTTTCACCGCTACTCGAGCTTCAACGACGCCGAGGCAACGGCCGAGGCCTTGCGGATCTGGAACGAGACCAACCGTCCCAACCTCGAACGCAATATCGCCCCGACCAGGGAACGAGCGACGCTGATCCTCGACAAGGCCGCCGACCACCTCGTGCAGCGGGTTCATCTGCGCCGTCGCTGATCCGCGGCGTCTGGTGATCTCTCTTCCCTATTACTCTGCCCGGCCATGCGAGCTTTGAGACGGTCCGTGCGTGCCTCGGTCCTGGATCGCCGGGTCCACTCGGAACTGTTCTTCGACTCCGACGCCACGGCCGACGCCGTCCTGCTCGTCGCAGCGATCAGCGCCGTCGTGTATGTCGGGAACGTCATCCGCTTCGGCTTCTTCTCGGTCACCGGTCTGCTCGAGTCGGTTATCTTCGGTCTGGTGGCCTGGCTGATCCTCGCCGGCGCCACCTGGCTCGCTGCTACCAGGCTGTTCGATGGCAGCGGTCAATTGCAGACCATGATGCGTCTCCACGGCCACTGCGAATTACCCCTCATCCTCGCCGTGATCGGCCCGATCGGTTCAATCGTTGGCCTGGTGTGGTCGGCCGTCGCCAAAGTGGTCGCCACGTCGGAAGCCGGCTCGGTTGACACCATCAAGGCGGTCGCTTCGGTCCTGATCGGTTTCGCCCTCGTGTTCATCATCCGCCTGATCTTCCGGCTTCCGTTCCTCGCCTTCGGCGCCCTGTTCTGAACCGTGCCGGTCGTCCGACTCGACCTGTCCTACGACGGATCGAATTTCCATGGTTTTGCCCGCCAGCCCAACGTGCGCACGGTGCAGGGGTGGCTGGAGGAGGGTCTCGCCCAGGTGCTGGGCGAGAGCTTTGAGACCATCGGCGCCGGGCGCACCGACCGGGGCGTCCACGCCCGTCATCAGGTCGTCAGCTTCGACATGGGCGCGCTCCCTGACCTGGGTCGGCTCCGACGTTCCCTCGACGGGGTGCTCGGGCCGGAGGTGTCGGTGTGGTCCGTCACTGAAGTGCCCGACGGTTTCAGCGCTCGCTTCTCGCCCGTCTGGCGTTCCTATCGCTATTTCATCGACCCGCGCCCCGCCACCGATCCTCTTGTCAGGGGTTGGACCTGGCACGTGGGCCGACCGCTCGACGGGGAGGCGATGAACCGTGCGGCGGGCGGGTTTGTGGGCGAACACGACTTCGCCAGTTTTTGCCGTCAGCGGGAAGCTGCCACGAGCGTGCGCGAGGTGTTGGAGGCGGGTTGGGCCGAGGAGGCAGAGCGTTTCGTCTTCCGAGTGCGGGCGCGTGCGTTCTGCCACCAGATGGTGCGGTCGCTGGTGGGCTTTTGTGTCGACGTCGGTTTGGGTCGGGCGGCGGCCGCGTCCGTGGGAGAGGTGATCGCGGCCCGCGACCGCCACGCGGTCGGCACCGTCGCCCCTCCTCACGGGCTGGTCCTGTGGGAGGTTGGCTTCGGGCAAAGCGTTGAGGGCTTGGGACTTTCGTCTTCCGACCTGATTGGCAGATTCGGCCCGGTTCCCGTACCATGAGGGCGCTCCTCCGGAGCTCGTTTCCCCGAACGCGCCCCCTCCGCCACTAGAGGGACCTGTTTTTGTCATGACCAGCAACAAGACATACTCGCCCAAACCCGGCGATATCACCCGCCAGTGGTGGGTGATCGACGCCGCCGATCTCCCGCTGGGACGCCTCGCCTCCGAGGTGGCCCAGATCCTGCGTGGAAAGCACAAGCCGACCTACGCTCCTCATATGGACACCGGCGATCACGTGATCGTGGTCAATGCCGACCGAGTGGCTGTTACGTCGGAAAAGGCGCAGCAGAAGATCTACTACCGCCACTCCGGCTTCCCGGGCGGAATCAAGGCCGAAACTTTCGACTCGCTCATCCGGCGGCGTCCCGAGGCTGTTATCGAGCGTGCCGTTCGAGGCATGCTGCCCAAGAACAAGCTCGGCCGCCAGATGGCCCGCAAGCTGAAGGTCTACGCCGGGACGGATCATCCCCATCAAGCCCAGAGCCCCTCACCGCTGGACCTCAACATCCGAAAGGTTGACTCCTGATGTCTAAACCCATCGTGCAAGCCACCGGCCGTCGCAAGCAGTCCGTTGCCCGGGTGCGCTTCCGTGAGGGCGGTGGCCAGATGACTCTCAACGGTCGGTCGCTGGAGAACTATTTCCCCACGATGGCCCAACGCATGCGAGTGATGGAGCCGCTGCAGCTGACCAACACGCATGGTCGCTACGACATCGAAGCTCGGCTCGAGGGCGGTGGAGTCACGGGCCAGGTCGATGCGCTCCGCTTGGGTATCGCCCGGGCGCTCATCGCACTCGACCCGGAAATGCGAGCCACGCTGAAAAAGGCCGGGTTGCTGACTCGCGACGCCCGCCGGGTGGAGCCCAAGAAGTACGGCCTGCGCAAGGCTCGCCGGGCTCCTCAGTACACCAAGCGATAAGGCACTGAGGCTTGGCTGACCTCACGGCCATCCTCGAACAGGGAAGGGCGATCTTCGGGACCGACGGGGTCAGAGGAGAGGCCGGGACGGAGCTCACCCCCGAACTCGTCCTCGAGATCGGCCGGGCCGCCGGCACACTGCTGGATCATGGACCGGTGCTGGTCGGGCGCGACACCCGCCGGTCTGGGACCATGCTCTCCTCGGCTCTTCAGGCCGGATTCCAAGCCGTCGGCATCGATTGTCTGGATGCCGGTGTCCTGCCGTCGGGCGGGATCAGCCTCCTCACGGACCGGTCGGCGGCCCGAATGGGGGCGGTCGTGTCGGCCTCGCACAACCCGGCGCCGGACAACGGCATCAAACTACTGGGGGAGCACGGCACCAAGCTGCCGGATGCGCTCGAACGAGAGATAGAAGACCGCCTTCGGGCCTCGGGCCGACGCTCCTCGGTCGGCGGAGCTATCGGTATCGGCCTCCAGGATTCTGACGCCCTCTATGAGTACGTCGCCTATTTGACGGACGTCGCCGTCTACCGCCTCAGCGGCCTGCCGCTCACACTGGATTGCGCCAACGGCGCCGCCTTCAAGGCCGCCCCGGAGCTGTTCAACCGGCTGAAAGCCGACGTCGAGGTGCTGGCCGCCGAACCGAACGGGATGAACATCAACGACGGCTGCGGAGCCACTCATCCAGAGTTCCTGGCTTCACGGACGCGGGGTCGAGTCGGTCTGGCGTTCGACGGCGACGCCGACCGCCTGATCGCGGTCGACGAGGACGGCCGCCCCGCCAATGGCGACGTGATCATGGCCATCGTGGCCCGCCACTGGAAGGCCAACGGTGGCCTGCGCAACAACCTCGTCGTCGCCACCGTCATGTCCAACCTCGGCTTTCGCAAGTCCATGGCCGAAGCCGGCATCGACCTGGTCGAGACCAAGGTGGGGGACCGCTATGTCATGGAAGCCTTGCTCGCTCAAAAAGGCGTCCTCGGTGGCGAGCAGTCGGGGCATGTGATCTTTCTCGACAAGGGAAGGACCGGAGACGGTCTGCTCACCGCAGTCCGACTCCTCGATGTGATGGCGGGGACCGGCAAGGAGCTGCGCCAACTCCGGGCGGAGGCGATCACCGAGTATCCCCAGGTACTCGAGAATGTAAGGATTGCCCGGGGAACCGATGTGGAAGCCGCCGCATCCGTGTGGGAAGAGGTGGGTTACGTGGAGGAGGATCTGGGCGATGACGGTCGGGTGCTGCTGCGTCCCTCCGGGACCGAGCCGCTCGTCAGGGTGATGGTGGAAGCCCCTACCTTTGAGATGGCCAGGAAGTATGCTGATCGTCTGGCGGCAGTCGTCGCCGATCAGCTTGGAAAGGAGTAACCGACAAGAACCCTGAGGCCGCGACATGTTTTCGCGCACAGAGCGCGCGCCATAGCGTGCGATTCATGCGCGAAAACGGAATTGACAGCGCCAGATCTGTCTCACGGCAGATGACGAGGAGGAAGGTCATCGAAGTTTTCGGCGGATGCCTTCCCGGCCGATCCACGGTCGTGACGTATGGGAGCAAACCCCGGAGGTGACTTCGGGAACAGAGACCCATCCGATGTGGAGCCGGCGACGCCGGCGTCGTGGCCCTTCTCGAAGCAGAAGGAGCTGATTCCCATGTGTGGAATCGTTGGATACGTTGGCCCGCGTCCCGTGACCGACGTGCTGGTCCCGGGCCTCGCCCGGCTCGAATACCGGGGTTACGACTCGGCCGGTGTCGCCGTCCACGGCGGCGACGGGATGAACGTCGTCAAACGCGCCGGCCGGATGGAAGAACTGGAACAAGCGATCACCCTCTCGGCCATCACGGATGGCCACGGAGGTATCGGGCACACCCGCTGGGCGACCCACGGTGCTCCCAACAGCACGAACGCTCATCCCCATCAGGATTGCGCCTCATCGGTAGTCGTAGTCCACAACGGGATCATCGAGAACTGGACAGCTCTCAAGTCCGAGCTGCTCGCGTCGGGCCACCTGTTCGCTTCCGATACGGATACGGAGGTGGTGGCGCACATGATCGAGGAGATGGCCGACCTCGATCTCGCCGAGGCGGTCAGGAGGGTGATGCAGAAGGCGGAAGGCGCTCTCGCCCTAGTCGTCATGCGTTCCTCCGATCCCGATTTGATCGTGGGCGCCCGGCGCCACAGCCCCCTGGTAGTGGGCCGGGGAGACGGCGAGAATTTCATCGCCTCGGACATTCCCGCCTTCCTGGAGCACACCCGTGAGATGGTCGTGCTCGATGACGACCGGGTAGTGGAGGTTCGACCCGGTTCGGTGGTCGTCACCGACCTGGCGGGCAATCCGGTGGAGCCGGAGCAACGGAAGGTCGAATGGGATCTGGAGGCGGCCGAGAAGGGCGGCTATCCCACCTTCATGCTGAAGGAGATCCACGAACAGCCGAACGCGATCGCCGATACGCTCCGAGGGCGGGTCGACGAAACCGGCCGCGTACTCCTGCGTGAGCTGGAGCTCGACGACCGTCTCCTACGGGCAGTGGACAAGGTGTTCGTGATCGCCTGCGGCACCTCCTACCACGCCGCGATGATGGCCAAGTACGCCATCGAGCGCTGGACCCGGCTGCCCGTGGAGATCGACATCGCCTCCGAGTTCCGGTACCGCGACCCGGTCCTCGACGCCCGCTCGCTCGTGGTGGGGATCAGCCAGTCGGGCGAGACGATCGACACGTTGGCCGCCATCCGCTACGCCAGGGCGCAGGGCTCGACGGTGATCGGGGTATCCAACGTCGTCGATTCCGCCCTGGCCCGTGAAGCCGACGCGGTTCTCTACACCCGGGCCGGGCCGGAGATCGGTGTCGCCGCCACCAAGACATTCACGACGCAGTTGGTGGCGATGCAGCTTCTCGGGCTCTACCTGGCGCAGGTGCGGGGGAGTGTCGACCCCGGCGGGATCGAGCACTTGGTGACCGAAATGCGAAAGCTACCCCTGGCGGTCGAGTCGGCGCTCGAGCGTGACGGTGCAATCGCCGCCATCGCCTCCAAGTTCGGCGACGTCCGGGACTTCTTCTTCCTGGGTCGATCGGGTGATTTCCCGGTGGCGATGGAAGGGGCGCTCAAGCTCAAGGAGATCGCTTACGTCCGGGCAGAGGGTTACGCCGCCGGCGAGATGAAACACGGCCCCATCGCCCTCATCGAGAACGGGGTGGTCGTGGTCGGCGTCGCCACCGACGCCCATGTCAAGACGAAGACCCTGTCCAACATGGAGGAGATGCGTGCCCGGGGAGCCACGATCGTGCTCGTGGTCGAGGAGGGCGACGGTGAGGTGGCGGCGGTGGCGGATCATCTGATCGAGGTGCCTGCCGGCCCCGATCTGATCTGCACCGTCACCGCCGTCGTGCCGCTTCAATTGCTGGCCTACCACCTGGCGACGGCCAAGGGTCTCGACGTGGACAAGCCCCGCAACCTGGCAAAGACAGTGACGGTCGAGTAGCGGTACCCGTCCTTTGGACCGGGACGCTCGGTTTCCGACTGCCGGGGTCAATGAAGGGATTGGGCGTTCCCGGTGTCCAAAGAACCGCCGGTCAGTCGGCCTCGGTAAAGGCCCGGACGTTGCGGCCGCCTCCGCCCAGCACGTCGGCGTCGAGGATCGTTCGCCTCCAGGGACGGACCGCGGTGGCCAGCCTTCGGGCCGTCTCTTCTCCCAGCGCCTGCCAGGGAGCGAGCGAGAGACGGTCGGTCTCGTCCTCCACGGTCTCGCGGACGGCCCGGCCATGATCGGTCAACGCACCCTGGTCGTCGATCCATCCCTTGCCCTGGAGCGCCTCCACTCCACTTGCCCAATCGTCGTCGTTCCATCCCCGGCTCCGACGGAAGAAGTCGGCGTCGAACAGGTCACCGGTGGCGGTGTAGGAGACGACCGCCTCCAGGCCCGTCAAACCGGCCGAGATCAGGGCGTGGACATGCCCGTCTCCCCGAAACTCCCTCAACAGAGTCGTGGCGTGCCACAGGCGGAGGTGCGGAACGTCGGGGACGGGGACGGCGGCGTGCCCGGCGAACAGGGACCGGCCGCCCGCCGGGCAGGCGGCAGCCGCCTCCATCGCTGCGTCGGCGGCCCACGACATCTCCTCGGAGTGGATGGCATCTCCGAGTAGGCGGTGGAGGGCTTCGTCGGCGGCGGTGTAGCGGGTCGCGATGATATGGTCGGGAGAGGCGATGCTCCATGCTTCGGGAATGAAGCGGGCGACGGTCTCCGGATTGAAGTTGAAGAAGGTGGCAGCCACGACGGAAGCCTCGACCGCTCCCATGGCGGCGGATCGGGAGGCGAAATAGCCCATCCTCGGGTGGGTGAAGCCGATGTTCTTCCACGCCTCGAACGCCTCGGGCACGAAGTAGATCATGGCGTGGATCGGTTCGAGCGATGCCCACATCCGGCGGGCCACAGGCGACTCCATGGGTTGACGTTACCGGCGGGAAGGGCCGCCGCGTCGGAGGCGAGCCTCCAAGCGCCTATTGGCGCTCAGGTCTAATAAGAGGCCTCAACCACGACCGATGAAGGCATCGACCGCCTCCTGATCGTTCGACAGCGTCCAGAATTCCACAACCCGCCCGTCGTCGCCGAAGCGCATGGCGTCGGCCATGATCACATCGAGGTGATCGCCCTCCTTGTCGGCTGTCACGTGGGTGAACGACATCAGATGCCGTTCACCCTCCAGAATATCTAGAGGTTCCACCTGGAGACGATTACCGGTGAGAGTGTGGAATCCCTCCAGAAGCGCCAGGGCGGCAGACCGTCCGTGGTAATCGCCGCTCACTGCACTCTGGCCGGGCCAATGCCACAGCACGTCGTCGGCGAGCAGAATATCCCCGAAACGTTCGATCTCTCCTCGGCTGATGGCTCCCATCGCTTCGGCGAGCCGTTCGCTATTCTCACCCATGGGAGATCTCCTCTCTCCAGAACTGGTTCACTGCATCCTGATCTGTCGTGTGTGCCCAGAACTCCACGATCCGGCCGTCCTGATCGAACTGGAATGCTTCTGCCATGGTGACATCGAGTTGGCGGTCTCCCCGCATGGCAGTGACTCGCAGGAACAGCGCACCGCGTCGGTCATTGGCCAACATCTCGATTGGATCGAGACGCAGCGTCCCTCCCGTCTCGTCGCCAACCGTGTCGAAATAGGCCAGGATCGAGTCCTTGCCGCGATAGTCCCCGCTGAATGGATGGGTTCCACCGACGTGCCACACCGCATCGTCGGCCAGCATCGCACCGAGGCGGTCGGTGTCTCCGTCGGCATAGGCTTTCAGGAACTCTTCTAACCGGCGTGTGTTTCTCTCTTCCGTCACGTCCCTCTCCTTCCTCCTTGTTGGTCTTCGGTCAGGCCTACCTGTCGGTCGCACGTCTTCATGAGCCATTGCCGCACCGACAGGGGATTGGGATGGATGGCTTGCGTTGCGGTGGTGTCCAAAGGGACCTCGCCGTTGGCGGCGTAGCGCCAAATGGCTGTGACGTCACCGCGGGTGAAGCGATCGAATAGCCAGATCGGTACAGGGAACGAACGCGGGTACTTTCCGATGACTCCCCGGTAGATGTCACGGCATTGGGCGAGGGATTGAACGTCGCCTACCAGGACGAGGCTTTGCCCGGCGTAGCGGTTCGTGCCGGCAAAGACTGCGGCGGCGATCAATCCCACGTCCTCCACCGCCATCCACGGCACGGGCCGATTGTCGCCGTAGATCCTGGGCCAGATATTCCAGGTGCCCAGCTGCGGGTAGTACGACTTCTCGGTCATGAGCTCCATGAGGGCCTGGGGCCGGAGGCTCGTGAAGGGAAGGCCTTGCCTCTTCATGTGGTCTTCCACCTGAATCTTGGCGTCCCATGAGGGAACTCCGGTGTCACGCGCTCCGGTTCCGGCTGAGGCGTACACCAGATGACTGACGCCTGACTGTTTGGCGGCGGTCGCCACGTTGCGACCCTGGATCACCTCGCGGTCGAATCCGTTGGCTAGCCCGTTCTGGACGCTGAAGACCCCGTACACGCCGTCGAATGAGTCGCGGAGTGACACTGGATCCTCCATATCGGCGCTTGTGACCTCGGCTCCGATCCGGCGCAGGTCACGCGCGCGCTCGTTGTTGGGTCGGCGAGTGAGGGCTCGCACCCTCCAGCCCTGTGCGAGGAGCGCCCGCGTGACTGCCCCTCCCTGACGCCCCGTCGCGCCGCAGACCGCGATCCACCGGTCCTGATCCGCCATCCGACCATCCTTCTCCGCCACCCGCTGGTGAACAGGCTCCCACCCGGCCCGAGAGCGCCGACATAGACATCGCAGAGACTAGAAGGCAGGCAATCGGGTCGAGGTCTGGAAGGGCAATCTTTTGATCGACTCGTCTTACGTATTCGTGCTCCGGTGACGGGCGGAGCGGCCATGCGATGACAGGCTTCGAGCCGAACGGAGCAACCCGTTCCCTATCGCGTTTCATGGTTGTGAAGGCTCATCTTTTTCCGGCCCTCACGTCGAATGAACGATCAGCCCGCCCCTCGTCATCACGATGCCGCCGCGACTTAACCTGGGTTCCGTGAGAATCATCGGTCTTGGCGTCGACCTGGCCGACATCGACCGGGTCGAGGCGGTGTTCGGCAAGTATCCCCGCTTCATCGAGCGCTGCTTCACAGTTCACGAGCAAGAGTATGCGCTGCGTTTCGCCAAGCCCGCTCGCCGACTCGCCGCGCGCTTCGCCGGCAAGGAAGCCGTGATGAAGTCCATGGGAGTGGGCTGGCGACGCATCCGGTGGACCGACATCGAGATCACTGGCGGTGGACCACCCCGCGTCCGGATGAGCGGCAACGCCGCCCGCCGCGCCGAGATGCTCGGCGTCACCGACGTGCTGGTGACGATAACCCACACCGATACCTCGGCCCTCGTGATGGCCGTCGCCGTCGGCGAGCACGAATGATCCCGGTCGTCACAGCCGCTGAGGCGGCGCGGATGGACCAGGGCGCCTCGGATCCGGTCGACGTCCTCATGGATCGTGCCGGTCTGGCCGTGGCTCTCGAGGCTGCCGACATGGGGATGGCCTATGGCTCCCGCGTCGTCGTCCTGTGCGGTCCCGGCAACAACGGCGGGGATGGCTATGTCGCAGCTCGATATCTCCGACGGCGGGGAGTCGACGTCCGGGTGGAAGCTCTGGCAGACCCCAAAACCGAAGCAGCTCGCCACGCGGCCGACGCGGCGCGAACGGCGGGAGTACCCATCGGGCCGCTCTCTCCGCCGGGCAGAGCCGACCTGATCATCGACGCCATCTTCGGAGGCGGCTTCCGGCGGGGATTACCTGCAGCTATCCGCGATTGGATGGACACGGTGCTGCCGGTGCTGGCAGTCGACGTGCCGACAGGCGTGGATCCCGACACCGGCGCGGCAACCGACGGGTCATTCGCCGCCAGGCGCACCGTCACCTTCGGGGGGCTGAAGCGGGCGCATCTGGCGGCTCCCGAGATCTGCGGGTTGGTCACTGTGGCCGACATAGGCCTCGCCGAGGGTGATCCGGTCCTGAGAGTCGTCGAGGATGCCGACGCCGATCGTCCGTCGCGGGCATGGAATGCCCACAAATGGTCGGCCGGTTCAGTGCTCACCGTCGGAGGAAGCGAAGGAATGGTCGGCGCCGCGGTCATGGCGGGACGGGCGGCACTCCACTTCGGGGCAGGCGCCGTCGGAGTCGCCTCGGCCCAACCGCAGGCGGTCGCCACGCTTGCGCCGGAGCTGCTCACTTATCCACTCGAGGACGTTGACCGCCTCATGGACCGTTATGACGTGGTTCTCGTTGGGCCCGGTCTAGGCGATCTGTTCGACATCGTCGCCCAGGTGATGAGGTCAGCCGACAAGGTGGTCGTCGATGCGGATGCCCTCCGCTCGCTCGACGCGCTCACGGGCTCGACGGCCGAACTGGTCATCACACCCCACGCCGGGGAATTCGGGCGTCTGAGCGACGAGGACCCCGGGTCGGAGGGTGCCCGGCGGCTGGCCGAAGCGATCGGGGGAGTGGTGCTGCTCAAGGGCTGGCCGACATTCGTCACCGACGGGGGGACGCCGTGGGCCATTGTCAGCGGAGGCGCCGAACTGGCCACGATCGGCACGGGAGACGTTCTCGCCGGGATGACGGCTGCGCTTTGGGCGAGGGGACTGTCGCCCCTCGAGGCGGCCCGCTCCGCGGCGCACTGGCATGGAGTGGCAGCCGCCGACCTGGCGCAGCAGTCGACGGTCACCGCCGACCGGCTGGCTTCCCACGTCGGACGCTGGTCCGGCGTGTGAGGGTCCTTCGCGCCAGACCGGTCAGGAGACGAACGTCGCCGGGTTCGTCTCAAAGGCGCGCTGGCACCCGGCGGCGCAGAAGTAGTACGTCTTTCCCTCGTACTCGCTCTTGAAGCGAGCGGTGTCGACGTCGACTGTCATCTCGCAGACCGGGTCGATGGCAGTCTCGCGTTCGTTGATGGCCACGGCCTCAGTGAAGCCGCCGGCGGCCCTCAGGGCAACCAACTCGGCGAGGATCGCCACTGCGATCTCATGATGCTCGACCGGTCCCAGATCGACTCCGGCGGATGCGAGGCTCGAGCAGAGTCGACGAGCCGCCGCCGTCGTTCTGTGGGTTGGGGGCACCGGTATGCGGTGCCTGGAACCATGGGTTCGCCGGCGCCTAACGCGAAGGCGGTTGTGTGGGCCGGGGCACCGCTATGCGGTGTCTAGAACCTTGGGTTACCACCCTCGTATCGTCCAAAGGAGACGAGGGATCGGACTCAGTGCCAGGAGAGCGATGATCGCGTGTCCCAATAGGCTTCCCGTGGCTGCTGGCCCGTTTGGAGGACATCGAGGTCGTCGGAGGTGAGTTCGAC